>CAZTZE010000029.1:0-52510 GCA_964618215.1 uncultured Chloroflexus sp.
GCTTCTCTCGCGTTGCGCCATTCAATCGAGTCTTCCCAGTCGGGATGTTCCTGGCCCTCGCCGCGCTTCAGGCGAGATTCCAGTTCTTCCAATGACCCACCATAGCGCTGTTCAAAACGTTGGAGGATGGCTTTCAGAACGGATTCGCGATCTCTGGTCTCATCCAATAAGCCAGACAGCATGTTTTCAGAGATACCTGAAGGGAATGTTTGTAACACAATCTTTTGCATTGCGTTCTCCTTAGGCAGATTGGACAGGCGGCCAGTTCACTTGCATGTGATTCTATCACAGCTTGAATAGCGCCATTGATTTACCCGATTACGAATCATCCTACTCCCCCGCCTCCCCAAATACCACCACCAGCATGTGCTGGTTCAGGAACTGCGGTGTCCCCTCTCCACCGGGGACGATCTGCCCCAGGGTGTAGCCTCCGGCGATGGGCACCTCCGCACCAAGCGCCTCCTGAACCGCGGCAACCTCCCCACCGGGTTGAGCCTCGAAGAGCATCCCCCAGGCCAAGTCAACCAGCATCAGCGCCAGGGCGGGTTTTGCCCCTTCCAGGGCGGCCATTGCCTGTCGTGTGGCAGTCTGCGCCGCCTGGCGGCAGGCGGCGAGACTGCCGACCAGCAGGTAGGCCTGGCTGTCGTTGCGCAGCGTGGCATTCATGCGGAAGGAACCGTCCGCTTCCACGCGCAGCGGCGAGCGGATGAGCAGCGCCTCCCCCGGTCCTTCCAGGCCCAGCGGGTATAGTCGTACCAGGTGATCGAGGGGCGGCACGACCCAATCGCCGGCCGGGTAGCCGAACAGGTGGGCATAGGCTTCCGAAGCCGGACGCCCGTCCAGGGTGCGCAGCCAGAAGCCGCGTGAACGCGTCACACGGAAACGGCTGCCGACCGGCTGCCAACCGTGCCCATATCCGATGCCAATTTTGATCCCACTTTCCAGCCGGGCCAAAGCCAGGCCGCTCGAGCCAGTCTGTTTTCCGCTGATCTGGAAGGCATTCCCGGCGTGCAGGTCGCCGCAGGAAAGGGCGCCGACCAACCGCGCGGCCGGCGGCAGGCTGGCGCATAGCTGCTTGCCATCCACGTTGAAGCCGTCGGCGAAGAGCAAGGCGGTTTGAGTGGGGTTCTGGCTGAGCAATCCGGTAAGTTGCTGAGTCGCCTCGTGCCCCCCCTGGGTGTACCCGGCCAGCCACTGGACATCGGCTTTGGCGGCGCTGGAGCAGAGCAGGGCCACGACGACCGAGTGGGGGTGTGACCCGGCCGAAGTCAGGCTGGCTGGCGAGCTGAAGCCGATCAGGGGTGTCGGCCCGAGCAGGCTGCAGACCCCATTGACCACCTGCTGCGCCTCATACTGGTGAGAAGAAATCACCAGGCCAAGAATACACGACGCGCTGCCAAGCTGGTTGAGCGCCTGATGCGCGGCTTGCAGGCCAGCCTCACGTCCATCCGGAGCTTGCGCTTGTCCAACTGCGGCGAGAAGGGTCATCTTTCTTCCTTCAATCAATCGTAAATCGCAAATCGCAAATCGTAAATCCTCTATCCTTCCGCCACCGGAACGGTAATGTGGAAGGTCG
The DNA here is from genome assembly GCA_964618215.1 of uncultured Chloroflexus sp. Classification (GTDB taxonomy): domain Bacteria; phylum Chloroflexota; class Anaerolineae; order Anaerolineales; family Villigracilaceae; genus CG2-30-58-95. The sequence continues at coordinate 1,577 of CAZTZE010000029.1, forward strand.
TCCCCTGGCGGAATTCACTCTCGAACCAGATACGCCCGCCCTGCATCTCGATCAGGCTCTTGGTGATATTGAGGCCCAAACCGGTGCCGGGCGCTTCGCGCGCTTTCTGGTCTTCAGAACGGAAGAACTTCTGGAAGATCTTCTTCTGGTCTTCCAGGCTGATGCCAATGCCGCTATCCTTCACCCACACGTGGACCACCTGCGGCGCGCCCTCGGCATCCCACTGGTTACTGCTGCGCTCCGCACCAATTGTTATTTCGCCGGCTTCTGGGGTGTACTTATTGGCATTGCTGACCAGATTGATCAAAACCTGGGCCAGCCGCGTCGGATCCGCCCAGATTTTGGGTAAGTTGGGGGACAATATGACGGTGACGATTTGCTTCTTCTCTTCTATCTGGCGTTTGCTCGAACGCGTCACCTCGTCTAACACCTCACTCAGGGCAATCGCCTTGAACTCCAGCCGCAGGCGTCCGGCCTCGATCTTGGAATTGTCGTTTAGATCCGAGACCAGTGTATTCATACGCTCGACATTTGAGAGGATGGTGTTCAGAAAGTTGGTCTGCATCGCGTTGATCGGGCCGACCGCGCTGGCCGCCAGCAGCTCAGCATAGCCCTTGATGGAGGTCATCGGATTTTTGAGTTCGTGCGCGACGAGCGAGACAAACTCACTCTTGGCAGTATTGGCGGCCTGCACAGCGCTGTACAGTTGGGCGTTGGCAATGGCGATGGCGGCGTGGTCGCTCAAGCGGGTGAGGAAATTGACCGACTCGGCCGGCTGGGAATCGGGGGAGGTGGCCTCCAGACAAATCAGGCCGATGACGTTTGCCTCGCGGCGGATCGGGACGACGACCTGTTGGCGCGCCTCCGGCAGAAGGCCACGCTGACCCGCCTCCAGGGTGACGCACTGAGGCTGTCCTGTCTCGACCGCGGCGCGCATCGCCGGCTGGTTGAGCGGCAGGAGCGTGTCTTTGTTGTCGAGGAGCAGATCTTCGTAACCCTGCTGGGCCATCACGCGCACGCCCTCCTCTTCGAGAATGCAGATCAACCCGGCCTGCGCGGCAGACTGGCGCATGGCCCAATCCAGGGTGATGCGCATGGCGCGCGCCACGTCCAGGCTGGCGTTAAGCTCGCGGTCAATGCGCTGCATGACCGAAAGCTCTTCCACGCGGGCATTCAGTTCCTGGTCGGTCAGGGTGTATAGCTTGGCGTTCTCGATGGCAACCGCGGCCTGGCTGGCGAACGCAGCCAGCAGGTTCTGATCTTCCTCCACAAGCGGGCGGCCATCTTTGCGGTTGATGACTTCCAGCGCGCCGATGACGCGCTCCTTGATTTGCAGCGGCACGGCCAGAACCGCCCTGGTCACAAAGCCGGTATCCTGGTCCGTAGCCGAGAACCAGTTTGAGGTGGCCTGCACGTTGTTGACGATGACCGGTGCACGCGTCTGGACAGCTTTGCCGACAATCCCGCTGCCGGCCGGCACGCGCTGCCCAATAAGGTCGGCTGCTACCGGCCCAACAGTCACCTTGAAGATCATTTCGTCAGTCTGCTCGTCCACCAGGAACAGGCTTCCTGCCTCACAGTTGAGAATACCGACCGCGCTCTCGAGGATATTTTGGAGCAAGGGTTCGGTTTCCAATGTGGAAGTCAACTGGCGGGTAATTTCATTCAGGGTGGTCAACTGGCGGGCGCGGCGCTCTGTCTCCTGAAGCAGACGCGCTTTGACGATCGCGCCGGCTGCCTGGTCGGCGATAGCCTGGATGAGGTCCACCTGTCTGGGTGTATAGACGCTGGTTGCATCCCGGCTGCCGACGCTCAATGCGCCGATCGTCTCCGCACCTGCGTTGAGCGGGACGCCTGCCCAGGCATACACGCCGCTGGCAGGCGGGGTGACGCCGCGCGTCTGGCATTCACGGCCGTAATCCTCGCTCAGGATGGAATGGCGGCTGCGGATGACTTCCGGGCTAAGGCCCTGATTGGGGGGCAGAGGAATGTTCTCTCGATCGGTCAGCCGGTCATCGTTTTCCAAACAGAAAGCGTAGTAGAAGTAATTATTCGCTTTGTCGTACAGGGTGAGATGCAAATCGTCCAACGGCAGGATTTGTTTGGTCTGAGCGTAGAACAGTTCCAGGATGTCATCGAACGCCATGGTGATGTTCACGCCCTGCGCAACCCGCGCCAGGATGTTCATTTCGCGCAGGCGTCGTTCCAGATCGAAGACGACCTGCGCGCGTTCGATGGCCAGCGCGGCCTGCTCGCCGAGCAGGTTAAGGAAGGAGATATCCTGGCCGGTGTAATTCTGCACAGCGCCTACTCGGTCAGCGGAGTGAGGCGCGCCGAGGGCCAACCAACCGATCAAGCGCTCATTACCAGACAGGGGGATGAATAGCTGCGCGCCGAGCAAAGCCAGCCGCACCTTTTTGGATTGGAGCCTCGCGGGGAGATTGGCCTCGTCAATAAAGAACGCCGTGTGGGCGTTGCGGAGAGTCTCGACAAACGGGTTGTTGGGGGTAAAGTGGATATCGCTGGTTGGGCGGTCATCTTCTCCTGCCGCGGCCAGGTAGCGGTCGTTGAGCGGATCGTAGACATAGATGTGCAACTGGCCGGGGGTCAGGGCATTCATTATGTGATCGCGTAACGTCCGCAAGATGCCGGATAGCTCCGTCGCCCGCGTCAGTTCCTGGGTGAAGTCCTGAATATGCTCTTGGTGAGCGCCCTCCCGCAAGGACATCGGGACGATGTGGCCGCGCAGGAAAAGGGCGTCAATGCCCTTTTGTAACCGGCTGCGGAGGGGGGTCAGGAGGACGGCTAACGCCAGGACCATCAATCCGATGAGCAAGGGGTTGTTGGCGGCGATGAACTCGCCAAAGATCAGGCTTAAACCGCTGACCAGCAAAACATAGCCAGCCGCCACGAGAATTGACAGGAGAGCGTAGAGGATGCCGCGCCGGAGCAGGAAACCGGCCCGCAGCCGTTTCTGGCGCAGGAGGGTGTAACTGATCTGCGAAATCCGCTCGGCAAGCTGGGTGAAGGGATGGGATTGAAACATGGCTCAGAAGGAACCTATCTATGGATTTTACACTACATCCAGCGTATCCTGGCTAAAGCAGAAAACCTCTTGTAGGGCAGGTTTCCATACCTGCCGACTGTGGTGGCGGCTATGGAAAGCCGCCCTACAGGTCATCTCTCCGACAAACTGCTAAAACAGCCAATAGCCCAACGCCACCGCCGCCAGCGTGACGGTGATATTATCCACATCCTTCAACGGCAGGGATTCGACCAGCGTCCCGGCCAGGGCAATGATAGTGATCGGGGCGAGGGCGCCAGCGAAGGGAGCGCGGAAGATACCCGCCAGCGTGAAGATGCCCAAGATGAAAACCGCCAGAACCCATCCGCCGAGAAACATGCCCACTGAGCCAGCCCAGGATTTTCCCTTGTTCCACGGAAGTTTCGCCGACTTCAGCCCGCGCCCCAGGATGTCGGCCAGTCCATCGCCGCCGCACATCAACATCAGGGCGGTCATGCCGATGGGGGAATCCTTCCAGTAGACAAGGGTCAGCACGACAAAGACGATGCCGTAAAATAGCGGCCCGCGCAGGATCTCGCGCCGGTCGCCGCTGCGGGACATGGCCTTGACCGAGGCTTCATCCTTGATCACGCCCAGGCCGATCAGTGCAAACTGGACGGTGATAAGGAATGGCACCAGCGCGGCCAGCCAGCGCGCCTCGGGTGTGTCTTTGAAGAGCAGCCAGCAGAGGACAAACAATGGCCCTGTGCCAATATGGATGAGCTTGCGGCTCAAGCGTGATTCGATCCAGCCACGCTGGGCGGCGAAGTCCATCAGCCGCAACCAGGCCAGGGCCAGGGCAAAAGTGATAACCAGTGCAAGGAAATTGTTCATTGTCAACTCCATCAGAAAAATTTGTCTGGCGACTGCCACTTGTATGTCTTCAAATCCACCCGCCCGCGCTGGTCGAATTCCACGCCCTCGGCTTCCAGCAATTGACGCTGCTCCTCCGCTCCCGGGCGCAGGCTGATCTTCCCCTGGGCGTTGATGACCCGCCACCACGGAACGTCATCCGGGCAGGCGGCCATCGCCCCGCCGACCCAGCGGGCGCGGAAGGCGTCGTAATCCTTGAGCGGCATCTCATTCGGCGGCGTGATGAGCGCGCCAATCTGCCCGTAGGTGGCAATTTTGCCTGCCGATATCTGGCGGACGAGGTCCCAAACGAGGGCGTTGAAGGCATGAGGGTTGGGAGGGGAAGTGAAGGAGGACATCGAATCTTCTATAACTTTAATCGAATTTTATTTCGAATTCCAAGCTCAATCGTTCTTTTTAGTCTGTCATTCAAGGCGGCTATAAACCGCGTTTTACTAGGCAAACCAGAATCGTTGCGCATCACTTGATAGATTTCGTCTACGCTGACAGAAACGTAGCGGGTGGTCTGTAATTTAATCCTATCGCCATTCGGGGTAAAATCTTGCAGCGCAAAACGAGAAGCGTCTTCTGTAGAAAATCCTTCCTGCTTTAAGCCATACCGCTTGACCAAATTTGCATAGATGTATTCTTGTATGACCCAGTAGGATTTTATTCCCCAGGTTTCGTAAACAATGCCTTTGTCAAGCACTTCGGCTAGAAACCGTCTGATTGTGCGATCAATATTAATGCCCATGTGGTACGTTTGGTTGGAAATATTCACACCCGCCATAAAATCATTGATACTTTGAACCAATTGAGCAGTACCTGCTGGTGAAATCGCCCGCAGCTCTACCGGGACAAAATCTTCAATTTCCGCCTTGAATGGTTTGTGCCGTGCAATCACAAAATTAATTGCGCCGTAATTCGGCAATTTTACATCTGAAAATGTCACAATATCCGTCAGGTTTCCGAAATGATGGAGCGCGATATTTTCCAACGCTAAAGGAACGCCTTCAATACTCCCTTTACCTTCAAAGCGATGTGAACAAATGGCATAAAACATGCCGTCATGCACAATCGTGCAGACGCCAAGTGGATAGTCAATGGAGCGACTGGTTTTAATGCAACCGGTTTCCATGAATGGGCACCAGTGTTTATGCCGAACCTCGCGGGCTTCTATCGTTGTATTGCCGATATGATAGCCAAAGATCTCTGCAGGATGATTGGTCACAAATTTTTCCTCCACCACAGTACAGGATCCAAAATCCTCATCCACTGCCTTTACTTTTCTATTCCAAGCCATGTACGATCTCTACCAATTAAGAAGAATTTCTCGGTATATAACATTCCTCTACCCCCACTCCCATCTCTTCATCTTCTCCATCGCCTCGCGCGCGGTCAAATCCAATTGCAGCGGAGTGATGGAGACGTAGCCGGCGCGCAGCGCGCCGAAGTCGGTGCCGGGCTCGTCCACTCCGGTGGGAGCATCGCCGCCGATCCAGTAGTACGGACGCCCGCGCGGGTCGAGGCGGCGCTCCAGTTTGTCGCGGTAAAGGCGCAACCCCTGGCGGGTGATCATCAATCCCTTGAATTCATTTTCTTTCAAATACGGCACATTGATGTTCAACAGCACCCCTTCCGGCAGGCCCTCGGCGATCACTTTTTCCGCCACGCGCCGCGCCACCGATGCGGCAGCGCTGTAATCCAAAAAGCCGCTGTGGTACTCCGGCGCATCCAGCGAGACGGCAATACCCGGCACGCCGCCAGTGATGACCGCCTCCATGGCCGCCGTCACCGTGCCGGAGTAGGTCACATCGTGGCCGATGTTGGCGTTGGGATTGATGCCCGCCACCACCAAATCAATCTTCTCGCCGAGGAAATCCATCAGCGGCAGGGCAACGCAATCCGAGGGCGCGCCGTCGGAGGAGTAGGCCGGGGAGCCGTCGGCCAGGCGTACTTCGCGGACCCTGAGCGGGCGGTCCAAAGTCTTGACGTGCCCCGAAGCTGACCAGTTGCGGTCGGGCGCGAAGATGGTGACCTTGCCCAAAGCTCGCATTTCCTGCGCTAACGCCAGCAGACCGGGCGCCTGCACCCCGTCGTCGTTGGTGACCAAAATGTGCATGTTATTTTTTGTCCTCGTCTTCGGCTTCCAGCCCTAATTTCCGCAACTCTTTGCGGAATTCCTTGACCTTCTCGATCAGGTCAATAAGTTCCCCCTCTTGCGGCTCGCTGATATCATCCGGCATTACTTCGCGGGCCTGTTTAAGCGCCCATTCCATCCGCTCGTTGTGTTTCTTGATCATCCGGGCGATGTGTTCGCGTGTGATTTCCCGCGATTTCAATCTAACGCGCGGGCCGGAAAAGAAGCCTTTTTCTTCCATCTCCCGCTCATACTCGGCCCGTTCCTCCGGCGACATCCAATCCATGCCCTCGCGGTGATCCACGCCGCGCCCGGCCTCGTTGCGCGGGTCGGCCAGCACAGCAGCGGAAAATTCCTCCAGCGATGGTTCTTCGTGCGCGGCATACCACTCGTTCCACATCTTTTTGATGGCAACGACGATATCCTCGTCTTTTTCGAGATAGGCATTGACCCATTCGAGCAGTTCGGTCGTCATAAGCATCTCTCCTTCGCTGCTATTTTATCACTTTGCTGGAGCGAGACCTCCGAGGTCTCTCAGACCTCGGAGGTCTCGGATTCTACGGCGGTGAATAATACCCCCGCCACAATTCCCGATATCTCTTTTCCTCCTCTTCCCAGCGGGCGTCATCCCAGCCCAACTCTGGCTGGACGATGGCGCGGATCTTCGCCATCTCGTTCAGCCCGCCGCCGGGCAGGGTGATGGCAAGACGCAGCCGCCGCGCCAGCAGGTCATCCAGATGAACGACGCCCTCGGCGCGCGCCGCCCAGCGCAATTCAGCCCACAGTGAAAGGCTTTCGCCGATGGGCTTCAACTCCCCATCTTGCGCGGCATCCATCAGATGACAGGTTTCGCTTCCGTAACGCCCCACCAGCCGCAAGCGCATGGATGCTTCCAACTGCCCGCAGACTTTCATCTCATCCGGCAGAGGATCGAGCACGCGCATCTCTTTTCCCAGCCGCGCATGCTCTGGCAGCATGGGACGGATCGCCCGCAATGCCTGCTGCGCCATCAAACGGAATGTGGTCAGCTTGCCGCCGCTGACGGTCAGCAGCCCGTTCTCGTTCCACAGTACGAACTCGCGTGATTCTTTCGAGGGGTTGGCCTTGCCCGAATCCACCACCGCCCGCACCCCGGCCAGCGTGGACTGCACGTCGGCGAGTGACAAATCCAGGCCTGGGAAGGCGTATGTGACCGAGTCCATCAGATATTCGGCCTCGGCATCCGAGATGCGCAGGTCGGTCGCCGGCGCGGCGGCGTGATCCACGTCGGTCGTGCCGACCAGGGTCACGCCCTCCCAGGGCACGACGAAGACCGGGCGGCTGTCTTGGGGATGCAGGAAGGTGACGGCGCGCGCCAGCGGGAGTTTGTTCGACGGGAAGAAGAGGTGACTGCCGCGCAAAATCCGCAGGCGCTTCGGACCTTCAACCTGTTTGCGCAAACCGTCCACCCAGGCGCCCGTGGCGTTGATCACCGCCCGGGCGCGCACCTCGGCCGTTTTCTCGCCCTGAGCGTGGTCGAAGGGAACGGAACCAGGCGCGAGTCGCCGCTGCGAGCCGTCTGTCGAGCAGTCCCGCACCGCCACGCCGCAAGCGCGTCCACCGGCTTTAATCAAGCCTTCCACACGGGCATAGTTCAGCGCCAGCGCGCCGTCCTTTGTCGCTTCCAAAATTACACGCAACACCAGGCGGGCGTCGTCGGTCTGGGCGTCGAAGTAGCGGTAGCCGCAGACCATTTCCGGCGAAGTCAGTTGCGGGCACAACTCGCGCAGGCCATCGGGTGAGTAATGCTTGTGATTCCATTTCAACGCCAGCAGATCATACAGACTCAAGCCAAAACCGAAAACCCAGGCCGGGATTTTATCGCCGGCGTAGTTTGCCATTAGAAAAGGCAGCGGTGAGACCAGCCCGCGCCCCTCCTTCAGCAGGCGCTCGCGCTCGTGCACCGACTCGTAGGTCAACTTGATTTGCGCGTTACGCAGATAGCGCAGCCCGCCGTGGACGAGTTTGGATGAGCGGCTGGAGGTGCCGGAGGCAAAATCGTGCTGTTCAAAGAGCACCGCGCTCAGACCCGCCCGCGCCGCCTCACGCAGGATACCCGCGCCGGTGATGCCCCCGCCGATGATGGCAAGGTCGAATTCGCGGTCGAGTTGCGACCAGACGGTGTCACGCCAGTTTGTTGTCCACATGTTGGTTGTCCGTGAGATGTGATGCGTGAAACGTGATGCGTAAAACGTGATGCGTGAAACGTAAGGCGTAAAGCGTAAAACGTAAACGCACCCGACAATCAGGTCTATAATGGTAGCTGCTTCCACCATGCCATGCGGAGCAGCTACCATAACGCTTCGCGCAGCCAGGCAACGACCTCATCCTTCGCCGGGAAGCGCCCACTGCAGACCAGTTTCTCGTTGATCACCAGGCTGGGCAAGACCAGCACAAAAGCATATTTTCCGATCTCGCTCGGGTTGTTGATCTCGGAAATCTCCACTGCCAGATCGGGATATTGCGCTTGCAACTCGCTCTGAGCGGACAAGACCATCCGCCTGACGGCGTAACGCTCAGGATGGCGCAAGCCAAGGATCTTGATGGTTAACACGATGCTAATCCTCTAATAGCTTACCCGGATTCAGCACACCCTGCGGATCGAGCGTCCGCCGCGCGGCTTCGAGCAAGCGCATCCCAAGCTCACCTTTTTCAGCAGCGAGATAAGGAGCGTGATCCAGCCCGACGCCGTGCTGGTGGCTGATCGTCCCGCCGTGCGCCAGGATGATGCGGCTGGCCGCGCCCTTCAGCATTTGCCAGCGGCGCAGGGTTTCATCCGGCTCTTTCGCGCGGCGGTAGAGATATGTGACGTAGATGCTGGCGCCGTCCGCGTAGACGTGCGAGAGATGGGCGAAGGCCAGCACGCGTTCATTGACATCCGTCAAGCCATTTTTCAAGACCGCCAGAATTTCATTCGCCGTATCCATCACCGCCGACCATTTCACGGCGCTCTCGAGCGTATCCAGGGCGTAGCCGCGCTCCCAGAGCGTGTTGCGCAGGTACGGCGTCAGGAAGCGCGACTTGCGCCACATCCGGCCGATGAGCGTGCCGGTCAGCAGGCCGCCGTGACAACGAATTACGCCGCTCGCGAGACGATAGGCCTGCCGCGCCGTTCGTCGGCCGCCCGTCACCCCGAAGACGAACAGGCAGCGTGTCTCTCCATAGCGCAACGTCCGCAGGCCGCGATCGGCCCATTTGACCAGGTTATCTTTTCCCGCCAGGGCGAGTGTGGTGGTCGTCTCCGTGGCATTGGATAGACGCAGCATCGAGACGCGGATGCCGTTTTGAGCAATAGCTTGCAGCGCGGCGACGCCCGGCTCCCAATCGTGGAAGAAGGCAGCATGGAAAGACTCTGTCTCCGGCAGGCGGCGGACGCGCAGCGTGGCGCGCGTAATGACGCCCAGGCGTCCCTCCGAACCGAGGATGAGCTGCCTGATATCCGGCCCGGCGGCCGAAGCTGGGTGCGAAGGCAAATCCAGCCCGCCGATGGGTGTTTCGAGATGCCCGCCGGCGAACAGATCTTCGATGCGGCCATAGTGATAGGATTGCTGTCCGCTGGAACGCGTCGCGATCCAGCCGCCGAGGGTGGATAGTTCGAAGGATTGGGGGAAATGGCCGAGGGTGTAACCGCGCCGGTTCAGTTGCCTTTCGATCTCCGGCCCGACAACACCCGCCTCGAAGGTCGCCAGTTGACTGGTCTCGTCCAGATCGAGCAGACGATTGAGGCGCGACAGATCCATGGTCAACACCGGCGCGTCGCCGGGGAGCGGATTGATATGCCCGACCACGCTCGTCCCGCCGCCGTAAGGGATGACTTTCACGCCGGTCTTTTGGGCGTAGGCGAGCAGTTCGCGGACTTCTTCGTCAGATGTTGGATAGGCCACACCGTCGGGGAAGTTCCCGATCTGCCCGCAACGCAGCGCGACCCAATCCGGCAGCGATTGTCCGCGGGCGTGGCGCAGGCGGTCTTCGGGGTCAGTGGAGAGGCTGGGATGGCGTGGCGCGGGGAGGCGCGCGGCGGGAATCGCCGCGAGGACTTCCTCCAGCGAGGCGTCTTCCAGATCCAAACCTTCGCCGATCAATCCAGACAGATAAGCCGCTGCCGATTCGGGCAGCGGGTAGGATGTGCCGTCATCGCCCCAGCCGTTCCAGCGTTTCATAAGGTCTCCTCGCGCTAAAAGATTATCTTTATTCTACAACCGCACGGCGGTTATGGCAACACCTTGACAGGGGTGCTATAATATTTGCAGTGGATGTGTGTTTGTGGCCTATAACCCCAAAGTGCGGGGATATATCGCCATAAGCCGATAACCCGCCAATGGTAGCCTGAGATCGGGCTACCACATACGGTGGCTCAAAAAAATAGTTAGCCCGCCAAACCGGAAAGAGTCAAATCAGATACAAACGTAACGATGAAACCAGAAACCAGAAAAAGGCTAGTTGACTTTATAAAACGTGCAGAATTGATTCAGACTTACTCCTATCTGGACAATACAGAAAACATCGTTGGTCTTGAGATAAAAAAAGTCGGTAAAAAGTGGCAAATTGATTTTCACCAACCGGACAAAGAAAAAACCGATGCAATTCTGTTCAATCTGAGGCTTTTTGTAGAGAACAAAGACGATATTTCCATTGGCCGTTTATCAGAATTATGTACTGACACCGGAATCTCTGATCCCTGGAAAAAAGAGTACGAAATCATTAGAAAGGAATTGAACAATAGGCTTGATATGTTAGCAGCCGAAGGGCCTAAAGGAACAATAACGTATCGCGATATTTTTGAAATGTTTTTATTTGGAGACCTTGGTCATCGAACTAAAAAAGACAAGGCTTACAAACTGTATCATAAGTGGGTAACAGATGAGACAGAGCAAGAATTAATGTACAACACATTTCATGATGTGATTGTTTGGGTATTGGTAGCTGTCATCAATATAGCGAAAGCCAGCAAAGAGGAATTACAAAGAACACCCATGATTTCTGCATCAAAACAGGATGCGGGCTAACGCCGTTCCCAGCGGACAGCGGCTCCGCCGCTCGCGCGCAGGTGCGTTTTACCAGAAATGGCGCGATAATGGTAAGTAGCCTTGTCCGCACCGCCGCTGCCGACCTGCCCCCGAAGGGGGGTGAGCCAAGCCGTTAGGCACACATAATTTCGAGCTTTGGATAAATTATTAAACTCTCTTCGTGTCAGTTGCTCAAAGAGGAGGTAGCTATGGGAAACTGTAAATATTGTGGCAAGTCTGCCGGGCTTCTAAAATCAGAACATATTGAATGTGCTGAAAAATATCAAAACGGCTGTAAATTAATGATTGAGGCAGCCAAAGAAACAGCTTTGGGTAGAATAGATAAAGAAACACTTCAAGATACACTTTCTGGGATTGCTGCAGAAAGCTATATCTCAACTTCAAATATCAAACTTTCGCTAATTGAGGGTTTTTCAAATGCTGTCGAGCAATCACTTGAAGATGGTATTCTCACTAAGCAAGAAGAAAATTCTCTTGTAGAGTATAAAAATCAGTTCTCGTTGACTCAAGATGAACTTGATTCTCGTAATGGTTCCTATTCTCGTTTAGCAAAGGCAGCTACACTAAGGGATGTATTAGAAGGGAAAATCCCTGAAAGAGTCAAAGTTCAAGGCCAACTGCCATTCAATTTCCAAAAAGACGAAAAGCTTGTTTGGCTATTTACTGGCGTTGATTACTTTGAGCAAAGAATCAGCACACATTTTGAAGGTGGTTCGCAGGGAGTTAGTATCAGGGTAGCAAAGGGCGTTTATTATCGAGTGGGGGCATTTCGTGGAAACCCTGTGAAGACTACTGAAACTATCTTAGCTGATAGAGGATTTCTGGCAATAACAAACAAACATATCTATTTCAGTGGTTCAACAAAGAAATTCCGAGTGCAGTACAACCAAATTATGGAATTCTCCCCTTACGATGACGGCATTGGAATTCAAAAAGATTCTGCGTCTGCAAAACCACAAGTTTTCAAGACTGGTGATGGTTGGTTCACATATAATCTCGTAGTCAACCTGTCAAAAATGTAGTCAAGAATTGCGAATGAGTCTTGCTGGTCCGTTGCTGCCGCTGAGCCAAAACGTTAGCCGCCTTCTCAAATCAGTGGAGGAAAAATGGAAATCTTCCAAATTGTTCTGATTGTCCTTATCGTCATCCTCCTGGGTGCGCTTATCGTACTCATTAGAACTCAAACGCGTTTGAGTGAATTGTCAAAGCAGTTTCCCAATGCACAATCAATTGACGCACTCGGTAAACGAATCCAGGATGTGGACGATAGTAGCCGCAAATCTTTTGAAAGATTGTCTGGGACTTTAGGAGAGTTATCAAAGGCAACCGAACACATGATGGAAGTGGGCAAGACAATTTCAAGTATTGAAGACCTTTTGAAGCCTCCTAAATTGAGAGGTGGTCTGGGTGAAACATTGCTTGAGCAACTTCTTGCTCAGATACTACCTCCGCAACATTATCAGCTTCAATACGCTTTCAGAGGCGGCGAGGTGGTTGATGCGGTTATTAGGCTAGGCGAGCGATTAGTCCCAGTGGACTCTAAGTTTCCGATGGAGAGTTTTCGCCGTCTAATATCTGACGATGATGAGCAACCTGCAAAGAAGGATAGGAAAGAATTTACTCGCACGATGAAACAGCATATAGACCAAATCGCACAGAAGTATATACTCCCCGATGAGGGAACTTATGATTTTGCACTGATGTACATCCCCGCGGAGAATATATATTACGAGACAGTCATCAAAGACGAACAAGGGGGCGAACTTTATCCTTATGCAATGGAGAAACGAGTTATTCCCGTAAGCCCCAATTCCTTCTATGCCTATCTACAAGTGATTGTTTATGGCCTGAAGGGTATGCACATTGAAGAAAAAGCCAAAGCAATCATGAATCAATTGACTCGTCTGAGTGGCGATGAGGGGAAGTTTAGAGAAGAATTTGATACCCTCGGGACACATCTTAAAAACGCGCGAAACAAATTCGAGGAGGCCGAAAGGAAATTGGCTCGATTTGAAGATAAAATGTTGGAAGTAAGTACGGCGCAACCAGCAGAACTTCCACCAGGAGAAGAATAATTTTGTCACAAAAAGCGGCGGCTAACATCGTCTCCAACGGACAGCGGCTCCGCAGCTCGCGAACGGCGCACGTTTTGCCAGAGATGGCGCGATAATGTGAGTAGACTTGTCCGCACCACCGTTGCCGTTGAGACTGATTGTAGTCTCGGAAATGCAGGCGTTACTATGAAAAAGCAGCGTTTCACTTACTTGTCATGTTCCCCCAGAAATGTTAGACTATAGACGTGGATTTTGAAATCGTTGGCGACATTCAACATATCGAAACGATGGCGGTCGGCTCACACATCCGCCACTTGACTTACTTGCAGAAAGTCTATGGTCATGGTCGCTGGAGAAAGTTGAAAGGGATAGCCTTTGTGAAATTGCCCAATGGAAATATTCGTCATGTCGAACTTCACTGGTATGAAGCGCATGGAATCGGAAGGAAAGATATAAAGATCAAGCGTTATCTGGATTAAGCCTATGACTACTAAAAAGCATTTTGTCCTTTGTGTTGATAATACAGGCTACGAAGCATCGCTAATTGCGAGGAAAATGTATGAAGTTATCCCTGACCAACAAGCCGAGCAGGATGATTTCATCCGTGTAATTGATGAAAGCGGCGAGGATTATCTCTATCACACGAGCCACTTCGTTTTTATCGAACTGCCCGTTGAAATCGAGCGCGTGTTGGAAGCCGCGTAGCGAAGTAAGGCAGCCCACCGATCTCAATAAAACTTCCGAAACCACTGAGGCTTCGGAAGTTTTATTGTATGAGGACGAATGTCAGTTCTTCCAATGGTGATTGTCACAAGCCTCGCTTCACCATAATCAAATATAATACAAGCCTATCCTTACACCATCACTCATCACTCATCACTTTTTACCGGCAGCCTATCCATCTACAAGGAGCGATCATGAAGCGTTTACTTTCCGGCAACGAGGCGGTTGCGCACGGCGCGTGGGAAGCGGGGGTGACGGTCGCCTCGGCCTATCCCGGCACGCCCAGCACCGAAATCCTGGAGCACCTTGCCCGCTTCCCTGGCGTGTACGCCGAATGGGCGCCTAACGAAAAGGTTGCCCTGGACGCGGCCATCGGCGCGGCCTATGCCGGGCGGCGCGCCCTGGCGTCCATGAAGCACGTCGGGCTGAACGTGGCCGCGGACGCCTTCTTCTACGCCGCCATGACCGGCGCGGAGGCCGGGATGGTGGTCATCTCGGCGGACGACCCCTCGATGCACTCCTCGCAGAACGAGCAGGATAACCGCCAGTTTGCCAAATTTGCCCGCGTGCCATGCCTGGAGCCGGCTGATAGCCAGGAGGCCAAAGACCTGACCGTGGCCGCCTTTGACTTGAGCGAGCAATTCGATACGCCCGTCCTGCTACGGCTGACGACGCGCCTGTGCCACACCAGCACCCTGGTCGAGGTCGGGACGCGCCGCGATTTTCCGCCGCGCATCGAAAAGTTCCCGCGCAACCCGGCCAAGTACGTCATGATCCCGGCCAACGCGCGTAAGCGTCACCCGGTCATCGAGCAGCGCATCCTCGATCTGGCCGAATTCGCCGAAACATACGAGCACAACCGCATTGAAATGCGCGCCGCCTCACTGGGCATCATCACCGCCGGGGTGGCCTACCAGTACGCCCGCGAGGTCTTCCCGCAAGCCAGCACGCTTAAGCTGGGTCTGGTCTACCCGCTGCCCAGGCGTATGATCGCGGATTTCGCCGCCCGCGTCGAACGCCTGATCGTGCTGGAAGAACTCGATCCGTTCATTGAGGAACAGGTGCGCTTGATGGGGATCGAGATGTACCAGCCGGACGGAATGAACTATTATCCGAACACCAAGACGATCTTCCCGCTGATCGGTGAACTGGACCCGGCTTCTGTCCGCGCCGCGGCGGTGAGCGCGGGACTTTTGCCCAGCCCCCCTCTGTCCCCCCATTTCGAAGTACAGAAATGGGGGGACAGAGGGGGGCTGGAGGGGACGGGAGGGTGGTCCGCATTACCTGCCCGCCCGCCGGTGCTGTGCGCCGGCTGCCCGCACCGCAGCACGCTCTACATCCTGCATAAAATTGGGCTGCCGATCAACGGCGACATCGGCTGTTACACGCTGGGCGTCATCCCGCCGCTCAGCGCGATAGACACCTGCGGCTGCATGGGCGCCAGCATCGGCGTGGCGCACGGTGCGGCCGTCGCCGGCGACAGCGAACGTCACTTCGCCGTGCTGGGCGATTCGACCTTCTTCCACACCGGCATTCCCGCTCTGCTCAATGTGGCCTACAATCGCAGCAACGTCATCACCATCATCATGGACAACCGCATCACCGGCATGACCGGCCATCAGGAAAACCCCGGCACCGGTCGCACGCTCCAGCAGAAAGAGACGGTGCAGATCGAACTCGAGCCGCTGGTGCGCGCCTTGGGCATCCAGCGCGTGGCGACGGTGGACGCCCTGGATGTCGAATCCATCGAGAAGACGCTGAAAGCCTGGCTCAAGGAAGAAGGCCCGGCGGTGCTCATCACCCGCCACGCCTGCGCCTTGCTGCCCGAAGAGCGAAAAGAGTGGCTGCCGCTCAAGGTCGTCGAGGAAAAATGCAACGGCTGTACGATCTGCTTCCGCATCGGCTGCCCGGCCATTCTCAAATCCGAGAAGATGGACGCCAAATATGACCGTCCGCTGGCGGAGATTGACGCTTCGATGTGCACCGGCTGCGAAATCTGCGCCCAGGTCTGCCCACGCGATGCGATCCTGTTCCGCAGCCAGATGGCGGAATTATACTGTGCACGGTCATAACTCGAACTTTTCGTTTATGGTAGCTGCACTTAAGCTACCATTATGCACCAAACCCGTCAACGAATCGGAAACGAATAAACGAATGAAGTAGAAGATGGACTTTGGACTAAAAGAAGACAGGTATTAGTTTATTCGATTATTCGATTATTCGTTTATTCGTTGAACATTCGTTGTCTGAGGTTTCACGGTAAAAAAAACTCATTTTGTGCCCGTTTGAAGTATAGTAGAAGCGAAGGTTCGAAAATGCTGGTCGAGGAAATCACCATGACTGAAAAGAAACTCTCTAAGAACATCAACTTCCTGCTGGCGGGTGTCGGTGGGCAGGGCACGATTTTAGCCAGCGACATCCTGGCGGAATTGGGCGTCCGTTTGGGATACGAGGCTAAAAAGGCCGAGATCCACGGCATGTCGCAGCGCGGCGGCAGCGTGACCTCGTACGTGCGCTGGGGCGAACAGGTTTTCTCCCCCATTATCGGCAAGGGTGAGGTGGACTTTCTGGTGGCCTTCGAAAAACTGGAAGCTCTCCGTTACCTCGATCAATTACGTCCCGGCGGTGTCGTGCTGGTCAATGACCAGGCCATCGAACCGATCACCGTCAAGGCCGGGGATGTCAAATATCCGGACGACGCGCTGGTTCGTTCCACGTTAGCCGGCGCGGCTGGCGCGGTGCACTGGGTGGACGGTCAAGAGATCGCGGAAAGTGTCGGCAATCCCAAAACGGCCAACGTCGCCATTCTGGGGGCGCTCTCGGCGCTGTTGGATACGCCGGAAAGCGAATGGCTGGAAGCCATCAAAGCCCACGCCCCGGCGAAGCACATCGCCATCAACGAAAAAGCCTTTCGGGCCGGACGCGAGGCAGTGAAGTAAAACAACGTCCCACAGCTTCCAAAGCCTGTGGGACGTTTTGATTTTTTATGTGGCCTATACCGGTGATTTCACCAATCGCCGTCTGCGCAGGCGCTGCTCGCTTTCTTGAGCCAGCGCCCGGATGCTTTCCATGATACTGTGCGTCACGCCGCGCACCTGCTCACGGTCTTCGGCATTGCCCTCGAATTTCATCGGCTGACCTACAGTGACGCTGTACGGCCCGCGCAGATACCAATTGGCCGTCGTCTTCTTGCCGCTGATGCCCGAGGTGATGCTCAGAGTCCGCTCACGGGGCAGGTAAATGCCGACCGGAATTACCGGCACGCCAGTCTTCAAGGCCAGCCGCGCCGCGCCGCTGCGCGGGGAGTGGAATCCGCCCTCCTTCGGACTGATCAGACCCTCGGGGAAGACCGCCACCGGGCGTCCGTTTTCAAGCAACCGGCGGGCTTCATCCAATGCCGCGCTACCCTGCTTGGGGTCCACGCAAATCTGCCGGGTTTTGCGCAGATAGTAGCCCAGCAGCGGCACCGTAAAGGCATTGACCGTGATCAGCACGCTCATCGGTTGAGGCGAAATCAGGTGGATGAGAAACGGGTCGGTTGCGCTGGGGTGATTGGCAACGAACAGCTTCGGCCCCGGCGAGATATCATCGTACCAGTGGATATCCAGATTAAACATCAAACGAGCATACAAGCGGACGATAATCCGCCCCAACGAGTAAAGTATTTTATTTTTCGACATTCAGTTCTCTTTTTGTCAGAGATTTTGGTGATGATAGCAATAACCCGCCACTTGGCTTTCAGTTAGCATGATTAAAAGTAACTGCCCAGGCATGTCACCCTGAGGGAGCGTTTTTTGCGACCGAAGGGTCTCAAGGCCAGTCGGAGGAGATTCTTCGCCGCTGGAAGAACACCAGCGGCTCAGAATGACAATCTGGCTGAGCAGTTAACATTATTCTTCATCCTTCAACATGTTGCGCAGCACCGTATGCAGGATGCCACCGTTGCGGTAATAGCCTATCTCGGCTGGCGTATTCAAGAGCGCCTGCGTCTCGAAGAGTTCCACCCTGCCATCCGGCTTATGCACGCGCACATTGACGCTGCCCTGCGGGGGCATGTCATCCCGCAGGCACTCGAGGTCGAATATTTCGTCACCTTTCAGGCCGAGCGATTCGGCATTCTCGCCGGGCATGAACTTGAGCGGAAGCACGCCCATGCCGACCAGGTTGGAGCGGTGGATGCGCTCGAACGACTCGGCAATGACAGCTTTCACGCCCAGCAGCAGCGTGCCTTTGGCCGCCCAGTCGCGGCTGGAGCCAGCGCCATATTCTTTACCGGCGATCAGGATGGCAGGGACATTTTCAGCTTGATATTTCATCGCAGCATCGAAAATGGACATTTCTTCGGGACGACGGACGACGGGCAGCCTGCCCTGCCTGCCCTGGTGGCCAGGCCAGGGAGCGGAGCGAAGGGGCGGACGACTGAAGTACAAGGTGTAGCCGCCCTCCTTGTCACCAGCCAGCAGGTTTTTCAGCCTGATATTGGCGAACGTGCCGCGCGTCATGACGCGGTCGTTGCCGCGCCGCGAGCCATACGAATTAAAGTCGCGCACCTGCACGCCGTTTTCGATAAGATATTTACCGGCCGGGCTATCGGAGGCGATATTGCCGGCCGGAGAAATATGATCGGTGGTGATGGAATCGCCCAGCAGAGCCAGAACGCGCGCGCTTTTGATCTCGGCAATGTGCGCCACAGCCAGCCTCAGCGACTGGAAAAAAGGCGGATGTTGGATGTAGGTTGAGTCCTCATTCCACTGGTAAAGATCACTCTCCGCCACCGCGATCTGGTTCCACAGATCGTTCCCGGCGAACACATCCGCGTATTTCTCACGAAACATCTTCGCGTCGAGGCTGGACACGATCGTATCCATGATCTCCTGCGTCGTCGGCCAGATATCTTTCAAGTAAACAGGCTGGTCGTCTTTACCCATGCCGATGGGTTCAGTATTCAGGTCAATGTCCACCCTCCCGGCCAGGGCATAGGCGACGACCAAGGCTGGGGAGGCCAGATAATTGGCCTTGACCAGGGGATGGACGCGCCCCTCGAAGTTGCGGTTGCCCGAAATGACCGCCGCGGCGACGAGGTTCCCGCTGCTGACCGCTTTGGCCACCTCACCCGGCAGCGGGCCGCTGTTCCCGATGCAGGTGGTGCAGCCGTAGCCGACCACGTTAAAGCCCAGTTTGGCCAGCGGTTCGAGTAAATCAACCTGCTTGAGATATTCGGTGACCACGCGTGAGCCGGGCGCCAGGCTGGTCTTGACGTACGGCTTGACCGTCAGCCCCTTCTCGACCGCCTTTTTGGCGAGCAGACCGGCGCCGATCATCACCGACGGATTGCTGGTATTGGTGCAGGAGGTGATCGCCGCGATGACCACCGCGCCGTGACCGATCTCGACGGAGCCTCCATTCGTGCCGGCTTTGACCCTGTGGCTTATCTCCTCGGGCTTGAGTTCGTAGCCGCGTTCTTTGACCGACGCGGTCAGCGCCTTCTCGAAGACCTGCTTCATATCGTTCAGCGCCACGCGATCCTGCGGACGCTTGGGGCCGGCCAGGGAGGGGACGACAGCCCCCAGGTCCAGTTCGAGCGTGGCGGTAAATTCCGGGTCGGGGGTGCTTGCCTCGCGGAACAAGCCCTGGGCGCGGCAGTAGGCCTCGACCAGCTCGACCTGTTCATCTGTTCGACCGGTCAGCCTTAGATAGCGCATGGTTTCGGCATCCACCGGGAAGTAGCCTATCGTCGCCCCGTATTCGGGCGCCATATTGGCCAGGGTGGCGCGATCGGGCAGCGACATGCTGTCCAGGCCGGGGCCGTAGAACTCGACGAACTTGTCCACCACGCCCTTCTTGCGCAGCATTTGCGTGACGGTCAGCACCAGGTCGGTGGCCGTGACGCCCTCAGCGAGCGTGCCGTAGAGCTTGAACCCGATCACCTCCGGCAGGAGCATGTCCATCGGCTGGCCGAGCATCACCGCTTCGGCCTCGATGCCGCCCACGCCCCAGCCAAGCACGCCCAGGCCGTTGATCATCGTGGTATGCGAATCGGTGCCGACCAGGGTATCGGGGAAGGCCAAGACCTCCGAGGTCTCTAAGACCTCGGAGGTCTCTTTACGTGTCGTGACAACATCCGCCAGATATTCCAGGTTGACCTGATGGACAATGCCGGTCATGGGTGGGATGACGCGAAAATTGGAGAAGGCCTTCTGTCCCCACTTGAGGAACTCATAACGTTCGCGGTTGCGTTGAAATTCGACCTCGGTGTTGCGCTGCAGGGCGTCCGCGGTGGCGAAGAAATCCACCTGAATTGAATGGTCAATGACCAGGTCCACCGGCACGAGCGGGTTGATCTTCTTCGGGTCGCCGCCCAGGCGGGCGACAGCCGCGCGCATCGCCGCCAGGTCAACTACGGCCGGCACGCCGGTGAAATCCTGCATGATGACGCGCGCCGGCAGGAAGGGGATGCCCCCCCCCCATTTAGCCCTCCCCTTTTTCTCCGAAAATGGGGGGGGCTGGGGTGGGGCAGGCGTCCACGCGGCGATATTCTTGACATCTTCCCGGGTGATCTCGCCCTCGTTGCACTGGCGCAGGGCCGCCTCGAGCAGGATGCGAATCGAGAAGGGTAATTTACCAAGCTCTGTCAGGCCGGCCTTTTCGAGCGCATCGAGGCGGTAGATCGTGTATTCTCTGTGTTTGACTTTCAGTACATCACGGGCATTGAAAAAATCCTGGGTCATACAAACTCCTTTGGCGTCCATATTTCCTTCTTTAGTCGGCTAACCAGTCCAGCGCGCTCCTCAGCTGGCAGGAAAGACGCTCGCGCCGCGGCGAGGATGCGCTTGTGCAATGCCTGGCACGTCATACCCAGGGTCTCACAGGCCTGGCGATACTCGTCGCCCAGCGTGATCTGCGAGATGCCGGGGTCGTCGGTGGCCAGCGTGACATTCAGACCGGCTTCCAGCATCTTCAACAACGGATGCGCTTCCAGCGAGGCGACGACGCCGCTCTGATAATTGCTGGTCAGACAGACATCAAAGGTGGCGCCCCGCTCGCGGGCCATCGCCGCCACGGATTGATCTTCCAAAATGCGCACGCCATGCCCGATGCGCTCGGCATTCATGTCTTCCAGCGCGCTGCGCACACTGGCTGCCCCGGCCCACTCCCCGGCGTGGACGGTGATGTGCAAGCCGGCCTGCTGCGCCTCGTGGAAGATGCCGACGAAAGGCTGGAGGGGGAATTCCGCCTCGTTCCCGGCCAGGTCGAGGCCGACCAGTCCTTTTTCGATACGGTCAGCAGCCAGCCAGGCCACCTGTTCAGCCAATTCCAGGCTCTCATGCCGGTTGACGCTGGCCAGCAGACGTACCATAATGCCGAACTCCCCGGCCGCCTGCTGGGCGCTCTCGCAGACCCAGTCAATGACTTCACCCATGGGAAAACGCTCGGCTGACAACGAATGCTCCGCGCGGCTGAGGGCAACAGGTGTGAAACGCAATTCCAAGTAGCGGACGTTATCCTCCGCCGCGTCCTCGATTGCCTCGCGGGTGATGCGGTGAATGACCTCCGGCGAACGGTAGAACATGCGCAATGTGGTGAACTTGGCCAGGAAATTCTGGTAGGTGAAAGGTTCACCGTTTTGCACCTGAACGAGATGGCGCAGGCGCTTGGTATTGGTCGGGACAGTGATCCCGTGCGCTCTGGCAATATCCAGCATGGTCGCCAGGCGCAAAGAGCCTTCCAAATGGCGATGGAGTTCTACCTTGGGTAAGGCTTGATAATAATCCAGCGTGCTCTTCACAGGGGACTTTGTCTAATGCCGGTGCCGCTTCTTCTTACGCGAGGCTATTTGTGCCGGAGCGGCGGGGGCGCCAGCCGGGGCTGGTGCGGAGGCCGTTTCCAATTGCGCGGCGGCGAATGGGCGCGGTTGGTAGAGGAAAATGCGGCTGATGACCGCGGCGCGGATCTCGCCGAGCAGGTTTTGGAACATCTCGGAAGCCCGACTCTTGTATTGTACCAGCGGATCACGCTGGGCGTAGGCCTCCAGCCCGATGGAAACGCGCAGCGCCTCGACTCGCGTCAGGTAATCCACCCATAGCTCTGTGATCGCCCCGAGCAGCACCTGGCGGTAGATTCCGGTCTGGACGCGGCGGCCAAGCTCTTCGTTCAGGGCAGCGCGTTCGGATTCGGAGAGGGTCGCGGGGGACTGCTCGAGCCGCTCCGCGCTCAAAATGGCGGCAGCCGGCCCGAGGTCCGCGATGCGATTCGCATTCTGGCTCAGGCGGCGGAACTCGCTCTCGCCCCAGGCGCCGCGCAAGGCGATCTGCGCTTGCTCGAGGTGTTCCAGTACATCTTCTGTCAAGGATTCGGGTGAGGCGTCCGCCAGCGGTTCATTGCCCAAATAGGCATAATGCAGCCGGGTGAAAGTCTGACGCATCTGGCGATGAGTCTTGCTGTCAAAATAGGTGCGCGCGCCCTGCGCCATGAGCGAGAGCAGGCGCAAGCGCATCTGATCGTCAAGTGGGACACTGCCCTGAAGTTCGCTGGCGACATCCAGGTCGTGGGTGATTTGGCCGTCCTCGCCGACCAGCCGTTCCTGCCGGGCAGTGAGCGCTCCGATGGTCTTTGACTCAATGCGCTCAACGATCTCGTCCCAGTCCAGCTCCTGGAGTTCGGCTGGGGCCAGGCTAAGTCCTTCGCCCAGGCGAAATTCGATGGTCGCAATCAGGCGGGAGAGGGTCAGAGCGAGCAGGGAATTCTCGATCTGCTCACGGATGACATCCTCGAGTTCGAGCGGGTCTTCAGCCAGAGTGCGCATTTGTTCGGACGAAAGCCGCAGCGGGATGTGGACGAGACCTTGGAGTTCATCCAGGATTTCCTGTGGACGGCAAGTTTGGCTTTCTTCGTTATCCTTGATGGCATCGAAGAAGGTATCCAGGGTATCGGTACGATCTTTAATCTGGCTGTCCAGGCTTTCACCGGCGCGGTCAACCTGTTCCTGGATGGCGCGCAGGAAAAACGCATGTTCAGCCTGGAGGGTGCGGCGGGCAATATCCATCAGGGCTGTGCGCGGGGCCTGCTTTGAATCCGCAAGTTCACGCAGCAGGATTTTGTAAGTAAAAGATGGGAAAGCGCCCTCGGCGACGCCAAATATCGGCTGGATCTGTTCCAGCCAGGCCAGCAGGCGCCAGATCTCCCCTTTTTCGACAGCCTCCGGCACGCGCCGCCCGATCTCCTGGCGCAGGAGTTCGGCCACATCTTCGGCCAGGTCTTCCTTCTCGAAGACGCGGTCGCGCTGGGAGTAGATTCTCATCCGCTGGGCGTTTAGCACGTCATCGTATTCGAGCAGGTGCTTGCGGACATCGAAGTTGGCGCCTTCCACGCGGTGTTGGGATTGCTCGATGATCCCGCTGACCAGGCGCGCCTGGAGCGGGTAGTCGTCGTCAATGCTCAAACGCTGCATCAGGCCGTTGACCTGTTCGCCGCCAAACAGACGCATCAGATCGTCTTCGAGGGAGAGATAGAAGCGCGACGAGCCCGGGTCGCCCTGGCGGGCGGCGCGGCCGCGCAACTGGTTGTCAATGCGGCGCGCCTCGTGCCGTTCGGAGCCGATGACGTGCAAACCGCCCAGTTCCTTGACGCGTTCCATATCCTCGAAGTATTTGAGGAAGAACTTGACCTCGCTCTCGTAGATGCCGTAAAGAGAAAGGTCTGTCTTCTGGAGCGCCTCGCGGCGTTCTTGCAAGGTCATGTCGTAGGGGTCTTTATAACCGGCCTTGCGCAAGACGCGCGCCACCGCGGCGATGATCTCATCGGCCAGATCGCCGCCCAGTTTGATATCCACGCCGCGCCCGGCCATGTTGGTGGCAATAGTCACCGCACCAAATGCGCCTGCTCCGGCAATGACCTGGGATTCCTCGGTATGCTTGCGCGCATTGAGCACCTGGTGAGGCACACCCCCTTGTAGTACCGACTTCAGTCGGTTCTCATCGAATTCCTCCAGTTGCAGAATTTCGCGCAGACGGGTCAGGTTGGCCTGATCCTCCGGGTTCAACGAGAGACCCAGGTCACGCGCCATCGGGCGCAGCTCTTCGGGGCGGAATTGCTCCAATGGACGGTTGAGCGGCGCAAGTTCCGGGATGAGACGCCCATCTTCTTCACGGTCGTTCACCTGCAACCAGGCGTTGCGGATCATCAAGACCTGCATCAAACGGCGCACCGCTTCGGCGCGCAGACGGTTCGACAGGCGCTCCGAACTCTCGACCGAGGTCGTGCCGACCAGCATCGGCCGCCCTTTGACGTGGTAATAGACGATCTCGCGTACCAGGGCGCGCAGTTTGGCCTCCGTGGTGCGGTAGATGGTATCGGGATAATCTTTGCGGCGGAAGAAGACGCCCCCCCCCTTCGCCCCCCCTTGCCCCCCTCTGTCCCCCCATTTCTGTACTTCGAAATGGGGGGATGAAAGGAGGGCGGGGGGGGTACGGCGGGCAAAATAGGAATACTCGAAGCCATCTTCATCTTTGGCCTTGACTTCCACCAGCGGAGCGTCCGGCCCGACGGTCTGATATTCCAGGTTGGTTGGGGTGGGCAGCACATCCAGTTTATAAATCTTGCTGAATTCCTCCGCCTCGGTCAGGGCTGTACCGGTCATGCCGGCCAGCTTGGCGTACATGCGGAAGTAGTTTTGCAATGTGATCGTGGCGTAGGTGATGTTCTCCGGTTCGACATGCGCGCCCTCTTTGGCCTCCACGGCCTGGTGCAGGCCGTCCGACCAGCGGCGGCCGGGCATCAGCCGTCCGGTGAACTCGTCCACGATGACCACCTTGCCGCCCTGGACAAGATAATCCTTGTTGCGTTTGAAGAGGTGCTGGGCGCGCAGCGCCTGTTCCAGGTAGCCGAGCAGTCGCGCCTGTTCGGGGGTCACGTCTTCGGGGCGGTCGGGATCGCGCAGCGGCTGACCGAGCAACTGCTCGACGTGCGCGGTGCCAATCTCAGTCATCGAGACGTTACGATCCTTTTCGCTGATTTCGTAATCCTCGGCGCGCAACTGGCGGACGAGTTGCGCCATCTTACCGTACCATTCCACGTCGCCCGAGGCCGGGCCGGAGATGATCAGCGGGGTGCGCGCCTCGTCAATCAGGACGTTGTCCACCTCGTCCACGATGGCGTAATAATGGCCGCGCTGGACACGCTCATCCAGGCGCATGGTCATGTTATCGCGCAGGTAATCGAAGCCGAACTCGCTGTTGGTGCCGTAGGTAATGTCGGCGGCGTAGGCCTGGCGGCGATCCACCAGGCGGAGCTGATCCTGGTCTTCGCGCGGCGATTCCTTGGTCGGGTCGTAGAGGAAGGCTTTCTTGCCGTTCTCGGTGGCAGCCGCCATCTGCAGGATGCCGACCGTCAGCCCGAGGGCGTGATAGATAGGCCCCATCCAACGGGCATCCCGCCGCGCCAGATAATCGTTGACGGTGACGAGATGGCAGCCCCTGCCGGTCAACGCGTTCAAGTAGAGCGACAACGTAGCGACCAGTGTCTTGCCTTCGCCGGTCTTCATCTCGGCGATCTGGCCGCGATGCAGTACCGCGCCGCCAATAAGTTGAACATCGTAGTGACGCAAGCCGATGGTGCGCTTGGAGGCCTCGCGCACGGCGGCAAAGGCTTCGGGGAGGATTTCTTCCAGGACAGTTTTTTTGATATCCTGGCGTTCTTTCTCATCCTCGATGTCTTCCAACTCCGAGGCGAGGCGGGCGCGGAACTCGTTTGTATTGGCGCGCAGCGCCTCGTCGCTCATGGATTCAAATTCCGCCTCGAGGGCGTTGATCTCGTCCACGAGGCCGCTTAGTTTTTCGATTTCACGTTTGTTGGGGTCGCCCCCGAAGAGGGTGATGAATTTCTGGAGCATGGTGTACCTTTCGGAGGGGGATTATAGCATAGCGGTAACATCTTCTAAAAAATTGTGATATAGTAGTTTTGTAAGAGGTTTGTCTATGGCCTTCAATGTACCGCGCTACATCGTCTGGAGTACAGACAATATTGACCCCGCAGACCCCTTCCAGCGCAGATGGCTGATGAAACAGATTCTGACGCACGGGCGGATGGAGGACGTCCGCGCCCTGGACGTGGAGGAGATCCGGCGCGAGTTGGAGAATCTGAACCTGCCGCCTGAAATCCACAGCCTGTGGGAACGCTACCTGGAGAGCAAGAATGGCCGATAGTTTGCGGGGATTTGGAACCCTGACGCCGTTGCAAAAGGCGTTTATCGCCGCCTTTCGGACAATTCCCGACAATTCCCAATTCTATCTGGCGGGCGGCGCGGCCCTGGCGGAATACTATTTCGGCCACCGCCTGTCTTTCGACCTGGATTTCTTTACCGGCGTGGACGGCCTCGTTCTGCCCATTTCCCATCAGGTTGAAAGTGCCTGCCGTGCGCAGGGGTTAAACCCCCAAGTGGTGCGCCGTTTCGCCTCCTTCGCGCAACTGCTGGTGGAACAGGGCGAGGAAAGTTTGAAAGTGGATATCGCATTCGACTCCCCCTTCCGCTTCGAACCGCCCGTCTTGGCCGAGACGGGCGTGTACGTCAACAACTACGCCGACCTGCGGGTAGATAAACTGCTGGCCTATTTTGGCCGCGCCGAGCCGCGTGACGCCGTTGACCTGTATTTCATCATGGAGCGAGAGCCGCTTCAGCCGTTATTGGAACAGGCGGCGCAGAAAGACCCCGGTTTCGACCTTTATTGGTTCGCCGTTGCGCTCAACCGCGCCGAAGCCTTCCCAGACGAAGCTGAGCGCTGGCCAGTGAAGATGCTCAAGCCTTTCGACCCAGTGAAAATTAAACGAAAGTTCCAGGAATTGGCGCTGGAATTGATGGGGAAAGTAATAAAGTAGGGGGTTCGCTCTAGAGATCGCGGAATGGTGGTTTTCCTGCAAGGGACAGCTCCAGCGTGCAAGTGACAGTCACTTCCGAAGTGACTGTCACCTGCCCCTTACCAAATCAAACCCAGCCCGGTTTCTGATGTTTGGCGGCCCGCGTGGAGTTTCAGTCTGCTTTACCACCAGAGAGACCTGACAGGTTTCATCATGGCGCGAGTTGATCGAATCTCTCTGTATCGCGCTGTGCTTAGTAGAGCAAGGCTCTGTGAAAACCAGGTCTGTGATATTGCCTTGAAATTCTAAAGTCTCGCTTTCCTTTTTCGTGATAAACTATTCCTGTGATTAAACGTGAAGCGTTAAAAAGCGCCATTCAAACTGCCCTGGGACGCAGTCGTGTTGTCGCGCTGGTTGGACCCCGCCAGTCAGGCAAGACCACACTTGCGCGCCAATTTGTTCCAGCCGACTCGCTCAATTATCTCGACCTGGAAGACCTCACCAGCCTGGCGCGTTTGCAGGAACCCATGACCGCCCTGCGCGACCTGCGCGGCCTGGTCGTGATTGACGAGATCCAGCGCAGGCCGAACCTGTTCCCCCTCCTGCGCGTGCTGTGTGACCGCGATCCACTGCCCGCGCGTTTTCTCATCCTGGGGAGCGCCTCGCCTGACCTGATGCGCTCTTCCTCCGAGTCCCTCGCGGGACGGATCGAGACGGTCTCCATCAGCGGGTTTAGTCTTGTGGAAGTGGGCGTAGATGCCTTACCCCAACATTGGCTGCGCGGCGGCTTTCCTTTATCCTTCCTTGCAGACTCAGAGACGGATAGTTTAGCCTGGCGTAAAAATTTCATTCAGACGTTTTTGGAACGCGACCTGCCCCAATGGGGAATCCGCACGCCTCCCGCGACCCTGCTGCGGTTCTGGACCATGTTGGCTCATTACCACGGACAGATATGGAAAGCCTCCGAGCCTGCCCGTGCGTTGGGGATCAGCGAACCCACCACGCGTCAATACCTGAACATTCTGGAGGGCGTCTTCATGGTGCGTGTGCTCCAACCCTGGTTTGCAAATCTCAAAAAGCGGCAGGTCAAAGCCCCGAAGATCTATTTCCGCGATACGGGACTCTTGCACTACCTGCTCGGCATCCGCTCGGAAGTGGATTTGCACAATCATCCCAGAAGCGGCGCGTCGTGGGAGGGATACGCCATCGAAGAAACGATCAAAGCCGCCGCGCCCGATGAGGTCTATTACTGGGCGACTCACGGCGGCGCCGAATTAGACCTGCTCCTGCTCAAAAATGGACGCCGCATCGGCGTGGAATGTAAACGTATCGACGCCCCGCGCATGACCCCGTCCATGCGCGCCGCGCTCGAAGATTTGGAACTCGACCAGTTGTTCATCGTCTACCCTGGCAATCTCGCATATCCCATCGCGGATAAAGTCAGCGCGTTACCAATATCATCCATTGCAAATATACGGTGATGCCAATATCCAAGCGAAGTTTGGAACAACCTGTCTCATGCGCGGACGGTCGAGAGTAAAGACCTGACAGGTTTCATCATGGCGCGAGTTAATCGAACCTCTCTGTATCGCGCTGTACTTAGTCGGTCAAGGTTCTATGAAAACCTGTCAGGTCTGTGTGGTGAACTCAGTTCGAATAATCGTAGCTCCAGATTTGGCCCGTATCCAGCAAAGTGCTGCCGACGCCGCCCAGGATGTTGTAACGCAATTCCCAGGCGCCGGAATTGTTCCACAGGTAGAGAAAATGCGTACTGTCCACCCAGGTGATATCGCGCATCAAGGATGGATCGGTGGATAGTGTGGTATAGCCGCCCCCTACGCTCCCTACATACGTACCGCGTGTCACCCCGCTGCCGCGTACCACGAAGACGAATTGCGTGGAATTGGGCAGCCAGCCGATGAACTCGGCGCTTTCTCCGCCGATGTAAACCGTATCGCCAGTGGTGTCGGCGTTGGCCAGGTGCAACTCGTGCAGATTGTCAGTTGGAACGCCAACGGGCATGGCATATCCAACGCGGCCCAGGTTGGGCGAGATGGCCGTATCCGGCCAGGCAAATGGGATGGCCAGGATGTTCCCGCTGAAAACTACGGGAGAGCCGTCAATGAGGATGTACCAAAGGCCGGTCGGGTCGAGCGGCGAGAGCATAGGGTCAGCGGGGGGAATGGCGACGCGCAGCGCGCTGGAATCGGTCGCCCAAACGGGGCGAGGGTAGTAGAGATATTCGCTGTAAGTGATCACGGATGCAAACGTCAGCACGTTGCGGCGCAGGTTGCTGCCGTCGGCGTCCGCCAGGCTGATGCTCGTCGGCGTGACGATGGCAAGCTGGGCGCCGTTGGGCGAAAAGTAGAACATCCCGCCGTCTCCAGAGTTGAAAATGGTCACCTTATCGAGCGTGTCGGCATTGACCGTACGCAAGTCGTCATACCCCATCAGTCCAGGCCCTTCGAAGAGCGGCCGGGTGTTGTAATACAGCACGTGGCTGCCAGGCCGCCAGCCCATCTGGAATACCCCAATTCCGCTGGGGGCGTCGCCGGGGCTGCCGCTGTAAGTCGCCAGGAAATCGGCCGAACTGACCAGTAAACGCTCACCGCTCCCGTCGCTGTTGATGGCGCGGATTTCCGGGCGGAAGGGGATACTCTCGCGAACGTAGGCCACCACCTGACCGTCGTCCGAGATGCGCACATCCTGGATACCGCCGGAGGCTGTCAGGGACATTACGCCAGCGCCCTCTGTCCAGATCCAGACGTTACTTTCTTTGACGTAAGCCACGCGCAGCACCTGAGGCGGGGGAGGCAGCGTCGGCGCGCTCGTTGACTGCTGAGGGGCGCCTGGCGCGAGGGCGGTCAGGGTTGCCGCGAGCTGTGTCGCCACAACGTCCTTGACGTCCAGTTTGGGAGAAGCAGTGGGCACGATGCCGCAAGCCAGGGTCACAACAATGAGCATGGCAGCGACGAACCAGATATGCGACGACTTTTTCATAAGGTTTCTCCTGAGAGGGTGAATTTCATTTCCACTATTTCTCAATCCTGAACCCGCACTTCTCCAACTGCCCCAGCAACTCCTGCGGATCGCGCAGCCACTGGCCCCATTTGCGCGAGACGTGCCCGGCTGGCGGTGCGATACGCTCATTCTCCCGTTCTAAAGAAGCAGCAGTTTTTCCCCCAACTCATTCAACTGCGAGAGAAAAATATCGGCAGGCGGGGCAGTAATCCAGCGAACTGCTTCCCAGTCGGCTCGTGTGGCGGAATATAAAACGAGCGGTTATTCACGGCAATACTCTGGATGCTTCTCAGGCAGCCACTTGACGAGAAAGTCAACCCCCCGTTTGCGGCTCTTCGAACGGATGCGCCCGCGCCAGCGCGGCCAGTTCCTGACCAGTTTCGGGAAACCGATCAAGCGGACGATCTCCTCGTAAGGCGCGTATTCCAGCAAACGGCGCGCGGCCCAATCCTGGTCCAGCCGCCCAATCGTGCGGCGGCCTTCCAGGATTTCGATGAACTGCGCCTCATCGAGGTCGTAATCCCAAACGTAAGGCAGGCGACTAATCGTTTGCATAAATTGATTATACACTGGCAGACAGAAAGAATTTTAACTCACAAAATCTTCGAAATTCTCTTTCTGGACGGTGACCAACTCGGCATTGGGATAAGTTTCAGTGAACTCGCGCCGGGTCGCTTTCTTCATTTCGCCCTGCCACTTGAATTCAAATCCGTAGAGCCGGCCGCCGCGTTCCTCGATGCAATCTATCTCTTTCTGGTCATAGGTGCGCCAGAAAAAAGTGTTCGCGGAACGACCGGCATATTGGTTCGCCTTGCGGCGCTCGATCATCAGGAAATTCTCCCATAATTGGCCGAGATCGCTGCGCAGGTTGAGCGGGTTGAAATTCAGGATGAGGCTGTTGCGCACCCCATTATCGTAGAAATAATAGCGTGAGTTCTTGCTGATTTCTTTGCGCAGGTTGCGCGAAAAACCGCGCACCTTGAAAATGACAAAAACTTTTTCCAACAGGTCAAGATAGCGTTCTACCGTGTCGCGGCTCAGCGATAGATTGGATGCCAATTCTGCCAGAGAAACCTCGCTGCCAATCTGGAATGCCAGCAGGCGCAGGAGATCCACGATTTTTTCCGAACGACGGACCCCCTCCAGTTCCAGCAAGTCCCGATAGAGATAAGCGCCGACCAGCTCACCGAGTAATTTTTCGCGTGCAGCCGGATTCTCGGTTGTGATAATTGCCGGGTAGCCACCCCAGACCAGCCAGCGCTCCAATTGGCTGTGAGCATCGAAAGCGCCAATCGTTTTTTGGATTTCCTTATAACTTACCGGGTAGAGA
Organism: uncultured Chloroflexus sp.; assembly: GCA_964618215.1. GTDB lineage: Bacteria > Chloroflexota > Anaerolineae > Anaerolineales > Villigracilaceae > CG2-30-58-95. The sequence goes on from CAZTZE010000029.1 coordinate 32,676, forward strand.
GTGAAAGTGAGTGCGCGTCCGGTAAGCGGCTCGCTGATCTTGTTTGCAAGATCAAATGAAGCCGAACCTGTCGCTATAATGGCCGCGGCGGGGAAACTATCCACCAGGATTTTCAGGTTCAGCCCAATGTTTGGCACGCGCTGGGCTTCGTCAATGACCAGCAACCGGTTATCGCCAAGCAACTGGCCGAGTGTCTGCCTGCTTTGGCTGGAAAGCGCTTCGCGGTAGACCAACTCGTCCGCGTTGATGAAATGATGCTGCAGCGATGTACGGGCAAGCAGATCTGTGACCAGGGTGGTCTTCCCCACCTGGCGCGGGCCGTACAACACCAGCACTTTGCCCGGCGTTATCGCCTCTTCGAGTTTTGCAAGCATAAACCGCTGAATTTTCATAAATTCATTATACTACAACTTCCGAGTTTGAGTTTTACGTGTCCGCTTCGACGCCAACTCTTCCGAACTAATCCGCAGCTTCGATTTTGAACCCGCACTTCTCCAACTGCTCCAGCAATTTCTTCGGCTCGCGCAGCCATTGACCCCATTTGCGCGCGATGTGCTTGTTCCTGGAGTAATTCTCGCAAATTTTTAAGCCAAACATAGGTTCTATCATTGCCTGCGCGTGCTATAATCACCTCGGGGTCGTACCTCATCGATTCGACCGGTTAACCATCCGACTATCAGACTACGCGACTATCAGACCACACAACTATCAAACTACGCAACTATTAGACCACACGACTACCAAACTACACGACTACCATGTCCTTCGCCCACCTCCACGTCCATAGCGAATATTCCCTGCTCGACGGCTTCAGCAACATCAAGAAGCTGGTCAAGCGCGCCAAAGAGATGAACATGCCGGCCCTGGCCATCACCGACCACGGCACGATGTTCGGGGTGATCGAGTTCTACAACGCCGCCAAGGAACAAGGCATCAAGCCCATCATCGGGCTGGAAACATACATGGCCGCGCGGACGATGAAGGAACATGACGCCAAGGAAGACCGCAAGTCCTCCCACCTGCTGCTGCTGGCCGAGAACGAGACCGGCTACAAGAACCTGCTCAAAATCGCCAGCGCGGCGCAGCTCGAAGGCTTCTATTACTATCCCCGCATAGACAAAGCATTCCTGGCCAAACATGCCGAAGGCCTGATCTGCTCTTCGGGCTGTATGTCGGCGGAGGTGCCGCGTCTGCTCGAACAAGGCCGGGTCGAAGAGGCGCGAAAATCGCTCGACTGGTACTTCGAGGTCTTTGGCAAGAATAATTTCTATCTCGAACTCCAGCAGCACGACATCCAGGAACTGGAAAGCATCAACAAGAATCTGCTCGATATGGGTCATCGTTACGACGCCCGTTTCATCGCCACCAACGACGTACACTACATAGACCGCGAAGACGCCTATCTGCAGGACATCTTGCTTGCCATCCAGACCGGCGCGCTGCTCTCCGACCCCGACCGGATGCGCATGACGGACCCCTCTTACTACTTGCGCACACCGGAGGAGATGTCACGCCTGTTCGCCGAGGCCCCCGAGGCGCTGAAAAATACCTTGCTCATCGCCGAACGCTGCAACGTAAACCTGGAGGTCAAGGATTACCGGCTGCCAAAATTTGAGCTTCCAGAAGGTCTCACGCCCGAAATCTACCTGCGGACGCTCTGCACAGAGGGGGCCGCGCGTCGCTATGGGGAACGGGCGACCAGCCCCACGGTCCGCGAACGGCTCGACTATGAGTTAGACGTCATCCGCAAAATGAAATTCGACGCCTACTTCCTCATCGTCTGGGATCTGTGCCGCCACGCCCGTGAACGGGACATCTGGTACAACGCACGCGGCTCGGCGGCAGGTTCGATCGTCGCCTACGTGCTGGACATCACGCTCGTTGATCCCCTTCAGCACGAGTTGCTCTTCGAGCGTTTCCTGAACCCGGGCCGCATTTCGATGCCGGATATTGACCTGGATTTCCGCGACGACCGCCGCGCCGAGATGCTGGAATACGCCGTCCAAAAGTACGGGCAGGACAAGGTAGCCCAGATCATCACCTTTGGCACGCTGGGGGCGCGCGCCGCGTTGCGGGATGTGGCGCGGGTGAAAGACATCCCCCTCCCCGAAGTGGACCGCATCGCCAAACTCGTCCCGAATATTCCCGGCAGGCCGATGACGCTGGCCGAGGCCGTGGAACAGATTTCGGAATTGAAGAAAGAGTACAAGTCGTCGGATCACATCCGTGAACTGATTGATACCGCCATCAAGATGGAAGGCGTCGTCCGCAACGCGGGGACGCACGCCGCGGGCGTGGTCATCTCGGATAAACCGCTGATCGAATACCTGCCGCTGCACCGTCCCACCAGCAACTCCGAGGAGACGCCGATCAAAACCGTCACTCAGTTCGAGATGGGCATTCTCGAAAATCTCAAGATGCTCAAGGTGGATTTCCTCGGCCTGGCCACGCTGACCATCATGGCGCGCGCCTGCGACCTGATCCAGCAGCGGCACGGGGTCACACTGAATCTGGATAACATCCCCACCGACGATGCCGACACGTATACCCTGCTGGGTGAAGGGAATACGGCCGGCGTCTTCCAACTGGAAGGTTCGGGCATGACCCGCTGGCTGGTGCAGATGAAGCCCACGATGCTGGAACATGTCATCGCGATGGTGGCCCTCTACCGTCCCGGCCCGATGGAATTCATCCCCGATTACATCAGCCGCATGCACGGCGAGAGCCAGGCTGAATACCGCCACCCCTCACTCGAACCCATCTTCCGCTCGACATACGGCATTCCTGTCTATCAGGAACAGTTGATGCGCGCCGCGGTCGAACTGGCCGGATACACACCTTCCGAAGCCGATGACTTGCGCAGCGCCATCTCCAAGAAGAAGAAAAAGGAGATCGAAAAGCATCGCGGCAAGTTCATTGCCGGCGCGACGGCGCACGGCATCCCGGAAAAGACTGCTGCGGATATTTACACCGACTGGGAAGAGTTCGCCCGTTACGGGTTCAATAAATGTCTGCCTGGCGAAGTGGAGGTTTTGGACACTGCCACAGGCCGCCTAGTTAAAATCGAAGATTTGTATCAAGGCAAGGCAACCCTCAACGAGACAGTTTCCTGCGATATTTCATCCTTGAAACTTGTTGGCGGAAAAGTCACCACGGTGATGGATAACGGCGTTAAACCCGTTTTCCGCCTGACGACTGCCCTGGGACGCAGCATCGAGGCAACCGGGAATCATCCCTTCTACACGTATCAAGGTTGGCGGCAATTGGATGAACTAAAGCCGGATGACTTGATTGCTGTTCCGCGCCGCCTCCCTGTGGCGGGTTCACAGGAATGGCCCGATCATCAAGTTATTGCCCTGGGACATTTGTTGGCCGAAGGAAATCTTTGCCACCCGCATTCAGTCTACTTTTACAGTCAATCACCAGAACAGGTGACTGACTTTGCAACTGCCGCTAATACATTTGACAATGTTCAATGTACCGTTGCCATGCACAAAGGCACATTCTCCGTCTATGCCTCCCGCGCAGACCGCAGCCGCGAACCGGGCATTTTTGTCTGGGCCAGGGAACTCGGCCTGTTAGGCTTAAAGGCGCGCGACAAAGAAATCCCAGCAGCGGTATTCGAGTTGAATAACCGCCAGGTTGGGATGCTCATTAGCCGCATGTGGGAAGGGGATGGCCATATTGATAGGCTCGGACGTAGCCTGTTCTATGCAACTTCATCGAAGCGCATGGCGGGGCAAATTCAGCACTTGCTCCTGAGATTGGGCATCATCAGCCGCGTACGGACAGTTGAATTCCCTTACAAAGAGGGGCGCATTGGTTACCAAGTCTTTGTGACCGGTCATGAGAATTTCGTCTCATTCCGCCAGTGGATTGGAACACATTTCGTCAGTGCCGCCCGCCGCGCATCCATGGATACGCTGCGTGCTTTGATCCCGCCCATTGCAATTGGAACGAAAGATATTGTCCCGGCTGCCGTGAAAGAACACGTCCGTGCTGCCAAGACCGCATCGGGCCTGACCTGGGATGCGCTCACCGAACAAATCGGCATCGCCCCGCGTGAGTTTTCTCCCACGAACTCGGCTGGCAAGGTTGGCTTCGGCCGCCCCACTTTACAGCGCATTGGCAACTATTTCGACGATCCGTATATCAAGCGTTACGCAGAAAGCGATCTGTATTGGGATCGTATTGTCAGCATCGCGTACATCGGCGAAAAACAAACCTACGATATCGAGATTGCCGGTACCCACAACTTCATCGCCAACGACATCCTCGTTCACAACAGCCACGCCGCCGACTATGGCGTGATCGCCGTCCAGACCGCTTACCTGAAGCGCCACTACCCGGTCGAGTACATGACTGCCCTGCTCTCGGTCTCGAAGAACCAGACCGAAAAAGTAGCCCTCTACGTGGCTGAAGCCCGCAGCATGGGCATCCAAGTCCTGCCGCCGGATATCAACGCCAGCGATTTGGATTTCACCATAAAGCTGATGGCAGATAGCCAATTGCAGATAGCAGATAGCAGATTGCAGATAGCAGATAGCCAATTGCAGATGGCAAGCGAAATTTGGGAGCCGCCATCCGCCATCCGCCATTCGCCATTCGCCATCAGCCATTCGCCATCAGCCATCCGCTTTGGGCTGGGCGCGGTCAAGAACGCCGGACAGGGGGCGGTGGAACTGATCCTGAAGGCTCGCTGCGCAGGCCCCTTCACCAGCCTGAACGACCTTGCCCGGCGGGTTGACCTGCGCGCTGTCGGCAAGCGCGCTTTGGAGTGTCTGATCAAAGTCGGCGCCCTCGACCAGTTTGGCCGGCGCGCGGCCATGCTCGCTGCCCTCGACCGCATCGTCGCCGTCAGCGCCGCCCACTTCCGCGCCGAGCAGATGGGCCAGATGAGTCTCTTCGGCGGAGCGACCGGCGTCAGTGACAACATCAGCCTGCCGGATGTCCCTGACCTCGACTCTCGTGAGCAGCTCAACTGGGAGCGCGAACTGCTCGGCCTGTACGTTTCCGAGCATCCGCTCACCTCTCACATGGCAACCCTCTCACAGATCGTCAGTTACTTCTCCGGCCAATTGGGCGAGGCCGCCCACCAGGAGAAAGTCCGCGTGGCCGGCATGGTCACCAACATCCGCCCACATCAGACCAAGACTGGCAACATGATGGCCTTTGTAACATTGGAGGACATTCAGGGCAACATCGAACTGGTCGTCTTCCCGCGCACGTGGACAAGGTTTGAGCCGATCCTGGAAGTCGGCCAGATCATCATTGGCGAGGGCAAGGTGGACGCGCAGTCCTCTCCGCCGAAAGTTTTGGTGGATAACATCCGGACGGACATTGAACTGATCGTCTCTGCCGAGAAACAGAAAGCACAGGCGAAGGCTGCCGGAACGGACTCCCCGAAGCCTGCCCCCCCGCAGGGGAAAAAGGCCGCGCCGCCCCCGAAGCGTGTCGCCGAACCCATCCAGAATTATGCCGGCACACCTGCCTCGGACGCAGGTGCCGGGGAAGGCGAGACTGTTCCGCCTCCGCCCGAAGCCTTCCCGCCAGGCTGGGAAGAGGCCATTACCGGTAATACCAGTCTTGCCGCCCTGCCTGCCGACCGAGTAGGTGCTGCGCAAGGCCTATCGGCGCCAGCCTCCCAACCCTCAGAGAAGACATCCTCCTCTGCTCCCCTGCCTGTGCGAGCCTCCCAACCCTCCGGGGAGACATCCTCCTCTGCGCCCCTGCTCCCCCGCGCCCCTGCTCTTCCGCTCCCCCGCTCGTCCATCACCCCTCCTGCTATCCTAGACGCTGACCACCCCCCGCAGATGATCAGCGTGATCCTGCGTCCCAGCGACGACCCGGCGCGTGACTACCGGCGCATCCAGCGCCTGCATGGGACATTCATCTCCCACCCCGGCCGGGACCGCTTCTCATTGCACATCTTCGAGAATGGGCATGGTCATCTGATCGAATTCCCCAACGATACCACCCACGTGTGCGAAGAATTGCGAGATAAACTCAAGGGCATAGTCGGCGAGGAAAACATCCGCATCGAGCCGATTACGTATCAGTGATCAGTGACCAGTGATCAGTGGTAACTGCTCAGACTCCATGCCTGGCGACTTCAAGTCGCGGCAACGGAACACATGAAGCCTGCCTTCGCAGGCTAATTACCCTGGCCTAGCCCGCCAGGGCAGGCAGTCGGCGAAGGCCGACTTCGCGCCCTTGTTGGTGCAGTTTTAACTGCTGCGGGGATTATCCCGCGGCATGATGGATGCGGATCGCATTACATCGCTCGCAATCTTCCCGCTGGCACAATAAGGCCAGCGGGTCGCTTTTTATCCGCTCGACTACTATCCTGACCAACCTCTTCAGCGGCACAGCCTGTACTGTCGCTTCCCCAACTCTGGCCTGGCGCGCATACCGCTCGATATCCGGTGCAATGGAATGGAATCCCGCCGAGCAGCCTGGAAAACCAGAACATGCGCGCACCCCGCGCGGCGTCAGCGCCCAGCGAGTGAACTGCTTCCGCCCGGCCAGCTTCTCGGCGTAATGGATGCTGGAATTGACGGTCTGATTCACCCCCAGCAAGAGCACCCAGCCATCTTTCTTCACCAACGCGCCAATAGTCGCAAACGGCTCAGAAAGTGTCTGGGCCGCAAGAGCAGTCCTGGCATTGACGCCGGCAAAAGACAAGATGGGGTGCGTTGAGCGTCGCGCTTTCGGATGTTTACGGAACGTCTCCGCCAGGATGCCCATCAGCGGGTCGGTGGGCATCTTCGGGTCGAAGAACTCGGCCATGCGGTTGGCGTCCGCGCCGCAGCCGTAGGGGATGGCATTGCTTTCCGGCCCCACGGGCGGGATGATCATCGTTTTGTAGGTAAACGCCGGCATGACCACCGAATCGAAGACTGCCAACAGCGCGCTGACCAGCGTCTCCGCGCCGCCCTGGATCTCTCCAAACGCTGACAATGAGGCGTGAACGATGACCGGCTTATCGCCCAATTCCAAGGAATGAAAACCAATCAGCAAGTCTTGTAGTCGGATAGTCATGTAGTCACATCGTAGACGAGATTCGCCAGTTCGCGCGCCAACTGCCATGTAAGACCATGCGACTATCCGACCACCCGATTAACACCCTTTCCATTCAGCCTTGCGTTTCTCGACAAATGCCTTCATCCCCTCTTTCTGATCTTGCGTGGCAAAGAGCAGATAAAATGCCCTGCGTTCAGTCTCCAATCCTTCGCTCAAGGATAATTCGAAGGCTTTGTTCACGGCTTCTTTTCCAAGCCGGACCGCCAGCGGGGCGCGCCCGGCAATTTCAGTAGCCAGCGCCAGCGCCTCGTCCAGATAATGCTCGACCGGTACAACGCGGTTGACCAGTCCGTATTGCAGCGCCTCGGCAGCCGATAGAGTCCGGTTGTTCAGCACCATCTCCATCGCAAGCGCCTTGCCGACCGCGCGCGTCAGGCGCTGTGTCCCGCCCGCGCCGGGGATCACGCCGATGGTCACCTCCGGCTGGCTGAATTTGGCCGTCTCGGAGGCGACGATCATGTCGCACGACATGGCCAGCTCGCAGCCGCCGCCCAGGGCATAGCCGGAGACCGCCGCGATGACTGCTTTCTTGATCTTGCGGATGCCGTCGAATGATTCGACGAAACTTCCGGCCAGCATCTCGACCGCCGTGGCTTCGGCCATCTCTTTGATGTCCGCGCCGGCGGCAAAGGCGCGCTCGCTGCCGGTGATGACCACTGCGCCAATATTGTCGTCGGCGTCAAAGGCCGAGAGCGCAGCCATCAATTCAGACAGCAGCGTGCCGTTGAGCGCATTCATCGCCTCCGGACGGTTGAGAGTGACCAACCCAACGCGTCCGCGAGTCTCAGTCAAAATGGTTGTGTATGACATAGCTCTCCTTCATAACTTGTCGGATCATAGTATCTTTGAGTGTTTCTTCCGGGTTGAGAACCTCGTAGGGCGGCTTTCCGTAGCCGCCAAACAATGGCAGGTATGGAAACCTGCCCTACCCCGACTCGGTTATCATTTTACACGGGTTTTCCTCGCTGAAGTTGCGCCAAATGCTCCTCGATATGCGCCAGCATACGCTCGGCCCACCATTGCAGCGTATGCGTGCCATAGGCTGGATGTGTGCCGGGGCGGCTCCATGCCTCAGCCGGAATGTTCCGCAAGCGGTCGGCTGCCTCGGCGCACTGGCGGGCGAACTCCGCCTGTATCGCCTCCAGCGGCTCATTCGGGTCATAATGCGCCGCCATCCAGGCATCCCCATCGAAGTTCTCGAAGGTGGGATTCTCTTCGTCCAGGATGCGGTACAAGCGCGGCGGGTAGACTTGGACGTTTACATCGCGCATGTGAACGAGGACCTGGTGCAAGTTCCAGCTTCCCGCTTCCAACGGGGCGCGCGGATCGGGGATCGCGGCGAGAGCAGCGCGCAGTTCATCCGGCGCGGCGGACAGTTTGTCCAGAAAACGCTGACGGTATTCCAGTAATTTCTCCATTTTTACCTCCTCCGAGCGGGGCAAACCCGCCCCCGCCAATGATATGACCTTTTCGACCAAATTCTCTCCCTCTCCTGGAGCGACCAAATATACGCGGATATTCTCCGCGGCGAACTCACCCGCCGCCTGTTCCGTCAAGGCGACCAGCCCGGCCTTGCTGGCCAAGTACGCCGCCCGTTTCTCGGGATCCCTGGCCCGCGCCCCCAGGTTGACCATCACCCCGCCGCCCTGGGCGCGCATCACCCGTCCCACGTTCTGCATCAGCAAGAACGTCCCGCTCAGGTTGACGTCCAGGGTGCGCTGCCAGTCCCAATCGTCCATCTCGAGCAGCGGGGCGCGCGGCTCGACCTCGGCGCAGTTGACCAGGATGTCAATGCGGCCCCAATCGTCCTGCACGGCTTTGACCAGCGTCTGCACGGGCATCTTCTTGGCCACGTCCTCGACGTAAGCCCGCACGCGCCCGCCGGAAGCGGTGATGCGCGCCGCCGTCTCGTCCAGGTTGATCGGCGTGACATCGTTTGCGGCGACGAGCGCGCCGCGCGCCGCGAAGGCTTCGGCAATGGCACGCCCCGCGCCCTTCCCCGCGCCGGTCACTAAAACAACCTTATCCGTGAAATCACCCATTCCACCTCCTTATAGAATTACCGCTCAACATTTGCCTTGAACGCGCAAATTTGTATTGCGACATTCATGTCGCTGGCGGATTGCAAGGTGACATAAATGTCGCGTTACGATTTGGTTGCGGCTGGAAGCCGCGCTATGTTTTACCGAGTAGGCCTTCGGCGCATTACGTTTTGCGTCGGGCATACCACTTCGTGGCACTTTGTACCACTTCGTGGCACTTTGGGAGCCTGACCGACGAATTCCAGGATAGTTCTCACGTTTCACGCATCACGTTTTACATCATTTCTCACATACCACCAACCGCCCATCACTCTGGCGCGCATTCAACGGCAGCCCAAAATACGGCGACGGATCCAGCGTATTGCGGATCTCCAGCTCGTTGTGGAAATTGCCCTGCCCATCGTCCAGCACGATCGAAAAATGCAGGTGCACACCGACCGGGTTGTAGGGCTCGCCGGAATAGTCGCCCTGGTAGCCGAGCCGCGTCCCGGCCTCGACATATTTCTCATAAGTGCCGGGCGGGAATTCCGGCGAGATGAACGAGTTGCCAGCCGGATCGGCCATGTGGGTGTAGTAGAGCCAGATCTGGCGAGCGGGGTGCAATGGGTCTTCGGGGACGCGTACAATGACCGACGACTTCCAGTCTGGTAAACGGGTCAGGTATCCGGGATAGGCCGCGACGACCGGAGTCAAGCCCACGTCAGTCCCGCCGAAGATGTCAATGCCCTGGTGCCGATGGCCGGCCTTGAATGAGTCGTCCCAGAGGTAGCCGATGAAACCGTCAGTGGGGATAATGAACGGGGCGTCCGCGCCGCAACGCGTCCCGGCCCGCACCGCCCAGTCCGGATGAGCCTGCGGATTGCGTATCCATTTCACCACACGCGCCGAGCGAGTCAGCGCGGGTCGCAGTGTCTGGTAGAGATAGTAAACGCCGCCAAGCAGCGTACCGGCGATGAATATCGCGAAAATCAGGCGTCTTTGCATACGCCTGATTATATACACCTTTTAGATTCCTCTTACGGAAAATCTACTTTCTGTTTTCGGGATTCTTATACAAATCGGATAAGATAAGGCCAATATCATCAGCAATGTCAAGTAAAAAGGAGATAAAATGACTTTCTACGTTACCCCTTACCCGTACCACATGGCCCGCCGCTGGGCCAGACCCGCCCATTGTGAAACTGATAAAGATTTCGCCCTGGCCGTGGATGTCCGCGACGAAAATGAGGCGTTCGTCCTCAGCGCGCTGGTGCCTGGCCTGAATGCCAGCGACCTCAACATCCAGATCCTGGAGGATGTGGTCAGCATCGAAGGCGAGTTCAAGAAAGACGAGAGCGAATATCTGATGCACGAACTGCCGCACGGTTCTTTCCGCCGCAGCCTGCGCCTGCCCGCCTCCGTGGACGCCGAAAAGGCCGAGGCCAAGATCACCGATGGGGTGCTGACCCTGCGCCTGCCCAAGGCCGAATCCGCTCGCCCGAAGACAATCAAGGTCGCGGCGAAATAACGCCAACCAAACATTTCATGTTTCTCCTCCTCCTTGTAGAGACGCCCTGATCGGGCGTCTCTACTTTTTTTGTACATCTTTGTGTTTGAAATCCCTTGTCTGATTCCGGTTCGTCAGGCTTAGGGCTTTTCAGGTAAAATACTGGAAACCTTCACAGGAGAATTGCTGTGCGAATTCGCTTCACTTCTATCCTTTTGCCTGCACCCCGGAATGCCTGGGGCAGGCTTGCGCTGGTACAAGTGCTTTTCCTGCTGTCCGCCTGCGCCATGCCCGGCCAGTCAGCGCCGACGCCGATCGAGCCGACGCCTCCCCCGCCTACCCCGAGTCCAACTGCGGAGGCCACCGCGGTAAGTCCCTTGGCCATCCTGGTCATCCCGGCGGATATGGCGCAGGACCAAGCCAACTTGTATCAATCCATCGTTTACGACCTGGCGCAGCAGGCCGGGATGCGTTTCCAGGTTCGCAACGCGCTGGCGACCAGCGAGGTCAGCATGGAACCCAGCCTGAAGGTGGTCGTCGCCCTGCCGCCCGACCCCGGCCTGGCCGGACTCGCGGCAGCCGCGCCCCAGGTGCAGTTCCTGGGCGTGGGCATCCCCGGCCTGACTTCCGCCGCGAATCTGTCCCTGATCGGCGCCTCCGGCAAGCCCGTGGCCGAACAGGCTTTCCTGGCGGGTTACATTGCCGCCATGCTCTCGCCCGATTATCGCGTTGGAATTATCACCCAAGACTCCCCCGAGGGTCTTCTGGCCGCGAAAGCTTTTACTAACGGTTTTCATTTCTTCTGCGGCCTGTGCCAGCAAGCTTTCCCGCCCATCTATAATTATCCCGTGCATCTCGAAATCAAGACAGACGTACCCGAAGGCCAATACCCGGCCTATGCCGATGTTTTGGTGCGCTATCAAGTCGAAGTCGCCTTTGTGTATCCTGAGATTGCCACTCCCGATTTACTGGATTATCTCTTCCAGAAAAATATCAAGATCATCGGCGAATCCATGCCATTCGCAGACCTGCTCCCGGATTGGATTGTCAGCATCCAGCCGAACGGGATACCAGCCATCCAGCAAATCTTCCCCGACCTGGTCGCTGGTAAGGGCGGGCAGAACATCTCCATCCCGCTCTTCCTGACCGACGTCAATCCCAACTTGCTTAGCGAGGGGAAACGGCGTCTGGTGGAAGAGGTTCTGAGCGATTTGCAGGCAGGTTACATTGATCCGGGCGTGAAACCCTGATCTGACGCCCCCCAGTCTTGCAACCTCATCAGGGGATGAGCGCCGTCCAGGTCGCGCCGCCGTCGGTCGTCTTATAGAGCGAGTAATGCGAGCTGGCGTCGCCGGTCAGCGCCCAGCCGGTGGTCGCGTTGACGAAATCAATCGTCATCAGCGTATCGGTCACGTTGATGTTCGTGTTGACCAGGCTCCAGGTCGTGCCGCTGTCGTGCGAGATCAGCATCGCCGGGCCGCCATCCCAAATCCAAACATCCTGCAGGTTGGCGATGGCATAGCGTCCCACCATGTTGACCGGGAAGGTCGGCGTCCAGCTCGCGCCGCCATCCTGGGTCAGATAAAAGACGGACGCCGAAACAGCCGTGTATAACCCGGCGTGGAAAATGCCATCGGTCGAAGTGAAGAAACGCGGCGCATCCGCGGAGGTCATCGCCGTCTCGAAGCCGGCCGGCAGGCTTACCTCCTGGTGCGTCCAGTTGCGTCCGCCATCCTGCGTTTTGAACAGGTAAACGTAACCGTCCATCGGCACGCTGCCAGTCACCCAGCCATGCGTGGCATCCAGAAAGGTCATGCCGCTCTTCTGTCCGCTCAACGGCAGGCTGTCGCTGGAACCGGGGAGGGTCGGGTCGTTGACGTAGACCTGGTTCCAGTTCGCGCAAACCGCGGTGGACTGGAAAACCGCCACCGCCTCGGACCCCGCGCCGGCGCCCAGCGAGGCGAGCATCCAGCCATTCTGGGCGTCCAGAAACTGAAGCGAGCCACCCGTAAAAGGCACTGGAGAGGAGACCCAGCTCAGGCCGCCATCTGCGGTTTGATACAGCGTGCCGGTGACGTAATCGGCGGAGGGCAGGATAAACCAGGCAGTCGTGGCATCCATGAAGAAAGATGTGGCGGCAAAACCGACGCTGGCCAAGCCCACGGGCGTCGCGTTCAACCAGGTCACACCGCCGTCCTCCGTGCGCAGGATGTATGCCTCGCCGATAGCCCAGCCGTTCATTTCATCCAGCATGTCAATGAATGTGATCACAGGAGAGGCGACGACCGGCAAGGAGGCCGGCGTTTCGGTCGGCAGGAGGGGGGTAGAGGTAACGGTGGGGAAAATCACATTGGGCGTGCTGCTGGCAGTCGGCGTACCGGCCGGCAGTGGGTTGACTTGCCAGAGCGGGCCGCAGGCCGAGAGGGTCAGGGCCAGTAAAAAAAGACCGGCAAGGGGAAAAATTCTGGTTTTCATAGCTCATCCGATCCATTCTACAATCGTCGCCTCGCCCTGCCCGACGCCGACGCACAACGTCGCCAGGCCATAATATGGCTTTCGCAATTCGCCACTCGCAACCCGTCTGCGCATTTCATGCAGCAGCGTGATCAGGAGGCGCGCCCCCGAGCAGCCGAGCGGGTGACCGAGCGCCACCGCCCCGCCGTTGACGTTGACGATCTCCGGGTCGAGGCCCAGATCTTGCATCACCGCCAAAGCTTGGACGGCAAAGGCCTCGTTCAATTCGACGAGGCGGATGTCTTCCAATTTGAGGCCCGCGCGAGCCAGGGCTTTGCGCGTCGCCGGGACAGGCCCCAGTCCCATGACACGCGGCGGGACTCCGGCTGCCGCCGAAGCCAGGATACGCGCCATCGGCTTCAGTCCCATCTCTCTGGCCTTTCCTTCGCTCATCAACAGCAACGCCGCCGCGCCGTCGTTGAGACCCGATGAGTTGCCCGCCGTGACCGTGCCACCCTCTTTGCGGAATGCGGGCTTGAGTTTGGCGAGTGTTTCCATTGTCGTATCCCGCCTGGGTCGTTCATCGGTTGTCACGAGGACGGGGTCACCTTTCTTTTGGGGAACCGGCACTGCCACGATCTCCTCGGCAAACTTACCCGAGTCAATCGCGGCGATGGCGCGCTGGTGCGAGCGCAGGGCAAAGGCATCCTGCATCTCGCGGGTGAGGTGCGGGCGCTCAACGGCGATGTTCTCGGCGGTCTCGCCCATCTGCTCGGTACCGTATTTCTCTTTCATCCTGGGATTGGGATAACGCCAGCCGAGGGTGGTATCCCAGGCGGTCAGGTTGCCGAAGGAGAAACCAGACTCGGCCTTTGGGAGGGAATAGGGTGCGCGCGACATACTTTCTACGCCGCCGGCAATAAAAACGTCGCCTTCACCGGCCTTGATGGCGCGCGCCGCCTGGTTGACCGCGTTCAGCCCGGAGGCGCACAGCCGGTTGAAGGTCACGCCGGCCACTTCGACCGGCATCCCGGCCAGCAGCAGCGCCATGCGCGCCACGTTGCGATTATCCTCCCCGGCCTGGTTGGCGCAGCCCAGGTAGACCTCCTCGACCAGCGCCGGGTCGAGTTTGTTGCGTTCGATAATAGCTTTTATTACATGCGCGGCCAGGTCATCCGGGCGGACGGCGGCCAGCGCGCCGCTCAACGCGCCGATGGGTGTGCGGATGGCGTCAATGATATAGACTTCAGGCATATTTCCTCCAGATTCTCATGAGGTCATTGTTCTCTGATTCTACCACCGCATGGAAACACTGATATGTGGATGCGTCTTAATTTGGGGGCAACGGAGCCCGACGACTCTCGTCGTCGCATGGCGCGGGCTAAAAACGCCGAAATATGGGGATTTAGGGCTCAGTGTCCATAAGGGCTCACTGGGATTTGCCGTGATAGGCCAGCGGGCAACTATCCCCCTCCGTTAAGCGATAGTAACTTTGTCCTGCGCACGCCCGGCAAAGTATTGTCCCCTCGAGGAGAACTTCGCGCTCGTTGATGATCTCTTCACCGCAAACCTCACAATTAACCCTACAGCCCGGCTTGCTCAACAGTTTTTCGAGTGGGATACTGAGTTCCACCGGTTGAACTTCCAGCAGGTCTGCGTCAGACATTACCTGGTAAGCCTCCAATTGAGCATGCCACCGGCTTTTCGCGTCAGGCGCTTGCCTCTTTGCGATTGCACGGATTTCCCTCTTGGGCGCGATGCGAACAGCTTTGTCGCAGCGCATGTCCACGAATGTTGCCGCGACCTTGCCAAAATCCAGGACCTTCAGCCTGCGATTGCCCACCGTACAGCCGGTGGCCACCGACACAGCGTCGGCAGCGCAACCGTCCGTTTCCACCAGAATCAGGAGTCGTTTGTCATCGTTGGGCATCTCCAGACCAAGCACCCGTCCGGCAAGCAAACCCATGCGAACGCCAAGCACCTGCCGAGGACAGAGATGACTGTGCCTGGCAGCGGATAGTTCCAGCTAGCGGAGATAATGAAGCGCCCATCCGGCGAGAACGAACACGCCTCCACCCCACCTGTGTGACCTTCTAGGGTGTGCAGCGACTGGCCGGTGGCTGCGTCCCACACCCGCAGCGTCCTGTCCTCGCTGGCGGAGAGGATGAAGCGCCCATCCGGCGAGAACACACATGCGTTCACCCAGTTGGTGTGACCTTCCAGGGTGCGTAGCGGCTGGCCGGTGGCGGCCTCCCACACCCGCAGCGTCTTATCACGGCTGGCGGAGACGATGAAGCGCCCATATGGCGAGAACGCACACCCAGCTACATCAGCTCTGTGGCCTTCCAGGATGCGGATCAGCGCTTCAGACTCCCGGTAGGGGGTTTTGAGCTGCAACCACGGCCTGGCACCCGGGGTGCTGCGCCGGGCCAGTTCCGGCGCAAGGGCTTGCTTTACTTCTTCCTCATCCCACTGCAGGCGGTTGTAGAACTGCTGCCAGAGCAGGTCTGGCTGTTGGGTGAGAACATGCGCCTCGCGCATGAGGGCGCGGGAGAAGGCCTTCAGCACTTGCCTTTGTTCAACTGCGGGTTCCGTGGCTTTCTTCCCATCCATGTTGACCTCATACCTCTCTCTTAACGGTGAATGGATTGAGCTTCAGCGGCGCCTTGCAGCTCTCCTGCGGGCAGGCGATCACTTTATCCAGCATCTCCTTTGTAATGGGCGAGTACTTGTCGCATACTGGGCAGTACACCACCAGGCCTTTGCTTGTATCGAGCGCGGTGAGAATCAGCGGTGCGCGGTCGCCCATGCCGCCCTCGCCGCCTGGCATCGTCTCCATGGCCTGCTCGTAGTCCTCCTGCAACTGCAGAACACCGGTGTAGGTGTTGACTGGTTTTCCGCTTTCATCCTTGCGCTCCAGCACGCCGACCTCGGCAGCCTTGTGCTCGAGGAATTTGAAATCGGTCAGAGTCTGGTAGACTTCTTCATATTGTGCCGCCTGGGTGAGGTGGTGGGGCAGTTCGCTCAACCCGTGTGGAGATTTGCCGGTCCAGCTCCGATCTGCGGCGGGATCCGCCTTGAAGCGGAAGTAATCCGCCAGCTTTGCGTGGTAGGGTTTGCCTTCTTCCCCGGCCAGAAAAGCCTCTTTTGAAACATCTCCCAGTTCACGGTGATAGAAGGTGAGCAGCGGGCTGCCGTCCACCATGCGCTCGCTCAAGTAGGGCGCCAGGTCAAATGACAGGCGCGACCAGAGCACCACCGGCAGGCGCGGCCCGTCTGCCTTGGGCAGCACCTCGATCAGGAAATCCGCCACCTGCTTCGGCGGGTTGCGGATCTCCTTGAGCCAGACCAGGGCGGCTCTTTCTTCATCCTTGCCAGGTTCTCCATCTCCTTTACCATCCTGCTTCATTTGGCCGCGGCGGTACTGGATCGCTGACTGGATCAGGTCTGCCGGTAAATGGTAACTCTTCTTAAAGAACCATTCGTAAACTTGCAGGTCGCGCGAAAGCAGGTCGAGCAGTTCATTCTCCGCCAGGCCGTAGCGGGAGGCGGCCAGGTATCCCAGGGCATGCGAGACCAGCGCCTCGCCATGATTGCCCTCGTTCTTCAGTCGGTCGATCATGTTCTTCTCGATGATGCCTTTGACGCCGGTTTCCAACTGCTCGGGAGGCTGGCCCGACCCGGAAGTCCACAGCCGGGCCTCTTCGAATGCCAGTTTGAGATAGAGCGGATTGCCCTGCGACTGCTCGAATTTATCCAGTACCTCTTTGCGCTGGGCTGCCTGCAGCGTGCGGTGGATGTTTGGACTTGCCAGCCATTGGGATAAAAGATCGTCGCCCTCCTGGCGGGAGAGACCACCCAACTCCTTCTCCAGGGCCTGCTTCGCCTGCAAAGCCTTGAGCGTATTCTCCTTATTACGCGTGGAGGCGATCACGGAGACGTGTTCGGGCAGTTCATTCGGCAGCCAGATCAGGCTGCGGGCATCCTGGTTGGTGGAAAGCTGGTCGAGCGAGTCCAGGAAGAGGATCAGCGGCCGGTCTGCGCTGGCCAGTTGCATGCGCTTTCCCAACTCGGGGACCAGGTCGCGGTAATCGGTGGGGACATCCGCTTCATCCGCCCCGTAGCGGCGGGAGATCTCGCGGCACAGACTATCCAGCAGGCTGCGCCCGTCTGAAGAGCCGGGGGTGGCGCCGATGAAGCGGTAGACGATCTCCGCTTTTGGGTGCGACTCCTGGGTCTGCTGGATGGCTCGGGCCATCAGCGCCGACTTTCCGGTTCCGCCCGCCCCGACGATTGCCTGGCTGCGTCGTCCGCTGTCCTTCAGATAATCGGCGATTATCGCCAGCATTTCTTTGCGCCCGACAAAAAAGCGCAGGCGCTCCTCGGCGAATTTATGATGGGCGAGGCCTTCTTTATCCAGCGCCTCATCGGGCCGGATGTGGACCTTAATCTCTTCAGCTGGGACGATCTCATGTGGATGTTCGATCTCTTCCTGAATGATGCCCGCCAGGGCAGTGAAGACATCCTCACACAACTGGTTAATGTGATCGGTGGTGATGCCGTCGCCTGTCCAGCGGGATTTATAGGGTTTTACATGCTGCGGGACGTAATCCTGCAACCGCCTTTTCAGATTGTTCTGCTTTGTATGCGCCTCTTCATCGACCGTCCACTCTTTTTCGTCCAAATTCAGGAAATCACTGGCGGTGAAATCAACCAGCACCTGCCGGATAACATTCAAGATTTCTTCCTCGGGCGTTGCTTTGGGAGTTTGCTTCAGGGCTTGCTGGATGTGGTCAGCGAAGTACGTTGCAGAAGAGTCCGGATCCATTTCCAGAATGGCCTTGACGAGTTCCTGGCTGGATTTACTCAGGCCATCCGGGTATTCCTGTTTTAGCCTGGCCTCGACCATGGCCAGGAATTCCGAGGCGCTGAACTGCTGTGGCAGGTCCTCTATGCTGCGAAAGAAACAGAATACGTGTTCGGGTGCTTCTTTCACGTTCAGCGCCCCGGCGGCGATCTCCTGCTCGGTGGCGGAGGCGATGTAGGGCAGTTGCTGTTCAGGGGTGAAATTCAGCTTTCCAGCGGCCGTGGCCAGGATCGCATGCAAGCGAGATTCGACCGGCTGCCAGCCGTCATATTTCTCATGATCGCTTCCCCGCTGGCGCGGCTTCAGGCGCCATTCGCCTGGCACGGCATTCTTGTCCAGAAAGTACCATTTCTCCAGGAGAGCTTTATCTTCAGGGTCCTTGACCGCCCCCAGGATTTGATCAAATTCTTCTTCCGGAATTTGCGATGGCGGCGGGCACCAGCCGTAGCGGTCCCCTAGCAGAACGATGAAATTTGGGCGCGGCGAGGTCTGCTGGCAGCGGGCAATTTCCCCCAGGCAGATATTCATGGCCTGCTGGTCGAGGGAAGCCTCATCGCTTACCCCCCAGCGCAGGTCGATCGGTTGAAAACGGCAGCCGTGCTGGGCGCACAGCTCGCGCAGACGGGGGAAGACGCGCTCCTGCAGGGCGTTGCGCTCAGCTTTTAAATTATTAAAAGTGGAACTGACGAAGATGCGGAAGGTGCGTGAGGTTTGCATGCTCTCCTCCTAAGATATTTTTATTTGGAAACAATTCCTAATGAATCCACTCAAATATCCATACCTGTCCGATTTCATCGCCAAAAGTCAGCCAACCTCCATCGGATGAGAGAGTAAGACATTCAATTTCAGCATCGTGGGTAAACAATATATCTGATTGCCCACTCTCCAGGTCCCACAACCTGAGAGTCTTATCCCTTGATCCGGAGATTACCTGCCGGCCATCCGGGGTCAGGGCTACAGCATTAATCCAGTCAGTGTGCCCCTCGAGCGAACGCAGCAGCCTCCCACTATCTAGCTCCCACACCTTGAGGGTGTTATCACTTGAGCCTGAGACGACCTGCCGACCATCCGGAGTCAAAACTAATGCATTGACATAGAGGGTGTGCCCATCGAGCAAGCGTAGCAATTGTCTGCTTTCCAAATCCATTACCCTTATAGTGCGTCCTAGTTCCTCGGAAAAAACAATAAACCGATCATCCGGGGTCACCACCAAAGCACTAACGGTACTGGTATCCCCTTCGATCGTGCGAAGAAGCCGTCCACTCACAACATCCCACAACTGGAATGTCCCACCAGATGCGCAGACAAGCCGGGAGCCGTCTGCCATCACCGCCACAGCATCGGCACCATTGGTGGAGAAGGATGAACGATGTCCCGACATCTTTCGCAGTAGCCGACCACTCTTGAGATCCCACAGCATCAGGTTTTTTATGAGATGGGAGTCTGAACCACTAAGACCGACGATAACCCGCCGACCGTCCGGTGTCAGTACTACCGTAAGGACAGCTTGGTAGTAATGGGCAGCTTGGTAGTTATTTTCGCGCAAACGCACCAACCAACCGCTCTCCAGAGCACACACCAGCCTTCCACTGTCCAGGTCCCATACCTTGAGAGTCTGATCATCAGATCCGGAAACAACGCGTCTTTCAGCCAGGCTTAACGCTACTCCCCGGATACGATCGGTATGCCCTTCGAGAGACCGCAAATGGATTTTGGTCTTGCGCTCCCATCCTTTTATGAACTTGTTGATAGCGCCAGAGCGGTTAAAGCGTTTCACCTCTCGCGGATTCGCACGTGTCGTTTCGAGCTCTTCCGTTTGCTTCCCAAGTGTACGCAACAACCGTCCTTTTTCCAGATCCCATACCTTGAGGGTGGTGTTACTGGAGCCGGATACAATCTGCCC
>CAZTZE010000030.1:0-49808 GCA_964618215.1 uncultured Chloroflexus sp.
GTAAACAAGTAAACAAGTAAACAAGTAAACAAGTAAACAAGTAAACAAGTAAACATGGGATCATTCTTGGCCTGTCTACCTCTCACAACTTGTCTACCTGTGTACTTGTATACTTAATACTTACACCATGCAACCCAAACTCGAACTCCTCACCCCCGGCCTCATCTCCCGCATCCTCGACGAAGCCTTCCAGTTGATGATGAAACCCGGCATCAAGGTCCAGGACGCCGCGGCGCGGGACCTGCTCGCTGCTGCCGGTTCATCCGTGGACGGCGAAATCGTCCGCATCCCGGAGAAGGTCGTCCGCAAGGCGCTCGAAAGCGTCCCCTCGACCTTCTTCCTGTATGACCGCCTCGGGAACCGCCGCGTCACCTACGGCGGCGACGCGGTCCACTTCGACCCCGGCTCGTCCGGCGTCCACGTGCTCGACCCGGAGACGCTGGAGCATAAACCCTCCGAAACCGCCGACCTTGTCCGGCTGGTCAAGGTGGCGGAAATGCTGTCGGCCTACGACGCCCAATCCACGGCGGTGGTGTGCAACGAGGCGCCGAAAGCGATTGGCGACCTGTACCGGCTTTACATCGTCTTGCTCTACTCGGCCAAGCCGATTGTCACCGGCGCGTTTTCCCTTTCCACCCTGCACACCATGATTGACATGCTGGCGATTTTCTCCACTTCGACTTCGCTCAGTGCAGGCGGGAGCCGCGCTGCTCTTGCCGAAAAGCCGCTGGCGGTCTTCGACGTTTGCCCCTCGCCGCCGCTCATCTGGAGCGAGTTCGGCGCGGGCAATCTGATCGAACTGGCGCGCGCCAACGTCCCGGCGGAACTCATCTCGATGCCGCTGGCGGGCGCGGCCGCGCCGGTCACGCTGCTCGGGTCGGTCGTCCAGCACGCCGCGGAAAGTTTGAGTGGCATCGCCATCCATCAACTCGCCAGCCCCGGCGCGCCCATCGTTTGGGGCGGCGCGCCGGCCATCTTCGACATGCGCCGCGGCACCACGCCGATGGGCGCGGTCGAGACGGCCATGATCGACGCGGCGTACGCGCAGGTTGGCAAGTCGCTCGGCCTGCCCACGCACTGCTATCTCGGCGCGAGCGACGCGAAGATCGTGGATGCCCAGGCCGGTCTCGAAAGCGGCGTCAGCGCCATCCTCGGCGCGCTGGCGGGCGTCAACATGATCTCCGGCGCGGGCATGCTCGACTTCCTGGCCTGCCAGAGCGCGGAAAAATTGGTGGTGGATGCCGAGGCGATTGGCATGGCGAAACGTTTGGTGGCAGGCATCCAGGTCCGCACCGAGACGCTGGCGACCGCTCTCTTCGAAGGCATCAATTTCAAGGGCGATTTCCTCAAGCAGAAGCTGACCCGCGAACTTTTCCCGAAAGAACAGTATCTCCCATCCGCTGTCATTGACCGCGACTCGATCCGCGGCTGGCAGCAGGCCGGTAGTCTGGACACGTTCGCCCGCGCCAAGGCTCGCACGGCGCAATTGCTGGGCGAGTACAGGCGTCCGCAGAGGGTAGTTGAGCAGGAAAAAGAGTTACGGACGATGGTCGAAAGCCTGAGCCGCCAAGCCGGTATGGAGCATTTGCCGGAATTGGGTGAGTGAATGGAAAGCTGAAGGAGAAATGATGCTCAACAAAGCATGGCGGAGAGCGCATTGCGATTTCTAAAGCGGAAAAATATTTAACCGCAGAGTAAACAGAGGGTGGTCTCCCTCTAAAGTGCGGTTGAAAAAGATTCACCGCAGAGTACGCCGAGAACGCTGAGAAATGCAAGAAAAATAACGAAAAACTCTGCGATCTCAGCGGTCTCAGCGATGAAATCCGAGAACTGCACTGTACAGGGAGACTATCAAACAGAGAACGCGGAGAAAACCGATTTTTTCTCTGCGATCATTGCGGTCTCCGCGGTAAAAAGGAGCCTGTATGCACACCATTTTGAAAAGCAACACCAAAGAAGTCATCATCGGCATTGACCGCCCGTTCGTCATCATCGGGGAGAAGATCAACCCAACCGGCCACAAAAAACTGGCCGCCGCGCTTACGGAAGGCAATTTCGACTACATCAGGCAACTCGTCGAGCGTCAGATCGCCTGGGGCGCGGACGTGTTGGATGTCAACGTCGGCGTGCCGGGCCTGGATGAAGTCGCCATGATCCCGAAAGTGGTCGCACTGGTCGCTTCGTTGACAGACGCACCCATCTGCCTCGATTCGGGCAACCCGGAAGTCCTGGCTGCGGGTCTGGCGGCCGCGCCGGGCAAGCCGCTGGTCAACTCGGTCAGCGGCGAGGATAAGCGTCTGGCCAGCGTCCTGCCCATCGTCAAGGAGCGAGGCGCAGCCGTCATCGGCCTGACCATGGACGATAACGGCATCCCCAAAACGGCTGAGGAGCGCGTCGCCGTGGCTGAGAAGATCCTGGAACGGGCTGCCAAACTGGGCATCCCGGCTGAGGATGTGATCATTGACCCGCTGGTGCTGACCGTCGGCTCGGACAGCAAAGCCGCCCTCGTCACGCTCCAGACGATTGACCTGCTGCGCAAAACCTTCGGCGTCAACGTCAACCTGGGCGCCAGCAACGTCTCGTTTGGCCTGCCGGATCGCTTGACGGTCAACCAGGCGTTTCTGGCGCTGGCCATCCAGGCCGGCGCGACTTGCTCAATCACCGATCCGACCAAGCTTGGCGCCGCCATTAAAGCTACCGACCTGCTGCTTGGCCGCGATGATTATGCCATGCGCTATATCAAGTATTTCCGCCAGGCCGAGAAGCTGCGCGAGGCGGAGGCTGCGTAGGGTCATCTATGCGCCTAAAGTGTATTTCTTGCGAATCCCTCGCCCGCCCAGTCTATTACTGGGCGGCGCAATCTCCAAATATTGTTGATGTCGTTCTGGTCGAGCGCCACCTGCACCGGCCGGACGAAATCCGCTCCCGTTTGCAGGCCTTGGTTGACGCGGCAGAAGGTCAAGGCTATGATGCAATTGCCCTTGCCTACGGTCTGTGCGGAGGGACGACTGCCGGTCTCGCGGCGCGCTCGATCCCGCTGGTCATTCCGCGCGCCCACGATTGCATCACGCTCTATCTGGGCAACCGGAGACGCTATCAAGCCGAGATTGACAAAGAACCTGGCACTTATTGGTACGCCCAGGATTACCTGGAGCGCAACTCCGGCGGCAGCGCCGCGCTGGCGATGGGGCAGGGCGCGGAAGCGGACATGCAATCCCTGTACGAGCATTATGTCCAGAAATATGGCAAAGCCAAGGCTGATCGCTTGATGGAAGTCATGGACGGCTGGCTCAGCCATTACAAGCGCGCCGTTTATCTCGACACCGGCCTGGGCGGGGACAGAAAAGTCGAGGCGCAGGCGCGCGCCGAGGCGCAACGCCGCGGCTGGGCTTTCGAGCGCATCGTCGCCGACCTCGACCTGTTGCGCCGCCTGCTGGCTGGCCCCCAAAGTACGGGGGCAGGCGAGTGGGATGCCGATTTCCTGGTCGTCCCGCCGGGCCAACAGATCGTGATGGCTTACGATGACAAGATCATCGAAATTGGGAGCCTGATTTGACCAAACCAAACTACGAAGTTGTCCTGCAGCCGATTGGACGGCGGATCGAAGTCCCGGCAGGGACGAACTTGCTGGATGCTGCTCGCCTGGCGGGTGTGGAATTGGTCGCCATCTGCGGCGGCGAAGGCACGTGCGGGACCTGTCGCGTGCATTCCGTTTCAGGGCAACTCTCACCCCGAACCTTGACCGAGGCAGCCGAGCTTTCCGACGATGATTTGGCTGCTGGTGACCGCCTGGCCTGCCAGGCCGAAGTCCTCAGCGACGTGCGCGTGGACATCCCGCCCGAATCTTTTACCGCCCCCCAGCGACTACAACTCGAAGGCCAGGAAATCCCGACCGAGCTTGATCCGATTGTTGTACCATTGGAGGTCGAGGTCCCGCCGCCGTCTTTAAGCGACCTGCGCTCTGATCTGACGCGCCTGCGTGATGTGCTGACCGGTTTCGGTCATGGAGACTTGCGCTTCAGCCTGCCCGTCTCCGCAGACCTGCCCGAAAAACTGCGCGCCAACAACTGGCGCGTTCGCCTGGCTATCCGTGGAGATGAAGTCGTGGCAATCCTGCCTTCACAGATCACTGATGACTGTTCACTGATCACAGATCACTCCTCACTATACGGCCTGGCAGTAGACATCGGCACGACCAAGCTGGCAGCCTACCTGGTAAATCTTGAAACGGGCGAGACGGCTGCCAAGACCGGCGCGATGAACCCGCAGATCGCCTACGGCGAGGATGTCATCAGCCGCATCGCTTATGCCAACGACCATCCGGATGGGGCGCAAACGCTGCAAGCCAAACTGGTCGCGAGGCTCGACCATCTTGTGGAAGAATTATGCGCTGAGGCAAAAGTCAGCCGCGCCCAAGTGGTCGAGGCCGTCATCGTCGGTAATACCGCCATGCACCACCTTTTCGTCGGGTTGCCGGTGAAGCAATTGGGAGAGGCGCCATACGTGGCGGCGGTGGGGGAGGCGATGGAATTCCCGGCCAGCCAGGTCGGGTTGCGGCTGGCGGTTGGGGCATATGTTTACCTGCCGCCCAACATTGCCGGCTACGTCGGCGCGGACCATGTATCCATGCTGCTCGGCGCGGGGCTGCAGGATACAACCCAGACAAGCGTGGCGCTGGATATCGGCACGAACACCGAAATCAGCCTGTTTCACGCCGGGAAGCACTATTCCTGTTCGTGCGCTTCCGGCCCGGCCTTTGAAGGCGCGCACATCGCGGATGGGATGCGCGCCGCGCCGGGTGCGATCGAGCGCGTCCGCATTGATGGTGAGACCGTACAGGTGCATACCATCGGCGGGGGGGCGCCGGTCGGCATCTGTGGTTCGGGGATTTTGGATGCGGTCGCTGAACTGCTCAAATCCGCTCTGCTGGATGCGCGCGGTGTGCTGAAAGGTCAACACCCCTTACTGCGTGTAGTCAAGAATAGAACAGAGTTTATTCTGACGCCGGCCGAAAAAAGCGGAACTGGACGGGATGTCGCCGTCAGCCGCCAGGATGTGAACGAAATCCAGCTCGCCAAAGGCGCCATCCGGGCGGGAATTGAGATTTTGCTCAAAGAGGCTGGCATCGAAGATCAGGACATCGAATTATTCGTTGTCGCCGGAGCGTTTGGCACCTATCTTGACCTGGAGAGCGCCATCCGTATTGGCATGTTCCCCGACCTGCCGCGCCCGCGTTTCAAACAGGTGGGCAACGCCGCCGGGGGCGGGGCGCGCAAGCTGCTCGTCTCGAAGCAGCAGCGCAGGTTAGCCGATGAAATTGCTCGTGAAGTCAATTATGTGGAATTGGCCGTCCACCCCGATTTCATGAAGGTTTATGTCAAGGCGCTGACGTTTGGCTGATGTCATTGTTCGGAAACTTAAAGTCCAACCGGAGATGAACGGAGATAAACGGAATTTTGGTCAGATAAACGGCAAGGTTATCACGTTTATCAGATTACCCTGTTCATCTCTGTTTATCTCCGGTTAATCCGAATCACCGAACACTCTCGAGTGATATACTTCCAATATTCCTCTTCAGGAGACTCTAATGGCTCAATCTTTCCTGGAACGCATGCAAGCCAGTGAAACCCTGGTAGCGGATGGCGCGACTGGCACGAATCTCCAGAAGGTGGGTCTGAAAGCTGGAATACCCCCCGAGGTATGGGTGATGGAGCAGCCGGAGAAGATCCTGGCGCTCGAAAAAGCCTTTGTCGAGGCCGGCTCGGACATCATCCTGACCTGTACCTTCGGTGGCACACGCCTGCGCCTGAAGGATTCGCCCTATGCCGAACGCGTGGCAGAGGTCAATCAGCGCGCGGTCGAAATCGCCCGGCAGGCCAAGCAGACGCGTCCGGAGGTGCTTGTGGCCGGTTCGATCGGCCCGGTCGGCGGCCTGCTCAAGCCTTACGGTCCGTTGACACTTGAAGAAGTGCAGGCAGCCTATCTGGAGCAGGCGCAAGCCCTGACCATTGCCGGCGTGGACCTGCTGGTGATCGAAACGCAATTCTCGCTCGAGGAGGCCAGGGTCGCACTTGAAGCCGCGCGCCAGGCTGGCGACCTGCCGGTGGTGGTGAGCTTCAGTTACGACCGCGGCACGCGCACCATGATGGGCGTCAAGCCTTCCCAGGTCGTGCAGACCTTCCAGGCATTAGGTGTCACCGCCATCGGCGCCAATTGCGGTACCAGCCTCGAAAATATGGAAACCATCGTCAAGGAATACGTACAGACAGCTCCGGGTCTGGTCATCTGGGCCAAGCCCAATGCCGGTATGCCGGTCATGGGAGAGGACGGTTCGCCCGTTTTCAACGTCACCCCCGAGCAAATGGCTGAATATGCCCTGCGTTACCTCCAGGCCGGGGCGCGCATCCTGGGCGGTTGTTGCGGCACTACACCCGCGCATCTGGCTGCTATTGTAAAAGCTACGCGATAGCTTAGCGCATCTTTAGTTGTCTTGTACCATCACCCGGTATGTGATCCGATTCTCTTCACTTTTTTTAGATTCATACATCATCTTATCTACTTCATGAAGAACTTTATCAAGCTCAATGGTTGTCTGTATGCAGGTTAACACTCCCATACTTATCGTAATCGGCCATTTCTTCTTGCGGATTTCAGCAGTAAGAAAACTATACAGGCGGGCAACTACACTGTATGCATTTTGTTGATCAGTTTCCGAAAACAGGACAACAAACTCCTCTCCACCCATCCGCCCAATGATGTCGGTGACGCGCAGAAAGCGGGATAACTCTCTTCCAATAAACTGCAACACCTTATCACCCTGAGCGTGGCCGAAGCGCTCGTTTATCTCCTTGAAATTATCCAGTTCGAAGTAGATGATCGTAAACGGTCTCTGGCTTCGTTTGGCACGCGCCAGTTCAATATTCGCCTGCTCGCGGAAAGCCCTCGAATTCAAAATTCCAGTGAGGTAGTCTGTTCGCGCCAACCCCCTCTCGCGATTGAGAGAACGATGCAGTTGGGCTATAAGTATTGCGCCGACCAGGAATAAACCCAGCCGAATTGCGCTTTCCAATACCAGTACCCACATGGAAATCCCCTGAGAGGGCAGCGCTATTGCGCTGGTGGCAAGCCAGATAATTGTGCTCATAACGGATAGAGTGATACCAGCCGTCAGGTCAATATACCAGGTAGCAAAGATGATGGGCGCCAGGTAGAAGAAGCTGATCGAGAAATCGAAGTTGGTTGAATAGTCACTGACACCGATAATCGCGATAGGGACGCAGGCAATGAGAACCAAAATCGCCCTCGGCATTTTATGGAGCGTGTAATTAATATTATTCAACATACTGCCTCCGTTCAGGTATGTATCCAGTATAGACCAAATCCTCATTGGAATCAACACCTGTCACGCAATCCTCAAAACCTTCGCGCCGCGTATCTTTCTGCTCTTGAGTTCGAGCAGCGCCCGGTTCGCCTCGCTCAGGGCAAACTCCTGAATTTCCGGCCGGATGGGAATCTCAGCCGCCAATTCCAGAAATTCACGCACATCCCTTCGGGTCACGTTGGCGACGCTTTTGATCTCCTTTTCCAGCCACAGGTGGGTTGGGTAATCCAGGCGCAGTAACTGATCCTTATCCACCTCTTCCTTGCGGATGGCGTTGACGACCAGCCTGCCGCCGGGTTCCAGGTTTTTCAGCGCCTCCACGACCGGTCTCCAGGCTGGGGTGGTATCAATAATACTGGACAACTTCTCGGGGGATTCTTCTTCTATGTCGCCAGCCCAAACAGCCCCCAGGTCACGGGCAAAGATGCGTTCAGCCTCGCTGCGGGAGAAGACAAACACGTGCGAAGCTGGAAAGCTGTGTCTGACCAACATCAGAACAAAATGCGCCGAAGCTCCGAAACCGGTTAGCCCCAGGTTGCCTCCGTTCTTTAGTCCGCTCAATTTCAGCGAGCGGAAGCCGATGGCGCCCGCGCATAACAAGGGCGCAGCTTCAGCATCCGAAAAGATGGGCGGAATGGGGTAACAAAAATCTTCCGGGACCGTCATGTATTCGGCGTAACCGCCGTTAACGTCTCTGCCGGTAGCCTGGAAATGTACGCACAGGTTTTCGTTCCCTTCTTGGCAGTGTCTGCATTTTCCGCACGTTGAGTGGATCCAGGCGACCCCGACCCTCTCGCCGACCTTGAACCTGCTCGCCGCGCCCCCGGCCGCGGCCACCACCCCGATGACTTGATGTCCCAAGATCATCGGCAGTTCGCGTGGCGGCAGGCGTCCTTCGATCTCGTCCAACTCGGTGTGGCATACTCCGCAGGTGGAAACTTTGATCAGGATTTCATTCTCGCCGGGTAACGGTTCAGGCAGATGCGCAAGTTCCAGCGGTGAATTATTTTCTTCCAGATTGGATATCTGCTTCAGTAGCATGGCTTTCATCAGCTTATTCCTTTGCGATGGTTCTGCTTCTTGTCATTAGTATAGAGCAAATTTCCCTGTTTATCAACTCTCTGCCGGGCAGGCCTTCGGCTGGAAAAAACTGGCTCTTTGGGATTTTCCGTGATTCGTACACGGATTGCACGGATTTCACGGAATCTCACGGAAAAAACATTAAAAAATCCGTGTTTTTTCCGTGTTTGTCCGTGTAATCCGTGTCCAAAAGGTTTTAATCACGGCGATTCCCAATGAGCCAAAAAACTTCGTGATCTTCGTGGCCTTCGTGGATAATCCTTTTTCGGTTCCGGCCTGTCCCCGCACTTCGGGGGCTTGTCCGAGTTTGGATACCCGATGTATAATAGTGGACATGAGTTGTGACATTTCGAGCCGAGTAGGCCTTCGGCAGGGGCGTGACCCCATGAAAAAGAAACTGTAATAGTTGCCATCCTATTGTTGTTTCTTGTCGTGGCTTGCGAAAGCGGCCCGCTCTTTGGCCCCGGCATGCCCACGCCCATCCCGCCCACGGAAACGCCAACGCTCACGCCGCCCCCCACAGTATTAAGAGTGGCATATTTCCGTGTCGGCAATGTCTGGATATGGACGAAAGGGGCAGGCTCACGTCCACTTAATTATGACTTTACCAACTCAGCAATTCCTTAAGCGCATTCCGAGAAAACCAATGGCTCCTATCTTCGGAGGCATCGAAGCTGGCGGCACCAAATTCGTCTGCATCCTCGCCAGCGGAGCGGAGGATATCCGCGCCGAAACGCGCTTCACGACGACATCCCCAGCAGAGACCATTCAACGGGCGGTTGACTTTTTTCGTCAGCAACAGAAGGAACATGGCGAACTTTCTGCCATTGGGATCGCCTCCTTCGGCCCACTCGACCTGCACCTAAATTCACCAACCTGCGGCTATATCCTGCCCACCACAAAGCCGGGTTGGTCAAACACCAATTTTGTCGGCGCGATACAGCAGGCATTGGATTTGCCAATCGGATTCGATACGGATGTGAACGCCGCCGCGCTGGGTGAATGGCGTTGGGGCGCGGCGCGTGGATTGGATACCTTTATCTACCTGACCATCGGCACCGGTATCGGCGGGGGAGGCATGGCTAACGGTCACCTCTTGCATGGTTTGCTTCACCCTGAAATGGGTCATCTCTATCTGCCGCACGATTGGCAGGCTGACCCTTTCGCCGGTATCTGTCCTTTTCACGGAGACTGCCTGGAGGGTCTGGCTTCCGGCCCGGCCATCGAGAAACGCTGGGGGCAACCGGCGGAGACGCTTCCACCCGAACACCCGGCTTGGGCGCTGGAAGCGCGTTACCTGGCCCTGGGTCTGGTCAATTGGATTTACACCCTCTCGCCGCAGAAGGTCATCCTCGGCGGAGGTGTGATGCAGCAAGCCCACCTTTTCCCGCTCATTCGCCGCGATGTGCAAACCTTGTTCAATGGCTATCTTCAGTCGCCTGCAATCCTGAAGAATAATGACGAATACATTATCCCACCTGCGTTGGGAGAGCGTGCGGGTGTCTTGGGCGCACTCGCACTGGCCATGGACGCGGCGCAATCGCCAATCGTAAATCCTCTTGACTCTCCTCCTGCTGGAGGTTGTATAAATAGGGCGGAGGCTTCCAGAACATGATCCGGATCGGAGACTTCTCTAAACTCAGCCGTGTCTCGATCAAAACATTACGCTACTACGACGAGATGGATTTGCTCAAGCCCATCGCCGTGGATCGCTTCACCGGCTACCGCTACTACGAATTTGACCAGTTGCCCCGCCTGAACCGCATCCTGGCGCTGCGCGACCTGGGCTTCTCGCTCGAGGAGATCGGCCAACTCCTGCGCGACAGCCTGACTGCGGAACAGATGCGCGGGATGCTGAAACTACGCAGGGTGGAGATCAGGCAAAGGCTCCAGGAGGAGACGGAACGTCTGGAGCGGGTCGAAGCCCGGCTGAGGCAAATCGAACAGGAGGAAGATATGTCCAAGTATGACGTTGTCATCAAGAAAGTCGAACCCATCAAGGTCGCCTCGGTGCGCGGCATTGTCCCCACGCCCCCCCAGCAGGGATCGCTGTGGAGCGAGCTGGAAGGATACCTCGCAAAGTTGCGTGTCCGCCCCGCCGCGTCATGCTTCAGCCTGTACCACGACGATGAATACAAGGAGCGCGATTGGGATATCGAGGCTTGCGAGCCGATCGAGGCCGACTTGGCTGAAACCGGCCGCGTCAAGGTGCGCACCCTACCCGCCGTCGAGACGATGGCCTGCACCGTGCATCATGGGCCGTTTGTCACCATCGGCGAGGCTTACGATGCGATCGCGAAGTGGATTGACGCCAACGGCTACCGCATCTGCGGGCCGAGCCGTGAAATCTACCTGCACGTTACCGAGGAGGGGAATGGCATGGTCAGCCAGACTGCCTCGGCTACTGTGACCGAGATCCAGTTCCCGGTGGAGAAGGTCTGACCCCCTCCCTGACCCTCCCCCATTCGAATTACGAATGGGGGAGGGCTGAGTGGAGGTAGGGGGGCATTTTGTTGTACAATAGAACCAATGACAAAAACGATCAAAGTCCTCTTCCTCGCCGCAGAGGCCGAGCCGTTCGTCAAGGTGGGCGGATTGGCAGATGTAGCGGGTTCACTTCCGCTCGCCTTGCGCGCCCTGCCCGGTGAACCGCGTCTGGACGTGCGCCTGGTAATCCCTCTCCATCCTGCTATCCGGACGAATATAAACACCTTAGTTCCAGGCGTTGAGTTCACCGTTTTGCGGGACGGAATCAACATCCCGGCTCAGGTTTTCGAGGGCGAGCTGGAAGGTATGCCAGTCTATTTCATCGCCGGGGGTCCGGTCACGAAAGCGACAGCCGTCTATTCGAACGATCTGGCATTCGACCGCGAAAAATACACTTTCTTCTCCCTGGCCGTGCTGGAGATAACCCGTCACCTGGGCTGGCGGCCGGATATCCTCCACGCCAACGACTGGCACACCGCCCTGGCGCTCTATGCCCTGCGCGCCCGGCAGCGCGATCCTTTCCTGGCTGGCATGAAGTCAGTGCTGACCCTCCACAACCTGCCCTACATGGGCGGAGACGGCTCGCAGCAGCTTGCCGCTTATGGCCTGAACCCGGTGGAAGATGAGGCGCTGCCGCAATGGGCGCATACCCAGCCGTTGCCATTGGGATTGTGGGCCGCGGATGCGCTCGTCGCCGTCTCGCCGACTTACGCACAGGAAATCCTCACGCCGGAATTTGGTTGTGGGTTGCAAAACTTCCTGCGTGGACGCCAGGGTGCCTTCTCAGGCATCCTGAATGGCCTCGATATGGCTTCCTGGGACCCGCTGACCGATCCCGCTCTGGCTGCCAATTTCGACACCCGCAGCCTCCGCTCGCGCCCGGTCAACAAGGCCGCCTTGCAGGAGCGTCTTGGCCTGCATAATGATCCTGACATTCCGCTGTTGGCGATGGTTGGGCGCATTGATCCGCAGAAAGGCGTTGACCTCGTTTTGGATGCCTTGCGCCAGGTTGTAGATATGTCCTGGCAGGTGGTAATCCTGGGAAAAGGCGATGCTTCGCTGGAAGATGGTGCCCGCAGAATGGAGGCCGATTTCCCCGGCCGCGTTCGCGCCGTTATCGCCTATGATGCTCCGCTGGGACGGCTGATCTACGGTGGTGCAGATATCTTCCTGATGCCCTCGCGCTACGAACCCTGCGGCCTGGCCCAGATGATCGCCATGCGCTACGGCTGCGTGCCGCTTGTGCGCGCAACCGGTGGGTTGAAGGACACGGTCGAGGAGGGGCGCACAGGTTTCTTGTTCGGAGCGGCTTCCGCCGAGGCTCTGGCTGAGGCGATCCGCGGCGCGCTGGCCGTCTATCCCCAAAAGGCGAAGTGGCGAAAACTACAGCGCAATGGCATGAAACAAGATTTCTCGTGGACGAAATCCGCGCAGCAATATCTGGCGGTTTACCAATCTCTGACAAGATAAGACTCCCGCTATCTTCAAGACGCCCTGAGGAGGTGTAGAATGAAAACTCGTGCCGTCATCATGGCTGGGGGAGAAGGTTCCCGTCTGAGCGTGCTGACCGTCAAACGCACCAAGCCGGCTGTCCCGTTTGCTGGGAAGTACCGCATCATTGACTTCACCCTCTCGAACTGCGTCAACTCCGGCATCTTCGACGTGATGATCCTGGCGCAGTATCGCCCCCATTCGCTCATCGAGCATATCGGCGCCGGCGGCCCCTGGGACCTCAACCGCGATTTCACCGGCGGCGTGCGCATGTATACGCCTTACAAGGCGCGCGCCGGCGCGGATTGGTACGTGGGTACTGCCGATGCTGTCCAGCAGAATTTTGCCTTTATCAAACGGTCTCAGCCGGATCAGGTACTTATCCTCTCAGGCGATCATGTCTACGCCATGGATTATGATGCCATGATCACCTTCCACCGCGACCATGAAGCCGAGTTGACCATGGCCACCATCCGCGTTCCGCAGAGCGAGGCCTCACGCTTCGGCATCCTTGGCGTGGAAAGTGATTACCGCGTCTCGTCATTTGTCGAAAAGCCAGCCGAGCCGCCCTCAGACCTGGCCAATATGGGCGTCTACGTTTTCAACCTGGAGGCGCTCGACCGCGCCCTGTGGGAGGACCATCAGCGCAGCGACTCCTCCCACGATTTTGGCAAGGACTTGATCCCGCGCATGTTGTTGGAGAAGAGGCGTGTCTATGCCTACCCATACACCGGCTACTGGGTGGACGTGGGCACGATCGAATCCTATTGGCAGGCGCACATGGACTTGTTGGATAATCCGCCGCCGCTGGACTTGAACGACCGTCGCTGGGTCATCCATACTCGTACCGAGGAACGCCCCCCGGCTCGCGTAGCCAATAATACCACTATCGCCAACTCCATGCTCTCGGATGGCTGCGTGATCGAAACTGGCGCGCAGATTGATTGCAGCGTACTCTCGCCGGGTGTGGTCGTCCACGCCGGCGCGATTGTGCGCTATTCGATCCTGTTGACGGACGTTGTCATCGAAGCCGGAGCCGTGGTCGAACGCGCCATTATTGATAAGCGCGGCCGGGTCGGGCAGGCGGCCCGCGTCGGCTCAACCGATGAAAAGTCAGGCCTGACCGTGATCGGCAAGAGCAGCCAGGTCCCGCCCGGAACGATTATCGAAGCAGGTGCGACCATCGCCACTGACGTTATTGCTTCCGATTACCCCAATCTGCGGGTAAAATCGGGTCAGACCATTCAAACCAAGAGACAGCCCTATGAAATTTGAGCGCGCTTCCGGCATCCTCCTGCATCCCACCAGCCTGCCCGGGCCATACGGCATCGGCGACCTCGGCGCGCAGGCCTACGCCTGGGTGGATTTCCTGGCCGAATCCGGCTGCAAACTCTGGCAGGTGCTGCCGCTCGGCCCGACCGGTTACGGCGATTCGCCCTACCAGTGTTTCTCGGCCTTTGCCGGCAATCCCTATCTCATCAGCCCGGAATTCTTGCTCCGCGATGACCTGCTTCATCCAAATGATTTGGTGGAGAAGACGGACTTCCCGGCAAACCGCGTTGACTTTGGCGCGCTCATCCCCTGGAAGTTGAACCTGCTCGAACGGGCTTTCATCCGCTTCTCTTCGGACCCCGGGCCTGTTCGCCGTCATCCTTCGACTCTGCTCCCTGGCCTGACCGCCACCGTTCGTGCCGCGAACAACGGCGGCACGCCGGTGCGAGACGGCAGGACAGGCAGGACAGGCAGGACAAGCTTCGACACTTTCTGCGCTGAAAACGCCTCCTGGCTGGACGACTACGCCCTCTTCATGGCGCTCAAGGAAGCCCACGGCGGCGGCTCGTGGGAGAGCTGGCCCGAACCGCTCCGAAAACGGGATGCCGCTGCCCTGGCCAAAGCTCGCGAGTCCCTCACGCATCACGTATTACGTTTTACGTTTTACCAGTATCTCTTCTTCCAACAATGGCACGCCCTCAAAACCTATGCCAACGAACGTGGCGTCCAGATCATCGGCGATATCCCCATCTTTGTCGCCTACGATAGCGCGGATGTCTGGGCGCACCCGGAGCTGTTCTGCCTGGACGAGGACGGCCGGCCGACTGTCGTTGCGGGCGTCCCGCCGGATTACTTCTCGCCGACCGGTCAATTGTGGGGCAATCCGCTATACCGCTGGGATGTCCACAAAGCGACCGGTTACACCTGGTGGCTGGAGCGTTTCCGCGCCATGTTGAAGATGGTGGACATCCTCCGATTGGATCATTTCCGCGGCTTTGCCGGTTACTGGGAAGTCCCGGCCGGCAACCCGACCGCCGAGATCGGTCGTTGGGCGCCTGGTCCCGGCCTGGATTTCCTCGCTGCTGTCAGCCGCGCGTTGAGCAGAGAGGCTGTCGGGGCGGACGGCTGTCCGTCCATGCCCATCATCGCCGAAGACCTGGGACTCATCACGCCGGATGTCATTGCTATGCGCGATCAATTTGGTCTGCCGGGGATGAAAATCCTGCAATTTGGCTTCTCCGGGCCGGATAATCCCTTCCTGCCGCATCACTACTCCCAGAATTGCGTGGCCTACACCGGCACGCACGATAACGATACCGCCCGCGGCTGGTACGAGTCGGCGCCGGAGAACGAGCGCGACTTCGCAAATCGTTACCTCAACCAGATTCCGAAGCCTGCCCTGAGTGGAAACGAAGGGTCTCAGACTTCGGAATCTGGTTTTGCCTGGGATTTGATCCGCGCCGTTTGGGCTTCGGTGGCTGTCTATTCGTTGTCACCCATGCAGGATCTGCTCAACCTGGGCACAGAAGCGCGCATGAATTATCCCTCCCGTTTGGGTGGCAATTGGGGCTGGCGGATGGGGGAGGGGGCGATGAGCGAGGCATTGCAGGTGCGCTTGCGTGAGTTGAATTATCTTTACGGAAGATTTGGTTCGTAGTGCGACACGAAGTGAAGCGGAGTGTCGCATGTGCGGACTTCGCTCCGCTGCGTCCGCGACTACGAACTTCCGTTATTCGAGAGCATTGTTCGATCACCCTGCCGCCCAATACTACTTCGGTGCGAGCGTGTTTTGGGTGCGGCTTCTGGCTGCTTTTGGGGGAGAAGAAGTTGCGGTTGGGCACTGGCAAATTAAACGCGATGGAGAATTGCGCGGAATTGTGGAGGTCGTATGATTAAGACAGACAGAGAATTACAAGTCACCCTGAAACGGATTGCTGATTTCCAGCAACAGGTTGCACATCTACGGCGCATGGAAACCAATCCAGTTAATTATCGGTTATCTGTCTCGGGCTATCTGGCCGAGATTGATCGGATGAACCTGGAAGTACGTGAATATTTGCTCTCGCTGCCAAGTGAATTGAAAATGGCTGCAATGACGGCTTAAAAACTCTTCCTACGACCGCACGAATATATGAGTTGCCACTGACCATCAAACGGGTTGGAGTTCGGAAACACGCAGCACCCTTGCCGGCACCGACTCCATTATCGAATCTCGAATAAAGCGGCTGGCCCCCAAGATTTCGATGCCAATCATTTCACCTTTGTCATTTAACTCGACTGTGATGTTGGGACTGAGTTCGACACTCCCCGCTTCCGGTTCGTCCGAAATTGCCAAATGCAGTACGTCATCCTTTAGTGCGTCAGCGTGCCAGATTTCTGTGTCCTGCTCTATGCCGAAGGCAAAATCACGTTAAGAGCAGTACGAGGATATTTGCATCGTCTGGCATTAATAACCAGCCTCGCGTTGATACGACGGGCGGAGACTGTTGTAGATGAAATAGCTCGCAAGCGAGGTGAAGCGCAATGAGCGAAATGGTAATTACAAAATCAATTCGATTAGCCCCCAGAGAGGCCGATGAGTTGGCGCGTGTTGCCCAGCAAACCGCGATTACCGAAGCGGCGCTCATGAAAAAATGGATTCTGGAAGG
Source organism: uncultured Chloroflexus sp. (assembly GCA_964618215.1). Classification (GTDB taxonomy): domain Bacteria; phylum Chloroflexota; class Anaerolineae; order Anaerolineales; family Villigracilaceae; genus CG2-30-58-95. The sequence goes on from CAZTZE010000030.1 coordinate 16,360, forward strand.
ACTACGCGCCCAAAAGCTTGATCGTGCTATTCAGGCTTACATGCACAGTGAAACGGACTTGCGCGGTGGAGCATCCATGGCTGACATTTCTTACAACCGCTTCCTTCGCGAGGTTCAGAACCGGCGCATCGTTGTCCTTGAAGACCCGGCTTTTTTCGAGCGCCTTGACGCGTTGGCGGAAGCTTTTGACAATGAGGAACTCAGGGATGCGATTCGCAGCATCGAGACAATAATATAGGCTCCGAGGTCTCAAAGACCTCGGAGGTCTGCCTTCTGCTCTATCTTTGCCCAGCTATCCTTCAGCGTCACCGTGCGGTTGAAGACGGGTTTTCTAGCGGCCTCTAAAGATAGGATGTTTGACGGTCAAATTGCTGAACAAGTTCACTGTCAATACTCTACAATATCTCCCAACCGCTTGTCAAGCCCAAAAACCTAGAAGACGCTCTTCCTGTGCCTGCCCCTCGTCAGACTTTCCTCCGGAGATCTGACATGTCTCATCCGCGCTGCTGTCTGCCATGACGCTCGCGTGGACGCGGGTCTTCGAACGCAAGGCTTTCGCGGACGTGTACCCGTAAGGGTAGACATGTCAGGTCTGCCACGAGCGACAGCAGCCGAATCAGGGCAAATCTCAATGAGCCATATTTGTATCCTGGTGACCCCGTGGTAAATATCTTCTAGTTCCGGACTGCCCGGGTTATGGAATCATTGCTTTTGCCGCCCTGTGCAATTCATAATGCACGTTTTCTCGAATTTCTGCTTCTGTATGGGCGCAATTCGGATCGCCATAATTCCAATCGTGGGTGTCGGCGCTGAATACTCGCACAAGTTCTTCCCCTTTGTACAGGCTGATGTCGAAATAGAAATTGGCCATGCGCGCCCAGTCGTGGCTGGTCAGTTTGGCGCTCCAGGCATAGCCGTTCCCCAGATCGGTGCGTTCAGGAAAATCTAGTGGCATCATTTGACCCTGACCACTTTTCCATCTGTCATCTTCTTCAGATCCTCCGGCGTCAACTCGAAAACCGCGTTCGGCGTACCGGCTGCCCCCCAGATCGAGGCGTATTGCAGCAGATCTTCGTCAATGAAGGTTTCGATTGGCTGGTTGTGACCGAGCGGCGGCACGCCGCCGATGGCGAAACCAGTGATGGTTCGGACAAAATCCGCATCCGCGCGGCCGATTGGTTCGCCAAGGTACTGGCTGATGCGCGCCTCGTCGACGCGGTTGGCGCCGCTGGTCAGGACGAGCAGTGGCTTACCCGAAGCCTGTCCGCGAAAGACGAGCGATTTGACGATCTGCCCAATTTCGCAGCCGACGCGCGCCGCGGCTTCGGCGGAGGTGCGCGTGCTTTCCTGAAATTCGATCACGCTGCTATCTAATCCGAGGGCGCACAAGGCGTCCTGCACTTTTTGGGCGGAGGGAGTGAGCATTTTAGTCATTTTGCCTTTATTAAAGTTTATCTCCGTTCACACCTGCACTTGCAGCAGGCCGTCTCGCCCCGGCGGGCTCCCGGCCCGAACGGGGTGCAAGTGTCTCCGGTTGATTTTGGATTTTCAAAACACTTTCTAACGGCAGGATTTCAGACTTTATTGCTGCCAGGAGCAATTTTATGCGCTGCCCACATTCCGAATGAAATCAGCATAGCCAGAATCATCGCGGCTGCGAACAGCCATTTGATGCCGTTGGATAAACTGACAAACCAGGCCAGGCTGGAGGGTTGGGATGGGTGGAGCGTCAATAAGGCCACAATGCCGGCGTTTTCCAACAGATCGAATATCAGCGTACCGAAAGGGATCAGGTTGAGCAGTTGCAAGGGACTTTTGCGCTTGCTTGCGCTGTTGAGCAAGAAGGTGATCAGCAGGCTGAAGAAGAGCGTGTATGTGATCGGGTAGATAATATCCAGAGTCAGTTCGTGGAGGCGGTAGAAGGCGCGGCCGGGCGCGTCGAAGGCGGCGAGCATGGAAAAGATCGTTTGAGGCGAGGGGAAAAAGGTCAGATCAATTGGCGCGCTGTTGCCGGGTCCAATCCGGCTTATTACTCCCGGCAGCAAAACACCCATGAAAAGCGCCAGCAAGATAAACAGGCCGAGAATTACCTGCCAGCGGGCGTAACGCGCCAAGGCATACTCACTTTCTGTGCGGGAGGGCTGGATGGTTGCTGGTTCATGTTATTTCAGGGCAAAACCCTGTTCTTCCAGTATCGCGCGGAGATTGGCGCGCGCTGCCGCGGATACCCGCCGGGCGGAATGTTCTGTCCAGCCGTAGTCTTCCATTTCGCCTTCTTGGCCCGGAACTGGTATCTGCCGCCCCTCGTAAATACCTGTTGCGATCATGGCGCGGTCGTACTCGCGCAATGCTCCGTCTTCGCCGCTCGTATCGTACTTTTCCCAATGTAACACGGCGCGCAGTGGGAGGCGTGGTTTCAAGCGCGGCGATTTTTCCGGCCAGCCGATTGTCATGCCGCTGATGGGAAAGACCAGCCGCGGCAGTTGCAGCAATTCGATGACCTCCTTTGGGTTGTTGCGAATGCCGCCGATGTAGCAGATGCCCAGGCCGAGCGACTCTGCGGCCAGGGCGGCAGTTTGGGCGAGGACGGCCGCATCCATAACCGCGACCAGGAAATTTTCGACGTAACCAGTCATTTGAGTATAGCCGCGTAAATGGCAGACACGCTCGAGACGCGCCAGGTCTGCGCAGAAGGCCAGGAAGAGCGGCGCGTCGGCGACGTGTTTCTGGTCGCCGCATAGCTCGGCCAGCTTCTGGCGTTTGGCGGAATCGGTCACGGCGACCACGCCGTAGGCTTGCAGGTTCGAGGAGGTCGAAGCGCGCTGCCCGGCAGCGACGATGGCCTCGATAACGGAAGCAGGCAGCGGGTCCGCTTTGTAGCGGCGGACGGAGGCGTGGCGGTGGATCAGATCAATAATGGGAGTTGTCATAGCATCATTTCCAATTCGATTTCATCCCGGATGGGGATACCGTCCATGCCCGTCAGCGGGATTTCAGGCTTGAGCGTGCGGGATCGTTCGATAGCGTTGATCTGCACAGCGGCGATGACGAATCCCCGTTTTTGATAGAAGCGCAGGGCAGGGGTGTTGTCGTTGGTGGTGATGAGCCACAGCCTGCGGCATCCGGCCTGATGGGCGGCCTGTGTCATGGCTTTGATGAGCGCGCTACCCACGCCCAGCCCTTCGCGCCACGAATCGAGCGTGACGATTTCGCAGGCCTGGCCTTCGATGTGATAGGTCAGCAGGCCGATGATTTCGCCTTCGGCCTCGGCGGCAAACCCCGGCAGTTTGGCCGGGCGAAAAAGTTGCCCGTGGGCGATGACGCTTTCCGCGCCCCACGATTCGGCGATGCGGCGCCCCATCCATTCGCAGTCAGCGGGAGCGAGCGGGCGAATGATATACCCAAGGCCAGTCACTTTAACCTTCTATCACCGCGAAAACAGTGTCTACTCAACAACAATCTTGATAAATAACGTCTCCCCAAACGGTGTTCCATCTGGAGCATAAGCCTGCCACTCGCTGAGATATTCCCCCGCTTCGAGAGGTGCGGTGAACAGGATGCGGATGACGGCCTGCGTCCCGGAACGGGCCGGGTAAAGGGCCTGCTCGGCGGGCGCGCCCATCTCCGCCCCGGCGATCAACCGCAGTCGGTAGCGATCATCCCAATTGCAGCTGCCGTTGTTTTCGACCTGCCACTGCTTGTCGAGTGTACTTCCGGGCGTGACGCGGCTGCCATCCGGTATGGTCATATCTTTCAGAAAATGGAGGTTGTCAACGCAATGCAGTGTCGGCGCGGCGGGTGGATCAGATGCCGCCGGTTGCGATGTCGCAAGCGGCGCGTTGGCGGGCGTTGGCGGGATATATGCCGTTAGTGTGAGGTTTTCTTTCCCTGCGCAGGCAGTCAGGATTACCCAGAGATAAACACAGATGAACACAGGTATTAAGCTGGATAAGCTTGTAGGCCGTGAATCTGTGTTCATCTACCAATTCCTATTCTTCTCCCCCCTCATCATCTTCTGCACCTGAGAGCGGCAGGGCTACCTCGCCGCCTGCGGAGCGCTGGCGGATGACCAGCTCGATCTCGTCGGCCAGGTCGGGATTCTGGCGCAAGAATTCTTTGGAGTTCTCACGGCCCTGTCCGATGCGGGTCTCGCCGTAGGAGTAGAACGCGCCGCGCTTATCAATGATGCTGAGTTGGGTCGCCAAGTCAATCAGGTCCCCGACCTTGGAAATGCCCTCGTTGTACATGATGTCGAACTCGGCCATGCGGAAGGGCGCGGCGACCTTGTTCTTGACGACGCGCACGCGCGTGCGGTTGCCGATGATCTCCGCGCCGACCTTGATGGACTGGATGCGGCGCACATCCAGGCGCACCGAGGCGTAGAATTTGAGCGCCTGCCCGCCAGTGGTGGTTTCGGGGTTGCCAAACATAACGCCGATCTTCTGGCGTAACTGGTTGGTGAAGACGACCGCGGTCTTGGTCTGGTTGATGGCGCCGGATAGCTTGCGTAAGGCCTGCGACATCAGCCGCGCCATGGCGCCCATCTGGGCATCGCCCATATCGCCTTCGAGTTCAGAGCGCGGCACCAGCGCGGCGACCGAGTCGATCACTACCAACTCCACCGCGCCGGAGCGGACGAGCGTCTCGGTGATCTCGAGGGCCTGCTCGCCGGTGTCGGGTTGTGAAATTAAAAGATTATCAACGTCCACACCGCAACGGGCAGCATAAGTGGGATCGAGGGCGTGTTCCATGTCAATGAACGCGGCAGTACCGCCCAGTTTTTGGGCCTCGGCGACGATGTGCTGGGCGAGGGTGGTCTTGCCGGAGGCCTCAGGGCCGTAGATCTCGGTGATGCGCCCGCGCGGAATCCCACCCACACCGAGCGCCAAATCTAGGGATAGCGAGCCGGTGGGAATCACTTCCACGGCCATGCTGTGCGCCTCCCCCAGGCGCATGATGGAACCATCGCCATAGCGTTTGACGATGTCGCCGAGAGCCTTATCCAGCATGGCGCGGCGCGCTTCGTTCATTGAGTTGCCTGAATTGGAATCGGTGGATTTGCGGGCCATAATATTCCTCTCTACACTTTGATTTGTTAGAGTATAGCACGGATGTTCGATACGTCAAGGTTGTTGGTTCTGTATATCGCTCTGTGGCGGCGAGGGTAGTTCGCTGTTATATCCCTTGTATCCCTGAAAGGTGAAATAAGTTATCTGACCGGGCAAGATTTGAATTTCCAATCTATAGTTTATCCCGGCGAATGGAACGTTGATCTGATAAGCGCCGGCCGGCAGGTCGCTCAACACCCAATTTTCGTTGTAGTAGGGGTCGCTATTTACACCAGTCTCGCCGTAGCTCTTGACGATCCAGGCTCGCTGGGTGGCCTCCGAGCGGACGAGGATGGCGTAGTTATGTAGGGGGCGTTGATAGGTATCTATGATGCGGGCAACCAGGACTCCCCAGCCTTCCGGCGGTACCAACCAGAGCTCCGGGTTGCGGGTTGAGAAAAAGTCGTTGGCGCCAATGCGCACCTCGTAATGGAGATGCGGCCCGGTCGTGAATCCGGTTTTCCCAACTTTCCCGAGGATATCCCCGACCTTCACCGTCTGGCCGACGACGACATCCACCTCGGAGAGATGGGCATAAATCGTGTAGAGTGGCTGACCTTTGTACCCGAAGTCGTGGCGGATGGCGACTGCCTTCCCATAGGGGTCATCCGTGTAGTTTGGCGCGTTGTTGAATAATCCCCAACCAGCCCAGACGACAGTCCCTGACCCGGTAGCCTGAACCGGCGTACCAATATCGGCCGGAAGATCAATGCCGCTATGCACCACTTCGGGGCGGAAGAAGATGCCTCCGTAACGATAATCCGCGATCGGCCAGGTGACCACGTTGGCAGCCATCGGGCGGGCGAAGTAGAAATGGTCGTAGGGCGAGAGCGCCCAGGGAGTCGGGTAAAGCGGCGGCCGCCAGGCGGATTCTGGCGTCGCGCCTTGAGTTGGGAAAATGATCGGTAGTGAAGCGACAAACGTGGTAGTGGGAACGGACGTTGGTGTTATTTCAGCGAGGGTGCTGGTTGGCAGCGGAGTCAAAGAAGGAGCGGGAGAATTGGTAATTTTGGGGAGGCTGGCCAGCGAAGTTCCGGTCGGTATTTCAATCAACCTCTCGATCGGCGTCTCGCTCGCGAGGATTTCTTTCGCGGCAGTTTGACCCGCGTTGGTGGGTTTGCACGCCGAAAGGAGTAGCAAGCAGGAGGCCATCAGCCATAAAGAAAGTATCGGTTTCATGGCGAAGGCGTGAACGTGGGCTGGGGCGTCGGCGTGCGCGTGGGCGTGGGAGGCTTGTATCCCCACGGGGTGCGCGTGGGGGTGCGGGTGGGTGGGATGACCGCGGTCGGCGTGATCAGCGCCTCGGGCGGATAAAGTTCCAGCATGGCTTCCTGCCAGGTCAAGCCCTGCCGCATGGCAAATTCATTGAAGCGCGCCCCACTGAAGTAGGTACGCCAGTTGCCGAGGGCCGGCAAGCGTTCCCAACCATATTGAAGCGCCAGGGAGGTAAAATCCAGCCAGTATCCCTGTGGGATGGCGCTCATCAGGCTGCCTCCCTGCTCGAAGGCGGCCGGGTTGTCACCATAGCGCGTGCTGAAATCCCAGGGCGTCTGATGCAGCGGCTCTCCTTGTGAGCCATCCTGGGCGCGTACCCGCAGAAAAATGCGCCAATAAGTCTGCTGGCCGAAATCTTCACGCACGATGTTGATCCAGCCGGCATTGACCAGCGCCGGGTTGAAGCTGAAGGCGCGCCCGGTATAAAGCCAGTCCTGGCTCAAGCCGGGGTCGGGAGGCGTCGTCAGCGGGATGTAAGCATTTTCCAGGCTGGCGAGAGCATCCCAGCCGGCCTCGGCGATGAGGCGTTGGCGCAAGGCCTGGAAGGATTCGTCAACCATGTCGTGAAGTTGTGGAAAAGGGGCCTGGATGCCCTGGAGTGTGACGAGCGCGGCGCGCCCGGCAGGGATCCCGTCTTGCGGCGAGGTGGCTGGCTGGTAGAGCGGCGCGGGTGTGGACGCAGCGGCTGCTTGAATGGCTGCGGGTAAGGGATTGGTCAGGGCAGCCATCCCATAGGAGAGGCCGCGCAATTCTCCCGGCAGGAGCATGGGCGGCAGGCTGAGTTCGCCGGAGGAGGCATCGTAAGCGGTCAGGTAGTTCTGGTTGGCGGTGGTCAAGCGCGCTGCCAGGTGGCCATTCTCTTCCCAGACCGGCCAGTCGCCGCTGCCGACCAAGCGCGGGGCAACCCCCCAACGGGGGGCAGGCGCGGGTTGGCGGCTGTCCCAGACATGGAGGCTGCTCAGGCCGCTGTTGGCATCCGCTGTTGCCCAGGCCAGTCTTTCTCCATCCGCTGACCAGGCTGAATGAGCCTGGCTGTTCTGTGGATCACGGCTGACGTTGATGAAACGCTCTTCACCCAGGCGGTCGAGGTCGGCGATCCAGATTTCGTCCTCGCCGCTGCGATTGGAGACGAAAGCCAACTGGCGACCTTTCGGCGACCAGGCCGGCGAATGGTCGGTGGCGGGATTTTCAGTCAAACGGATGGGTGCCTGGGTTGGGTCGGTTGCCGAGCGGATGAATATCTCCAGGTTATCGTCCACGTAGCTTTCGTAGGCCAGCCATTGACCATCGGGTGACCAGGATGGGGAGGCGTCGTATTCGAGCGTATCCGTCACGCGGGTGAGATCGCCTGTGCCCAGCTCGAGCAGGTAAAGGTCCCAGTAACCGTTGCGCCGCGAGGCAAAGGCAACCTGGCTGCCGTCCGGGCTGAGGCAGGGCGTGATATCGTCCCAGGGATCGGCAGTCAGGCGGGTGAGAGTCAGCGATAGGGGAGAGTAAATGAATAAATGTGCGTAGCCCGCCTCGTTCAGGGAAAGGACAAAGAGGCCGCGCGGGCTGGGCGTCACTGCGCTGGTGGCGGTGATGACGTATGGCGTTTGGCTGGGCGCGGGGGTGAGGGTAAGGGTGGGTGATGGGGAAGGGGTGATTGTCGCGGTTACAGTTGGCGGTTGTAGGGTCGCGGTGGGCGTCGCTTTGGACTTCGGCGCGCATGCGGCGAGGAAGAGTAAAGTGATAAAAGCATAAACCGCGCAGACGCGAATTCCAAGCCGTCGGTTCGACATGGAACAATTATAACCAGTTTCCGTGTATACGAAAAAGATGTCAGGGCGCACAAACCGATCCCCTCCCGACCTCCCCCAAATTCCAGAGAGCGTGGAATTTAGGGGAGGAGAAGCGCTCAATGGTTGAAAATGGCGCTTTTGTGCCATCGGCATAGCCCCTTCCCTCGCGGAGCATCCTGTAAGGGCAAATCCGCTCTTAGATTTGGGGGAAGGCGGGGGAAGGGGCAAATTGGTTGACAACCTTTGAGTGCACACGATGGGGCTAAGAATTAGCCATTCTTTTGTTGGAATTCTTTCATGAACTGAACGAGTGATTCCGCGGCTTGGATGGACAGAGCATTGTAAAGCGAGGCGCGCATTCCGCCGACCGAGCGATGTCCCTTCAGGCCGATCAGCTCGCGCTTCCTGGCTTCTGAGGTGAACTGCTCTTCCAGTTGCTCGTTGGGCAGGCGGAAGGTGACGTTCATCACCGAGCGGCTGTCGGTTTTGGCGTGGCCGCGATAGAAGTCGCCGCTCTCGTCAATGGCTTTGTATACCAAATTGGCCTTGGCCTGGTTGCGGCGGGAGATTTCGGGCAGGCCGCCAATCTCTTTGAGCCATTTCAGCACCAGGCCGAGGATGTAGATGGAGAAGCAGGGCGGCGTGTTGTACATCGAGCCGTCGCTGGCCAGGGTTTTGTAGTCCAACATCACGGGCAGCTCCGCGGGTGTCCTTTCCAGCAGGTCATCGCGCAGGATGGTGATGACCACACCCGCCGGGCCGGCGTTCTTCTGTGCGCCGGCGTAGATCATGCCATACTTGGAAACGTCAATCGGGCGGCTGATGAAATCGGACGAAGCGTCGCACACCAACGCGACCCCGGCCGGGGGCGCCGGCTCGCTGAAATATTCCACGCCGTGGATGGTTTCGTTGGAGGTAAAGTGCAGGTAGGCGGCCTTGGGGTCGAGGTCGAGTTCGGCCTGGGCCGGCAGGTGGTCGAAGTTGCTGGCTTCGGTCGTCGCCGCGACGCGGGTCGCGCCGAGTTTCCTGGCTTCCTGGAAAGCCTTCTTACCCCATGCTCCGGTCAGGATGTAGTCGGCGGAGGCGCCGGCCGGTCGCAGGTTCATCGGCGCCATCGTAAATTGCAGACTTGCGCCCCCTTGCAGGAAGAGCACCTTGTAATTGGACGGGATGTTCATTAATGTCCGCAGGTCGGCTTCGGCTTGCTGGATCACGCCCTCGAACTCTTTCGAGCGGTGACTGATCTCCAGCACAGACATGCCGCTGCCCTGGAAGTCGAACATTTCTGCCTGGGCTTGCTGTAATACCGGCAGCGGGAGCACGGCCGGGCCGGCGTTGAAATTGTGTACACGTTTGGTCATTTTCATCTCTTCCTATGGGATAAGGGAGTTCACTAAGAAAATTCGTCCAATTCGTGTAAATCGATGCAGAAAAAGTTATTACCGATAATGTCTATTATAGTTCACGATGTCGGATTCGCACACTAACAATAGGCATTGGAAGGGGGTGAGGGAAATCAGGTGGATAATCAACACGGTTCAGGTAGGAGATAAATCAGTTGACACGGATTATTGGGGTGTTACAATGGTTTTTTGGAAACCTCCGCGTTTCCATAAAGCCAATCTAACGAAGAGGAACTTATATGAAAATCCTAATCTGTGACAAAACCGAAATGGATGCCATCGAGAAGATGCGCGCCGCGGGTCTGACGGTGGAGGTGCGTGACGAAATCACCGCTGATGAACTACCCAACGTGCTGCCCGCCTACGATGGCTGCGTCGTGCGCGGCCGGACCTTGGTCCGGCAACCGTTGATTGACCTTTGTCCCAAGCTGAAGGTGATTGTGCGCGGCGGCGTCGGCCTGGACAACATTGACGCCGACTACGCCCGTTCCAGAGGCATCACCGTCATGAATACGCCGCAGGCCAGCTCGGCCTCGGTGGCAGAACTGGCGATCGGCTTCATGTTTGCCCTGGCGCGTTCAATCTACCAAACCACCGCCTCGATGAAAGCCGGGGTGTGGGAAAAGAAGAAATTCGAGGGCGATGAGATCGGCGGCAAGACGCTCGGTCTGATCGGCGTCGGCAACATCGGCAAGGAAGTCGCCAAACGCGCCAACGCCCTGGGGATGACTGTCATCGCTTATGACCCGTATATCCAGGAAACCGAGGGCGTAAAGTTGGTCTTGCTGGACGAACTGCTCGCCCAGTCCGATTACATCAGCCTGCATCTGCCAAAGACGAAGGAATCCACCAATATGATTGGCAAGGCTCAGTTCGAAAAAATGAAGAGTGGCGTGCGTATAGTCAACTGCGCGCGCGGCGGCATTGTGGATGAGGAGGCGCTCTATGAGGCGCTGGTCAGCGGCAAGGTGGCCGCGGCCGCGCTGGACGTTTTTGCCGAGGAGCCGCCCACCGATAACAGGCTGCTCAAGTTGGATAACGTCATCGGCTCGCCCCACATCGGCGCGGCGACGATGGAAGCTCAGGGGCGCGTCGGCGCCGAGGTGGCGGATAAACTCATCGAGTTTACCAGGAAATAATCCACGAAGAAAAACAAAAGGCAAAAAACAAAAGAGTAAAATCGTGTAATTCGTGAAATTCGATGCAAAAATATATGAAAATCTACAACGACATCGGCGTTCAAATTCCCCAGGTTTATCTGCCCAGGATGGGCATTGACCTGACCAAATGGGCGGTCATCGCCTGCGACCAGTTCACCTCCCAGCCGGAATACTGGCAGCAGGTCGAAAGACTTGTCGGCGACAGCCCCTCGACGCTCAATCTCATCTTGCCAGAAGTTTACCTCGAAAAACCCGACGAGGATGAGCGCGTCCAGCGCATCCAGGCCAAGATGCGTGAATATCTGGCTAAAGGCATTCTTCGGCCGCGCGAAGGATTGATCTACGTCGAGCGGAACGTCAGCGGTAAGACCCGCAAGGGTATCCTGTTGTGCCTCGACCTGGAACGCTACGATTACACCAAAGGTTCCATCAGCCTGATCCGCGCCACCGAGGGGACGATTGTCGAGCGCCTGCCGCCGCGCATGAAGGTACGCCAGGGCGCGGCGCTGGAGCTTCCGCACATCCTGGTCTTGATTGACGACCCTGAGCATACCGTCATCGAGCCGCTTGGCGCGGCTAAAGACAAATTCGACAAACTTTACGCTTTCGACCTGATGCTCGAAAGCGGCCACCTGACCGGCTATGCCGTCAGCGGTACAATGGAAGAAAAGGTTATTTCCGCGTTGCGCCGGCTGGCGGAGGCGGAAACCTTCACGGCGAAGTACGGCGTCGGGAGCGATACGCCGGTGCTGCTGTTTGCCATGGGCGACGGCAACCACTCGCTGGCCACGGCCAAAGCGGTTTGGGAGAAGATGAAGCCCCAGGTTGGGATGCAGCATCCCGCCCGATATGCGCTGGTCGAGATCGAAAACGTCCACGATGAGGGACTGGAGTTCGAGCCGATCCACCGCGCCTTGTTCGGCTTGAAGGGCAACCTCTTCGCCGCGCTAAGGTCCACTTTCGGCGCGAATTTCATGTATACGCCGGTTGCCAGCGCGGCGGAAATGGTCAGGCGGGTGGACCAGGCCAAATTCCCGCCTCAGGTCATCGGTCTGATCGGCGGCGGCAAGGGGTTCGGTGTGGTCGAGATTGACCCTCCAACCTCCAACCTGCCGGTCGGCACGTTGCAGGCCTTCCTTGACCTCTTTCTGCAAGAAGGCGGCGCGGAGAGGATTGATTATGTGCATGGCATGGATGTGGTCTGTACATTGGGCGCGCAGCCAGGCAACGCCGGGTTCTACGTGCCGGGGATGGAAAAAGCCGATCTCTTCAGGACGGTCATTTTGGATGGCGTCCTGCCGCGCAAGACGTTCTCGATGGGCGCGGCGCGCGAGAAGCGGTTTTATGTGGAGGCGCGGAAGATAATCTAAACACGAAGGTCACAAAGTACCACGACGGAAATACATAAAAAGAGCCGGGTCAACCGGCTCTTAATTTCCTGAGAGCGTTCTCGAAGTCGTCGGGATAGGGGGCGGTGAAGGAGAAAGGCGTGCCGTTGAATTCGAATTCCAGCGCATAGGCGTGCAATGCGGCGCGCTGTAGGGACAAAATGCCATTTTGTCCAACGGATGGAGCGCCATAGAGGGTGTCGGCCAGGAGGGGGAAGCCCAGGGCGGCGAGGTGGGCGCGGATCTGGTGCGTGCGACCGGTTTCGGGAATAGCTTCGAGCAGGGTGTGCCCTCTATCGGGGGACGGCGCGGCGAAACGCCCCAGGACGCGGAAACGCGTCACGGACGGTTTCCCGCGTTCGAAGTCCACTGCCGTGCGGTGACTGTGCCCCACGTTTACGCGCAGCGGTTGGCGGGCGGTTTTTTCATCCCATCCGGGCAGCCCTTCCACGATGGCGTGATAAATCTTGTGCACTTCGTGGCGGTCGAATTGCAGGTTGAGAGCGCGGTGCGCTTCGGCGCTGCGGGCAAAGACGATCACCCCGCTGGTGATCTTGTCCAGCCGGTGGACGACCCAAATCCGACCGTAGTCTGCTTCGAGGAGTTCGACCAGATTGGGCGCATCGCGCTCCCAGCCTTCGGGCAGCGTGGACAGGCCGGCGGGTTTGTTCACCACCAGCAGGTCGGGATCGGCATGGAGCAGGAATTCTTGGAGGGAAGGCGACATCTCAACGCCTGTACAGTTCGGGTCGGCGGTCGGAGAGATAGTCGCCCTCCTGCCGCGCCTCTTCGTTCAGAGAGAGGTCAATATCTGCCAGGAGCAGCGTTTCTGAGGTGTCGGCCTGGGCGAGGATGCGGCCAAAGGGATCGCAGACGACGCTTCGACCGAAGAATTCGAGCGCGCCTTCCCGCCCGACGCGGTTGGCCGAGATCAACCAGCGATGATTCTCCAGCGCACGCGCCTGCACGCAAACTTCCTGGATATGCTCGTATGGACGCATCACCGCTGTGGGAACGGCCAGCCAGTCTGCTCCCTGGAGGGTCAGTGTGCGGGAGAGTTCCGGGAATTCAACATCGTAGCAGATCATCAAACCCATCTGGCCGAAATTCGTGGGGACGACCGCAGTCTGCGCGCCGGTGGCGAACCAGTCCTTTTCGTGATGGTAGAGGTGGGTCTTGCGGTAAGAGAGGGGCGCTGCTGCGCCGGTCGGGGTGACGACGAAGGCGGCGTCGTATGCGGCCTGTCCGTTTGGGGCCAGTTCTGCAAAGCCCATGACGATGGCGATCGCGTGACGGCGGGCCAGGTCTGCCACCTGGCTCACGGAAGGGCCGTCCAGCTGTTCAGCCAGTTCCACCGCCCGCCGGCCAAGGCTGTAACCGGTCAGGTAAAGTTCGGGGAAGATGATGATTTGAGCATCCTGGCGGGCAGCCTGATGGATGTAGTCTTCCGCCTTCTTCAGGTTGGCGGCTTTATCGAAGGGCTGCGAGGCCAGTTGGGCCAGGGCAATGCGGAATGACATTTATCGCTCCGAATGTCTGTCTCTAACCTTCGGCCAGTACCGCGCTGCGGATAATCTGGAGCGCCTCCTGCATCTGGGCGCGGCTGATGGTGAGGGGAGGGATCAGGCGGAAAGCCTGTCCATTGGTGCCGCACCAGTAGGCGAGCAAACCGTCATTCAACATCCGCTTGATCACGCGGCTGACGGCTTCCGGGTGGATGGCACGGTCGGCGTCAGGCTTGACCAGTTCTACGGCCACCATCAATCCCTTGCCGCGCACGTCGCCGATCAGGGGCGTCTCTTTCTGCAAGGAGCGCAATTCATTCATCAGGAATTCTCCCTGCTGGCGGGCATTGGCCAGCAGGTTCTCCTCGCGGATCACCTCGATGACCGCCAGAGCAGATGCGCAGGCGACAGGATTACCGCCGAAGGTGGTGCCATGCGCGCCCATGCTCCACTTGCGCATCAGTTCGCGCGGGGCGGCCACGGCGCCCAGCGGGAAGCCATTGGCGATCCCTTTGGCGATGGCCAAAATGTCGGGAATCACGCCGAAAGTTTGCCCGGCAAACCACTCGCCGGTGCGCCCGAAGCCGGTCTGCACCTCGTCGAAGATGAGCAGAATACCGTGCCGGTCGCAGATGCGGCGGAGTTCCTTGAGCCACCCGTCCGGCGGCACGATGTAGCCGCCCTCGCCCTGGATCGGCTCGATGATCAGCGCGGCGACCTCCTCCGGCAGGATCAGGTGGTGGAAAATGCGTTCGAGGTCATCCAGCGAATCGGCGACGCCGCCATCCGCGGCCTTCGAGCGATAGGGGTACGGAAAGCGAAAATGGAATACGCCGGGAGGCAGCGGCTGGTAATGGCGGCGATATTTCGCTTTGGAGGCGGTCAGCGCCACCGAACCCATCGTCCGTCCATGGAAGCCGCCCAGGGCGGCGATAATGCCGGGCCGCCCGGTGACGTAGCGCGCCAGTTTAATCGCGCCCTCAACGGCCTCGGCGCCGCTGTTGCCAAAGAAAAACATGTCCTGGCGGCCGGGGAGGATGGCCGGCAGTTCTTCAGCCAAGCGCAACACGCTCTCGTAAAGCACCACACCGAGCGCGCCGTGGACGGAGAGATCCATTTGCTTGCGCGCCGCTTCCAGCACGCGGGGATGGTTGTGCCCCACGTTGGTCACCCCGATGCCGGAGGTGAAGTCGAGATAACGCCGTCCATCCAGGCCATAGAGGTACACCCCCTCGGCCCGTGTAATGGGTAATTTAGGTTCATCCTCCGCTAGGCTGGGCGCCAGCAGATCATGAACCTGTGGGATGAGTTGTTCGAAAGATGACATGAGAATCTCCTCGTGTTTTACAGAACATAACGGAGCCAGTTGCAGAACAAAAAGGCTGAGACAAAGATTAGTATGGCAAGGTAGTCCGCCGGTTTGAAGTAAAGAAGTTCCACTTCCGTAGGGCGCACAGGTGAACCAAAACCTTTGGTCTCCATGGCGATCTGGAAGTCGTTGGCCTTGCGGAATAAAAGCAGGATCAAAGGTGTGATGATGGGTACATAGGCTTTCCGCAGGCGGACGAAGATGTTCATGTGGTCAACGTCGAAGGCGCGCAGTTTTTGGGCGTCAATGATGTTGCTCCACATTTCAAAGATGAGTGTGGTGAACGACAGCGCGCTGACGAACATGAAGGTGGCGACCTTGGGCAGGCGCAGACGGCTCAACGCAGCCATCAATTCGGAATTGGACGTGGTCATGACCAGGAGCGGCAGCGAAGAGGCTGCCGCGAGGATGCGCACTGAGAGCATGAAACCCAATTGGACGCCCTCCAAAGTCAGTTCCCCAAGATTGGACTGGCCGAACTCGATATCCGCAAATTTGATCAGCACCGTTTCACCGTGGCGATAGGTCATTCCCTGGGCCAGCATGAGAAAGATGAAAGTGCCGAGCAGGATTTTCAGGAGAGTAGTGAAACGGCTGATTTCGATGCGCGCCACAACCCACAGCAATGCCGACAGTCCCATCCAGGTCAACAGGATGGGCAGGTCGCGTATGTCATAAAGCGGCATCAGGATGAGCAGCAAAGTCATGAGCACGTAAACCAGTTTGGTCAGGGGATGCAGGCGGTGGATCAGTGTGTTGCGTTGTACATAGCGGAAGGGAATGTTCATGCTGGTTCTCCCAGGGCGGTAAACAAGCCTTCCATTGTCAGAGCATGGATGGATAGGCCTTGAGCGGCCAATGTGCGCGCGATCTGCGCGGCCACCGGCGGGCGCAGGAAACTACGCTCGAGCATCTCTGTTTGCTCAAACACCTCTGCAGTGGAGCCGTCCAATAGGATCTGCCCGTTCCACATGACGATCAGCCGCTCCGCGTAACGGGCAACCAGATCCATATCGTGGGTGATCATGATGGACGTGCGGCCTTTTTCCTCGCGAAAGCGGCGGGCAATCTCAGCCAATTGATAACGGCCGCGATGATCCTGGGCCGTGGTGGGTTCATCCATGATGAGTACCTGCGGATCGAGGGCGACGATGGCGGCCACAGCCAGTTTCCTCCGGTCGCCGAAAGAAAGACGGAAAGGAAAGGTCTCGATTTCGGCTTCCAGGTTGACCCAGCGGAGCGCCGCGTTGACGTGTTCTTCGGCCTCCTTGCCTTCGATGCCCAAGTTGCGCAGGCCAAACAAAATCTCCTCGCGCGCGGAAATGGTGAAAAGTTGGTAATCCGGGTTCTGCAATACCAGCCCGACGCGGCGCGCCATCTGTCCCACAGAGAGCTTGCGCACGTTTTCGCCAAGCACTTTCATCTCACCCCGCGTGGGCCGCAGCAGACCAACAATGGATTTGACCAGTGTGCTTTTCCCTGACCCGTTCTGGCCGACAATGCCCACGAATTCCCCCTCGCGGATGGTCAGGTTGATGTTTTGCAGGGCTGTGACCGGTGGGTAACCCGGGTAACGGTAAGTCAGGTCGTGCGCTTCGATGACCACAGGCCGCGCCGGTTCAGGGGATGCAGCCCGAGGTGATTCGGTGGGGGCGAGTACCCTCAGCCGTTTTTTGCGGATCAGGTCCCCGATCTGTTCGCCGACCTGGGCCGCGTCCAGATTTCGAAGTTGCTCGCCATTCAGTTTCAGGGGCGCTTTGGATTGCCGCTGAAAATGAGCCAGGGCATGGATCAGAGTTGGGGTTTTGACTCCCGCTTCTTCCAACCTCTCAGGCGAGGTGAACGCTTCTTCGGATGTACCAGCAACCACGATCCTGCCCTCTTTTAAGACGATCACCTGGTCGGCCAGATCGAGCACGTCGTCCGTCTCGTGGGTGGTCATCAATATGGTGACATCTCGCCTGGATTTCAGGTTGTGCAATGCCTGCACCACTTCCCATCTCCCCAGGGGGTCCAATTGGGAGGTGGGTTCGTCCAACACAAGCACCTGAGGATGGAGAGCCAGTACAGCGGCCAGGGCTGCGCGTTGTTTCTGACCTCCTGAAAGGTCGCGCGGATTGCGTTGCTCCAGGCCCTCCAGACGGACGAGCGCAAGCGTCTCTTGAATGCGCTGCAGGATCTCTTCACGGGAGACACCCAGATTGGCCGGCCCAAAAGCCACCTCTGTTCGCAGCGTGGGCATGAAGAGTTGCACTTCTGGATCTTGAAGGAGAACCCCGCAGCGTTGAGCGGTGACATAGGGGGGATCCTCCCACGGGTCACGCCCGGCCACCTCTAGGTCTCCGCTGCGTTTACCGCCGTAGATGTGAGGCACAATGCCGCTCAAGAGATAGCACAGCGTGGATTTGCCGGCTCCATTCGCACCCAGGACGACAATGAATTCCCCCCGCCGCGCAGTAAGATTTAGATTGTGCAGTGCAGTCACTCCCCCTTCATATTCAAATGTGACATCATTTAGATAAAGAGTGTTTTCAGCCATGGAATTTTGGTAGCGATACATGGAATAGGCTTCCATAGGTTGTGCCTACGGAAGCCTATTGATTCTAATAGAGATGGCCGCTGTTTACCAGAGCGCGTCCTTGATCTTGGGCAGTCCGCTGCGTGACATGGCTTCAAGCAGGGGGATGGTGATGACAGTGGTCACTGCGGCGAAAGCCGGCACCCACCAGAGATATCCAATATAAGTGGCAATGCCAAGCGCCACCTCGTATTTAAAGACATACCAGTAGGGCAGCGACCAGGGCAGCCACCACAGCAACATGCCGGTGAAGTAGCACAGGAAAATCCCCAAGTAGCGGGATTTTCGCTCGGTCGAACGCGCCCAGGTCGGGAAGATGCTCCGTCCGAGCGGCGTGACCAGCACGATCAGGGGGATGATCCAGTAGTAGCCGGAGAGCAGGAATTGGGTAGGCTGCGGAGGCTGCCCGAAGCCCGCGGCCGCGCCAGGCACGTAGAAGGGGAACAGGAAGCCGAAGATGCCGGTTAAAATTGCCAGCGGGACGCCCCACTTCCACCAGCGGGCATTATGTATCACGACGGAAACATAGAGCGCGGGCAAAGCGCCGGTCAGGATCACGTCCACCAGTTGGAGCGGGAAGGCGGCTGGGGCAATAAACATCCCGATCAGGCCGCCGATCACCGCTGCGGTAATTCCTCCCAACGGGCCGAGCAATAGCGGAGCGATGGCCGAAAAGATGGTTTGCAGAGGTACATAGCCGCCCCCGCCGACATAGGGGAAGATAGGCACCAGCGCGGTTACGCCGCACAAGGCACCATACAGGGTGATCCAGGCTATGGACGCCCCGCCGATCTTCATGCTTGATTTGGTCTCTTTCACGGTTGTCATTTCTTTCTCCTTTATAAAATCGGACAGGATGGTAGTTTGAGATGCCTTACTTTATGAAGAAGGGTCGTACGATTAGCCCTATGTATATCGTTGCCTCGCCACCTCCTTTTCTCAAAAAGCGCGCCGTCCTTTTATATTCCACTTCTGATAACTGCTCAGCCATGTCACCCTGATCGAGCATTTTGTGCGAGCGAAGGGTCTCCGGCCACATTGCGGGGGATTCTTCGCCGCTGCAAAGGAGGCAGCGGCTCACACCATCCCGGTGTCATTCCGGGAGAATGACACCATGGCTGAGTATATACACATTACTGATAACACCGCCTCTGAATTTTGGATGTTCTCCTCTGGATGACACCATTTTACACTTGAAGATGGAGTTCGGAAACTCTGATTTGCTACCGGAAATAACCGGAGATAAACAGAGATAAACGGAATTTGAGTTTCCGAACAGCCTCACCTTAAGTAACCGTCAACCGTTCTTTTATGTATTTCTCGAATCGCTTTTCCTCCACCACCCGGCGGATCCTCTCCATGCCCTCCCAGACCTCGCCAAAAAAGGTGTACAGCGGCGTCAGGCCGAGACGCAGGTTATCCGGTTCGCGGAAATCGGGAATGACGTTCATTTCCTCGATCAGGGCACGGTTGATGCGGTAACCTTCCGGGTGGCGCAAACTGACGTGCGAGCCGCGCCGCTCAGGGTCGCGCGGCGTGCCGAGACTGAAGCCGAGCGGGGCGAGAATGGTATCCGCAAGATAGATCATGTACTCCGTCAGCAGCGCCGACTTGTGGCGGATGCGCTCCATGCCGGCTTCCAGCAGCGGGTCGAGGGCGGCTTCCATTGCGAGCAGCGAAAGGATGCCCTGCGAACCGGAGAGGAAACGGGCGATACCCGGGGCGGGGGTGTAATCCAGGTCGAAGGCGAAGGGTTTATCCTGCCCCCACCAGCCCCAGATGGGCGAGACGATTTTTTCCTGCAAGTCACGGCGCACGTAAAGAAAGGCCTGCGAGCCGGGGCCGCCGTTGAGATACTTGTAGGTGCAGCCGACGGCGAAATCGGCGTGGCAGGCATCGAGTTCGATTGGCACTGCGCCAGCCGAGTGGCTCAGGTCCCAGAGCACGAGCGCGCCCTTGCGTTGCGCCATTTCAGTCAAGGCGGCCATCTCGTAAAGGTATCCGCTTTTGAAGGTGACGTGGGAAAGAGTGACGAGTGACGTGTTCTCGTCAATGCTGGCCTCCAGATCGGTTAAATTGGGAGTGATGCCGCCGTCTGCTGATCCGATGAGCCTGATCTCGTGCCGCCCGCCGAGAAGTTTGGCGCAGCCTTGCAGGATATATAAATCGGAGGGGAAGTTGAGCGCGTCGCTGACGATACGCGTGCGCCCGGGACGCAGCGCCAGCGCAGCCATCGTCAGCTTGAACAGGTTCACCGAGGTCGCGTCGCTGACGATCACCTGACCCGGGCCTGCTCCCACCAGCCGGGCAATCTTCTCGCCGACGCGGGCGGGCGCGCCCCACCAGTTTTGGTTCCAGCCGCGGATCAGGTCGCGGCCCCATTCATCCTCGACCGCCGTCTGCATCCGTTCGATGACCGCGCGCGGCAGGCGGCCGAGCGAGTTGCCGTCCAGGTAGATCAGGTCGGGGTCAGCGATGACGAATTGTTCGCGGAAGGAAGCGAGTTCGTCTTGCGTGTCGAGTTGCCGGGCGAAATTACGAGAAGGGTGAAAGTTCATATTTACCGGAGATGAACAGCGGTTCGTAGTGCGACACTCCGCTCTCGCTGCGTGCCGCACTACAAGCTGTTGCGTGTCACTGAACACTGATCACTGAACACTGATCACTTCTCACTGTTCACTGGAATCTTGCTCATCGCATATTCCGCCAGAGCGGTGATGGTCAGCGACGGGTTGACGCCGGGGTTGGCGGGCATGACCGAGCCGTCCACCACGTACAGGCCGGGGTAATTGTGGACTTGATAATTCAAGTCAATCACGCCTTCCTGGTCGTCGCGGCCAAATGGCACGCCGCCCATGAAATGCGCCGTGGTCGGGAAATTAAACAGGCTGTCGGTGAAGGCCGTTGCCGGGATGCCGTTCGTCTTTTCGGCGAAGAGACGGGTGACGCGGCTGGCGAGGGTCAACTCGCTGGCGACGTGTTCCTTCTCCGGGCGGATGACCAGCCCCTTGCGGCCAAAGGTGAAGAAACTGCGCCCCAGGCGGACGCGGGTGAGATTTTCCTCGGTCTGCATGACGAGCAGGATGGTGGTGTAACGCGCCCAGCGGGAAAGATATTTGGCGTAGATGTGGTCAATCGGATGGCAGATGATCGCCCAGAGCGTTTTCAAGATGCGCGCCGGGATGCTGCCCTCGCCGTCAATCAGCGGCGCGGTCAGTGTGCGGATGAAGGAGGCCCCGTCGGAATAGCGTACCGGTTCGACGCGCGTCACCTCGTCAACGCTGGCGATGGAGGTGATGGCGATGCCTTTGGAATAATCCACATCGCGGCCGCGGGCGGTGACGCCGAGGATGTTTTCGCTGTTGGTGCGGGCGCGGTCGCCGAGGCGCGGCGAGAGGCGCGGCAGGGACCTGATCAGGTCGCGGCAGCGGAAGAGCAGGTCCAGGGTCCCGAGCGTTCCGGCGGAGACGACCACGTTTCGGGCGCGGACTGACGAGTGATGAGTGATGAGTGACGTGGAACTGCGATAGATGATTTCGTAGCGGGCTCCGTCATCGCTGACCGAAGGCGATTGACCGTGGATGGTGGACGGTCCACGGTCATCGGTCAACGGTCTGATGTCGGTGACTTTCGCTTCGGCGATGACTTGCGCCCCGTTCTTTTCGGCGAAGTAGAGGTAATTCTTGTCCAGCGTGTTCTTGGCGTTGTAGCGGCAGCCGACCATGCAACCGCCGCAGAAATTGCAGCCTGTCCGCGCCGGCCCCTCGCCTCCGAAGTATGGATCGGGGACCGTCACGTTTTCCGTCCCGAAGAAAACACCCACTTCAGTGGGGTGGAAGGTCTCGCCATAGCCCAGCTCTTCAGCAATTTCTTGGCATGTTTCATCGGCTTTCAAGAGACGCGGATTTGCCGTCACGCCCAGCATTTTGCGGGCGGTATCGTAGTGTGGGCGCAGTTCTTTCTTCCAGTCGTTGAGGTGACTCCAGGAGGACGCGGCGAACAGACGGTCATCCGGCTCGAGCAGGACATTGCCATACATCAGGCTGCCCCCGCCCACGCCCGCGCCGTGCAGGGCGAGCAGGCCATTCATGAAGGTCATCTCGAAGATGCCGTGACAGCGCAGCGCCGGAAGCCAGAGGAACTTCCAGATGTTCCAGTTGGATTTGGGGAAATCCTCATTGCGGAAGCGTTTGCCGCGTTCCAGCACTAGCACGGAGTAGCCCTTCTCGGTCAGCCGCATGGCCGCCACGCTCCCGCCGAAGCCGGAGCCGATGATGACATAGTCGTAGCAATAGTCTTTGTTCATTAGGTTTCGATCGCCTCTTCCTTTTCCATTTCTGCTTTGGTCTTGGCTTCGATTTCGCCATGCAAGAACTTTATCAAATTCTCGACATCGTCAAATTCATAATAACGGCCGCCATTAAAATCCTCCTGGACTTCTCGCTCCATTTGTTGCCAGCGTTCGGTCCAAAACCAACGCTGATCGCGTGGAATCCGTTTGGGCGGCGGGACGATTGGGTTTTTAGCGATTTCGAATTTTCGGCGGGGCATAGGTGTATCCCTATGGATTTTTCAGGGCTTCATCGTGCCTGGCAACTGTGCGGATCAATAGTACATCGTTCGGAAGGCGTTCATAGGTCATACGATAGTTAATATTCACGCGGGCTTCGTAAATCCCTTTGAAACTTTGAATCGCCTGGTCTGCAAGGACGGGTGGCGGGGGTTCGCCGCCAGCAATCTCATTGCCTTTAGAACTTTTTTTCGTATCTCTTCAGGTAATTCTTCATAACTTGCTTCAAACCGCTCGGAAGTTTCAATTTCTGGCATTGGCGCGTTTCTCCAGAGCGTCTATTGCCTCGTCAATATTTGCATATCGGTGAACGCGCCCTGCATCAATATCTTCCTGTGCCTCGCGCTCCATCTTCTGCCATTTTTCCGTCCAGAACCACGCCTGCTCCGGGTCAATGTACTGCACCTGCTCGACGACGATCTGTCCCTGCTCGTTGAGGCGGAACAGCACATCGTCACCTTCGCGGATTTGCAGCCGCTCGCGGATCTCGGGTGGCAGGGTGATCTGCCCACGGCCGCGCAGGCGGGTCTTGTAAAAGGGGCGTGTTTCGCTCATGGCTCACCTCTGATTGTGTGAAATTCCGATTTTCACATAATCATATCACGCTTTCCGCGCTGTAAAGAGCAGCAGCGAGCCGTACACTGCTGGCTCGAACTGGGCAAAGCCGGTTTCAGCCAGGCAACGTTCTACCGCATCCAGCGGGAACACATGAAATCCGCGCTGTTGGACGCGCTCCTGCGCCCAGCGATATTTGAACAAACCCTTCTTGCCGGGCGTGAAAGTGATGACAATCAACGGCGCGCCGGATTTCATCGTCCGCCCGATTTCGGCCAAGGCTTTGACCGTGTCGGGGAACAGGTGCAGCGAGCCGCAGGTCAGGCAGCCGTCGAAAAGGCCATCGCGGAAGGGCAGGTGTTCCACGTCGGAGCGGGAGAAGTGCATGGCCGTGACGCCCTCCTCGGCAGCACAACGCTGTCCCGTGCGCAACATGCCCATCGAGAGGTCAATGCCGTAGACTTCGCGCTCTGGCCCGGCGGCGCGGCGACCATAAGTGCCGGGGCCGCAGGCCACATCCAGTAGCAGGCCTTTGACCGGCTTCATTTTCTCCCGTGTGTACGCGACCAGCCTTTCGAACGTCATGACGCCCAACCCACCGTAGAAGTTGAGCACAAAGGGATACCAGAGTTTACTCTCGTAGAAGCGTGCTGCTTTGTCTACCCTTTCAATGCTACGTAGGATCCGGTTCCCGCTATCCTCCGGCTTTTCGAGCAGGAAATCGGGGATGCTATCCACGATGGGGTAGGCGCGCTGGCAGGCAATGCAGGTGAGGGCAGTTGCCTCTACCACCAGTTGGCCCTTGCACTGCGGGCAAACGTACATTCGAAAGCTTTCGGCGGACATCACCACGCTCCTTTCACTATTCACTGAAAACTGGAAACTGATCACTGATCACTGGTCACTGGTCACTGATAACTATAAAACCCTCTCCCTGTTTTCCTCCCCAGCCAACCTGCATCCACCATCTTGCGCAGCAGCGGGGCGGGGCGGTATTTGTCCTCGCCGAGGTCGCGCTGTAGGATTTCCATCACGGCGAGAACCACATCCAGACCGACCAGGTCAGCCAGCGTGAGTGGGCCCATCGGGTGATTCATGCCCAGGCGCATCACCGCGTCAATGGCTTCCTTGGTGCCGATACCCTCCTGCAGGGCGAAGATGGCTTCGTTGACCATCGGGCACAGGATGCGGTTGGAGATGAAACCGGGCGAATCATTGGCTTCCACTGGCTCTTTTCCCATAACCGTGCAGACTTCAATGGTAGTTTTGGTTGTCTCATCTGAGGTCGCCAGCCCGCGAATCACCTCCACCAGTTTCATCAGCGGCACCGGGTTCATGAAGTGCATGCCGATGACTTTATCTGGTCGCTTGGTCGCCGCGGCCAATTTGGTGATGCTGATGGACGAGGTGTTCGAGGCCAGGATCACTTCCGGGCGCGCCGCGGCATCCAGGTCACGGAAAAGCTTGAATTTCAAATCCGGGTTTTCGCTGGCCGCCTCGATGAGCAGATCCGCTTTCGGCACATCCTCCAGATTGCCCACAAAATTGATCTTTTCGACCGCGACCTTCTGCTCGGCAGTGATCGTCCCTTTTTCGAGCAGTCTTGCCGCCGACTTGCCAATCGTGGCTTTGGCCTTTTCCAGCGCGGCCGGGATGACATCCATGCAAGTCACTTGATAACCCGAAGTGGCCGCCACCTGGGCGATGCCGTTGCCCATTGTCCCCGCGCCGACGATGAATATACTCTTGATTTCCATGATTTTTCTCCTGAAGTATCAAGTAGACAAGTAGACAAGTAGGCAAGTAGACAAGTACACAAGTACACAAGTACTCCGCCTGTTTACTTGTTTACTTGCTTACCTGTTTACCAGCTTACTCTATTTCCACCGCCATCGCCACTGCTTCCGCGCCGCCGAGGCATAGACTGGCAATGCCGCGCTTCAGGCCGCGATCCTTGAGGGCGTAGATCAGCGTGGTCAGGACGCGCGCGCCGCTGGCGCCGATTGGATGTCCGAGTGCTATCGCGCCGCCGTTGACGTTGACCTTGCTCCAGTCCCAACCGTCCTTTTCGAGAATGTAGCCATCCGCCAGCACCTGCGCGGCGAAGGCCTCGTTGAGTTCGATCAGGTCAACATCCTTCAGCGTCCAGCCGATCTGCTTGAGCAGTTTGGGGATGGCGAAGGCTGGGGCGCGGAAGAGGTACTTTGGCTCGTCAGCGAACTGCGCATAGCCAACAATTCGCGCTAAAGGCTTCAGGCCATTCTTTTCTGCGTACGCGCGGCTGGCGACCACCACGGCCGCGGCGCCATCATTCAATCCCGGCGCGTTACCCGCGGTGACTTTGCCGTCTTTTTGGAAGGCCGCTTTCAGCCCGGCCAGCCCCTCGAGGGTGGTGTCACGGCGCGGCGCTTCGTCGGTGTCGAAGATGATTGTGCCTTTCTTGCTTACCAGTTCGACCGGCACGATCTCGGCCTTGAATTTACCGTTGTCGCTGGCAGCGAGGGCTTTTTGATGACTCTCGTAAGATAACTTGTCCATCGCTTCGCGGGTCACGTTGTATTCGCTGGCGATGAATTCGGCCGCGTCGCCCATGCCCCAGTTGGCGAGTGAGCACCACAGGCCATCAAACAGCAAGGCATCGGTCAGTTGCTGATGACCGAAGCGCAGTTCGCCTGAGCGTCCGCGGAGCAGATACGGCGCGCCGCTCATGGATTCAAATCCACCCGCGACGAACAACTGTCCCTCGCCGGCCTTGATGGCCGTGGCAGCCAGCATGGCCGCTTTCAAGCCTGAGCCGCAGACCTTGTTCAGCGTGGTCGCGCCGACCGAGGACGGCAGCCCAGCATGGATGACAGCCTGGCGCGCCGGAGCCTGTCCCAGCCCGGCCGAGACGACGTTGCCCATGAAGGCCTCGTCAATGTCAGCCGGATGGATGCCGGCGCGCTCGACCGCTGCTTTGATCACAAATGCGCCCAGTTTCGGCGCGGGGAAGCCGGACAGGCTGCCCTGAAACTTGCCGCTCGGTGTGCGGCAGGCGCTGAGGATGACGGCTTCGTTTTGGTTTTGAGACATTGTTTGTTCTCCTTGGATGAGTGACGAGTGATGAGTGATGAGTGACAAGTGATGAGTGATGAGTGATGAGTGATGGTTTTATGACAATGGCACTTGCTGGAGAAGTGATTCTATAATTTCTCTGTCGGGAGATTTAATATCTTCGGAGGTAAAGTAAAGAGATTGTTCTTCGCGCACTCTGCAATTGCGCTGTTGTGGCACCATCGTAATAAGGAGGCGGATGATTTGGGTCAGAAGGCGAATTCGGTGCTCTGTTACTTGTTTGTCGAGAACGTGACGGGCTTTGAAATACCAGTCGCGGCTTTCGCGCGCCAAACTGAGAGCATACTCATAAAAGCGGGCTTTTTCTTTGTGCGAAATCCTCGAAAACCCTTCGGCGACATTTGCGCTGAAGGAACCCAGCGAACGATAGAGTTGATCTGCCAGACTGACGGTGCGTTTTTCGCCGATGATTTTTGTAACATCGTACCAGCCAATGTCGCCGACAAAGAGGCCCAGCCGGTAGGCTTCGACTTTCCACAGCGCATCGCCGGTAATTTCCTCAGGAACATCCTTCACCCACTCCTCAAAATTCACAGTTCATCCTCCTCACTCATCACTCTTCCACCCTTCGCAAATCCTCCTCCACGTCTCCTCCAACGCCTCCGGCAGCACACGCGTCTCGCCAATGCTGGACATGAAACTCGTATCCCCGCCCCAGCGCGGGACGATGTGCATGTGGACGTGACCAGCGATCCCTGCCCCGGCGACCGATCCGATGTTCGCGCCCACGTTGAAGGCCTCGGGTTTGTAGACCATGCGCAGCACCTGGATACACCCGGTGATCAGCTCCATGACTTCAGCCCGCGTCTCGGCGCTTAAGTCCTCGAAGGATGGCTGGTGGTCGGTTGGCACGACCATCAAGTGACCGCTGGTGTAGGGATAGCGGTTCAGGATGACAAAAGCCCGCCGGCCGCGAAAAACGATCAGGTTTTCCGGGCTGTCGGCTTGCGCCTGCACGTTGCAGAAGACACAACCTTCCTCGTCGTGGTTTTGGATATATTTCATGCGCCAGGGGGACCAGAGATATTTCATGCGCCTCACGTCTTTGAAGGGATTGTGATTCCTTGTTCTTTTACTTGAGTTTCGAGTTGCCTATGGCAGGAAAAGCTTTTGTACACGGATTACACGGATTACACAGATTCTCACGGATTTTTTAAGAAAAATCCGCGTAATTCCGTCAAATCCGTGTAATCCGCGTTCAAGATTTGGTTTTTTAGCGCTTTTTGTGCCACGTTTTCTCGCTTTATCAAGGTTCAAAAACGAACTCTAAACTCAAGCTCTTATATTGTAGCAAAGAATCAAAATATACGGAATAGTTGACAGTCACTCAGAACGAGGGTATGCTCAACGAAAATGGAACAACTCTCACTATTCAAAAGCCCTTCGCGTTGGACAGTCGCAGACCTGACGCGTCACCTGCGTCAGTTGCTCGAATCCAACGAGGCGTTTCAGAATATCTGGGTGCAGGGGGAGATCTCCAACCTGGCGCGCCCCGCTTCAGGCCACCTGTACTTCACATTAAAGGACAGCGCCGCCTCTCTGCGCTGCGTGATGTGGCGCAGCGACGCAGCCCGTCTGCGGCTGGCCTTGCAGGATGGGATGGCGGTGGAAGTGCATGGCGGCATCCGCGTGTACGAACCCCAGGGGCAGTACCAACTTCAAGCGGATGCCATTCGCCCGCTGGGGGAGGGCGCGTTGTACCAGGAATTCCTACGCTTGAAAGCCCTCCTGGAAGCGGAAGGATTATTCGACCTCGAACGTAAAAGGGCGATCCCGGAACTTCCCCGGCGCATTGGTATTGTGACTTCGCCCAGCGGCGCGGCGCTGCGGGATATGCTCAACACCCTGCGCCGCCGCTATCCATTGGCAGATGTAATTCTGGCCGCCTCGCCGGTGCAGGGCGACGAAGCCCCGTCCGGACTTGTCGCCGCGCTCCAGAACCTCAACCGGGCAGCCCAGCCGGACGTGATCCTGCTGGCGCGCGGCGGAGGCTCGATCGAAGACCTGTGGGCTTTTAACGACGAGCGCGTGGTGCGCGCCATTGTCGCTTCTGAAGCTCCGGTCATTACCGGCGTGGGTCATGAGACCGATTTCACCCTGGCTGATTTTGCCGCTGACCTGCGCGCGCCCACGCCGACTGCCGCGGCTGAACTGGCTACACCGGTCACGATATTGGACTTGCAGGCTGGCTTGACCTTTTCCACCAGTCGCCTTGAGACGGCCATTTACGCGCTCTTTGACGGACAACGCGGGTTGCTGGATAGCCTGCAGGGCAACCTGCGCTTCTTTTCACCGCTGCGCCGGGTGCAGACCGAACGTCAGCGCCTGGATGATCTCTCCCGCCGGGGGAACGCGGCGCAAGCCCATCGTCTCGCGCTCGAACTGAGCCAGCTCAAGGGATTGGAACGCCGTTTGAGCGCGTTGAATCCCATGGCCGTTTTGAGTCGCGGCTACGCCGTCGTCACAAATAAGCAAAATGATAAAATTGTTTCCAGCGCGGCGTCGGTAAAAACTGGCGACGACTTGAATGTGCGCGTCGCAGATGGCAACTTCGACGTGCGTGTGACGCAATAATCTTCTGATCTGCTGAGGTGCGATGATGAGTAAAAACGCTGACATTAAACCTGTGGCTGAATTGACTTATGAGCAGGCGTTCGCTGAATTGGAAGGCATCCTCTCCGCGCTGGAAACAGAACAGCGACCGTTGGAAGAAACGATGGCGCTTTTCGAACGCGGGCAGGCGCTGGTGAAGCGTTGCGCCGAATTGCTCGATAAAGCCGAGATCAAAGTCCGCCAGCTCTCCGGCGAGGAGCTGACCAGCTTTGTGGAATCTCAGCCATGAATTTAGCTGCTGTTCTCCACAATTACGTCCTGCTCAGCTCACTGGCTGCCTGGGGGCTGGCGCAAGGATTAAAAATCCCGCTGGATTACTTACAATCCCGGCGCTGGAATTGGGCATTGTTATTGAGCGCGGGGGGTATGCCCAGTTCACATTCTGCGCTGGTGGTTGGTGCAACCCACGCCATTGGCTTATACGAGGGCTTTGATTCGCCGCTATTTGGGTTGGCAGTGGCTATCTGCATGATCGTGATTTATGACGCCACCGGCATCCGCCGCCAGGCAGGTATACAGGCGCAAAAGATTAACGTCCTGGTGGATAAACTACTGAAGGGCCATCCGGTCTCGGATAAGCAATTGCGGGAAGTGCTGGGGCATACGCCGTTGGAGGCGCTGGGCGGGCTTATCCTCGGACTCGTGGTGACCCAGTTGCTGTGGTTTATCTGGCGCTGAGTGCTGAAGGCCTACTCGGCAACGTCTTTATCGGGATAGTTTTCTTTGGATGGCTTGCAGGAGAGTGTGCAGTTCGGGAACCCGCAAAGCCCAAACCCCCAAACCATAAACAAGTCCTCCGATAGCCATGCCGCCCATTGCCATGAACCACGGCGAGTAACGACCGGCGAATTGCAGCCAGGCGATCAGGGCCAGGCTCATCGCCAGCGTCGCCACGACGGCCTGGCCGAAGCCATTTGCCACGTTCCTGGTCTCGATTCCTTTCAGGCGGCGGCGCATCAACAGGAACAACGTCACGGCTTCCAGCGCGGTGGCCAGGGAGTTGGCCAGCGCCAGGCCGCCGTGCGGCATCCAGCCGATTTGAGTGAACAGGGCGGAGAAGACAAAACTGAAGACTACGTTCAGGCTCATTGCCGCTGCGCCGACCAGGACGGGCGTTTTTGTGTCGTGCAAGGAATAGAAGGCACGCGCCAGAATTTCCATCACACAATGACCGACCAATCCGGCCGCGTACCACAATAACGCCCAGGCTACCAGTTGGGTCGAGCGCGCATCGAAATTGCCACGTTGATAGAGCAAGGCAATAATGGGTTCACGCAGCAGCATCAGTCCAAGCGATGCCGGCAGGGATAGAAACAGCACGCCGCGCAGCGAGGCTGCCAGTGATGAGCGGACATCATTTAGTCTGCCCAGGGCATATTGGGCTGCCAGCGTGGGCATCATCGCGGTTGCCACCGATTGGGCGATCACCGCCTGCGCCATCAGCATCAGCATGAATCCATAGGTCACCGCGCTGACGCTGCCCGCGGACATTTGCGAGGCCAGCCAGGTGTTGACCCAGAAATTCAACTGGACAATCGCCACGCCGAAGAGGCGCGGAGCCATTAGAAAAACAACCTCGCGCACGGAGGGGTTGTCCAACCCCAGGCTGGGAATCCAACCTCTCCCGACCTTGGGCAATTTCAGCAAAGCGGGGAATTGCACCAACAGGTACAGCGCCGATCCGATGACCACACCCCAGGCCAGGCCGTATATTCCCATGCGCGGCGCGAGTGCCAGCACACCGAAGATCAGCCCGAACTGATACATTGCCGGCGTGAGCGCCGGAATGAGAAAAACCTGGTGTGAATTCAGGATGCCAACCAGTAATCCGCCCAGCCCAAAAAGCACCGTCGAGGCCAGTTGGATGCGCAGCAGGTCAACGGTGAGCGCAAAAAGGCGGGGGTCTTTGGCGAGACCGGGGGCCAGGGCGTAACGGGCGATCTGCGGGGCGAAAATGGCCGCCAGTGCGGCCAGCAGGCTGAGGGTCAGCACAACCAGGTTGGCAAGCGCGGCGGCCAGCCGCCAGGCAGGCTTACGCTCGTCCTTTGCCAGAAGAGCGGTAAAAGTTGGGATAAAGGCGGAGCCGAGCGCGCCGCCTGCAACCAGGTTGAAAAGCGTCTCGGAGACGCGGTTGGCGGCGACAAAGGCGTCCAGGTCATGGGTGATGCCAAAGGTGTTGGCGACCAGGATGCTGCGCGCCAGACCGGCAGCCTGACCGATGACGAAGGCCAGCATCACCGTCCCGGCGGCGCGGGCGATCTGGCGGTTGGCGCTGAGCGTAGCATTCGTTGTCAGCGTAGCATTCGTTGTCGCTGTGGGATCGTTCACGAGCGGGGATTATACTGCTTTATTTGAAAGTAGGCCGTCTGTGAGGTAGAATCCAGCCCATGCTTGAAATCATTGTTTACCTGCGCCGCTGGCTGCCCGCCATTCTGATCATGGCAACGATCTTTGTTTTTTCATCTATTCCCTCGTCTGAGCTGCCGGACTTTGCCCGGGCGGACTTGTTCATCAAAAAGGGCGGACACATGCTCGGCTATGGCCTGCTGGCGTCGGCCTATTTGCGGGGGTTGTGCATGGAGCGGAGCGACCGCCTGCGCCCCAAAAGGGTGAAGGTGAGCATAGTCGCAGCCTGGCTGCTGGCCGTCCTCTATGCCTCCAGTGACGAATTCCACCAGTCCTTTGTCGCCGGACGGCACGCCTCGCCAGAAGACGTGGGTATTGACGCCATCGGCGCGGCAATTGCGCTCTTGATTTGGATCCGGGTGGGAAAAAGTAAAGCCTGATTTATGTGGATGATAATTATTCAAACTCCAACTCAAACTCCTCGTCCTCACTCCACTCTTCCATCCGCTCGATCTCGATATCCTCGAAGAGTCTTGCTTGACGGGCGGCAACGCGATAACGCTTGACCAGTTCGAGCAGCGCCAGGAAAGTCACCACCACCTCCAGGCGGGTTGGCTTTTGGCCGATCAAATCACGAAAGCTGGCCGGTTTCCCCTTCTGCAATCTTTCTGCGATCAAGGCGATCTTCTCGCGAATGGTGATCTTGGGCGCGCTGATGACCGTCTCCAGCGCCTGCTTCTCCTGTTCTTCGGCGAAGATGGCCTCGGCTGCCTCCAGCAGGTCGGACAGGGTGATGTCGCTCATGTCCAGCCGGACCTCCACTTTGGGCGGCGGGGCGATGCGCAGGTAAGTCCGCAGTCCTTTTTCCTGGCGCTCCAGCAACAGGTTGGCGATTTCCTTGAAGCGTTTGTAGATGACCAACTGGCGCGCCAGCGCCTCGCCCAAGTCTTCCTCCCCGGCTTCGCGTACCGGCGGCCTTGGCAGCAACGCTTCGGACTTGATCTGTAGCAGCCTGGCCGCCACCACCAGAAAGGCCGAGATCTCGCCCGCCGGCACCTGCATCGCGTGGATGTAAGCCAGGTACTGGTCGGTGACCTGGGCCAGCGCCACGGCGGTGATGTCCAATTCAGCATGTTCGATGAGTTGCAGGAGCAAGTCGAGCGGCCCTTCGTAGACCGGCACTCGCACGGTGTATCCGCTGGCCGGGCTGCTCTCCTGAACCGTTGGTAGGGGGATGGTTTCCTGAGCTTGTTGGCCCCCGTCAGGGGGTGGATGGGTCATGTCCATTGTGGGCGGATTATATCATCCTCATTATCGAGACGCAGTTCAACTGTCGCCCGGCCTGTTCCCTACCGAGTAGGTGCTGCGCACGGTATAATTCGGGTATGACTACTCCCAAATTGACCCATCTCGATGACGCCGGCCGCGCCCACATGGTGGACGTAGGCGCCAAGCCGGATAGCGAACGACTGGCTGTCGCGAAGGGCGAAGTCCACATGCGCAAAGAGACATTGGACTTAATTCGCGACTCAATGTTGAAAAAAGGCGACGTGCTGACTGTCGCCCAGGTTGCCGGCATCGCCGCGGCGAAACGGACCTCGGACCTGATCCCGTTATGTCATCCCTTGCCGCTCACCCATGTGGAAGTGGACCTCGTCCTGGATGAGGCGCTGCCCGGTGTGGTCATCACGGCCAGCGCCCGGACAGTCGGCCGGACCGGCGTTGAAATGGAAGCGCTGACTGCCGTCTCGGTCGCTGCGCTGACAGTCTACGACATGGCCAAGGCCGCCGAAAAAACCATGCGCATCCAAAATATCCGCCTGGTCGAGAAGCACGGCGGGCGCAGCGGGGATGTGGTCTTGGAAGGATGAAGGATGAAGGATGAATAATGTCAAGGTGCTTTTCTTCGCCACACTGCGCGACCGCGCCGGGGCCAAGTCGCTTGAAATCGAAATCCCTGAAGGCGCGAATGTGGGACAACTCAAAGACCAGATTGGCCGCGACCATCCCAATTTGGAACAGTCCATGCAAAGTGTTGTCGTCGCCATCAACCGCGAATTCGCCTTTGATGAAAGCGTCCTCCCCGAAAGCGCCGAAGTGGCCATGTTCCCGCCCGTCTCTGGTGGATAACCTTCAACATGAAACCTTCCAACTTTCCAACCATCTTTGCCATCACCAAAGACGAAATAGACCTCAATGCCCTGCTTGCCAGCCTCACGCTGAATTCGAGCGGCGCGGCGGCAATATTCACCGGCATGGTGCGCGGCGTCACTTCACGCGGCGAGGCCCACGAGACGGTTTACCTGGAATACGAGGCTTACAAGCCAATGGCCGAAGCCAAGATGAAACAGGTCGCCGACGAAATCCGCGCCCGTTGGCCGACCATCCAAGGCATCGCCATCCTCCAGCGCGTCGGCCGGCTCTACCCGCGCACGCCGACAGTTTTGATCGCCTGCACGGCTGCCCACCGCGATACCGGCGTCTTCGAGGCAGCCCGCTATGGCATTGACCGCCTGAAGGAAATTGTGCCGGTCTGGAAGAAGGAAGTCGGCCCGAATGGAGAAGAATGGGTCGAAGGCGAATATATTCCAAAACCCGGTGAATGAGACTGTAACACCAAAGCATGTAATAAGCTGGACTTTGTCCATTTGCACATTAACAAAAAACGGGGTAAGCTAAGCCAT
>CAZTZE010000031.1:0-48222 GCA_964618215.1 uncultured Chloroflexus sp.
GTCGGATTGGCAATCCGACCTACGAAATGCGCGGATCGCGCAAATGATGCCGCGTAATACTATTATTCACGTAATTCCACTATTTCAATGCTCGACCAAAAAACAATGCAATATCCTGAGTCAGGTAATAGCGGTCATTATATCCGCAGAATTCGTAGCCCAACTTTTGCGCCAGGCGGATCGCGGCGCAATTTTTTGAGGGCATTTCCATCATGACCCGCTGGTTCTTGCGTTGCACAGCCCAGGATTGCGCCGCCAAGACCAGCGTGGAGGCGATCCCCCTGCGACGGGCAGCCGGCTTCACGACCAGGTCGGTGATCCAGGCTGTCTGCGGGAGGATCTTATCCGTTAAACGCAAATAGCCCACCAATTCATCCCCCAAGGCGGCCACCAGCATCCCGCTGCGACGGCTCCATTCATCTGCCAACGTATCAACCGCGCGAGGATACGCGACGACGACCGGGCGCGGCAGGCGAATTTCCCGGAAGATCGCCCCGGCCTGTCCATCCTCCCGCTGGAGATCCATTTGCCAGACGTATTCGCTCATGCAGGAGTGATTAATTGCCATCAGCACAGGCAGGTCAGTGGCGACGGCGGGGCGAATGTGGACCTCAGGCATGGGCGCGCCTCATTGACCTGCCACCCGCACCGGGACCACACAGGGCGGCAGGGCGTTTCCTTCATTATCGGTCACGACCAGTCGCAACAAATAATCACCTGGGGTCAGGGTTGTGGTATCCCAAAAACCCAACTCTCCATCCTGGACAACCTTGCGCCCGGCCTGGATGGTTGACCAAAGATCACTGTTCATCGGGGCAACCTCGTACTTGTAAAAACCAAAATTGGGAATATCGGCCGTACCCTCCAGCGTAATCTGCCCGCTGACCGAAGAGGCTGGCTGCGGGAAAGTCAACATGATCTGCCCCGGGATACAACCCGTGGTTTCTGACATCCGCGAGGCGACAGGCGTCACCTGGCCTAAAGTCGCGATCAATTCGGGAGAGAGGGTATTGGTCGGAACCGCCAACAAATTGACCGTCGGCGTGGTCAGCATGGATATGGCCGGCAGGTTCGGCGCCAGGAACGAGGTGAGCGCGACCTCGCCCAGTCCGATCAACAAGA
The DNA here is from genome assembly GCA_964618215.1 of uncultured Chloroflexus sp. Taxonomy (GTDB): domain Bacteria; phylum Chloroflexota; class Anaerolineae; order Anaerolineales; family Villigracilaceae; genus CG2-30-58-95. The sequence continues at coordinate 1,123 of CAZTZE010000031.1, forward strand.
CAATGACCAGCAGGGCGATAGCCTGGTTTGTCCGCCGCTGGGCTATCTCGCGCTCCAGTCCAAAGACCGCAGCCTGGCCTTCACGCCAGGAACGCAGAAGACGACGGATGACAAACAAGGCCCCAACTGCCAGGAGCAGATAAATCAGCGGCGCGTAGAGGATAAAAAAACGAAGGATCGCTTCCATGCTGCCCCGCTTAGAGATGGCGCAGCACGCCGCGGATGATCGTTTCGAGTTTCGGGGTAAGCACCCGCCCGGCTTCGAGCACCTCTTCGTGGGAGGTGGCCGTGTTGCCGTCCAGGTTGGCTTTATTGCTTATGCCTGAAAAACCCAACACGCGTGTCCCACCATGACGCGCCACGGTCACTTCAGGCACAGTGGACATCCCGACCGCATCTGCACCCGCAAGGCGCAGAAAACGCAAGTCGGCGGGTGTCTCGAAGGATGGCCCACTCAGGCCAACGTAAATGCCCGCGTGCAGTTGGATGCCGTTTTCCGCCGCGGCCTGGCGCGCCAGGGCAGATAGTTCGCGGTCGTAGGCCTGGCTCATATCCGGGAAGCGCGGCCCAAATTCTTCCAAGTTAGGGCCGATCAACGGATTCAAACCGGCCATGCCCGTCAAGTTGAGATGATCGCTGATCAGCATCACGTCCCCAGGCAGATAGTCCGGGTTGATCGCGCCGGCCGCATTGGTCACGATCAGAATCTCGATCCCCAGGCGTCCCATCACACGCACCGGCATGGTGACCTGCGCCATGCTATAGCCTTCATAAAAATGGATCCGGCCCTGCATCACCAGCACCGGCTGCCCTTCCAGTTCCCCGCTCACCAAGCGGCCAGTGTGGCCAACCACAGTCGAAACCGGCCAATCGGGCAGCTCCTGATAAGGGATGATCGTAGCGGCCTGAACTGTATCGGCTAACCCCCCTAACCCCGTTCCCAAAATTATCCCAATGTGCGGCTTCTGTCTCACTCGCGAGCGGATTATTTCCGCCAGATGATCAATTTGTCCCAGCGATACCTGCATTTCATCTCTCCAATAAATTTTGACTACGTGAATTATATCTCAACTCGTTACCACGTAACGCGGAATTCATTCCGCAACCAAATGGCGATATGAATATCGCGCTACAAAATCTTCGCGATTGTGATAGTTTTTCAAGAGTAATACTATAGCGCGGCATCCAGCCGCAACCAAAAAATGGCTCTTTGGGATCTTCTGTGATTCGTACACGGATTGCACGGATTTCACGGAATCTCACGGAAAAAGCCTTTAAAAATCCGTGTTTTTTTGTGTTTGTCCGTGTAATCCGTGTCCAAAAGGTTTTAACCACGGCGATTCCTTGGGGGTCGTTTCTTCGCGGTTCCAAAAGATTTCCGCGCTTGATGCAAATGTCAGGGGTAATACTATAACGCTTAATGCAACACATGGCGGAACGCGGCGATGGTTCTCTCCACGCCCGCATCGTCAATCCAATAGTGCGTCACCAGGCGGAAACGCCGCTGGCTGATGGCGCGGACGCGCACCCCGAAAACATTCATTTTCTCCTCGACTTGTTCGGCGCTGAGCAAAACATCCTCGGCCAGCGACGGGAAGACCATGTTCGTCGCCGGCGACCCCGCATCCACCACCAGACCTTTTACCTGCTTCAGACCCTCGGCCAATTTCTTCGCCCGGGCGTGATCCTCCGCCAGCCGGTCAATCATTGTTTCCAACGCGACAATGCCGGCTGCCGCTAGAATCCCGGCCTGGCGCATCCCGCCGCCCAATTGCTTGCGGATGCGGTGCGCCCTGGCGATAAATTCCTTCGACCCGCACAGCAGCGAACCGACCGGCGCGCATAATCCCTTGCTCAGGCAAAACGTGACCGAGTCGACCGGCGCGGCGAGTTCTTTCGCAGCTATCCCCTGCGCCACTGCGGCGTTGAATATGCGCGCTCCATCCAGGTGGATGACCAAGCCATGAGCGTGGGCAAAATCGCTGACCGCGCGCGTGTATTCGACCGTTTGATAAGTCCCGCCGCAGCGGTTGTGCGTGTTTTCCAGCGCGATCAAGCGCGTGACGGGATGGTGCGCGTCATCGGGACGAATGGCCGCTTCAATATCGTCAATCGCCAGCGAACCATCCGCCTGATTGGGCAACTGGCATGAATGTACGCCGCCCAGGGCGGAAATCCCACCAGCTTCATACAAAAAGGTATGCGCCTGGTTGCCGAGAATCGCCTCGTCGCCGCGGCCACAGTGCGCAAGAATGGCAACCAGGTTGCCCATCGTCCCCGAAGTGACGAACAGGCCGGCTTCCTTGGCCAGCATCGCCGCGGCCATCTCCTGTAGGCGGTTGACGGTCGGGTCTTCGCCGTAGACGTCATCCCCCAGTGGTGCTTCCGCCATCGCGGCGCGCATTTGTGGGGTCGGATGGGTAACTGTGTCAGAGCGTAAATCTATTAAGTCCATGGTTGGCTCCTTTACGTTATCACGTTGGAACGTTGGAACGTTGGAACGTTACATGCAAACTTGCTAACGTGATAACGTGATAACGTTTTAACGTTCCAATGCTGATAATACAGATTGAAGTTCTGGCGGCAGCGGCGCTTCGAATGTGCGCGGCTGTTCCTCGTTTGGGAGCACAATCTTCAAGCGCTGCGCATGCAAAAAATGTCTCTCGATTTCCAATGTTGGCTTCTTGCGACCATAAACCTTATCCCCAACGATGGGGCATCCCAAAAATGCCGCGTGTAAACGAATCTGGTGCGTCCGCCCGGTCAGCGGATGGACTTCCAGCAGCGTGTGCGCCTTGAAACTTTCCAATGTGCGATACTCGCTGACCGCCTCACGCCCTTTACCCGGCGGCATGACGGCCATCTTTTTACGATGCGCGGGGTCACGGCCAATGGCTGCTTCGACGCGGCCAGCCGGCGTCGGCGGCGCACCATCCACCAATGCCAGGTAAATTTTCTCCACCTCGCGCAGGCGGAACTGATCCTGCAGCCAGCGGTGCGCCCGTTCGTTCTTCGCCAGCAGGATCAAGCCCGAGGTATCTTTGTCCAGCCGGTGGACCACGCCCGGACGTTCCTCGCCGCCGATCCCCTCGATATTCGGCGCGTGAGCTAACACGGCCTGAACGAGCGTCCCGCTATCATGCCCGGGCGAGGGGTGGACGACCATGCCGGCCGGTTTATCAATTACGATCAAATCCTCGTTCTCGAAGAGGATATCGAGCGGGATGTGCTCACCGACCAGTCTGCTCGGCTGCGTCGGCGGGATGCGCAGCTCGATCCGCGCGCCCGCTTCCAGGATGCGGCTGGCCTTCGTCACGAGCGCCTCGTCCAAAGTCACAAAACCATCCTTTATCAAACCTTGCAGTCGCGAACGCGAAAACTCCGGCAGGCGGGCGGCCAGGAAGATGTCCAGCCGTTCGCCTTTATGGTCGCCCGGCAGGCTGCCATTATCTTTTTCGTAATGGAAGGAAATGACCCGATCACTCACCTTGAGCCTCGTCCACAGCCAGAGATGGTTCCGCCTGTAAGCCTGCCTCCGAGACGAACTCAGCCGCAGCGTGAGCCTGCTCCGAGCGGCCTTTGAGCCACACCCCGAGCAACAGCACCCCCACGCCGATGGTGATACTGCTATCGGCCACGTTGAAGACCGGGAAAGTTCCGATGGAGATGAAATCAGTCACCCGCCAGTCCATCGTCAGGCGGTCAATCAAATTGCCGCTCGCGCCGCCCAATTGCAGCCCCAGCGCCAGACGCAGCGTCCAATCCCGCGACGGAATGTGCGGAAAATAATACAGGATCAACCCGGCGACGAGCAGCGCCAGGATCGCGAAGACCATCCCGCCATTCTGGAACAAACCGAAGGCCGCGCCGGAGTTATACCAATGGACAATTCGGGCATACGGTCGCAGCCAGTCCAGAGGCATCCAGATTCCTCCGATGGGCAGGTTATTTCGAACGAGCGCCTTCGTCCATTGGTCCAGGATAATGACGATGCCCGCCATCCCCAGCAAAAGTCCATAATCACGTAAATACTTCATCCATTTCTCCATGTTTCGATGTTTCGGTAATTCAACAAGTCGGCATCTCATTATACCCTGCACAAATGTTGCCAGATTTGATGTAAGCAAGGTTGATGAACACAGGGCGTATTGTACAACATTTCCAATGTATAATAACCAAAATTCAACATATCCAAAGAAAGAGAGGCATAATGAAAATCGTAACCGACTGCGCAGCGGACATGCCCGCAGAAGAACTCGAAGCGCTGGGTATCACCCAGGCGCCCCTTTTTATCCAATTCCCCGAAGGGGAAGTCAACTCGGCTGACCTGACGCCAGACGAGTTCTACAACCGGCTGGAAGCCATGCGGCCGGCCATCCCGACCACTGCGCTGCCTTCCGAAGGCATCTTCGCAAATATCTACCGCAAGCTGGCCGAAACCAGTAAACAGATCCTCTCCCTGCACATTTCCTCCGGCCTGAGCGGGACATTCAACACAGCGCGCATGGGCGGAGAGCAGGTCAAAGAAGCCGAAGTCACCGTGTTGGACACGATGACCCTCTCCGGCGGCGAGCGCTTCCAGGTGCTGGCGGCCGCCTGGGCCGCCAGAGCCGGCTGGAGCATTAAAGCAATCATCGAAAGATTATCCCAGATCCGCGAGAACACCGAAGTGATCTACACCCTGGAGACACTGGAATACCTGGCACGCGGCGGGCGGATCGGACGCGTCCAGGCCCTGGCGGGCTCGGTGTTGAAGATCAAACCGGTCATCCGTGTTGACCGGTCGGATGGCAAATACAGCACGGTTGCCAAGAACCGCACCATCCCCCAAAGCCTGGCGAACATCGCCAACCACCTGGTCGAAATGTATAATAACACGCCTGTCTGGGCAACTGTCCTGCATGGCCGCATGGCCGAGAGCGCCGAATCGCTTTCGCAGATTTTGAATGAAAAACTCAACGTCAGGAAACTGGAAATCTTGCGCATCTCGCCGGTGCTGGGTGTGCATACCGGGCCGGGCATCGTCGGCGCGGCGGTGCTGCCGATGAAGCTGGTGGAAGATTTGATGTAAATCTGGTTCGGCAGGGAAAAGTCAGGAACCCGTTTTCTTCGAGAAAACGGGTTCCTTACGTGCATAGTTAGTGGATATAGTAACGCATGATCGGCCTCGTCTCCGAGCGGCGCGCCACTTCGATAAACCCGGCCTGCAAGAAAGCGGAAACCAATCCCGTATACACAAACGGCGGAGGGACTTTCGCCTGGCGCGGCTCGGTGGGATAGCCTTCCACAACCTTGCCGCCTTGCCGGGCAACATAATCCGCTGCCGAACGCAACAATTCTACGGTCAACCCCTGGCAGCGGTAACGCCTGTCCACGAAGAAGCAAGTCACCGACCAAACCAGGGTCTCGTCCACCGGCTTGAGGATGCGCGAGCGCGCCAGTCCAGGATAGTTCTCACGCGGTTCGAGCGCGCACCAGCCTGCTGGAACGCCGTCCACGTAGGCAAGCAGGCCCGGGGTCCGGCCAGAAGCGACGATAGCCTTCTGGTCGAGACGATTGCCTTCGCCCTGTCCGGCGTTGAATTCCTTGCGCGGCAGTTTCCAGTACATGCACCAGCAGCCAGCGCAGGCGCCGCGCGAGCCAAAGAGGCGTTCGAAATCGGTCCAACGTTCGAGGGTAAGAGGCTGAAACTCAAGATCCTTCATCGGCATTCTACCTGGCAGAGAGCATCTTCATGAGCGCAAATGCTGCGCCGCCTAAGCCGCAGCACAAGGCCAGCAGGCCAGGAATGCCGAGCACGAGCGTCCCGACTGTGGACGCCTTGGTCTGGGTCGAGATGGCGTTCTCTACCGCCTCACCGGCCATCGGGCTGACAATGAACGGCTGGCCGGACGCCTTGACGAGGGTCAGGCCATTCGGCCCTTGAAGCGGGGCGCCGACTACTGTAATGGTCTGCCCAGCGCGAAATTCCCACAACCGGAAACTCAACTCGCCGCGCGGCATATTCGGCGAGATGCCAAGCAGGAGGCAGGCTGCCTGGATTTGATCATCGTTCGGGGCAATGCCTTTGCCAAGCAGGTGTTTGTCCAATCCATCCGGGTTGACCCACACCGCGCCGGAACCATCTTCCAATTGGAACGGGACGCCACGAGCTTTGTCGGTCCACCCCTTCCATTCGGAATCATCCGGATCGTAGAACTCCACCTTCAGGCGGAGATAGACCAGTTCGGTTCCTGCCGGGCCGTCAATTGCGCTGGGAGGTGGGACGATCCGTCCCTGGAGGCGCGCCAGTTTCGCGCCCGGCTGGAGCACAGCAACTGTCGTCGTTCTCACCGCTTTGACAGCCGAGCCGGTCTGCCCGCGTTTTCGGGCGCTGAAGAACAAGATGGAAGCAAAGAGCAGGAGTGGCAGCCCACAGCAGACCGACACTCCCAGCCATCCGAGAATGGAAAAAAGCTGGTCAGGAGAGAATGTGTTCATGTTTTTCCTTTCGATTGACGCAATTTAGAGCCTATCCGCATTACCGGCTCCCGTCGGCGTCCACGCCGCCGCTCCACAGGAGTGCTTCGCGAAGGACAGCGGCTGGAGCGTTTTTCGGATAGGGTTTACGTATCTTCTGAGTAAAAAGTGCGGCTGTTATTCGAGCACCAGCCGCCGGGCCTCTTTCGTTTCGGCGACTTCATGCGCCACACCGATGGCTTTTAGCAATGGGAAAAAGCCGCTCAATAGCAGTGGTGGGATCCAGGAAACGAACCCCAACAAGGTTTCGAGCAGCCAGAGCACCAAAACGCCGATAACAAGGGGCAGGTAAGGCGCATAAGGTTGGATCGTCCTCTCTGTTTCCGCCCAGAACTTCTCCAAACCCTGCTGCAACTGCTGCAAGGCCAAAGCCTTTTCGATCGGCCCGAGGGCGGACTGTTTCTCGATCTGCGCCATCAGAGTGCGCGTGACCATATCCGATACCATCTGTTTATACGCTGGAGGGATCACCGCCTCGCTCCGCCTCGCATCCTCCAGGTAGCCCAATGCGAAACTGGCACCGATCATCAGCGCCAATCCAAATAGCAGGAGCTTTTGCTCCTGCTGGATGGGCCTGACGGAAAAGCTCAACCGCACTTTTATCTCATCAACGACTGTGATGCTGAACCCAATAGCAATCAAGAAATAGATCAGCGAGGCCGCTGCGGTGATAAAACTAATTTCCCACATCAGGAACATCGCCAGCGCAGAAAGGAGATAACCCAGGGCAATGATCCAGACCGGACGCACCAGCGTGACGACCAGACCACCTGTCAACGCGACGAGCAGGATCGTACCAAAGACCCAGAAGACCAAACTAAACAATGGTTTCCCTTGCGTGAACCCCCGAACTGCGGGGGTGAACAAGGCATCATATTGGCTTTGAACCTTGCTGCAGGCCACGCCGAACAAGACATGCGCCCCGACCAGGAAGAGAAGAAAGATAGCGATTTTTACAACGGATGAAGCTTTCATGGCGCGCCGCCTAGCTTACAGTTTTTGTAATCTTCTGACGTTACTACTCGGGCATGTCACCCTGAGAGAGCGTTCTCCAGCGAACGAAGAGCCTGCCCTGACGAAGGAAGGGGTCTCCTCGCCGTTCAGGGGATGCTTCGTCGCACACCGTCCTGCGTTCGGTGCAGGGCAGAACGCTCCTCAGCATGACAGCTTGAGCAGTTACCTTATGATAATGATACAACAAGTAAGGGAAAAATCAAACCTTTGCAGGTCGTTTTCCTAAAAAGCTATCGGCGCGTTTTGCAAGACAATCAATGGCGGAGGTGATAAGGGATGTCAATGATCACGCGCGGGAAGGCGGAAAACCGACGCCGGTAAAGGAGGGCAGCTTTGATCAGCCAGGCGGTCTGGTTGTGCAGGAGAGATTGCCACCATTTGGCCGGGATAAATTCCGGCAAGACCAACGCGGCCAACTGCCCGTCATTGTGCAGCCGGTCGGTTTCGTCGAGAAAGTCCAGCAGCGGCGCGATGACCGAACGGTACGGCGAGGGGACGATGGTTAATTTTACATCCGGCCACCACTCGGCCAGTTTTTGGCGGACACGTTCCCCGGCTCCAGGCTCCAGCTCGACGTACACGGCGGTCACGTTATCCGAGATTGAGCGGGCAAAGTTGATTGCATCCACGATGCCGCGATGGACGCCAGAGATGGGGACGACAACGCGCTGGATTTGAACCGGCTTGAGCGAGGGCGGCAAGCCGTCCATGGATAGCTGGCGGGCGACCTCCTGGTAATGGGCACGAACACGAAGAAAGACAGCTACAAAAATCGGGATGATAAAAACCGTAATCCAAGCCCCTTCGATGAATTTGCTGATGACCACAACGACCACTGTCATCGTGGTTGCCAGCGCGCCAACGCCGTTGACGACAGATTTCAACCACCATCCTTTTCCTCGCTCGCGCCACCAATGGACAACCATACCGGCCTGGGAGAGTGTAAAGGCCAGGAACGCACCGATGGCAAACAAGGGGATCAAGGCATGAGTATCCCCATTGAAGACAAAGATGAGCGCCCCGCCGGCTAACGCGAGAATCAAGATGCCATTCGTAAACACCAAGCGGTCCCCCAAACTGGTCAACTGGCGGGGCAGGAAACCATCCCCCGCCAGGATGGCCGCCAAACGAGGAAAGCCCGCAAAACTGGTATTGGCCGCAACGACCAGAATAAGCATCGTGCAGGATTGGATCAGCAAGTAGGCCGGCCCGCTGCCCAAAAGCCGCCGCGCCAGCGCCGAGAGGATGGTCTCCTGCGGACCGGCGACTACGGCTAGGTACTGCGTCAGTCCCACGCTGCCCAGGAACAGAACCCCCATCAAAACTGCCATGACAATCAATGTCCGCCCCGCATTTTTGGCCTCCGGCGGCTGGAAAGCAGGCACCCCATTGCTGATCGCCTCGATACCGGTCAGGGCAGTACAACCGGTGGAGAACGTGTGCAGAAGAAGGAATAAGGTCAATGGCGCAGTCGCAGGCGGGGCTACAGCGGCCAGCGTCCCCGGTCCATCAATCACGGCGCGGATTACCCCATAAGCCAACATAGGAATATAGGTGAACAGAAACAGGTAAACAGGGATTGCCATCAAGGTGCCCGTCTCGCGTAAACCTCGCAAGTTGATAATCGTGATGACAAATAGAAGCCCAAGCGAAAGTGCAACACGGTATGACCATAAGACCGGGAATGCCGAGGCAATGGCGGCAACACCAGCCGTCACACTCACCGCAACATTCAAAAGATAGTCCACCGTCAATGCAGACGCTGCAATCAGGCCAGGCAGTGTACCCAGATTCTGGCGGGCAACAATATAAGAACCACCCCCAGTAGGGTAGCCATGGACGGTCTGAAAATAAGAAAGAGCAACCAGCAGCAACAGCCCCGTAATAGCCAGGCCAATCGGCCACGAGAGAGCCAATCCCGCGCTGCCCGCCACGACCAGGCCGAGAAATATCTCCTGGTTGGCATAAGCAATGGAAGAGAGCGCGTCTGGAGAAAAAGCAGCCAGGGCGCGGATCTTGTTCAGGCGCTTTTCGCCCAACTGTCGCGTGGGCAAGGGAGAACCGATGATCAGGTCTTTGATTGTGTTAAACATGTGAGTGGAAAGTTGCTGAGTGACAAATGAATACGCGTTGACTATAGCATACCCATCGTCGCTTTACAAGCGCTCACAAAATTTTTGGCGACAGGTGGCCTGTCGCCAAAATCACTACCAGAATTTACGCCTTTACAAGCCCAATCTTCATCTTCTCAGCCTCGAATTCGTCTTCAACCGCGGCAGCTCCGGCCGGCGGGGGGGCGAAAGCCAACTCGACGGTCAATGTCTCGGTTGTGATGTAATCCTGATTGGCTTCGATCGCTTTCTTCAGGCCGGGCGTGGCTTTGACGAATAACTTGATCCGGTCGGCCACTTCCAGGCCAGCTTGTTTGCGTAAATCCTGCACTCGGCGGACAAACTCGCGCGCCAGGCCCTCCTCGATCAACTCCGGCGTCATCTCGGTGACCAGCGCGGCCAGGTACGCGCCGTCATTCGCAACGGCAAAACCAGCCCTGGCATCCGCGTGGACTTCGACCTCGTCGCCAAGAATATCGAAGGTTTCGCCCGCCGCCCTCACCATGAGTGTCTGGCCGGCCAGCAAGGTGTTCGCCACCGACTCGGCATCCATCTTCAAAATCGCCTCACGGATGGCCGGGAATTTGTTGCCGTATTTCTGGCCGAGCTGCTTCGGCAGCGGCTTGACCGCGTAAGTCACCGCATCCGTGCTGGCATTCAACAGACGGACTTTCTTGACATTCAGTTCGTCGGCAATCAAATCGGCATAGGCTTCGACGGCGCGGCGCTCGTCTACATTTCCGACCGAAAATGCAACCTCGGCCAGCGGCTGGCGGACTTTTCGATTGGCCTTCTGGCGGGCGGAATGTCCCAGCGAGACCATCTTCATGACCATCGCCATGTCACGATTCAGCGATTCAGCGATTCGAGCGTCGTCAACCAGAGGCCACTCAGCAAGGTGGACCGACTCGGGCGCAGATGGGTCAACCGAGCGCACCAAGTTTTGGTAGAGTTCTTCGGCCAGGAAGGGCATGGTCGGGGCCAGCAATTTCGCAAGCGTGACCAGCGCGGTGTAAAGTGTGCTGTAAGCGGCCTGTTTATCGGTGTCCGATTCGGACTTCCAGAAACGCCGACGGGAACGACGCAGGTACCAGGTCGAGAGATGCTCGACAAAGGCTTCGATGGGACGCGTCGCGCCGGGAACGTCATAGGTCTCGTAGGCCTGGGTCACGTCACGGACGAGGGCGTTCAGCGAGGAGAGCAGCCACTTGTCGAGGCTGTTGTAGGCCGGATTGGCAATCCGGCTTACGGGCTGCCATTCATCCAGGTTGGCATACAGGACGAAGAACGAGTACACGTTCCACAGCGTCAGGGTGAAGTTGCGCACCACATCGCCGACCAGGTTACCAGAAAAGCGGCGTTCGTTGCCGGGCGGTGTAGCCGTATAAAGATACCAGCGCAAGGCATCCGCGCCGTGAACCCGAAGCACATCCCACGGCTCGACGATGTTGCCCAGCGATTTGGACATTTTGCGCCCCTCGCTGTCCTGGATATGGCCCAGGCAGATGACGTTTCGATAAGCCACACTGTCGAACAACAAAGTGCTGATAGCATGCAGCGAGTAGAACCAGCCGCGCGTTTGGTCCACCGCCTCACAGATGAAATCGGCGGGGAATTGCTCTTTGAATTTATCCTCGTTCTCGAACGGATAGTGCCACTGGGCGGCAGGCATCGAGCCTGAATCAAACCAGCAGTCAATCAGTTCGGGGACGCGCTGCATCCTGCCGCCGCACTTCGGGCAGTTCCAGTGGACGTTATCCACGTACGGGCGGTGCAGTTCGAGGCCCGAGAGGTCGCGGCCGGCCTTTTCGGAAAGCTCGCGGCGTGAACCGACCGCGTCTTGATTCTTGCAATCGGCGCACTCCCAGACCGGCAGCGGCGTGCCCCAGTAACGCTCGCGTCCCAGCGCCCAGTCCACGTTGTTCTCCAGCCAGTTGCCAAAACGGCCATCCTTGATGTGCTCCGGCACCCAGTTGATGGTCTGGTTGAGGGCCACCAGTTGCTCCCGGAACTGGCTGGTGCGGATGTACCACGTGCCGCGCGCGTAATACAGCAGCGGGGTATGGCAGCGCCAGCAGAAGGGATAAGTGTGCGTGTACAATTCGGATTTGAACAACAGGCCGCGCGCCTGCAAATCCTGGATGATGAGCGGGTCGGCATCCTTGACGAACATGCCGCGCCAGGGCGTGACCTCGGGCAGGAACGCGCCATCCGGCGCGACGGTCATCAGCACCGGCAGGTCGAACTCAATCGCCGCGGCCATATCCTCCGCGCCAAAAGCCGGCGCCATGTGCACCAGGCCGGTGCCGTCTTCGGTGGTGACGAAATCGCCCATCACCACGTAATGCGCCGGTTTGTCGGGCGGCATGAAGGTGAACAGCGGCTGGTAGCGCTTGCCTTTGAGTTTCTTCCCCTTGAATGTGTCTACGATCTTGACTTCTTCGCCAGGGAAGACCTTCTCGAGCAAAAGCTTCGCCAGGATGAGACGCTCGCTGCCGCCCTCGGGTAGATTACGCTCGACGGTGACATACTCAACATCCGGGTGGGCGGCCACGGCCACGTTGCCGGGCAGCGTCCACGGCGTGGTCGTCCAGACCAGCAGCGAGGCGCCGGGCGTATCCACCAGCGGCAGGCGGACGAAGACCGAGGGATCGGTGGCGTCTTCGTAGCCGAGCGCCACCTCGTGGTCCGAAAGCGGCGTGCCGCAGCGCGGGCAGTACGGCACAACTTTGTAACCCTGATAGAGCAGGCCCTTGTCCCAGAAATTCTTCAAAATCCACCAGACCGACTCGATGTAATCGTTGGTGTAAGTGACGTAGGCGTCTTCCAGGTCCACCCAGAAGGCAATGCGGTCGGTTAGTTTCTCCCAATCCTGGATGTAGGCAAAGACCGATTTTTTACAGAGTTCGTTAAATTTGTCAATGCCGTAGGCTTCGATTTGCCCTTTGCCGGTGAAGCCGAGTTGTTTCTCTACTTCGATCTCGACCGGCAGGCCATGCGTATCCCAGCCGCCGCGGCGTGAGACGTGGTAGCCGCGCATGATCTTGTAGCGCGGGAACATATCCTTGAAGGCGCGCGCCAGCACGTGATGTACACCGGGCTTGCCGTTGGCGGTGGGCGGCCCTTCGTAGAAGATGTACTCCGGTCCACCTTCGCGCTGCTCGACCGTCTTCTTGAAGATCTCGGCCGATTTCCAGAATCTCAGGACTGCCTCTTCCATCGAGGTTACGTCAAGTTTGGGGGAAATTGGTTTGAACATTCTTACCTCCGTAGAGATTAGAGAGCAGAGAAAAGAGATTAGTGAATCGAGAGTAGAGATTCGTGAGTGAAAGCCGACTTGACTACTCTCTAAAAATAAAAACTCCCGTCTCATTCAGAGACGAGAGCAAAAATGCTCGCGCGGTACCACTCTGCTTCCTGTCAAACGACAGGCACTCAGTCGAGTACGACCCAAAGGTTTATACTCGCATCCTTATAACGGCGGATGACTTCGGCTTTCTTACTTTGTAGGACAAAATGCCATTTTGTCCCACATTTCAAATCGCGGCTCCGGAAGGATTTTCGGCCTGTTACGCTGGACCGGCTCGCACTAGTCCCGGACTCGCTGACAACTTGCGCAGGCTTACTCGTTTCCATCATCGCCTTTTCAGGGTTTGTTTATACTTCAAACGGGTACAAAATGAGTTTTTTATTGTGAAACCTCAGTCAACGAATGTCCAACGAATAAACGAATACCTGTCTTCTTTTTGTCCAAAGTCCAACTTCTACTTCATTCGTTTATTCGTTTCCTATTCGTTGACGGGTTTGGTGCATAAACGAAAAGTTCGAGTTATGCCCGGGCACAGTATAGATTACGGCAAATTATGCCACAAATCGGCCCGCTGGTCAACACGATTTTTCAAAGTAGGGCATAATTGAGCCTATTCACATCACTCCCAAGGATGACCGCTATGAACATGTCCTTTCAAATCGGAGACATGCAGTTCTCCTTCACCGCCGATAAATTCCGCCCGGCCCAGGGTGGAATGATCCTCTCCGGCGCAAACGTGAGCCTACAGCTTCCCTTCCAGCCCAAGCGCTACTACCGGCACGGCTGGCAATCCTGGAGCCTGGCAGCCTGGCTCGATCCGTCCCGTCCGGTCCTGCCAATCAACCCGCCGCTTATCCGCCCCCAGGCCGATGACCCAGCTTATATCCTGTCCAAACATCACGGCGGCTCATGGCTGGGTGGAGTGGATGCGCCGGACGGGGATGTCGTTCTTCTCGCCGCACTGGGGCTGGAGTCGCATGTGGAGCTGGACGGTCAGACACTGCATGGCTGGTACGAAAATGTAGGGCAAATTGACAATTTGCCCCACGAGTGGTTCGTCGCCAACGGCCCGGAGCAAATCGTTTTCGCCCAATACGCCACCCTGCTCGGCGAACGTCTCGGCGAAAAGCGCGCCGCAAAACAATTCCGCGTCTGGTGTTCGTGGTACAGCCTGTACACCGGGATCAACGAGGAACGCCTGCTCGACATCCTGAAAGATCTGGGCGATCTGCCCTTCGACGTTTTTCAGATTGACGATGGCTGGCAGAAAGCAATTGGGGAATGGGAGGCCAATGAGAAGTTCCCCTCCGGGATGGAGTACCTCGCCGCGCGCATCCACGCCACCGGCCGGACCCCGGGCCTGTGGCTGGCGCCCCTGCTCGTCGTCCCCTCTTCGAGCTTATTCCGCCAACACCCCGACTGGCTGCTGCACGACGAAAAAGGCGGACTGGTCAGCGCGGGCTTCAACTGGAATGAACCGCTCTATGCCCTGGATACCACCCATCCTGCCGCCCTCGACTGGTTGGCTGCACTGATGAAGAAAGTCCGCGCCTGGGGCTATGATTATCTCAAATTGGATTTCCTCTACGCTGGCGCCCTGCCCGGGAAACGCCATAAAGACATGCCGCGCGAAGCAGCCTACCGTCACGGGTTGAAAGTCATGCGTGAGGCCATGGGTGAGGCTTACTTCCTGACCTGCGGCGCGCCGATCCTGCCTTCCATCGGCCTTTGCGACGGAATGCGCATTGGCCCGGATGTGGCCTCAGCATGGAATAACCCCACCGAGAGCGACTGGCTGTACAACTTTAGCGGCCTGGGAACACGGAACGCCATCCGTACCAGCTTGAACCGGCTGTGGCTTGATCCGCTTGTGCATACTGATCCGGATGTGGTCTATTTTCGCACGCACAATAATAGAATGACGGATGAGCAAACGCAACTTCTCCAAGACCTGGCGCTGATCACGGGTTATAAGGCCACCTCCGACTTGCCCTCCTGGCTGACTCCGACCGAACGCGAGGCGTTGAGTGAATTCCTCAACGCTCAACCAAGCATCCAACGGACCGGGCGCTATACTTTCCTCATTGATGACCGGGAAGTGGATTTCAGCGAGATGAGTAATTTACCCAAGCCAGTCCCAAGATGGTTTGGTGAACTCTGGTCATGGCTTGCCTCGTCCCCCACAATATTAAGAGCCAGAAATTGGTACATCAATCACATGGCTTCACGAAATGCAAAGTAGATTTTATCGGCTAAAGTGTCTTGCATCGAATTGCTCGAATTGAGCGAATTATTTTTCGCCTGCACTGGCAGCAGCAGTAGGACGGGTTTTCGCGAAGTCTCTGGCGGCAGGTTCAGAAACCTGCCCTACAATAAGTGGCGTTATCTAATATTACAGCGCAAGGTTGCTGAAGTAACTCCGCTAACATGTCATTCTGAGCACCCGGCGCTTTTCCGCGTGCGAAGAATCTCCCGTTTGCGACGTGGAGACCCTTCGGAGAAGATTTTTTTGAACATCGCGCTGCAATACTATTTTATCGCCTGCAGCAGCTCGCTTACTGCCTCTGGCGAGGGCAAATGTACCCGTAAGATGCGCCTTTCGCGTCCGGCCAGGGCTTCGTAATCGCCTAACGCCTGGGCGCGCTCCAACAGGCCGAAGGTCAAACCCTGGGTGGGAATTTCGAGGTCTTCACCAAATTCAGCCGTGATTTGCAGGAACAGGCCGGTATCTGGCCCACCCTTGTGGTATTGACCGGTCGAGTGCAGGAAGCGCGGCCCGAAACCGACGGTCGTCGCGCAGCCGGTACGCTTACGAATGGCGAGGCGTAGTTCTTGCAAGATTTCGACCATATCCGGGTTGCGCGGCAGATAGGCATTGATGGCGACATAATCGCCTTTGCGGGCCTGGGATAGGAAATTCTTCAGGATTTCGGCCAGATCCGCCCCGGTCAACGCGCCGGGCGAGAAGGCGCGGACGCCGTCCACCTCCCAGGCAGGCTCCCCTTGGTCTAGTTTCCCGTTCTGGCGATAGGCGGCTATCTTATCCTCTGTCCGTTTTTTACTGTCCTGTACATCGGGCTGGTCAAAGGCATTGACACCCAAAATGTGGCAGGCGACGGCAGTGGCATATTCCCAGCGATAGATTTCAGCGCCCAGAGAGAAGAAATCAGAGATCAGAAATTCGAGAACAGGGTGATCTGCAGCCCGCAGGGCGTTGACGGCCGCATCCTGTGCGCCGGTTGAACGCAGGCAGACGAACAAGCGATCCTCGCCGTAGTCAGCCGGATCACCGAGCGGCTCGCCATCCACCGGCAGAATGCCCTTGCCCTGCTTGCCGCTCGATTCGGCGACCAACTGCTCCAGCCAGGCGCCCAGCGGCGCGACGCCCTCATCGGCAATGAAGGTGAGCTTATCGCGGCCATCCAGCGCGGCCTGGCCGAGAATGGCCCCCAGCACCAGGCCGGGATTGCGCGCCGCGGTGACATTTGCCGCGCACTGGCGCGCCATCCAGTCCGCACGGTCGAGCAGGTGCTCGAGGTCAATGCCCATCAGCGCTGCCGGGACCAGACCGAAGTGCGTCAGTGCAGAATAGCGTCCGCCGACATTCGCATCGGCCAGGAAAGTCGCGCGAAAGCCGCGCCCTTTGGCCAGCGCTTCCAAAGAGGTGCCTGGATCGGTGATGGCGACAAATTGTTTTCCGTTGTGCCCGCAGCGTTCCCAGAAGTAATCGAACATGGCACTCACCTCTGCCGTGCCGCCGGATTTGCTGGAGAGGATGTAAAGAGTTTTGTCAGCAGGAAAAGCGTTGGCTCTAGCGAGTACTTGAGCGGGATCAGTCGAATCCAGGATTGCAAAGTTGAACGTCGAAGGTTGAGCGTTGAACGTTTGACTGAACACTTCCGGGGCGAGCGAGGAACCGCCCATGCCGAGCAGCAAGACACCTCTAAAACCTTCCGAGCGAATTTCGGCGGCCAGGGCGCGCAAATCAGGGATCAACGCGGGCGAGGTTTCGGGCAGTCCCAGCCAAGCCATGCGCTTGCGGACTTCCGCCTGGCCTTGCGGATCGGTCGTCCACAGCGTGGGATCGCCATCCTGCAGGCGCTGGGGTACGGAATCAGCTTCGAGACGGGCAACCCGCCCTTTAACGGTATCCGGCAACGGTCCAAGTTGCGTGACGGCGGCGCGACGCCGGTCATCTATCGTTTTGAGCAAATCCGTAAAAGCATCCACAAAAGATTTGACCCCCTCGTCCTCCAGTTCCTGCGTCACCTGCGCCATGGAAATGCCCGCCGCTTCCAGCTCGGCAATGACCTGGCGCGCGCCTTCCAGGTCGCGCATGAGCGTCTCTTCGACTTTGCCGTGCGCGCGGAAGGCTTCGAGCGTTTGGGGCGGGACGGTGTTGACGGTGGCCGGGCCGATCAGCTCATCCACGTAGAGCGTGTCGGGATAAGCCGGGTTCTTGGTGCTGGTCGAAGCCCACAGCGGGCGCTGGAGACGGCAGCCGGCCATTTGCAATTTGGCAAAGCGCGGAGCGCTGAAAACTTTGAGGAATTCCTCGTAGGCCAGTTTGCTGTTGGCGATAGCGGCTTCGCCGCGCAACGGTGAACCTTCTGGCAGAAGGCCATCCACTTTGGTGTCGACGCGGGAGATAAAGAAGGAGGCGACGGAGGTAACGCCCTCACCCCCGACTCCTCTCCCGAGGGAAGAGGGGGGCTTGTTCAGGCAGTCTTCGAGTCCGTTCAGGTAAGCTTCCATGACCTCTTGATAGCGCTGGATGGAGAAGATCAGCGTCACGTTGACGTTGATGCCCGCCGCAATCGCCTGGCGGATGGCCGGCAGGCCCTCTTTGGTCGCCGGAATCTTGATCATCAGGTTCGGGCGGGCGACCGTTTCCCACAGGTGTTTGGCCTGCTCCAGCGTTGCCTGGGTGTCGTGGGCCAGGTAAGGGCTGACTTCCAGGCTGACGTAGCCGTCCGCGCCCTCGGTTTGGGTGTAAAGGGGCAGGAACAAGTCAGCCGCGGCGCGAATATCCTCAATCGCCAGTTGCCAGAAGATTTGCTCGGCGTTCCAGCCAGACCAGGCCAGCGGGAGGATGGCCGCATCGTAATCGTGCGATTTGGCGATGGCATTATGGAAGATAGACGGGTTGGAGGTCACGCCGCGTATATCCCCGCGCGCGATCATGGCGGCGAATTCGCCGTTCTCCAACTGATTACGTTGGATATTATCCAGCCAAAGGGATTGGCCGAGGGAGTGAAGTTGTTCGATTGGATGGGTCATGAAGTTGGGTGGTTGGGTAATTGGGTGGTCAAGGATTGGATTCGAGGGCGCGGATTTTAGAAACGCGGCGGGCGTGGCGTTCTTGCCCGGGATCGTCGCCGAGAAAGCGCGCCGCGAGAAAGGCAGCGACAATCTCCTTGGCCAGTTCCGGGCCGAGGATGCGCGCGCCGAGGCAAAGGACATTCATGGCGTCATGCTCGACGCCCTGGCGGGCGGAATAAGTATCGTGACAGAGACCGGCGTAGACGCCCTTCAGCTTGTTCGCCGCGATGTTCGCGCCAACCCCTGACCCGCAGAGCAAAATCCCGCGCGCGGCCTCACCCCTTTGGATCGCCCGCCCCAGTTTTTCGGCGTAATCCGGGTAATCGTCGGGCGCCTGGCTGAACGCGCCCAGGTCAAGAGGCTCTTCTCCGGCCGCTCGCACGGCTTCGAGGATGGTTTCCTTTAGCGGGAAGCCGGCGTGGTCACAGGCGATGGCGATTTTCATAGATCAAGCAGCGATTGGCAGGTGTAAATCAATCTCCCCCACGCGGGGCAACTCCAGATGGATGTTCAAAAAATCTGTCCCAGCGAAAGCTTTGCTGACGAACAGCACTTCAATTCCTCGAACGTTCTCTTCGGAGTCCAGGTCAACCATCACCCGGCTAGATACTCGAACTGTCTTGCCCACCGACTTCTCAGAGAAGCAGATATACATTGCATCTGCTTCCGAATCGTATGTGATACGCATAACGTCTCCTTACATCACCATTACAGTGATCACGCGCTGGATATCGTCCATTTCGATATAGACAATCTCGATAGTTCGCTGTCCTGATATCTTCGAAGCGATGATCTCACCGTCCTCGCCGTAGCGTAATCCGTCAGGCCCCGCAAGCACAATGTACACCTCTTCGGCCTGTACTTTACGCTCCTTCATACGCTGCCGGGCGTGTTCGGTGAACTGGATTTGCATTGCACTCTCAATCGCTCATGTTAATTATAGCATGACAACGGGCAATCACATTCTCGACAGTAAATCCAAACTTCTCGAACAGGGTCTTGGCAGGCGCGGAGGCGCCGAAGCGTTCGATGGAGATGACCGCGCCGTCCGTGCCGGTATATTTTTCCCAGCCCTGGGCGATGCCCGCCTCGACGGCCAACCGCGCTCGAATGCGGCGCGGGAACACGGACTCACGATAGGCGACGTCCTGTTTCTCGAACAGTTCCCAGCTCGGAAATGAGACCACACGCACATTCAAGCCCTCGGCGGCCAGGCGCAGACCGGCATCATAAACCAGGTTGACTTCCGAGCCGGAGGCGATCAAAATCAATTCGGGTTCTTCATCGCCAATGTCAGCCAGGATGTAAGCGCCGCGTTCCACGCCAGTGATAGTTGAAAAGTTGGCCGGTTCGAAAGTTGGCAGGTTCTGGCGGGTCAGGATGAGCGCGGTTGGGCCAGCGCGGTGTGCAATTGCGAATCTCCAGGCCGCGACGGTTTCATTGGCATCGCAGGGACGGATGACGACCAGATTCGGGATCGCCCGCAGCGCAGCCAGATGCTCGACCGGCTGGTGAGTCGGCCCGTCTTCGCCCACGCCGATGCTGTCGTGGGTAAAGACCCAAATCGAGGGGTTGTGCGAGAGCGCCGAGAGGCGGATGGCGCCGCGCATGTAATCCGAGAAGACCAGGAAGGTCGCGCCGTAAGGGATCACGCCGCCGTGCAGCGCCATGCCGTTGACAATCGCGCCCATGCCGTGTTCACGCACGCCAAAATGGAAGTTGCGTCCTTGCGGGGTCGTGGACTGGAAATCGGGATAGCCCTCCAGCCAGGTATTGTTGGAGGGCGCCAGATCCGCAGAGCCGCCGATGAGTTCGGGGATCCTGGCAGCCAGGGCGTTGAGCGTCTTGCCGGAAGCGGCGCGCGTCGCCATGCCCTTCGCGTCGGCGGGGAAGACGGGCAAATCCACATCCCAATTTTTGGGCAGTTCGCCGGAGAAGCGCCTTTCCAGTTCGGCGGCTTCTTCGGGAAAGGCAACGCGGTAATCCGCGAAGCGTTCATTCCACTCAGCCTCGCTCCTCGCGCCTCGCTCCAGCGCTTCGCGGAAGTGCGCCAGAACAGCCTCGGGGATGTAAAAGCGCGGCTCCAGCGGCCAGCCGAGCTTCTTCTTCGCGCCGTTCAACTCTTCGTCGCCCGGCGGCTCGCCGTGCGCCTTGGCCGTATCCTGGCGCGTCGGCAGGCCGTAGCCGATCTGCGTGCGGCACAGGATGAGCGAGGGACGCGCATCCTGTTTGGCGGCGCGGATGGCGGCGTCAATAGCCTCCACGTCGTTGCCATCCGGCACGAGCTGCGTGTGCCAGCCGTAGGCGGCGAAACGGGCGGCGCGGTCTTCGGTAAAAGCCAGGTCAGTCGAGCCGTCAATCGAGATGCGATTGTCGTCGTAAAGATAGATCAGCTTGCCCAGGCGCAAATGACCGGCCAGCGAGGCAGCTTCGGAGGCCACGCCCTCCATCAAGTCGCCGTCGGTGACGATGGCATAAATGTAGTGATTAGTAATTAGTAAATTAGGTTTGTTGAAAACAGCAGCCAGGTGCGCCTCGGCAATCGCAAAGCCGACACCGTTGGCAAATCCCTGCCCGAGCGGGCCGGTGGTGGTCTCCACGCCGGGGGTCAGGCCGTATTCGGGATGGCCGGGCGTGAGGCTGCCCCACTGGCGGAAACGCTTGAGTTCGTCCAGCGAGAGGTCGTAACCGGTCAGGTGGAGCAGGGAATAGAGCAGCGCCGAGCCGTGTCCGCCGGAGAGGATGAAGCGATCCCGATCCGGCCAGCGCGGATGCCTGGGATTGTGGCGCAGGTGGCGGGTCCAGATGGTGTAGGCCATGGCGGCCGCTCCCATCGGCAGCCCGGGGTGTCCGGAGTTGGCCTGCTGGACCGTATCCGCGGAGAGAAATCGCAGGGTGTTAATGGCACGTTGTTGGAGGTTATCGTTCGACATGGATAAGCCCTTTTGTGAAAGTTTAGGCGCGAGAGAGTAATTTTACGCAATGCCGCAAAACTCACTTTGTCACCCCTTCACTCCGTTCAGGGCAGGCTCTGAGGGAGCGTTCTTCAGCGACCGAAGGGTCTCCCGTTGTGGAGGGGATTCTTCGGGCAAAGTACGCCCTCAGAATGACAAGGAAGGGGCGGGTCTCCCGCTAAGGTTTTCACCCTCGAGTGACTTTTGCAGTATTGCAATTTTACCATTCTACTAACGCGAGTTGCCTTTCCGTTGCAAATGTGACATAATATAGCAAACTTTGGAAGGATGACACTCTACAAATCACAGGAGGCATTATGGCTACCCCTAGCCCGGCTCAACAAATCGCTGACGAGATGCGTGCCTTGCAGAACAAGGTCAACTCGCTGCAGGACGGCGTCCGGTTGGCAAGAGTGCGCGACGCGGTCGAAGATATGCAGACCAAAGTCGGCAGCCAGCCGCAGCGGATCATGACGGCGCGCGGCCGCGGCTACGTCTTCGAGAAGGACCTGGAAGCCCAGGCGCAGGCCTTCTTGGACTCGTGGACGATGCTCTACCCAAACCTGCAATCGCAGATCAACATCCAGTCCAGCGCGCTGATGAACGCCCTGCGCCCGATCGAGATGCAGATGCCGCAACTGACGGCGGCCGCCTACAACCCGGCCGCGGCGCGCGGCATCCTGAACACGATGCAATCCGCCGTGAGCCAGTTGGAGAGCAAAGTCTCGGCAGCCGAGCGCACCATCAACGGGATGTATGACCAGTTCGAGCGGCAGGTATCCGATTTCATCAGACACATGGACCAGATCGAGTACCTGCTGACCCAGTTGGCCGAGGCAACTTTCCGGTTGTTGCCGACCGAAGGCGGGATCATGGCCGTCAAGGCAGTCTGGTGCAAGACCGGCAAGGAGCAGAAAGACGACCCGGAGGGCGTGCTCTACCTGACCGACCAGCGCCTCATCTTCGAGCAGAAAGAGGAGATTGCCACCAAGAAGGTGCTCTTCATCGCCACCGAGAAGCAGAAGGTGCAGGGACTGCAACTGGAAGCGCCAGTCGCGCTGGTGGACAACATCCAGACCAGCAAGGCAGGCCTGCTCAAGAACGAGGATCACATCGAGATCCGCTTTGCCAGCGGCGCGCCGGTGCAGTCGGCTCACTTCCACATCTGGCAGGATTGCGCCCTCTGGCAGGGACTGATCAACCGCGCCAAGTCCAAAGACTTCGACCAGGGCCGCGCCGTAGCCGTTGACCAGGCCGAGGTGGAAAAGGTCAAGGCCGCGCCGACGCAGTGTTCGGCCTGCGGCGGCGCCATCACCCAGGTGGTGCTGCGCGGTCAGGATACGATCAAGTGCGAGTTTTGCGGGAATGTGATCCGGTTGTGAGGTTTTCAGGTGACATCAGCAGGTGACAGTCACTTTCGAAGTGACTGTCACCTAAGTAAGGAGCAACAATGGAAGGCATACAATTTGTCACCAATGACAAAGGCCAGAAAGTCGCTGTGCTGATTGATCTCAAGAAGTACGGCGAACTCTGGGAAGATTTCTATGATAGCCTGACAGCGCGTGCAAGGGCGAATGAGCCACGAGAAACGCTGGAATCGGTCAAGAAGCGCTTGCGCGAACAGGGCAAGCTGGATGACTGATTGTTGGCGATTACCGCGTGGTTTATGCCATTTATGATGACGAGCGCCACGTGAACATCATTGGCCCTTCGACTTCGCTCAGGGCAGGTTTATACCCACGTCGCCAATCTAGCGGCAGTACACTCGCCACTGGACCGTATTCATCTCGGTATTAAACACACCGAGCTCGTATAAACCCGGCATTAAACACACCATGCTCGTAGAATCACGAGTTAGCCAGCCCAATAAATATTGCATAAACAAGGGAATTCAAAGCGCATGATACCAGGAGGTAACAATGTACCAATTTAGTAGCAAAAACAAGCTTTTACTTTGGATTGGAATAGTGATTCTACTGGCGGGTTGTGGTATACCGCAAGCTACGCTTACCACCACACCATTTTCTACTCAAACCACAACCTTGCCATCAACTCCCACCACTGTTTTCACCTCTTCATTGACACCTACCATACCAGGGCCTACACCGACAGCAATTCCACATGCTCTGAGAGTCGCAGTTATTCATGAACCGGGTTGGAATGCTGACATCCTCCTTAGTGCACCTCCCTTACCAAACTTTGTCAACATCAACCCGGATGGCAAAATTCTTTTTACAGGCCAGCATCTTGATTCTATTTTCGAAGTTAGGGAAGGTGGTAATATCTCTGTTTTTGCTACTTTCCCCGGGATGAATCTTGAGGCATTTTACTATGATTCCCTGGGTCAGCTCTGGCTATCCACAAATAGCCAAGGAATCTATCGTGTCACTGACGAAGAACAACCAGTACGTATTGCCGAAGGTGGAGTCAACCGGTGGTTTGATTTTGATTCGCTAAACAATCTATATGCAGTAGATTCCAATTCAACGAACATCCAAAAAATCACACCCACCGGCGAGATAAGTGTATTGATTGAAAACGTTTCGACCACAAAGATCATGATCGGGCCGAATGATGAGATCATTTTCATGGATATAACAGGCCGGTTGGTCCAAGTAATGCCCGATGGTGAACTAAGGATCATCGCCACACAACTTGGTTTTGATTCGAAATTTGCTTTTGCACCTGATGGAACACTTTATAATCTAGATTGGTCTGGTCTTTCAACAATTAATATTGAAACTGGTTTGATCAACAGAATTCACTGGTACGATAGATTTAATAATTCTGGGAATGGGCTTGCATTTGATAATACCGGTACGCTTTATACATATCATCCCAGTTATCCAATTTATAAAATCGACCTAGAGGAACAGACCAGTCAATTAATATATCGCCCGAGGGTTAATACAACAGCGATGGCAATTGGCCCAGAAGGGTATGTGTACGTCGCTTATGGCGACTTACTTCCTTCAGGGCAATCTACCATCTATCGAATAATTGATGAGCAGTCTCTTGAGGAAGTGGTTCGTGTTCCTTATGGCCTGCCAATCTCGTTGGCATTTGATGATCGTGGCACAGGCTACATCGGCGTAGCCGATAGAGAGAAGGATCAAAAAATTCTCACTTTTGACCTCAGCACAGGGGCAATAACTGAATATGTACAGCCTTTATGCTATCCTAACTCAATCGGGATTGATCCCACAACAAACTATCTCTGGTGGTTTTCGTGCGATCTATTGCATTACAAGGATGAGGCTGGCAATGTACACAATCTCTCGATTCCTGCCAACACATCGAACAAAAATCTGTTTTTTGGCCCAAATGGGCAACTTTATGCAATATTTTGGTTAACCGTGACCGGCAGCGCGGTGCCTCTCCCTCATGGAGTTTTTACATTAGAGGAAGATGGAACATGGGTCGAATTGGCCGACTTGTCCTCAGATGACCCCGATGTCTCTCTAGCGATGGGAGCAGTATGCCCGGACAATAAACTTTATGTCATCACTCACCTGGATGCGCAAGCGTTGGGAGTCCCAAATTATCGAGGTAACCTTAATGGTGTATTACGAATAGAACCAGATGGAACTCTGGAAATCGTCGCTGGCGGTTTTTCCGTTGATCCTTTTATCGCCGCTTGTGATCAAAAGTCGGGAGATCTAATATTTACTGCCCAGGAAGCAGTGTACCGTTTATATCGAACGAGTGAATAGGATTTCAATCTTCCTCCTTTATCGTTAGAGGCAACGGAAAACACTCAGGCTGGCTAACACCGGCTGCTGAGAAACAGCTTTTTATCTGCTGTTTCTTGTGGACAGAAGGATGGCCTGCCATCCGGGTAGATTCCAGCGGACAGCGGCTCTGCCGCTCGCGCGCAGGCATGATTTGCAAAAATGTGCAATAATCGAGAAGGAGTCTCGCCAGTCCCGCCGCTGCCGCTGAGCCAATCCGTTAGCTAATACCTCCCCTTCAACTCCCCCACCGGCAGGACAATTCTCCCCTCTTCCTTTTCACCGATAAACAATATCTCCTCTGGCTTATTGGCGGCCACGTAAGCGGTATAGGCCGCGACGAGCGCGTCCAATTGTTCGGGGGTGTAGATCACTTCCAGCGGCAAAATCCCTTTTACCAACCGATGGCGGGTGATCTCCTCGAAGAAATCCATCGGGTCCTTGATGCCCACGCCCAACTCATAGAGGGCCAACTGGCGCTGCAAACGCCCCTCCAACGATGGCTTGGAGAGCGGCGGCTGGCCGATCAGGGCGCAAAAGGCGGCGTGCGGATGGGTTTCCAGCCACTGGTGGGAGGCGTTCTGCGCAGCACCTACTCGGTCGGCGGGATAGGGCTGGAATCCCATGCCTGCCAGCTTGCGGTACAGGATGAAGCCAAGCTGCATCCACTCCGGGCAGGATTCGGCGCGCCCAGGCGTGGATGAGAGCAGGATGCCGCGCTGGCGCAATTCGTACTCAGCCAGGCGCATGTCCACGCCACGAGGAATGTGGTAGCCTGCCTTTGGGCTACCATAGCCGGGCGTCAGGCTTTGCGCCTCCAGCTTCTTTTTGACCAGGCCCAGGTTCGGCGCGGAGGGTGCGTTGACTGCCACGGTTGCCGCCTCCTGCCCGCCGACGAAGGCCAGCACCTCGTCCAGCTCGCATCCATCCAACGCCAGCAGCCGGCGCTCGGCGTCCAGCGCGGCGAAGGTGAAGGGCTTGCCCCCGGCGGTCGGGTCAATGCCGATAAAAGTGGTCGAGGAAATGGACATGGTTGGGGGTTGGGTGTCGAAAGTCGAAGGTCGAAAGTCGAAAGTCGAAAGTCGAAGGTCGAAGGTCAAAGGTCGAAGGTCGCTAGCGAATAAATCGAAGCTAAGATTATGGTAAACTGAACCCTCTTTAGTTTAGATCAAAAATGTCCAATATGCAACCACCAAAACGACGAATTTTCTGAAATGGATAAAATATTTATCAGGGATTTGCGAGTGCAGGGTATCCTCGGCGTCCACGATTGGGAGCGCCAGCAGCCCCGGGAAATATTGATCAACGTTGAGCTATTCACCGATACGCGGTGCGCCGCCCAGAGCGATGACCTGGCCGATTGCGTGGATTACAGTCTGACCGCGCAAAAAATCCGCGCCCGTGTTGAGGGCACGGCTCGCTTCACAATCGAAGCTCTGGCGGAGGATATTGCCAATCTATGTCTCAGCCAGCCCAGGGTCCGGAAAGTGACGGTGCGGGTAGAGAAGCCGGGAGCGGTGGAGGGAAGCGAGTCTGTCGGCGTTGAAATTATCCGCAAAGAGAGCGTTCAGACCTCACAGGTTTCCAACAATTAGATTTGCAACGGCGATGCGCCGCGCGAGATGTTGTCCAGAAATTCCTGGCGCGTGGCTAAATTAGAGCGGAATGCGCCGTGCATGGCCGAGGTGGTCATGCGCGCATTATGCTTCTGTACGCCGCGCATCATCGTGCAGAGGTGCAGCGCTTCCACCACCACCGCCACGCCCTGCGGATTGAGTAAATCGCGGATGACATCCGCAATCTGGCGCGTCATCCGCTCCTGCACCTGAAGCCGGCGGGCGAACATATCTACGATGCGGGGTATCTTGGAAAGACCGAGTACTTTCCCATCCGGGATATAGGCTACGTGCACTCGCCCCATGAAGGGCAGCAAATGATGCTCGCACATGCTATAAAACTCGATATCGCGCACGATGACCATTTCATCGTACTTGACGTTGAAAAGAGCGTCGTTGACAAGCGCCTGCGGGTTCATCTGATACCCGGCGAGTAATTCGGTGTACATGCGGGC
This sequence comes from uncultured Chloroflexus sp., assembly GCA_964618215.1. Lineage (GTDB taxonomy): Bacteria > Chloroflexota > Anaerolineae > Anaerolineales > Villigracilaceae > CG2-30-58-95. The sequence goes on from CAZTZE010000031.1 coordinate 28,155, forward strand.
GACGCGTTGCGGCGTTCGTTCCAATCCTGCGCGCTGCGGATTTTCACCAATCGCATTTAGTAATTGCGCGATTGCTTCTTCAACCGCCTTCGAGTTGATCTGGCTGGATTGAAGCGTTTCTTCAGTAATATTATCGTCAAAGTCAATGTGTTCCATATTCCACTTCTTCGAAAGCGTTCTGAAACGAAAACTCAAAGTTCAACCGGAGATGAACGGGGATAAACGGAGTTTTGGTCAGATAAACGGCAAAGCATGCCCTGAACGTTCATTGCGAAGGGGACGAGTTCACGCGAGCGGAAAAACGTCATAGTCATCACGTTTATCAGATTATCCCTGTTCATCTCTGTTTATCTCCGGTGAATCCGAATTACCGAATGCACTCCTTCTTCATGAAAGCTGGCCCGGAGGGATTCTTCCGGGCCAGCGGGTTTCCGGAGCGCGAAGTCAGTCTATCATTGGCTCGATCAGGCCGTAGCTGCCATCCCGGCGGCGATAAAGCACGTTGATGGATTTGGTCTCTGCATTATTGAAGATGAAGAAATTGTCGTGACCGAGCATTTTCATTTGCTCCAGGGCTTCAGCTTCATTCATGGGCGGCAGATTGAAGGTCTTCCGGCGCATGATCGGGGAAACAGGCCTTTTGGCTGGCTTTTTTAGCGGCGGCTCGACAACCTCAGCCGCGGTTCGTCCATCCCCGCGGCCGCGTTGGCGCTTGCCCTTCAGGCGCGCAATCTGACGTTGAATCTTATCCAGGGCAGTATCGAAGGCAGCAAATATATCCTCGGAGCGTTCTTCCGTTCGCAAAAGCTCACCCCGCCGGCCGCGCACCGTGATCTGCGCCACATGGCGATCCAGGGCGCTGCGCGCAGATTTGATTTTCGCGAGTTCTATTTTTACTTCTTCGATATCGCTCAGGTAACGATCAAGCTTGGAAACCTTCTTTGTAACATAGTCATTGATGCGCTCAGTAACTTCCATATTCTTTGCGAGAACTTCTATTTTCAAAGCCATAGACTCCTCCTGCCAAAGGACTACTCGGTGGAAAAGATAAGGGTGTCTTTCAAAGATCAAACGTGCTGCAAGCCATGCCGGGGCAATGCCCTCGCCAGCGTCAGGGCAAAAACAGCTTTTGCGCCGGCAGTTAAAAGCGCCTCAGCGCCAGCCGAAAGAGTCGCGCCGGTCGTGGCGACATCGTCCATTAACAGCAGCGTCCGGTTGGCAACCCGTCGCGGGTCAGCGCGAAAAGCGCCTTCCATATTCTCCTGGCGCTTGGCCGCCGAAAGGCCGACTTGAGATTTCGTTTCGCGCACGCGCGCGAGGGCATGAGGTGCATATCGCCATCCATTGAGCGCGGCCAGCGGCATTGCGATCAAGCCAACCTGATTATAGCCGCGTTCTTGAAGGCGTCGCTTCCCGAGCGGGACTGGAACAACAATTTCCACCGGCCAATTCAGGCGACGACAATAATCCGCCAGAGGCTGCGCCAATGCATCTCCCAACGCCAGGTTGCGCCGGTACTTCAGCCGGTGCAACGCCGACCGGATCGGCCCTTCGAAAACTACCCAGGAGCGCAACGCCAGGAATGGGGGCGGCGTTTCCCGGCAGTTTTCACACAACCCCATCCGATCTGTCGGCAATCCGCAAATTTCGCAGACAGGCTCAGCAATCAGCGAGACTTGCTCCTGGCATTGCGAACACCAGCGTGAACCCGCCCGACCGCATCCCCCGCAAGCGGGAGGGTAGAGCCAATCCAAACCAGCCCACAACCACTGGTACAGGCGATATGTTCCCATTACATGGCATAAAGACTTAGCGAGTCAAGGGCAGGAAGGCGTCTCGTAATCGAAATGCCGCAGGAGTCAATAACACGATCATGATTGACGGGAAGATGAAAACTCCCATCGGAAGGATCATTTTGATCGGCGCTTTACGCGCCTCCTCTTCGGCGCGTTGCCGGCGTTTGACGCGCATTTGGTCGGATTGGATGCGCAAGACGCGGGCCATGGAAACACCGAGTTGTTCGCTCTGGATTACCGCAGCCACAAAGCTGGTCATCTCAGGGATTCCGATGCGCTCGGCCATATCCCTCAAGGCCTCCCGTCTTAGTTTGCCCAATTGGATTTCACGGATGGCGCGTCCAAACGCCAGCGCCAGCTCGTTATCCCACTTTTCGTTGACCTTGGCCATGGCTGCATCGAAGCCAAGCCCGGCTTCGACGCAAATCGTCAACAAATCCAGGGCATCTGGCAGGGCTTTACGGATTTCCTTCTGGCGCCGGTCAATCTTGCTCCTTAGCCAGAGCTGAGGAAAAAAGAAACCCAGAATAGTGAAAATGAGGCTGGTAATTAACTCGCGGGATACCGACCAGTTACTTGAAAACAAGAAAATCAGGAACAGCAGACCTCCAAAGACGCCTGCGGCCACAAAACGGAGAGCTAAAAAAGTTGATGCATCCAGTCGTCCGGGGTTGCCGGCTAACTCCAGACTTATCGCCGTACTTTCCACCTGGTGCTGCGGGGTGAAACGGGCCGACAGATTGCCCATGCTGCGCGCCAGGGGCAGGATAACGCGCTCGGAAAAAGGTTGGGCGAGTTCGATATCTTCCAATGATACAACTTCGCCGCGTTCGCTGAATTCCGCTAACCGCGCCGCCAATGGGTCTTCATCTCCCTTTGGCTGACGCAGACCAGCAATAATCAGGATCGTTGCGCCGATAACGACGAGTACAACGATAACAATGATCCCAGTCCACATCTTACACCTCGATCTTTGCGAGCTTCGTCATAATGAAATAACCTATACCGATCATCAGGCCAGCCGTACCAAGCGCGATGATCCCGCAGATTCGGTTCTCCTCAACAAAGAACGTCATCATATAATCCCGGTTCAGAAACCATAAGACCAGGATCAAACCGACCGGCATTAACGCCAGGATACGTCCTGAATACATAACCTGGGAAGTAAGCACTCGAATATCACCTTTGATGCGAATCCGTTCGCGGATAGTGTAAGAGATAATATCCAGGATTTCAGCCAGGTTGCCGCCCACCTCGCGTTGAACATTGATCGCGGTAATGACAAAATCGAGATCTTCGCTTGGTATGCGCCGGAAGAGATTGCTCATGGCGCGCTCCATAGGGACGCCCAGTTGCATTTCTTGGACAACCCGGCGGAACTCATCGCTGATCGGCGGCGGCATCTCTCTGCTTACCGCCTCCAATGCCTGCATGGTGGAATAACCGGCGCGCAATCCATTTACCACCAGATTTAGCATATCCGGCAGTTGGTCATTGAAGCGCTGCAACCGTTTCCCTTGTTGATTTTTCACATATAAACGCGGGATAAATGCACCCAGCAGCGCACCAATCAAAGCCGAGGCGAGCAGCCTCCCGCCTAAGAAGAAGGCGACAAGCGCAACGCCTGCAATTGAAATAACATATAAAGCAATGTATTCACCGGGTTTGAACTTTAAGTCTGCGCGTGCTAATTCGCGTGCGATGCGATCACCAAATGTGGACTTTTCGACGCGTTTATTGACCCAGTCGGTCAGCGCGCCCCTGGCTTCCCTTGGCGCCTTGGACGTTTTTTCTTCCTCGAGGAACTTGTCCAAGCGCTCGTCTATAAGGGCTGATTCGCTGGCCGCCGAGGCGATTATGCCGATGATGAGCAAGATTAACGCCAAACCACCGCCAATGATCAAGATCGTTGTCACTGGATCACCTGTAAATCAGAAAGTGGGTAGAGGTTTTTTCTGTCCATATGCCTTTTGTAGGGCAGGTTTCCATACCTGCCGACAGGGGTGGCGGCTATGGAAAGCCGCCCTACAGGTACTCTCTCTGACAAGCTCCTTGTAGAGTTTTTTTTGTCTATATAGCTTTTAGTAGCGTTGACGGGAACCTACACCGAAAATAGACGGGGGTAAATGAATACCAGCCGCCTCAAGCTTATCCATAAACTTGGGACGCAGTCCTGTCGGTCGCAGTGTTCCCATCACCTTGCCTTCTTCCATTCCCGTCTGCTCAAAGACGAAGATATCCGTCGTGGTGATGATCTCTCCCTCCATGCCAGATACCTCGGTAATATTGACTACTCTGCGTGAGCCGTCCCGCAGACGTTCCTGGTGGACAATCATATCAACGGCTGAGGATACCTGCTCACGTACGGCCCGCACGGGTAAATCCATGCCGGCCATCAGGGTCATGGTTTCGAGACGTGATAGCGTATCCCGCGGCGCATTGGAGTGGAGGGTGGTCATCGAGCCATCGTGGCCCGTGTTCATCGCCTGGAGCATATCCAGCGCGGCCTCGTCGCGGATCTCGCCCACGATGATCCGATCCGGGCGCATACGCAGGGCGTTGATCACTAATTGCCGGATAGAAATTTCACCGCGACCTTCTATATTTGGCGGGCGGGATTCCAGCGTGACGACGTGCTCCTGGCGCAATTGTAACTCTGCCGCGTTCTCGATGGTGATTATTCGCTCATCGCCGGGGATGAAACTTGAGAGAATATTGAGAAGAGTGGTCTTGCCAGAACCAGTGCCGCCGGAGATGACAATGTTGATCCTTGCCTGCACGCAGGCTTTGATAAATTGCAGCGATTCAGGCGTGAGCGTACCAAATTCCAACAACTGTTCGATAGTAATCGGGTTTCTGGCGAACTTACGGATGGTCAGGGTTGGGCCGACCAGCGAGATGGGTGGGATGACGGCATTCACACGCGAGCCATCCGGCAGGCGGGCATCCACGTACGGGCTGGACTCGTCAATGCGCCGCCCAAGCGGAGCCACGATACGATCAATGATGCGCATCACGTGATCGTTACTCTCGAACGTCACTGGCACACGATGGATCTTCCCCTTTCGCTCGATATAGATGTTTTTCGCCCCGTTGACCATTATTTCCGTTATTGAATCATCGTCCAGCAAAGGTTGCAAGGGACCAAAGCCGAGAATTTCTGCCGAGATTTGCTCGAAGAGTCGAGCGCGCTCAGGTCGGGAAAGAACGATGTTTTCCTCACTTAGTATTTGTTCGTACAGGTTTTGGATCGTCCGCCGGACTTCATCCGTCTTGGTAATATCCATCGAAGGATCCAACTCGGCCAACAATTTATTTTGAACGCGCGTCTTCAGATCGAAGTAGGAGCCGGCCTGTGAAGTTGCAGTCGGCGCGCTCACCCGACGGGCCTGCAAGGACGCCAGGCGTGACCCCTCGCCACCCGCTTGAGCTGGGGTCGCTGATTCTTCCGAGGATTTCCCTTGTTCGATTCGTTTTAGCAATGACATCCCTTACCTCCTGCGCAGCTACCTTCTGAGCACTTTCCCGGTTTCCACGCCTTCAGTATCCTTTAGTTTGACGCGCAAGGCTTCAGCCAGTGCAAGCACCCCACGAGCAGATGGTTGCGTTTTATTATCCAGGACAAAAGGAACGCCCCGGTTGACGGATGAGATAACTACGCGTTCGTCCAACGGGATTATCGCGACAACCTCTTGCTTGAGATTTTCGGCGACCTTTTCCGGTGTTATCGTAATCCGTTTGTCATAGCGGTTCATAACAAACGCGATCTTATCCAAAGGTATACCCATGGTGATCATCAGGTCCAAGAATAATCGGCTGTTCTTTATCGAAGGGATATCCTGTGTTGCGACCAGCACAATAACATCACTTACGTCCAGGACTGAGAGGGAAATATCGTTCAAGGAAGTAGATGTGTCCACGACCACATAGGCATACAATTGGCGAAGATATTTGAGCACCTGGCTGAATTGACCAGCAGTGACCTTTTCGGCATGTTCAGGGCGGGTAGGCCCGGTTATGATATGCAGGCCAGATGCGGCATGTTTGATCAACACTTCTTCGACAATATCCGGATCAAGCTCATCCGCGCGCAGGGCCAGGTCAAGGATGGTATTCTTGCCTTGTACGTTTATGAAAACTGCAACATCCCCGAATTGCATGTTCGCATCCACTAACATTGTCCGCGTTTCGTCATTATGCAAGGCCAGGGCCAGATTGACCGCCAGGGTGGTGCACCCGGTTCCACCTTTAGGGCTGTAAACCATGATGATCTTCCCAGGGGTCATTCTAACGCCGGCCAACGGCTGAGTTATCCCCCCGGCAGGCGTAATGTAAGCTGGGGTTCTTTTTTCACGCTCCTCGCGCGCCACAGCACCCGCGCGACGAATTGCGGCTGTCAGATCGTCCGGCATGGGGGGTTTGGTCAAGAAGTCGCGCGCGCCGACCAACATGGCGCGCCGCATGTAATTCTGATCGCCCTGGACGGAGAGGATGACTACCTGGATACTCGGTGTTTTTTTGCGGATCTCTTCCGTAGCAGCAATCCCATCCATATCCGGCATATTTATATCCATCAAGACAACATCCGGTGTTATCTCTTGGGATAGCTGGATGGCTTCTCGGCCTGACTTCGCGGTACCGACAACTTCGATATTGGATTCGAATTGTAATAACTTGCGGATGTTTTCGCGAGTCTCCGCATTGTCATCCACGATCAGGACGCGAATTTTATCACCGTCACCCATGAACAATCTCCATGCTACGACTCGATTAAACTCTTCCCTTGCCGAACAACCTCTTCATCGCACCATTTATTCCAAATACGATCTCATTGCGCAGCTTCCAGCGCCAACCAAAGTAAGTCGGATTGGCAATCCGACCAACATTTGAGCGATCAAAGCAAATGGTGAGCGATAATATAATCGGCCGCGGAAGCAAGAGAATCAATAGATTGGCTAAGGGAGCACCGTAATTGCGTCGTTTGGCAATACTGGCGGCGTAATCACATCTGTGCGAGGTTCGATTGCGTAAGGCAGTTTCGCCGGAACAGGGATGTTGTACTGACTGAGCAAATATTGTAACGTTGCCGCCTCCATCTCAGTCCCTGTCGTTTGGTCGTTCGGATTGCGCAAGGTTAGCGTAATGCTTGCGTTTATATCCAACAGGTATTTCAACATAACGGCATCTTGCGGAGTTACCATCAAGGTAACAATATCCGGTCTAACGACAGGCGTTGCGGCTGGCTGTTGTTCCGCAGGTTGCGGCGCGGGTGTCGCGTCTGGTGCAGGTTGCAGCGCAGTGGTTTGGATGGCAACATCTTCACCCGGCAGAGGGAAGCTACCCACGTGTAAGACCTGCACATACCTCAGGATCATTTGAGTAACCAGTCGCGGCCTTTGAATCTCAGAGGGAATGATATATAAGGAGGACCCAAGGCCAGCATCTATTTCGACACGACCCTGCGGTGAGAATGGCGCGCCTGAAACCGATTGGGCTGTCATGTTGGATAGTAATTCACTAATCGTCAGTTGCCCAGCCGGTGATTCCTGCGTACCGCCGCCAAGCAGGACTGCTTGCCCACCTTCGGTAAGCACACCGGCCGTCATGTTTGGCAGGCGCGCCTGATAGCTGGAATCGACATCCACCAGCAGCAATGAAACGATGATATCCACATAATCACCATCCTGAATTGCATAGCCGGCTGAGGATAGGCGCGTAATCGGGATGGCGATGGCCGTCATCCCCTGTGGAATCATGGCTGCCCAGCTAGAGCCAGGCAGGTAAATGTTGCCTGATGTCGGCGTAACCATTGAGCTGGTGATTGGAACGCCTTGCGCAAGTGGATATTTAGCAAATTGTCCGGCCACATCCGCCTTGCTTGTAAATAGGTCAACTACCACCTGGTCTTCAGGCAGAGATAATGAGCTTAACATCTCTTCTGTAATTTGTGTGCCCGGTAGTATGTTTTGGCCTGCGGTTATAATTTCTACCATGCGCGCCTGTGGTAGCGGAGTTGCTGAAGGCGCCGGACCGACCAGGCCCTTGCTTTGGAGGTAGAAGTAAGCCCCGACAACGCCGATTATTAGAATCAGCGCCAGGTAAATGAAAATTCGTCCGCGTCGCATAGCATTCTCCTTATGCCCAAATGGTTGAATTGACAATTGCATTATACAGTAAAATTCAAGCCATGACCACTTACATATAAAAAGTTCTCTCCGATAAAAGAGTAGGACTCTGTCCATGACAGAGTCCTATTCGTGTTGAAGGCCAGTGAGGATCACTGTGTCAGTCCGGCATTGATCGTGGCGAATACGTCGCGGACGATTGGACCAAGCAGAGTCAAAACAGCAATAACGACGACAGCAACCAAAACAAGAATCAACGCGTACTCTACCAAGCCCTGGCCTTTTTCCTTCGGTGCGAATAACATGGGATTTTCCTCCTTTCTTTAGTATTTCTCTAACAGGCTTTTTAGAGATGTAACCATTATATTATTTCTATGCTTAAAAGGCAAGCAATAGATAGGCCAATACTCTTTACAAATATGTAATCTCAAGAATGGACCGGCACGCTTAAAAATATCCGCGAACCCTTGCCCAGTGAGCTATCAATTTCGAACGAACCGCCCAGTAATTCAACCCGCTCTTTAATCAGTTTCAGTCCCAGACTACTCTTCTGGTTGATCATCTCCGGATCGAACCCTTTGCCATTGTCTTCTACGGTCAACTTTACCGAACTATCCCCCAGATCAACCAGAATCTTGACAACGTTGCCCTGACTGTGATGAGCCGCATTGCCCAATAATTCCTGCATGGCGCGAAAGATCAACACTTCGATATAAGGTTCCAGCCGTCGTTCGTTTCCGGTAATGATGGCGCTTGCCTCGATGCTGGACTGCTCCTTGTATGTGTCCACATAGCGGCGAATGGTCGGCGCCAGGCCCAGGTCGTCGAGCATCATCGGGCGAAGCTCGGAGATGAAATTGCGAACTTTCTGGAACGTGCTCATCGCCGCGGCCTTCAGGCTGCTCAACTCCGTCCGCGCCTGTTCAGCATCCTGGTCAAGCAAGCGCATGGCAATCTCTGTTTGGAGGATGAAGTTGGAAAGGGCCTGAGCCGGGCCGTCGTGCATCTGACGTGAAAGGCGCTGACGTTCGGCTTCTTGAGCGTTGACCAGCATTTCAACACTTGCCAGTGCGCTTTTTTCTCCCTGCGCGCCGCCGGATAGCGCGCCGCCACCAGCAAGGCTCTGCACGCGACTTAATAAGGCTTTGTAACGCTCAAGATGAGATTGGTCATTCTGCAACTTTTCGAGCTGGCCGCGCATGACAAATAAGCGTTGTTGCGCATCCAGAGCTGAATTATAGGCCATCCGAATATCCTCGATCGGGACTTCACCGAGTCGATTCTGGATTTGTTGAAGGTGAGCAGTAATTGCCGCATTCCGTTGAGTCAACTTTCCAACTTCGACGCGGCTTTGATCCAGCATCAAGCTGATCTCTCTCAACGCGCGAGTGGTCTCGTCCAGTTCGGACTGAATGCTCTGCGTCGGATCTTCAAAAGGACTTGCAGTTTTATTTTGTCCATCCGTCAGTGCCATAATTCGCTCCCGAATATGCGTATCTTGTTGAGGCCTGCTTGCAGTATAGCACAGGTCAGACTTGCAAGCAATTTTTAAGCTGCCTCCTTATATACTGCCAACGGGCACAGATTGCGCTTTTTGTGTTGTCATTCTGAGCCGTTTTTGCGAAGAATCTCCTGGCACGCAAGGCAGATTCTTCACTCCGTTCAGAATGACAAAAACGCAGATTGTGACCGTGCTCAGTATAGCGTATTACTCGGCATCATTTGCGCGATCCGCGCAAGTCGTTGGTCGGATTGCCAATCCGACTTACTTCGGTTGCGGCTGGAAGCCGACCTATGGATCAGGCCATTGATACACGGCCATATTCTCCTCGCCCAGGGCCGGGGCAAAAGGCGATTGGGTGCGGAAAACAGGCCGCAGGTCACGGGTCGGTGACGGATACCAGTCCGGGAATGTCACCAGATAACCCATGCCAAGAACGGTTCGGTGAAACCCCGACCGGAGGCCAGGCGCAAGCCGGTGACGGCGTACATCCAGCATCCAAGTATCTGGCGGCGGCAAGCCCAATCAAAAAAACCAGAGGAAATCTGTCTTTTTCATGCGGCGCTCGCCTCTTGTGCGTGGAAAGAGATCATGGCCGCCAATAGTAAGACGGCGCTGAAAATCAGGCTGATGTTCAGCCATTGTCTGGTCGAGAGCAGGAGCGACAGCCAGGGAACAAAATACGCCAGTCCCGGCATCAGCCAATCGAGAGGTCGGTGGGCGCGCCTGGCCAGCCAGAGAAATGGCAATATCAGTAAAATATAGTCATAATCCATCCCGTATGGCATCAGCAGAAGGGTCAGCAGTGCAACGAGGGCAAGCAAGGCGTCCAAGCTGCGCAGGAGGGAACGCTTCCAGAGCGCGATCCCGCCGGAAATGAGCAATAACAATCCGAGACCGATGAGAATCCCCCAGGTCATACCGGCCTGGCCGGTGAACCAGGCTGCCAGCGCAAGAGAAAGGCTGGCACAGGTTTCGCAGGCGGCGAATGTGGTCATCGCCCCGAAGCCGCGCAAGGCATGCCAGTAATCCCACGGCCAGGTGGGAATGAAAACCAGGCTGACTCCGCCCAAAAGGAATCCGCCAAGCAGTGTCCCGCCAAGCAGGCGATAAAAATAACTACATCTGGATCGTTGACATACCAGCCAGCCCAGCCCGGCGAGGAGCATCCACACCCCCAGGTTTGGCTTGAAGGTCAGCAGGAGCAAGCCGGGGATGGCCTCCCAGACCGATTCACGCTGAACGGAACGCAGGAAGAGAGCAGTCCCGAACAACAAAGGCGCGGTGAACTGCCCCACGGATAGCAGGCCAAACACGGGCAGAAAAAGAAGGGAAGCGGAGGCGGTGAGGGCGCGCTTCTTGAGCGGCCAGTTTTCCGTCAGCAGCCAGACGGCGCCGACGATCATTGTCACGTTCAACATGTACCAGATGCGGGCGGCCAGGGCGGGAGAGAGCCATCCCAGGTAGAATGTCGTCAACAGATACCAGGGTGGATACGCAAGCAGAGGGAAAGAATAATCTTCGGGCTGTCCGCCCCGCAACGAGACGAAGAGTTCGCTCACGGCTGGAGCATCGTATGGGTTGACGCCGTGCACGACGCTCACATCAGCCGCGTAAAGTACGACAAAATCCCTTTCAGAGGAGAGGAGGATGAGCGTTCCCAGAGACAGCCCAATCCCCAAAACGATAATAAATATAGTCAGGGAGCGCTGGAATTTCGTCATCGTGTTCCTATGGTCGAAGGCTAGAAGTCTCGATCCAGGTGCGCGGCGGGCGGATCGCCCACCAGCGCATCCAGTAGAGGCCAACAAGCAGCAGGAAGGGTAAGGCAAGAGCTAGAATGGCTCGCAGTGGCTCAAGAGAAGCAAGCCTTGAAAGGTGGAATATCAACGCCCAAGACCCCGCAAAGATCAGCACGAGCAAGACGCCCGCCAGCCACCGCCTCGGCCGGAACCAACGCTCGGCGCTGACAGCCACGATAAGGATCAGGGGCAGGAAGAGAATGAGATACAGGTGCGGGTGGGTTGGAATGCCCAACAAGGGAGTGACGGCAAGAGTCAGGCTGGCCGTCCAGAGAAAGTGACGGAAGTCCTTCCGACGAACGGCGCGCCACTCCAGGAACAGCACAACGACGAGAACCGCCGTCAACGCCCAGCCGAGTTTGTCGCCGATGGCCGGCCACCATCCGGCAAAGATCGTTCCAGGTGTAAAGAAAGTGGTCTGCTTATATTCTGCAATGAGGGCGCGCACGAAAGGCAGGAACCAATCCGGCAGAAAGATGAAGGCGGCGACAAACAGCAATCCCACAGCCATCAACGCGCCCCACAGGGCGCGCCAGCGGCGGTGGTATACAATCCACGACAACATAAAAAGGGTAAAGACACCGCCTGCAAGCGGCTGGAAAGCAGAGAGGATCATCAGCGCGCCGGCCAGTTCATCTTTTCCAGCGCGCAAGGCCAGAATTGCAGCGGAAATAAACAACGCCGCGTAGATGACCGCGCTGCCAGCGATCAAGGGCATCCAGGCATGAAACCAGAGCAACGTGAACAGGAGATAGATGGGTAGCAAGATGCGCGGCATTTTCCAACCGGCCAGGGATAGCGACAGGAACGCAGTCAGGACAAGCGCGACCTCCAGCAAGGTCATCCACAGGCCGCGCGCCAGCGAATAATCGCTGACGAGCGCAAAGGGAAAATAAAAAAGCTCGATAAAAAATGGCACCTTCAGCCGGAGAGGATCTTCGCCCTCCTTTGCCAGTCGTCCGTAATAGATGATTTGGGCGCGCTGGGTGGCAGGCTGATCGTAGGGACTAATGCCGTACTGGAGGAAGGTGCGCGCCCCCAGCCAGGGGACGAGGAAATCGGTCTCGCCGGGATTCTGGCGGGCAAAGAGGGTATTGGCCCACACCAGTCCGCCGAGGCTGGCGAGGGCGAGGAAAGCAATGGCGATGATGGAGATGAGGGTGAGGTTGCGGGACATTTTTTAGTCGAATAGTCAGGTAGTCTGATAGTCATTAATTGGGAGAATTCTACACCACATTCGCAACATGGGCAATCAGCGTAAGTTTGTGCTATAATTCCGCCAACTTGAGGCAAGAATGACCAGCATCCACTTCGCCAATAACGACAACGATAATGGTTGCGCTTTCAGCAACCATAATGATAATCGGCCTCCGGCCGTTGGGCGAATCTTTGCAGGTTAACGAAACACAACCACCAACCAATCGCCCAACGCAATTGCGGAGGGCGATTTATTTTTGGAGGCAGCTATGTACAAAACTCATACTTGCGGAGAACTGCGCGCTGACCACAGCGGTCAGAGCGTGACTCTGGCCGGCTGGGTGCACCGCCGGCGCGACCATGGCGGCGTGGTCTTCCTCGACCTGCGCGACCGCTTCGGCCTTGTCCAGGTGGTCGTCAACCCTGACCTGCCCAAAGAAACCATCGAGCTGGTCGCGGATGTGCGCTTCGAGTGGGTGCTGCAAATCACCGGTCAGGTGCGGATGCGGCCGGCCGGCATGGTCAACTCGAAGATGGAAACCGGCGAGATCGAGGTCAGCGCGCAACAGGTCAAGGTGCTGAACCCGGCCAAAACGCTGCCTTTCATGGTCAGCAAGGAAGACGAGCCGATTGACGAGAACACCCGGCTCAAGTACCGCTACCTCGACCTGCGCCGCGAGAAGATGCGCCGCAACCTGGAATTGCGCCACCGCGTGGTCAAGTTCATCCGCGATCATCTGGACAGCCAGGGCTTCCTCGAAATCGAGACCCCCATCCTGTTCAAGACCACGCCCGAAGGGGCGCGCGACTATCTCGTGCCGTCACGAGTCCACCCGGGCGAGTTCTACGCCCTGCCGCAGTCGCCGCAGCAGCTCAAGCAACTGCTGATGGTCGGCGGTATCGAGCGCTACTTCCAGATCGCGCGCTGCTTCCGCGATGAAGACCAGCGCGGCGACCGCCAGCCTGAATTTACACAATTGGATCTGGAGATGTCTTTCGTCGAGCGCGAAGATGTGATCGCCCTGGCAGAAGACCTGTTCACCAAACTGGTCGCCGAGGTCACGCCGCATAAGCGCCTGTTCGCCAGTCCCTGGGCCAGGCTGACTTACAAAGAAGCGCTGGAACGCTTCGGCAAGGATAACCCCGATCTCCGCTTCGGCCTCGAACTTAAAGACATCACCGACCTGGCGCCTGGCTGCGGCTTCAAGGTCTTCGAGGATGCGGCTGCGTCTGGCGGTCACGTGCGCGGCGTCAACGCCAAAGGCCTGGGTGATTATACGCGCAAGCAGATTGACGAACTGGCCGCCTTCGTCCAGGAACTCGGCGCAAAGGGCCTGGCTTATATCGCTCTCCCAAAGGACGGTGGCCTGAGCTCGTCGAAGGCAGGCGAGAGGCGGTCCTCGTTCGCCAAGTTCTTGCCGGAGGAACGGGTAACCTCCATCCTGTCCCGCCTCGAAGCGGAAAATGGCGACCTGCTGCTCTTCGTCGCCGACAAGCCCGCCGTCACTTTCGAGACCCTGGGCCGGCTGCGCGTTTTCCTGGGCGACCGTCTCGGCTTGCGCGACCCGGACGTGCTTGCGTTCTGCTGGATCATTGATTTCCCCTTCGTGATGAGGAACGAGGAAGAAAAGCGCTGGGACCCCAGCCATCACCTCTTCACCGCGCCGATGCCGGAGGATATCCCATTGCTCGATACCGCGCCAGGAAATGCGCGCGGCCAGCAGTACGACATGGTGCTGAACAACTACGAGGTCGGCGGCGGCTCGATCCGCATCCACCAGCGCGAATTACAGGAAAAAGTATTCAAACTCATCGGCCTGGACGCCGAGGTAGCGCGCGAACGCTTCGGCCACATGCTGGAAGCCTTTGAATACGGCACACCGCCGCATGGCGGCATCGCCCCCGGCATTGACCGCATTTGCATGATCCTGGCCGACGAACCCAACATCCGCGAAGTGATCGCCTTCCCAAAAAACCAGGCCGCCCGGGATGTGATGGCGGGTGCGCCCTCGCCGGCGGAGCCAGGGCAGTTGAAGGAATTGCATATAGAGATTAGAGAGTAGAGAGTAGAGAGTGGTCACTTCCTCACCTAACTATTCTCTGATCACTATTCTCTATTCTCTATTCTCTGGAGGAAAGCACTATGTCACAGATCATCAGAGTTGAAGATATTGCCAAATACGTGGGTCAAGAAGCAACCATCCAGGGCTGGGTCTACAACCGCACCGACAAGGGCAAACTGGTCTTTCTGCTCGTGCGGGATGGTTCGGGATTTGTCCAGTGCGTGGCCTTCAAGGGCGAGCTGGATGAGGCACTTTTCGAGCGGCTCATGCGCCTGCCGCAAGAATCATCTGTCATCATCAGCGGCCCGGTGCGCGAAGACAAACGCGCCCCGGGCATTCCCGGCGGGTACGAGATCGGCGTAAAGAGCGTCGAAATCGTCCAGGAGGCGGCTGAAGACTATCCCATGTCCCTCAAAGAGCATGGCGTGGATTTTGCGCTCGACCACCGTCACCTGTGGATCCGCATGACCAGTCAATGGGCCATCCTGCGCGTCCGCGCCACAATCATCAGCGCCATGCGCGAGTGGCTGGATGACAATGGCTACATCAACATGGACACGCCCATCCTGACCCCGGCTGCCTGCGAGGGCACAACCACGCTTTTTGAGACCCCTTATTTCGACGAGGGCGTGGCCTATCTGGCGCAGTCCGGCCAGTTATACAACGAGGCCAACATTTTCGCCTTCAAGAAGGTGTATTGCTTCGGGCCGACCTTCCGCGCCGAAAAATCCAAAACCCGCCGCCATTTGACCGAGTTCTGGATGCTCGAACCGGAGATCGCCTTCTGCGATCTCGACCAAATGATGGCGGTCGAGGAGCAGTTGGTCACGCACATTGTCAAGCGTGTGCTGCGAGACCGCCAGCCGGAACTCAAGTCACTGGGCCGCGACACATCGCTGCTGGAAAAGATCGAACCACCCTTCCCGCGCATCTCATACGACGACGCGATCAAAATGATCGAAGAAATCCGCGAAAAAACCGAGGACCCCGAAAAGAAGGAACTGCTCAAGATCGAGTGGGGCATGGACTTCGGCTCGCCGCACGAGACTGAGCTGACTGCCCGGTTCGACAAGCCGGTTTTCGTCTACGGCTACCCGACCCAGGTAAAGGCCTTTTACATGGAACCCTGGCCCGGTCGCCCGGAGGTCTGCAAGAGCGTGGATTTGCTCGCGCCGGAGGGCTACGGTGAGATCATCGGCGGCTCGGAACGCATCTCGGACGCGGACCTGCTCATCCAACATTTGAAACAGCACGGCCTGCCGGAAGAGGCCTTCAAATGGTACATCGAGCTGCGCCGCTATGGCAGCGTCCCGCACAGCGGATTCGGCATGGGCGTGGAACGCACCGTCACCTGGCTGTGCGGTATCGAGCACATCCGCGAGACGATCCCGTTCCCGCGCACGATCAAGCGGGTTTATCCTTAATCTTTCCCTACCCAGCCCTAAAACTTTATGGTATAAGTTTATTGCCCTGCTGTGTGCGTGATGCTGCGCCCACGGTTTTGAGCCAACACTTACTAAAAGGGTCTTCATCTTTCAGCGACGACGCGATAGGCCTGAGCCAAGGCGAAGTCTCTGGGTCGAGACCCACCTGCGCAAGCAGGTTCAAAACTTTGCAGCACACGGCATGGCGGGGTTCCGTTTAACAACTGAATAGTGGAGAATTAGCGGCTGAGTCTCGCGGGCAGTGTCACTGCGAGGGAAGCGAAGCAGTCCCCTCCCAACGCGGAGATTGCTTCGTTGGGTCTCGACACCTGCACTTGCGGCAGGTGCAAGTGTACGCCAGAAGAACGCTGGCTACTCGACCCTCCTCGCAATGACAAGGCAAGCGAGATGACGAGGTGGAGGTTCCCCGGCGCGAGCCGGGCGCTAACTGACCTCACCCCCTGCCCCTCTCCTAACAGGAGAGGGGAGCAGAAGGTCAGGAACATCGGATAGATCAGCGGATGCCTCTAGAGTCCGGCCACGGGCTCTTTTCTCCCTTCCAAAAGAAGCGCAAGGGCACAACTCATCGTGCCTGGCTGAAATCCACCTGGAGACAGGTGGGACAAGGCTTGCGCAGTGGTCAGGCGGATTCCGCCTGTTTGGTGTATGGAAGGGCTTGCCGCAATCTTTATTGCATTTTCAGGGCACGCCCGCGCGTGCCTTGTTTTGTTTTTGGGAGTAGCAATGAGCAAGAATCGGGTTGATACTGGCGTCAAGGACGCCTACAATACGCGCTATGGAATTTCACTCGCGTAATCTAGCAGAATCTTCAACCTGGAGCCATGGATGAGACTTCGCATCTGGATTGCACTGCTCGCCATCTACCTTATCTGGGGCTCGACCTATCTCGCCATCCGTTACGCGGTCGAGAGCATCCCACCGTTCCTTATGGCCGGGACGCGCTTCCTCATCGCTGGGATACTCCTCTACACCTGGCGGCGTCTGGCCGGCGACCGCGCGCCGACCGCGCGCCAGTGGCGCTCGACAGCCATCATCGGCCTGCTATTGCTTCTCGGCGGCAACGGATTAGTCTCATGGGCCGAGCAGACCGTCCCCTCCGGCATCGCCGCGCTGCTGATTGGCACCATCCCGCTGTGGATGGTGTTGACAGAATCCATCCGCCGCGGCGGGGTGAAACCCGGTCTATCCGCCGTTCTCGGCCTGATTACCGGCTTCGGCGGCATCCTCGTGCTAATCTGGCCGCTGCTGACCGGCGCTTCCGAACATCTCAATCCGCTCGGTGTCGTTGCGCTGTTGTTCGCCGCTTTTTCATGGGCCGTCGGCTCGGTTTACAGCAAATCCGCCGAGTTGCCGCCAAGCTCACTGATGACCACCGCCGCTGAAATGCTGACCGGCGGACTCGGCCTGTACATTGTCGGCGCGCTGCTTGGCGAATGGAAAATGCTCGATTTTGCCACAATCACGACCCGTTCCTGGTTGGGGCTGGCCTACCTGACCATCCTCGGCTCGTTGGTCGGCTTCGTCGCTTACGCCTGGCTGCTGCGCCACGCCCCGATTTCACTTGTTGCAACGTATGCCTACGTCAATCCGCTGGTCGCCATCTTGCTCGGCAGCCTGCTGGCGCAGGAACTGTTTACAGCGCGCATCCTCCTCGCCGCGCTTATCATCATCGGCTCGGTGGTGCTGATCAATTATTCGCGGCAGGCTAAAGTCCGGAGACGTGTCGCCGCGTCCGCAGAATAGGCATCATGCCAATTTCGTGTAAATTCGTAGCAAAAATTCCAAAGGAGAAAAAATGGACAAAAAAGAATTACTCGCTCGTGTCAAGGAAGATGGCGTCAAGTTCATCTCCTTCCAGTTCAGCGACGTGACCGGCGCGGTCAAGAGCGTGGACGCGCCGATCAGCCGCCTGGAAACCGCCCTCGACGACGGCGTCTGGTTCGACGGCTCGTCGGTGGAGGGTTTTGCCCGCATCCAGGAATCAGATATGCGCCTGGTGATTGACCCGACCACTTACGCTGTCCTGCCGTGGTCGCCGGCGGATTCCCGGCGGGCGCGCGTTTTCTGCGACATCTACACGCCCGAGGGCGAATCATTCGAGGGCGACCCGCGCGGCACCTTGAAACAGATGCTGGCCAAAGTCCAGGAACGCGGCTGGACGTTCAACGTCGGGACGGAGCCGGAGTTCTTCCTGTTCAAGCGCAACGGCGGCGAACACGTCCATCCCGTCCCGCATGACATCGGCGGATATTTCGACTTTTCGGCTGACGACGAGGCCGTGCGCGTCCGCACCGAGTTGATGGACGCGCTGAGCCAGATGGGGCTGGAGGTGGAAGTCGGCCATCACGAGGTCGCCCGCGGCCAGCACGAGATTGACTTCCGCTTCGACGACGCCCTGCGCACGGCTGACAAAGTTCTGACGCTCAAGTACACCGTCAAAGCCATCGCCGCTCAACATGGCCTGGTCGCCTCGTTCATGCCCAAGCCAATCTTTGGCATCAACGGCTCTGGTATGCACTGTCACCAGTCGTTGTTCGATGAAAAAGGAAATAATCTGTTCTTCGATCCCCAGGACGATTATCACCTCTCGAAGCTGGCCTACTCGTTCATTGCCGGACAACTGGCCCATGCCCGCGCCCTGTCCGCGGTCGTCGCCCCGACGGTCAACTCGTACAAGCGGCTGGTTCCCGGCTATGAAGCGCCAGTCTATATCGGCTGGGCGCAGACCAACCGTTCGGCGCTGATCCGCATCCCACGCTACACCGATGGCCGCGACAAGGCTGCGCGTGCCGAGCTGCGCTTCCCGGACCCGTCGGCCAACCCGTATCTGGCATTCACCGTCATGCTGGCCGCCGCATTGGATGGCATTGACAAGGGAATGAACCCGCCCAAGCCGCTCAACAATGTCAATGTCTATCATCTTACCGAGGAGGATCGAAAGCGGCTGAAGGTCCCCTCGCTGCCCGGCTCATTGTCCGAGGCGCTGCGCGAACTGGCAGCCGATAAGGTGCTCCAGGAGGCGCTTGGCCCGATCACTTATGAAGCCTTTACCCGCGCCAAGTGGGCGGAAGTGGAAGAATCGCGCACCCATGTCACAGATTGGGAAATTGAGAGGTATTTGGAAGTGGCGTAAAGACGAAGGACCGTTGACGGAGGGCGAAACTGTGACCGCCAGCCGCCTGCGCGAGGCGGAGAAAATAACGCTCCGAAGTTCAGACTTCGGAGCGTTTTCATTACTATTTTAGGGGCTTGATCTTTTTGGGTTTTTGCTGTTTTCGGGCAAGTTCCCAATCTCGGCGAAGTTCATCCTGGTGCATGGATGCCCATTCGATGACCATGCCCAACGCGCGCGAGGGAAGACGGCCAGAAAAAACCGCCAGCGCGTTGATATTGATCCACGCTTCGTCATCGCCATACAGCGCATGAAAATGAGGCGGTTCGTGGTCGTCATAGTACATGCGGATGATGATGCCGTAGAAGCGGCTGATCTCAGGCATAGGCAGGGTCTTCTTTGAGGGCGGGGAAAAGTTCTGCTGGTGCCTTGCCAGTCAGTCTCATGTAGAGCGAATCGGCGTCAATATCAATGTCATCTGACCATGCGAGCCGCCTGCCATTTTCGACGGAGACTTTCTTGAAATTCTCGTAATCATTCCAGAATGCAAAAACACCCTTTCCAGTCAAATGAGAAAGGTCAACTTCGCCAGCAGTGCCGTCGGCAAATTTGAGCCAGATTTTGCAGCCATCCAGCGGTTTTGCTTCTAAAATTTTAGGTGCGGACATGTGACTTTCCTTGTGAATAAAGAGCAGCTTTTGGCTTCAACACTTTTATTATACAGCAGAACCCGATGCTATAATTCGCTGTAATGAAAGGCGAATTCAGTACCCCCGACCTGAATGAAGTGCGGGCATTTGCCAATCACCTTCATAATCTCGGAAAACATTGGCAAGGCGAGATTTGCGGCTGGTCTGCGGAATACACGCCCGAAAGCCATGACAAGCCTGCCGATTCAATAATGACTTTTACCCCCGCCGATTTCTGGATCGTAGACCCCCTCCGTCACTTCGTGACACCTCCCCCAACTCCGCCGCCAGCCCCTCCCCAGCCCTCCCCATTTTCTTTTGGAAAATGGGGAGGGCTG
>CAZTZE010000032.1:0-47779 GCA_964618215.1 uncultured Chloroflexus sp.
CGCGGGCGATGGCTACGCCTTCCAGGCTTTTGGCGAAGTTGGCTACGTCGGCCACATCCACGGTGGCGGAGATGTTCGTGCCGCAGTGGCAGACGTAAACGCCGGTCAGTATCTTTGAGCGATTCATAATGTAATTTTGCATGCTCCTTGGTTTTAGATCAGCTTACTTCAATAGAAAAGTCCACCGATAAGGCTCCGATCATTTCGTCAACAATCTGAAGGTCATCGAAGTGGATCAGCGTGATGGCTTTGTTGGGACAGGCCGCCGCGCAAGTGCCGCAGCCTTTGCAGAGGTACTCGTTGACGCTGGCATGAAAAGGGTCTTTGGATTCGTCGCGCTGTAATTCAATGGCGCTGTATGGACAGGCTGTAATGCACTGGCCACAGCCCGAACAGTGCAGGTTGGATACACTGGCAATGGAAGGATCCATGGCGATGACGCCCTGGTCCATCAACGAGAGGGCGATGGCGGCCGCGCCGCCCGCTTGCGCGACGCTATCCGGGATGTCTTTGGGAGCCTGGCATGCGCCGGCCAGGTAAATGCCCTCGTTGACCGTCTCGACTGGCGCCAGTTTCGGATGTTTCTCGAGGAAGAACCCGTCCCGGCTGCGGCTGACGCCAAAGGTGGAGGCAACATGCCCGGTGTCCGCTTGCGGCTCGAATCCCGTGGCGAGCACGACCATGTCCACTTCCACGCGGTCAGGCTGGTCGTAGAATGCCTCATCCCAGCTTACGCGCAGCTTCCCGTTGGGCAAATTGTCAATTTGCCTTACGCGCCCGTGATAAAAATGGATGCCCATCTGCTCGGTGCGGTTGTAGAACTCCTCGTAACCCTTGCCGAAGGAGCGCATGTCACGATAAACCTCATGGACTTCGGCGCCCACATAATCATGCACCAACTGGGCGATCTTGAGCGCATACATGCAGCAGGCCCGCGAGCAGTACTCGTTGTATTTGCTGTCCCGGCTGCCGATGCAGTGCAGGATGGCAACCGACCCGGGCGGCTGGCCGTTCTCGAGCAGCACTTTGCCGCTCGTCGGCCCGCTGGGATTGATCAAGCGCTCGAATTCCATCGCCGTGATGACGTTCTCCAGCTTGCCGTAGCCCAGTTCAGGGATGCGGCGCGGGTCGAAGTCCTTGAAGCCGGTGGTCAGGAGGATGCTGCCTACGGTTAATTCAAGCCGCTCTTCCTGCATCTCGTGGTTGATGGCGTCTCGTTCACAAGCCACCAGGCATTCCAGACATTCTGAGCAGACCCCGCAGCGCAGGCAGCGTTCTGCCTCTGTCTGCACCTCTTCTTCGGTAAGGGTCAGATCCACCTCGCGGAAGTTGTGGACGCGCGCCTCGAGCGGGATACTTTTGATGGGAACGCGCTGTACCGGTGAAGCCTCGCCGGTTCTGAACTTCGCCTTGATCTCATCCGGGGTCAATGTTACCGCCGGCAGTTTGTGTGGTTCACGTAGACCCTTTTCGCCGCGTAGATGACGGTCAATCGAACGCGCCACCTTGTGGCCTTCGGCGATGGCGTCCACCACGAAGAAGGTCACCCCGCGGCGCACGTCGCCCGCCACGAAGACACCCTTCATAGTGGTCATCATCTTCTCGTCCGCCTGCACGCCGACCGGGAAGCGGGTGTTGATGCTGCCATCCTCCGGCAGGAAGGAGAAGTTGGGCGCCTGCCCGATGGCCCAGACGACAATATCGGCCGGCAGGATATGCTCGCTGCCCGCTATCTCGCTGAAGTCCGGGCGGCCGCGCTTGAAGCCGCGGAACTCCACCTGCATACAGCGCACGCCGGTGATCTTGTCCTTCCGGATCATGATCTCCTTGAACGTCCGGCC
This sequence comes from uncultured Chloroflexus sp., assembly GCA_964618215.1. GTDB lineage: Bacteria > Chloroflexota > Anaerolineae > Anaerolineales > Villigracilaceae > CG2-30-58-95. The sequence continues at coordinate 1,842 of CAZTZE010000032.1, forward strand.
CGGATACATTTGGATACCTTCTTCCTCGGCCACGGCCACTTCCCACTCGAAGCCGGGCATCTCGCCGCGCGACTCCAGGCAGGCCATGCGCACCTCGGCCGCACCCAGGCGCAGCACCGTGCGGGAGGTATCCAAAGCCACGTTGCCACCGCCCAAGACGACCACTTTCTTGCCCTTGACCGGCACTTTCTCGCCCAGGCAGGCCTTGCGCAAAACGTCCAGGCTGAGCCAGTTGTCGGGATGGTTGGAATCGCGGATGGGTAATTTCTTGGCCGAGTGTGCTCCAGTGGCGATGAGGGCGGCATCGTAAGGGCCGCCAAGTGCGGCGGAACTGTTTTCAAGCAGGCCGGGGATGTCATCCACCCAGGTGTTCAAGCGCAGTTTCACGCCTTCGTCGACCACTTGTTGGATCTCCCAATCCAGCATTTCGGTCGGCAAACGGTGTGGGGGGATGCCCACCCGCATCATGCCGCCGGCTTTCGGTAAGGAGTCAAAGACCGTGACGGCATGTCCCAGGCGCACCAAATCCAGTGCGGTGGTCAGGCCGGCTGGGCCCGCGCCGATGACTGCTACCTTCTTCCCGGTCGGCGGGGGATTGTGCGTGAATGGGGTACCAACCAAAGATTTATCGCGCATATTCGGTAATTCATCCCGGTGAGCATAGGCCCAATCGGCGACGAAACGCTTGATGGCCATGATGTTCACCGCTTCATCGTACTTTCCACGCGAACAGGCGTCTTCACAACGATGGTTGCACACCCGTCCGCAGACCGAGGGGAAGGGGTGTTCGCGCCGGATGGCCCAGTAGGCATCCGCGTAGCGCTTCTGATGCACCAGGGCAATGTAACCCTGGGCGCGCTGGTCGGTCGGGCAGGCATCCCGGCAGGGGGCGATGCCGCGTTTTTCAATCGCATACGCGCCGGGGACGGCCTGCGCCGAGAAGCGGTAGGTGGCCTTGCGAGTTGAAAGCCCCAGGTCAAATGGATTGCTGACCTCGATCGGGCAGACTTCGGCGCAGTTGCCGCAGCCGGTGCATTTGCTCTCGTCCACGTAGCGGGGCTTGCGCCTCACCCGAACCTGGTAATTGCCCACGTACCCCGAGACCGACTCGACCTCGCTGTAGCTCAGCAGCTTGATGTTTTCGTGGCGTCCAACGGACACCATTTTGGGTGTGAGTATTCAAGCCGCACAGTCGAGCGTCGGGAAGGTCTTGTAGAGCTGGGCCATGTGCCCGCCGATGGAAGACTCGCGCTCGACCAGGTAGACCTGCTTGCCCGCATCCGCCATCTTCAACGCCGCTTCGATGCCGGCGATGCCACCCCCGACGACGAGCGCGGCCGGGGTCATCTTGACCTGGCGCATGGTCAGCGGGTTGTGATGGTGGACGCGGCGGACGGCGGCCGCGACGAGGGACTTGGCCTTGCCGGTGGCCTGCTGGCGGTCATCCACCACCCAGGAGCAGTGCTCGCGGATGTTGGCCATCTGGAAGAAGAATGGGTTGAGGCCGCCTTCTTCGCAGGCGCGGCGGAAGGTGAGTTCGTGCATCAGTGGAGAACACGAAGCCACAACGACGCGGTTGAGGCCAAGCTCTTGAATGTCCTGCTTGATCAGCTCCTGGCCCGGGTCAGAGCACATGTAGGTATAGTCGCGGGCGATGGCTACGCCTTCCAGGCTTTTGGCGAAGTTGGCTACGTCGGCCACGTCCACGGTGGCTGCAATGTTCGTGCCGCAATGACAGACATAGACACCCGTGCGTATTTTAGAAAGGTTCAAGCGGACACCTCCTGATTTCTGCTCATGGTAGTCTATAGGACAATATAACTTCCTGGCGGTGGGTCGGTGTCCCAGATCGCCGGGTTTGGCTGGCTATATCGTGACCAGAATACCGTCAAGTTCAGCGAGTACTTCATCCAAAGTAAAGCCATGCTGTACGGCTGCTCCGGCCGGGCAGGCGGCCGCGCAAGCGCCACAACCCTTGCACAGCACTTCGTTGATGTAGGCCACCTGTCTCCCGTCAAGCTCTACCATTCCAATTGCGCTGTATGGACAGAGGCCCTCGCAGGTGCGGCATCCGCCGCAATTCTCGGCGATGATGTAGGTGGTGAAAGGATCCAGCGACACCGAACCGGCGTCCATCAGAGCCAGGGCTGCGCCGGCTGCGGCGGCGCCATACGCCACGCTGTCGGGAATGTCTTTCGGCCCCTGGCAGGCTCCGGCCAGGAAGACGCCGTCGGTGGTCGTCTCGACCGGCGCCAGTTTGGGATGCTTCTCGAGGAAGAAACCGTCCGCGCCCAGGCTGACGCCGAAGGTCGCGCCGACTTTATGCTGGTCGGTTTGTGGCTCGATGCCGGTGCTAAGTACCACCATGTCCACCGGCGTCTCTTCCTCCTTGCCTGTGTAAACGTCAACCGCGATGACGGCCAGCCGGCCATCGCGTTGCTCGACACGGATATCTTTGCCGGTGCGGACGAAGTTCACGCCTTGCCGCTGCACACGCTCGTAAAAGGCCTCGTAGTCTTTTCCGAAGGCGCGCATGTCACGGTAGAACTCGACCACCTCGGCATCCACGTAATCATGGATCAGCGTGGCCAGCTTGAGCGAATACATGCAACAGACCCGCGAGCAGTGCTCGTTCTGGTCGCCGCGGCTGCCCACGCAGTGCAGGATGGCGATCTTCTCCGGTTTGCGTCCATCCTTGAGCCGCACCTGGCCGGTGGTCGGCCCGCCGGTGTTGATCAGCCGCTCGAATTCCATGCCGGTCAAGACGTTTTCGAGCGTTCCGTAGCCATACTGCGGTGAACGTTTCGGGTCGAAGTCCTTGAAGCCGGTCGCCAGGATGATGGTGCCGACCTCGATATCCACCAGTTGCTCTTGCTGCTCAAAGTCAATTGCTTCGCGCGGGCAGAATTTCTCGCAAGCGCGGCACTTGCCGCTCTTGAAATAGGCGCAATTCACGGTGTCAATGACCGGCACGCGCGGCACGGCCTGGGCGAAGGGGAAGTAGATCGCCGGGCGGTTGCCCAGTCCCAAGTCGAATTCGGAGGGGATCTTCTTCCACGGGCATTTCTCGACGCACGTCCCGCAGCCGGTGCATAGCTCCTCGTTCACATAGCGGGGCTTGCGGCGCACCGAAACGGTGAAATTGCCGACATACCCGGAAACTTTCTCTACCTCGCTGTAGCTCAGCAGGCTGATGTTTTCGTGGCGTCCAACGGACACCATTTTGGGTGTGAGTATTCAGGCCGCACAGTCTAAGGTGGGGAAGGTCTTGTAGAGGCGGGACATATGCCCGCCGATCGAAGGTTCGCGCTCTACCAGGTAGACGTGCTTGCCTGAATCGGCCAGACGCAGGGCGGCTTCGATCCCGGCAATGCCAGCGCCGACAACCAGGGCGGAAGGTTTGACGGCTACCCGGCGCATCTCCAACGGTTCGTGCCAGGCGACACGATGTACCGCGGCGGAGACCAGCGTCTTGGCTTTCTCGGTGGCTTTGCCGGAATCCACTGAAACCCAGGAGCAGTGCTCGCGGATATTGGTCATCTGGAACAAGAACGGGTTCAGACCGGCCTCCCCGCACGCCCTGCGGAAGGTGGTCTCGTGCATCAATGGCGAGCAGGAGGCCACGACGACCCGGTTCAAGCCGGCGTTATGGATATCGTCCTTGATCAGGGACTGACCTGGGTCCGAGCACATGTAAGCGTAGTGGCGAGCGACGGCCACGTTGCCAAGCGTGGAGGCAAATTCGGTGACCGCTTCCACGTCCACCACCCCTGCGATATTGGTACCGCAGTGACAAACATAAACGCCCACGCGAGGCGAGTCTTGTGTTGGCGTCATCCGAGTGTCTCCTTTCGGCGATAAAAGATTAAGAAGGACACCATTCTCTCCCTTGAGGAGAAAGTTTTGGTATACGTATATTTTGGTTTATTATAGCAACGAATCAAGTGCTAATTGTCACAAAGTAAGTGATAATTGTCACAATATCTATGCGTTTACGATCACTCAGTTAAATCAAAGCGACGCACCGCAATGGGTGCGTCGCCATTAATCTGATCGGTCACTATTTCTTGGCTGCTTTGGTCGAAAAACCCAAGCCATTATCATCTGCTTGAACATCCACCACGACGGTGGCATCGTTGGGAATTTCCCCGCCAAGCAGCTTGATCGAGAGCGGGCTTTCGATAAATTTCTGCAAGGCGCGCCGCAACGGACGGGCGCCAAAGGCCGGGTCATATCCGGTTTTGGCTAACCATTTGCGGGCGGCATCCGTCAGTTCGACTTTGACGCTGAACTCGTTCAGGCGTTCCTGGATATCATTCATTTGCAGGTCAACGATCTTTTCCATTTGTTTGAGTGACAATGGCGAGAACATGATGATCTCGTCAATGCGGTTGAGGAACTCGGGCCGGAAAGTGCCCTTGAGCGCCTTCTCGACCTTGTCATGCGCTTCGCGCTCCTCGTCGTTACCGGTCTTTTGCAGAAAACCCAGCGTGCCGCCCTTACGGACATACTCGGTACCCAGGTTGGAGGTCATGATCAGGATGGTGTTGCGGAAGTCAACCACATTACCCTGGCCATCGGTCATCCGGCCGTCGTCAAGGATTTGCAGCAGGGCGTTCCAGACCTCGGGGTGGGCTTTCTCGATCTCGTCAAAGAGGATCACGCGATACGGCCTGCGCCGCACAGCCTCGGTCAGTTGGCCGCCTTCCTCATAACCCACGTAGCCGGGCGGTGCGCCGAACAGACGCGAGACGGTGTGCTGCTCGCGGTATTCGGACATATCCATCCGCACCAGGGCCTCCTCGTCGTCGAACATGAACCAGGCGAGAGCCTTGGCCAGCTCAGTCTTGCCAACGCCTGAAGGGCCAATGAATACGAACGAACCAATCGGCCGCGAGGGGTCCTTCAAGCCAGAGCGGGCGCGGCGAATGGCATCCGAAATGGCGTGGATGGCTTCTTCCTGGCCGATGATGCGCTCCTGCAGGCGCTCCTCCATTTGCAGCAGCTTCTGCGACTCGGTCTCCATCATCTGGCTGACCGGGATGCCGGTCCACTGGTGGACGACCTCGGCGATGTCATTTATATCCACCACCTCATCCAGTTTGTGCTCGGCTTCCCACTTGTCCCGTTCTTCTTTAAATTCGTTCTCCAGGCGTAAGCGGTTGACCTTGATTTCCGCGGCGCGCTGATAATCGCGGGCATTGGAGGCGGCGTCTTCCTCGGCTTGAAGGCGGTCAATTTCATTTTTCTTTTCCTTCAGTTCCGGAGGCAGGGAGTAAAGCGCCACGCGCAATTTGGCGGCCGCCTCGTCCATCAGGTCTATGGCTTTATCCGGCAGGTGACGGTCGGTGACGTAGCGATCGGCCAGCCTGGCCGCAGCCACCAGGGCTTCGTCCGAGAAATGCACCTTATGGTGCGCCTCGTAGCGGTCGCGCAGGCCCTGCAGCATCTTGATCGTGTTGTCCACAGACGGCTCTTCGACGTAAATCGGGGCGAAGCGGCGCTCAAGGGCGGCGTCCTTCTCGATATATTTATGGTACTCATCCAGCGTGGTGGCGCCGATGCACTGCAGTTCGCCGCGCGAGAGCGCCGGCTTGAGCATATTGGAGGCGTCCATCGCGCCCTGGGCCGCGCCCGCGCCGACCACGGTATGCAGTTCATCTATCATCAAGATGACTTCGCCGGCGGAGCGCTGGACTTCCTCGATGGCGGATTTCAGCCGTTCCTCGAACTCACCGCGGAAGCGCGAGCCGGCGATCATCGCGCCCAGGTCGAGGGAGACGACACGTTTGCCGCTCAAGATCTCAGGTATATCGTTGGTCGCGATCTTCTGCGCCAGGCCCTCGACGATGGCTGTTTTCCCAACGCCCGCCTCGCCGATCAAAACGGGGTTGTTCTTGGTGCGCCGCGAGAGGATCTGGATGAGGCGCATGATCTCGGTATCGCGGCCGATAACCGGGTCGAGCTTGCCCTCGCGTGCCAGTTTGGTCAGGTCTCGCGAGTATTTATCCAATGTGCGGTAACGCGCCTCGGCATGAGGGTCGGTGACGCGCTGTCCGCCGCGCAGTTGTTGGATGGCGTCGTAGACCCGGTCACGGGTCAGGCCGGTACCCTCGAGGATGCGGGCGGCCGGCGTGTTGCGTTCACTCAGAATGGCCAGGAAGATGTGCTCGGTCGAGATGTACTCGTCCTTCAAGCGGTTGGCTTCCTCATTGGCCAGGTCAACAATCCGTTTGACGCGCGGGGTGATGAAAATCTGTCCCGCCCCGCCGCCGAAGATATTGGCCTTCGGGGACATGCGCAGGGTCTGATCGAGGCGTTCGGCCAGAATCTGGGCGCTGATGTTCAGGTTTTCGAGAATCTGGGGGATGACCCCGCCGGGCTGCTCGATGAGCGACAGCAGGATGTGTTCGGTATCTATTTGATTGTGTCCGTAACGCTGGATGATCTCGGCGGCGCGCTGGGCGGCCTCCTGAGCGCGTTCGGTGAAGCGGTCAAATCGCATCATAGGCGGAATCCTTTCGTTGCCAGGGCGAGGCATACCCTAACGGGTACACGTGCTTCGCCCATACAAGATGATTATAGCAGAGAGTGCGTTGATGGGGTGTCAGAGGGAGGTTAGAAAAGTGTTAACCGCAGCCCTCTTACCAGCAAAAGCGATATGCGTTTTCCAGGCCCACAGTAATATTCTGCGCAGGCTGATGTGTAAAAAATGTCAATGGATTGACATTTTTAATATTAAATCTGTGAATGCACGTCATAATTTATATTCTCAGTCATCTTTTGATTCGGCAGAGGTTTCTGGTCAGAGGCGCCGTACCTGTCGCCTTGCTCGTCATTGTAGCGGGCAACGGGCAAAACGGGCTATAATTGCATCGAGGAGATAACCATGAAACGCATATTGATCGCATTGACCTTACTTGCCCTCGCATCCTTTGCCTGCACGTTGGGCGCGCTGACTCAAGCTGCCGCGCCCGCGACTGAATCCGCCGCCCCTGCCGCAACCCAGCCGCCTCTCCCTGCTGAACTGCCGCCTCAGGTAGGAACCCCGAAGAATGATCCCAGCCTGGCAACGGAAGCGGATGCCACTTACAACGTAACCAACCCATCCAGCGGAGCGGTTTTGTTTATGGCTGTCTATTATCCCGAAAACTGGGATGGCCAGACCAAACTGCCGACCCTTGTTCTCGTCCCCGGCGGGAGCGGCGACAGCGCCTCGTTCATCAAGAAAAGTCCCGCAGGCGCTTCAACGGTTTCGGTCATAAATGAGGCTGGCTTTGCCGCCGTCATCTTTGACCCGGATGGGCGCGGCAAGAGTCAGGGCGCGGAAGATTACGATGGCTTTATTCAGCAGGATGGGCTGGCGGAAGTGATTCGCAGCGCGGCGGCTTTGCCCGGCGTGGACTCGGCGCGCATCGGCCTCGCCACCTTCTCGTATGGCATCAGCATGGGATCGGGCGCGCTGGCGCGTCATCCTGATTTGCCTGTGAAGTTTCTAATTGACTGGGAAGGCCCCGCCAATCGCGAGGACACGGGTGGCTGTGATACCGCTGGGCTGGGACATTTAAAGACTGTTGCCTCCTGCGCCGATGAATCATTCTGGGCCGAGCGCGAAGCCAGTACATTTATCAGCCAGGTGCGCGTTCCATATCAGTGCATTCAATCTGAAAAAGATCACGTCCAGCCAGATTACGCGCACACCGTTTTGATGGTCAACAACGCTGTGCAGGGAGAGTCGCCCTGGGTTCGTTTGAACGATGAAACGCCGAACCAGACTTACAGCCTGGATGCGATGCCGCGCATGTTGCCCGAGTCCATGGACAGGCAGAGGGATCAACTTGTTGTTCGTTATGCTCAAGAACTCTTTGGTCAATGAGAACCGTCCCGCGATGCTAAACCGTCCCGCAGGTTTTATCGAACACGCGAGTCGTTCCACACAAACCTGCGGGACGTTGATGGTGACGTTCTGCAATTCAAAGGAGTATCACCATGAAAAGACTGAATCTTCTTCTCTCTGTGCTCGTGCTTGTCTCAATGGCCTGCGCGCTGGGCGCGCCGACTCAAGCCACGCAGACCGCGCCAACGAATCCTGCCGTTGAAACCGCCAACACTGACAACTCATCTACCGTCCTGCTTTTCACCATCGGCATGCACATCGAGCCGCTGGGCGAGACCGCGCAGGGATATTCTAGCGGCAAGGGCGATTATCATCGGCAAGATTTCTTCGATAAACACGTGCAGGATATTTTGACTGTCATGCAGATCGTCGAGTCACATGGCGGCCGCATGACCATTCAAGCGCAAACGCCGTTCACCGAAGTTGTGATTAAATCGGGCAACACCATCCTCGCCGACCTCGCCGCGCGCGGACATGAGATCGCGCTGCACTTCCACGAAGACGCGCATCTCGGCCGGAATCCCGAAAAACTTCCCGCGCAAACATGGTGTGATGTGATGAAAGAAGAGATTACGCTTATCACGCAAGCCAGCGGCGTGACGGACATCCGTTATTGGTCGGGCGGGAATCTATACACCAGTGTGTACGAGGCCGCGGCCTGCGCGGGGCTGAATGTGAACAGCGATTGGAAGAATCCCGAAACGCAATCTACTGATCTTTCGCTGGTGGGCGTCAATCCCTGGCGGCCGTCGGGTGGCACGAACGGCACGGATTTCAGCCTGTTCGCCCAGCACGATCCAAACGGCGCGGTGGTCTTCCTGCCCGAAGGCCAGTATGACCAGACGAACTTTGCCTCCATGCGCCGCTCGGACGACGCCGGCGGTGACGCGGCCTATTTTGAATATCTCGAACAAAGCCTGCTGGCCTCACTGGCCGCCGCCGAGCCGGGCAAGGCCAACGTCTTTCACTTCACCGTACATCCAGGCGAATTTCGCGGCGACCCGCAACATCCGTTCGCGGTCATCGAAAAATTCCTGGCCGAAGTGGTTGATCCGCTGGTGGCTTCGGGCCAGGTGCAGTGGGCCACCTTCTCCGAAATGGCCGACGCGTTCGCGGCCTGGGAACAGGCCAACCCTGGCGTGGAGCCGAGATAATAGATTTAGATAAGACCTCCGAGGTCCATGGAGAAAATCATGCGCCGTTTATCCATCTTCCTGTCATCCATTGCCATCCTGCTCTCGGCCTGCGAAGTCCCCGTAGGGGGCAACGTCTCCAACGCGACGCCTCAGACCCCGACCGTGCCTGCTACCGTTACATCAACACCGTCCACCGTCTACAGTCAACCGTCTGCATACATCAGCTTCATCATCAACGTCCATGATTGGACTCACGTAAACGAAAGCGCGGATACACTCATCCGCCTCGTGGATATCTTCGAACGCTACAACCTGCGCGGCGACTTCTACTTTACCGCCGAAGTGACTCGCAAATATGTGGAAGAACGCCCCGATGTCATCGAGCGCCTCAAGAACTCGAACATGACCATCAGTTACCACGTCCGCCCGCCGCACCCGCTGTACACAGGCTTTGACTCTTGCCTGCGCGGACTCGATGACGCCGCGTTATATCAAACCCTGCTGGATTACGAAACCTACGCGCTTGATCTGTCCACTGGCGAACTCGACCGTTCACAATCGGGCGGATATACCTACGTGGCGCAAGTCTTCGGGCGCAAGCCCGTCGTCGCGCCCGCGCCGAATAACGCCCCGCGCATCAAAGACGCCGCGCAACGCGTCTACGCCAGCCTCGGCGCGCAGATTACTTTGCTGTATCATGAAGAAGGCACGAAAGTAGACCAGCCGTTTGAGTATGTGAATGGCCTGCTCGTGCGTCCCAGCGATTTCAGTGTGACGCGCACCACCGACATCAACGGTTCTGATAATTTCTGGTGGAACTATATGGGCAGAGCGGACGCGGCCAAATACAACCCGACCGATATGTTGCAAACACAACTGGCTGAATGGGAAAGCCACAACTACGGACGCGCGCCGTTCATCACTTCGCTCATCCACGAAAACAACTTTTCCCGCGCTGGCGCCGAAGGCTGGACTTCAATCTATTTTGCGATTGACAATGGAAAAAAGACGACGCCACTCTCCCCGCCCTATGACTTGAACGCGCCCGACCCATCGCGCCTGCGTCCGCCCGAAGAACAGCAAGCCATTTGGATTGCGTATGAAGAATTGGTCGCCTACGCCGCCCAGCATCTCACCGTGGTCACGTCCGAAGACATCGTGACGATGGCCAAAAACCGATGAAAGGAAAAGCACACATGAAACGTCTGATGATCCTTTTTACCTTGATCCTCGTTATCCTCTCTGCCTGCAACGCCCCCGCAGGGAGCGGCCCGGCGCAGACTGCCGCGCCATCCGGCAACCCCTGCGGCGACGGTGTCTGCTCCGGCCCGGAGAACGCCCAGAACTGCCCGGCAGATTGCCCATCGTCTACGACCGGGACCTCGGAGCCTGCCCCCGCCCATTCGGGCGATGCGCCGCTCTACATGACCACCATGACCCACATGGAGGGCGGCTGGAATGATGACCGCGATGAGGGCATCTTCCTGCGTCACGTCGAAGAACTACGCTATGGCATGGATCTGGCCGATGAATACGACGCCATCCTGACCATCGAAAGCGAGCAGCCCTTCGCCCGTGCCAATACCCTCTGGAATCTCAACATCATGGCCGAAATCCAAAATCGCGGACACGGCGTCGGGACGCACTGTGACATCGGTTTCAAAGAGCCGCCCATGCCGGTGGAACAGTTTGCGCAGATGCTCATGGAAAACAAGGCACTGGTAGATGCGCTGGTTGGCGCGGAGAACAACCTGGGCTGTTCGGGCGGCGGCGGAGCAAATGACTGGGCCACTGCAGCCAGCATGGCCGGTTTCAAATACCTGGACGGTGTCGTCGGTATGCACTACCTGGCCATGCCGCTAGAGAATCGCCCGGACAACACCTGGACGGATGATTTCATCCGCACTGAGGGCTATCACATGAATGCGCCGGTTGACCTGTACCAGCGTATCTACCCTTTTGGCGTGGCAAATGCCCAGGATTTCGTCGCCGACGAGAACCCTGTCATTGTCGTCTCGTCTGGTGAACTGGGGCCTCTTGCAGGGATGGCCGAAGGTGTTGGGGAAATGGGGGGTGGCAAGTGCAGGCCGGAATGTACTCTAACCACCGCGGACGTGGACACCCTGGTTGCGAAGATTATTGATATCAACCAGAACCGCGACCGCAGCCGCGTTGCCAAACTGACGGTCTACCTGCCCGCCAATATTTTCGTTTCTGAAAATGAACCTGGGCTGCGTTATTTCTTCAACCAGATGCAGGAACTGACGCAGCAGGGCCTCATCACCTGGGCTACGCAGAAACAAGTTTATGAAGCTTTCGTAGCCTGGAATCAATAAAACGCATGGTCGCCATTACAGCCCCGATCCTTGCCAAAGTACCACAACTGCGCCCGCTCAATATCCTGACCGACCTGTTGACCGTGGCTAACCTGGTCGAGGCCTGTTTCGCAGACAGCCTGGATGCCGAGGGCCATCGTTACATCCAACAGATGCGTCGCGCCGGAAAGGACAGCAATTTTCTGCGTTGGGCGACGACGGCAATGGATACGGTCTCCATGCCGCTTTCGGGGTATGTCTGGGAGGAGAACGGCGAGGTGGTGGGGAACGTGAGCCTGATCCCCTTCCGGCAGGCGCGGAAAAAGGTATATTTGATCGCCAACGTTGCGGTGCGCTCCGATTACCGCCGCCAGGGTATCGCGCGCGCATTGACCGCGAGCGCCATGCAACATGCCCGGCAGCGCGACGCGGGAGCCATCTGGCTGCACACCCGCGCCGACAATCCGGCGGCGATGTCGCTCTACACCAGCCTGGGATTCCGTGAGCGCGCCAGGCGCACAACTTGGCTGGCGAAGCCCACGCGCAACATCAGTCTGAATGGATCGGGGATTACTGTCACGGCGCGCCAGGCGCGTGACTGGCCGCATCAGGAGGCCTGGCTTCAGCGTCTCTATCCAGAGGAGCTGGCCTGGTACCAGCCAATCACATGGCTCTCGTTCCGGCCCGGCCTGGGGCCTTCCCTTTACCGCTTTTTTTTGGATTTCGAGATGCGCCAGTGGGCTGCCTGGTCGAACGGCCGGTTGCTGGGTGTTTTGGCCTGGCAGCCAAATTCCGGTCATGCCGACCGGCTCTGGGCGGCCACCGTGCCTGAGGGCGGCGCGCCAGCCCTGACCGCGCTGCTGTGCCACGCCCGGCGGGCGCTTACCTGGCGCCCCAATCTGGCGCTGGATTTTCCCGCCAATCAGGTTGATGAGGCCATCCGCTCGGCAGGCTTCCAGCCGCGGCGGACGCTCATCTGGATGCAGGCGGATGCAACGACCGCCCTGGATGAGCGTAGATAGACTCAGACGCAAAGGAGGTCGAAATGAAATTTATCTTACGCTGGGGGATCATCGCGGTCGCACTTTACGCTGCCATTGCGATCGTGCCGGGAATTAACTATCAAGGCAATTGGATAGACATTGTTTGGCTGGCGCTCATCTTCGGATTTGTCAACGCCCTGCTGCGCCCGCTGCTCAAGTTCCTGACCTGCCCGCTGATCATCCTGACCCTGGGCTTGTTCACGCTAGTCATCAATACCCTGCTCTTCCTGCTTTCAACCTGGATCGGCGGCCGGTTGGGCATTGCTATCAACCTCGCAGAACCGGTATTCTGGAACGCCTTCCTGGGCGCGTTGATCGTCAGCGCGGTCAGCTTCCTGTTGAGCCTGATCTTGAAGGATGAGTTGAAGGGCCGGCGGCGCCACAAGAAGGGGTAAACGCCTGAATGGGCATTATGCTGTTTTCCACCGCCCACATCCCGGCAATGTGATTTACCCGTCCATGCTGAAACGCATCCGGCGTTTCCTGAACGAGTGCGGTGTTTCGATGGAGGTTGAGTGACATGTTGAAATACAAGAACTATGTTGGCGTTGTGGAATACGACGCGGATGGCAAAATCTTTACCGGCGAGGTCGTAGGACTGCGCGATGTTATCACGTTCGAAGGGCGCACGCCTGAGGAACTGGAAGAGTCTTTCCGCCAGTCGGTGGATTTGTATCTCGAAATGTGCGCCCGCGATGGCATGGGAGCGCAAAAGCCTTTTTCCGGTCGCTTCAACCTGCGCCTTGACCCTGAACTGCACCGACGCGTGGCAGAGCGCGCCGGAGTGGAACGCGTCAGCCTGAACGATTGGGTGCGGCGCACCATCCAGAATGCGCTGGGGGGATAACGATAAGGTCACGTTTCAAACGTGACCTACAGCCGGCAACCCTCCCGCCGGTTTAGCCGCTTTTACCGCCCGCACAATAGCCTGCGCGAACACCTCCGCTGCGTACGCCCCCACAATAGATACATCCGCTTTCTTCTGGCCGGTCGCCAGGGCGAAAATCGTATCGCCATCCAGCATGGTATGCGCCGGGCGGATGGCGCGCGCCAGCCCGTCTTGGGCCATTTGAGCCATCTTTGTTGCTTCACTTTTGGTGAAGCGCGCATTCGTCGCCACCACGCCGATGACCGTGTTACGGCTCATCGCCAGCTTCATGATGGCACGGCCTGCCAGCGTTTTCATCACCGCAAGCGTATCGGCAAAATAATCCGCTGAGCCAAGTTGAACAGGGCCAAGTTTGGTCGAGCGCGCTCCAGCCAGGATTTTACCCGTCTGCGGTTCGATCACATCCCCGAAGGCATTGACCGCCACGATGGCGCCGACGATGATCCCGCCGCCGATCTCCATGCTGGCCGTGCCCAGGCCGGATTTCATCGCCCCGGCCATGCCGAAGATCTTGCCGACCGTTGCCCCCGTCCCCGCGCCGGCGTTGCCCTCGGCCGGCGCGTCAGCCGAGGCGCAGGCTGCGGCGCGGTAGCCCATTTCCAGGTCCGGGCGGCGGTCGGCGCGGCCAATGGCCAGATCGTATAGGATCGCGGCTGGCACTATGGGGACGCGCGCGACGCCGGTGTTGAATCCAATCCCCTTTTCTTCGAGATAGCGCATCACGCCGCTGGCCGCGTCCAGCCCAAAGGCCGAGCCGCCCGCCAGCAGCACGGCGTGGACTTTTTCAACTGCGTTGACCGGATCGAGCAGGTCGGTCTCGCGCGTGCCGGGCGCGCCGCCGCGCTGATCCACGCCGCCGACCGCGCCCTTTTCGCACAAGATGACGGTGCAGCCGGTCAGCGCCTCGTCATCCTGGGCGTGTCCAACGCGGAGCCCTGGCACAGCTGTGATCGAATTTCTTCGTTTCATGCCATGCTATTTTACGCGCGGCCTGCCCTGTAGGTTCTGCACTAAAGCCAGGAATTCATCCCACTCTTCTCTGAAGAAATGCAGCGTGATGTTGTTCAGCTCGACATGGTAGGTGATCTCGCCGTCGGGTTCCTCGGCCAGCCAGATGAGATAATTCTCGGTTTCGGCCAGGTTCTCGGTCGTAGGTTCTGGAACAGTCTTTGCCATTTCAGCCTCCTTTTGGTTGGTTTTTCTCTGAGAGAGTGTTTTGAAGTTCGGATTCACCGGAGACACTTGCACCCCGTTCGGGCCGGGAGCCCGCCGGGGCGAGACGGCCTGCTTGCAAGTGCAGGTGTAAACAGCGATGAATAAAGATTCTTGGCCTCTTCCAGCCCGTTTTGCGCCGTTTACGCACAGCGCCTACTCGGTGCGCAGCACCTACTCGGTCAGAGCCAATTGACGTTTATCTCCGTTCATCTCCGGTTGATTTTGGATTTTCAAAACACTTTCCAACTCCATTATACGGGTTTTTGGGCGTCTGTGCCTTAAAACCTTTGCGGGTTGCGTTTTTCATGCCTTGCGTTTCTTCTTCCGCCGCACCTGCCACCAGGCGCGCAGGCGCTCCCAAAGCTGGACGGAGACTGGCGGCGGCATCTCGGCGATTTCCGGCCAGGGATCCTTATCCAGCATCTTTCGCAGCGTGTATTGGCCGATCAGTTTTAGCGTAGCCAGCAAGGGCGCAGCGATGAGCAGCCCGAGCACTCCAAGCAGATTGGCAGCAATGATGGCCGCGATCAATACGGCCGCCGGGTGCACTTTGAGAGTCTGAGCCATGATACGCGGCGTGACCAGGCTGGCGTAAACCTGATCAATGATCACGGTCAGGGCGATCACGATTCCCGTATAGGCCAGCGGCGAGAGGCCAAACGGATTATTCGCCTGAAAGAAAGTCACCAGACCCAGCACGGTCAAGTTGATTGCCGGCCCGATGTATGGCAGGAAGTTGGAGAAACCGGTCAGGAGCGCCAGTCCGATGGCATAGCGCACGCCGATGATACTCAATACAATCGTGTAGGTGATGACCATCATCACGAAAATGATGATCTGTCCACGCAGGAAGGCGTTCCAGATACGAGCCAGTTCTTTGCTCAGGCGGCGTATATCCTCACTGTAACCAGGGATTTCGAGTTTGATGATCCCGCTGCGCAAGCCGCCACTCTCCGCCAGGAAAAAATATGAGATCAACAGAATGAACGCCATCCAGCCGACGGTGCTGGCGGCGCTGCTGGCCAGGCTCCCGACCAGGTTGCCCAGTCGCCCCAGGGCTGGCTGGACGTATGAAAGCACCTGCTGACCGATGGAATTCCAGTCAATCTCCGAATCCAAGACGAATGGCCCGATTTGGTAAGTCCGCCCGGAGAGGCTCGTGATAAAAGCCGGCAGGTTGGTGATGGCGGCCTGGAGGCTGACGATCAGGTTCTGCACCTGCTGGACGAGATTCACGCCGCCCAGGGTCAGCAGAACGACCAGGAGGATAATAAAGAGCAGGTAGATGATATTGACCGCTCCCCTCCAGGAGAGGCGCGTTTTTCTGCTCAAGAAAGAGGCAATCGGATGTAACAGGTAAGCCAGGATAAAAGCCATCAGCGCTGGCGCGAGGATGGCATGGAAGCGTAACACCAGAGCGCCGATGACGGCGATCACGGTCAGGGCGACCACCAATTTGGCAATTGCTCCCCAGCGTGGGGAAACGGCAGGCTGTGGATTACTCATGGCAATTCTCCCAAGAAGGTTTCATGTCCTGTAACTACTTGACCTGTCATGCTGAGGAGCGTTCTTTCCCGGAAGGACACCGGGACGGTGTGCGACGAAGCATCTCCTGAACGGCCAGGAGACCCTTCGTTCGCTGGAGAACGCTCTCTCAGGGTGACATGCCTGAATAGTAACCATTTGCTCTTATTCTAGCCCCTACGGGCTTTTTTTACAACAGTATAATTGCGCTCATGCGCCGATTGGTCACTATTCACTTTTTACTGATTACTTGTCTCCTGGCTTCCTGCGTCGCTCCTGTCACGCCGGTCGAGAAATTCAGCGTTATCACGCATCCCGATGTCCCGCTCTACGTCGGCGATCAGGTCAGCTTCGAGGTGCTGACGCCGGACGGGTTTAAACCCGAAGGGCATGAAGTACAAATCAGGCTGGGGGATAAGGAACTGGGACGTGCCGGTTTCAGCCCTTTCGGCGTCGGCGGGCGGGTGGAGGCGATCCTGTGGTGGGTCTGGGACACGACCCACCTTCAGCCTGGTCCCGAAACGCTGACGTTCACCATCCTGCCCGACGGTCCGAGCTGGCAGGAGACCGTCACCTTGCACCCGCAGAGCGGAGTCCCGCCGCCGCAGCCGGGGGCGCGTTGGGCGGCTGCGATCAGCGATTGCTGCAGCCTAAATTACATCACCGGAAGCGCAGCCGAGCGTGACATATCTGTCCTGGCGCAAAGCGCAGATGAGCAGGCTGCCAGCCTCTTCTCACGATTGCCCGCGAAAGTGAACGAGAAAATTCCGGTTGTTTTCATGCCGCGCGTCTTGGGCAATGGTGGCTTCGTCACCGATGCAATTTATGTTTCCTATCTTGATAATGACTATCTTGGGGGCGCCAGCGCACAGGTGCTGCTGCATGAGTTCGTGCACTGGTTCGATGCTCAATCGGGCGGCGACATGCGCCCCTCGATCTTTCAAGAGGGGTTGGCGGTTTATTTGAGTGGCGGGCATTTCAAGCCTGAGCCGCTAATCCCACGCGCCGCAGCCTTGCTTGAATTGAACTGGTATATCCCGCTGCAAACGCTGGCCGACGACTTCTACCCTCAGCAGCACGAAATCGGCTATTTGGAAGCCGCGGCGCTGGTGGGTTACATGGTCGAAACTTATGGCTGGGAGTCGTTCAATGCCTTCTACCGTGACATCCACGCCACGCCAGATGGACGCGCTTCACAGGCAATAGATGCGGCGTTACAGAAACACTTTCGGATCACGTTTGCCGGGCTGGAGGAAAAATATCTCGAATTCCTGAAAGCCCAGACGGTGCCAGATAACGTGCGCGAAGACCTGCGCTTGAGCGTGCAGTTCTACGATACCGCCCGCCGTTACCAGCAAGCCCTGGATCCCTCGGCCCATTTCATGACCGCCTGGCTGCCGGATTTCAAGGTTATGCGGGAACGCGGTATCGTGGCTGATTTCCTGCGCCATCCGAGCGGGATGAACAATCGCCTGATCGAAGTGCTGCTCTTGAACGCCGCCCACGACCTGCGCGCCGGGAAATATGACCGCGCTGAAATAACTTTGCAAGCTGTAAACAGTTTGTTGGATATGCTGGGGTCTTACCAATGAGTTTTTTGTAACTGCTCAGCCCAGCGATTGAAATCGCCGCTACCAGATCGCGAAGTCCACCTGCGTGGACTTCCAGCCCCCGAACTGTGAGGGACAGCCGACGAAGGTCGGCTTCGCGGTCTTTGTTGGTGCAGTTCTAACTGCCGAAAACGGTGAGATTTTTCGGTTGCGGCTGGAGGCCGCGTTATGATTTATGGGCACGTGCCTGGGAACAAGAACGGTAAGAGCATACACCATAGTTTCAACTGGTCAATCACCACGAATAAAGCCGCACAGGCGCAAAGTAGAAGTAACAGGATCAACCCGATAATCAACCAAAGATTGGTGCGTTTTCTCACCGGCTGAGGGCCAACAGGCGCCGGACCCGAATAGGCAGGTGCGGGAGAGGGTGTCGGGATGGGTCTGGGTTGTGGAATCGGTGGGGGAGGCGCGATAACAGTTTTCAACGCCTGAACAGAGGACGAGATCATGGTCGCGTTCGGATCGCCTGTCGCCTCAAACATCAGGCTGATGTTCTCGCTCAGCGAGATCAAATCGCCGACTTTCACGGCGTGCGGCGCGCTGATCCGCTGTTTATTGACAAACGTCCCGTTGGTCGAGCCGGTATCCTCGATCAAATACCCCGCGCCTTGCCAGGTCAGTTTGGCGTGATTGCGAGAGACCTCGGCATCGTTGATGACGATGGTATTGCCCAACTCGCGGCCAATGCTGATCGCGGTCGCCTCCAGCGGGAAGACCTTGCCGACATTCGGGCCAGTGCGGATTACGAGTTGAAATTGAGCAGCCATGCTACCTCCTGGATGAAACAGGTGATTTACCAATAGTGTACTGAGGTTGCCGAAAAAAGTCAATCACTTCTGCCGAGTAGGCCTTCAGCAATTCGTACTTGACACTTCACGCATCTCCAAACACCCGCCGGTACAAATCCGATTCGAGCAGATTATGTGGGTCGCAGCGCTTTTTCAGGGAGCGGAATTTTGCCACCGTCTCCTCGCCCAGAAAGCGGACGGCAGTCTCCGGCGTGGTCTCGCTATTCTTGGCAAAGTAAAAGCGCCCGCCAGCCTGCAAGGCGATGCGGTCGAATTCCTGGAGCATCGCCGCCAGGCGCGCCCGCTTGCCAGCCGTGACCTTGAAATCCAGCGCCAGCGAATAGCCGTCCACGGCATGCGTCAGCAGGAAATTATCCGGGCGGTGGTGTTTGGTCACGCCGAGATAGGAGGGCAGGCCGCGCCGCTGGGATAGCTCCAGCATCTCCGTCCAGGCTTCCAGCGCAGACTCTTTGGGCAGGAAGGACTGGTATTGGATCAGACCGCCTCGCCCGTAGGCCAGTTCCCAATCTGGAATGTAATCCAGCAGGAAGTGGAACGCGGTATGTGGCTGGCGGTAGCTCTTGCCGAGTAGGTGCTGTGCATGGCGGCCGATGAGGTATTTGGCTGTGTTAGTGATCCTTACACCGAGATTGTTCATGAAAGGCGCCATGCAGTGATGCAGGATGGACTTCGGGAGGAGGCCGAAAAAGCGGGCGGGCAGGGTCTGGTAGCCGACCTGCATGGTTCGCCTGGCATCCGGGTCTGCGCCCTCGGACAGGTAATTGGCCTGGTGCAACTGGCCGCGACCCAGTCCCTGGCCGCCGGCCGTGCAGTCCATCCAGCCGACCAGGTAATCGGCCTCATCCTTGCGGGCTTCCAGCTCGTGGAGGTGCGTCTTGAGATCCGGCACGTTCCAGGCCTCGACCTGCAGCAGCCCGGAGTGGACGCGTTTCATCTGCAACGTGATGGAGGTGAAGACGCCCAGCATTCCCATCCCGCCGATGTTGGCGCGGAACAGGTCGCCGTTCTTTTTTGGCGAACAGGTTAGCGTTGCCCCAGTGGGCAGCAAGATGGTGAACTCCATTACGTGTTCGCCGAGGGTGCCCATGCGGAAATTGTTCTTGCCGTGGATGTTCATGCCCAGGCAGCCGCCCAGGGTGGTGAACATCGTCCCGGAGACGACCGGCGGCCACCAGCCATCCGGCAGGACGGTTTGCCATACCTGCTGAAGCGTGACGCCCGGCTCGGCCTGCAGTAGGCCCGTCGCCGGGTCCCAGGCCAGGATGCGGTTGACCTGCCTCAGGTCCAGCACGATCCCGCCGCCGTTGAGCGCCGCATCGTTGTAACTGCGTCCCGCGCCGCGCAGGGTCACAGTCAAGCCATTTTGTTGTGCAAATCTAAAAATACTCCCAATTTCTTCCACTTGCGCGGGTTGAAAGAGATATGCCGGGGCGCGCAGCGAATGGCCGTAGTTTTCGAGCAGGGTTAGCTTTTCGTAGGGGAGTGCAGTGTTCATAGGGTTCTTGGGCAAAAGAGATTAGAGATTAGTGCTTGCGGGACTACTCTCTACTCTCCATTCTCTATTCTCTACAAGGTCAATCTTCGGAAAGTGAATGACGGAATATTCCGTATGATGAACATCACCAATCGCCAGCGCGCCGGGGTATACAGCTCCTGCCGGCGCTTGCGGATGGCGCGGCAAATATCTTTCGCAGCCTGGTCAGCGGAGATGACCCAAAAAGTGCCTTTGGCATCTTTGATCATGGCGGTGTCCACGAAACCGGGCTTGACGGTCAGGACATTCACCCTGTAACGGCTGAGTCGGTTGCGCAGCGCTTCCAGGTAGCAGCTCAGGGCGGCTTTCGAGGCATTATAGGCCGGATTGCCGACCCGCCCGCGCTCGCCGGCCACCGAGGAGAGGCCGACAATTTGCCCGCTTCTCAAGCTCTGGAACATGGCCGCGACCGGGTTGAGCCAGGCCAGCGCACCCAGCAGATTGGTCGCTAGCGTGCGGCGGTCTTTCTCGAAGTCGAATTTCTTCAGTCCGACCGGGAGCGAAATGCCGGCGTTGTAGATAAACAGGTCAAGCCCGCCCAGGTCAGCCAGGATGCGCTGCAACAGAGCGGGGACGGAATCATAATCGGTGACATCGTGGGCGTAGGCGATGGCGCGGGTTTCGTTGAACTGTGTATTGATCTCAGCGCACAGGCCGCGCAGCATATTTTCCTGCCGTGCCAGCAGCGCCAAAGTGTATCCTTCACGAGCCAGGCGGCGCGCCAGCGCCGCGCCAATCCCAATGGAAGCTCCGACGATGATCGCTCGTCGCCGTGGGTGGAGAGGTGTGGCGCGGGGAGGAAGGGGTTGGGTATCCGACATGTTGTCCTCCAAGACAGGGTTTCCGATATTATAAACCATCTGTTTCCACCAAACCCCAGAGAACCTCTTATGTCCTTTTACGGCTATAATTCAGACAAAACCCAAAGGAGAAGACCCTCATGTCCCGTAAAGTCAAACTGATTCTCAATCCGGTGGCCGATATGGGCCACGCCTGGCGTGTGGCCAATGACCTGCGCCCCATCGTCGCTGAATATGGCAACGCCGATTGGAGCGGCACGGTCTATCCCACACACGCCACCGAGCTGGCGCGCCAGGCAGGTGAACAGGGCTACGATATGGTCATCGCCGTCGGCGGCGACGGCACCGTCCACGAGGTGATCAACGGCCTGATGCAGGTCCCGGAAAATAAGCGCCCCATTCTGGGCGTGGTGCCGGTCGGTTCAGGCAACGATTTCGCCCACGCCGCAGGCATCCCCATCGAACCCGCCGCCGCGCTGCGCCAGGCGTTGAATGGCGCATCCAGGCCAATTGACCTGGGCCTGCTTAAGGATGAAACCGGCCGCTCGGAATATTTCGATAACACCCTCGGCATCGGCTTTGATACCATCGTCACCCTTCGTTCACACAAATTGCCTGTCATTCGTGGTTTTCTGATGTATCTTGTCGCCGTCATCCAGACCATCATTTTGAATTTCGACCCAGCCGAATTGAGCATCGCCACCGAAAAAGAGAGCTGGGAGGATCCGACCCTCATGCTGGTGTTGTGCAACGGTCCGCGCGAGGGCGGCGGCTTTCTGGTCGCCCCGCAGGCGCGCCTCGACGACGGCATCCTGCACTATGCCGCCATCCGCAAAGTCTCGCGCCTGATGATGTTCCGCCTGGTGCCTGAGGTGATGAAAGGCACGCACGGGCGTTTCAAGCCGGTGCGCATGGGCGATTGCCGCAAGATGGTGATCACTTCCGACCGCCCGCTCTACATCCACCTCGACGGCGAAATCTACACCGGCTTCGGCAGCAACGTGCGCGGGCTGTCCATTGAGGTAGTGCCGGAGGCGTTGCGAGTGGTGAGTGATGAGTGATGAGTGATACGTGATGCGTGTTGCGTGTTGCGTGATGCGTGATGCTTGATCCGCAATCGCCATTCGCCATTCGCAATCTGCAATCTGCAATCCGCCATCCGCAATCCGCCATCTGCTATCCACCATCTGCCATCCCCAATGCCTGACCTCTTGCACTCCCTTCAATCGCGCGACCTCGGCCATTTGCGCATCGTGGCCTCGCTGTGGGGCGTGGAATTGACTGCCGCTGAGACGGACGCCGCGCTGACGGAACTTGCCGCGGCGCTCCTCGACCCGGCGCTTGTCCGCGAGATCCTGGACGCGCTCCCGGCTGAGGCCTGCTCCGCGCTCGACGCCCTCGTGACTGATGGCGGGCGCATCCCCTGGGCGACCTTTGCGCGGCGATTCGGCCAGATACGCGAGGTCGGCGCCGGCCACCGTGACCGCGAGCAGGTCTATTTGCATCCCATCTCTGCGGCCGAGACGCTTTTCTACCGCGCCCTTCTCGCACGCGCCTTTTTCGATACGCCGGGCGGCGCGCAGGAATTTGCGTATATTCCCGATGATCTGCTCCCGTTAATTCACCGCCGAGAGCGCGGAGAACGCGGAGATAAATATAAAAAGGAGTCCGCGCTCTCAGCAGTCTCTGCGGTGAGTGAAGAACCTCTTGGTCGCCCGGCCACGCCGAAGGAACGCGAACGCCCTCTTCCCGCCTCCGACCGCCTGCTGGACGATGCCACCACCCTCCTCGCCGCCCTGCGCATGGGACTAACCCCGCCGGAGACGTCCATCTCCATCCGCGTGGTGACGAAATTCCTATCGGCGGCGAAAATCATTCTCCCCTCCCCCCATGGGGGAGGGGCCGGGGGCAAAGACCAGCCCCCCTCTCCTTCCAGGAGAGGGGCCGGGGGCAAAGACCAGCTCCCCTCTCCTTTTAGGAGAGGGGCCGGGGGTGAGGTCCTACAGGCAGAAGCCGTCAAGTCTTTCCTCGAAATGCCCCGCGCCGAAGCGCTGACATTGCTGAATAAAACCTGGAAGGACAGCCCCGATTTCAACGAACTGCGCCAAATCCCCGGCCTGGTTTGCGAAGGCGAATGGACAAACTCGTCACTCATCACTCGTCACTCATTACTCGATCTTCTGGCAACGATCCCCCACAACCAGTGGTGGAGTTTGCCGGCTTTCATCCGCGCCATCAAGGAAAAACATCCCGATTTCCAACGCCCGGCAGGGGATTACGATTCATGGTTCATCAAACGCGAATCTGGCGGCGAGTATCTGCGCGGCTTCGAGCATTGGGATGACGTGGACGGCGCGCTGATCCGCTATTTCATCACCGGACCATTACACTGGCTGGGCATGACTGACCTGGCCTCGGCGGAAGATGGAGGAATAGCAACGGCGTTTCGAATCAGGTCGAAGGTCGAAGATCAAATGTCCGACTTTCGACCCTTCGACAAGCTCAGGGCAGGCTCTTCGACGTTCGACGAAAAGGGAAAATTAACCGTAACATCAAACGGAAAAATCAACGTGCCGCGCCTTGTCCCGCGCGCGGCGCGCTATCAAATTGCCCGCTTCTGCGAGGGGGAGCAGGAAAAGCTTGACGAATACCGATACCGCGTTACCCCAGCTTCGCTGACCCGCGCCCGCCAACAGGGACTGCGCCCCGAACACCTGCTCTCGCTTTTGCAAAAGCACACCGCCGCGCCGCTTCCGCCGCCGTTCGTAAGAGCCATCCAGCGCTGGGAGATCAACGGCACCGAGGCGCGGCTGGAGCATCCGGTCGTGTTAAGGGTCAGCCGCCCCGAAGTCTTGGATGAGTTGCGCAAATCGAAGGCGGGGCGCTTCTTGGGCGAGATGCTCGGCCCGGTGACGGTCATCGTCAAGCCGGGGGCACAGGCCAAGGTCCTGGCGGCTTTGGCCGAACTCGGTTTGCTGGCCGAGGATGAAACGGCCATGCCATTGCAGGAACTAATGAATCGATGAAGGACGAACGACCAACGATGAAAGTTCGATCTTCGTATGATTATTCGACATAAAAAATGATATCAATATGCGTTGCTTTTATCACAACACAACGTGAAAGATGTCACTATCCCCGCCCGGCCGGTTTCTGTACAATGGCTGTAACGAGAAAGGTTAGAACGATGTTTGCGAAGGTTTTCTTTTACTTTATTTGAGAAAGCGCTGGAGCGCCCGTGCGGCGCTCTTCGGCCCGCCTTCGCCCGCCAGGTTTTGGTTGTCAGCCTCCGCTCAGATAATGCGGAGTGATGTCTCCTGACAGGCCGCCTGCGTGTGACAGGCGGCTGTTGCTTTCTGAGAGGAGGCATCACATGACTTTTTGCCCCGTCATTTGAAATTCACCCTTTGCCAGTGACCGTGCCGACCGCAGGTTCTTCGAAAGGCCTACTCGGCGGTCACCATTTTTCGCTTAAGGATGAAACTGGTCAAACTATCCAACTAAACCAGGAGAATGCACATGCTCAATCGTCTCACCCGTTTCTTTGCCTCGCGCTGGGGCATCATTCTGACCGGCGCGATCATCGGCGTCATCGCCCCGCTGCTGGTCAAATTTGGCAACCCGCCCAACATGGGCATCTGCGTGGCCTGCTTCGAGCGCGACATTGCCGGCGCGCTCGGCCTGCACCGCGCCGCGGCAGTCCAGTACATCCGGCCCGAAATCATCGGACTGGTGCTCGGCGCGACCATCGCCGCGCTCATCTTCCGCGAATTCAAGGCGCGTGCCGGTTCCGCGCCGATTGTGCGCTTTGTGCTGGGCGTCTTCGCCGCCATCGGCGCGCTGGCCTTCCTCGGCTGTCCGTGGCGCGCCAACCTGCGCCTTGCCGGCGGCGACCTGAACGCGCTTATCGGCTTGATTGGACTGGCCGCGGGTATCGCCATCGGCGTGTTCTTCCTCAAGCGCGGTTTCACGCTGGGCCGCGCCCAGAAGACCCATCCCGCCGTCGGCTGGATTATGCCATTGCTCATGATCGGCCTGCTCCTGCTGCTCTTGTTCCGTCCCGTGTTCGGGGAGGCAGGACCTATCTACTTTAGCGAAACAGGCCCGGGGTCGTTGGCTGCGCCGGTCGCCATTTCGCTTGGCGCGGGCCTGCTCATCGGCTTCCTGGCCCAGCGTTCGCGCTTCTGCACGATGGGCGCTGTCCGGGATGTCATCCTGCTGCGCGATACGCACCTGTTGAGCGGACTGGGCGCGCTGCTGGTCGTGGCATTCATTACCAATCTCGCCCTCGGCCAGTTCAAAGCGGGCTTCGCCGGTCAGCCGATTGCCCACAGCAGCAGCATCTGGAATTTTCTCGGCATGGCGCTTTCGGGGCTGGCCTTTGCCCTGGCAGGCGGCTGCCCCGGACGGCAGTTGTTCCTTTCAGGCGAAGGCGACGGCGACGCTGCGGTCTTCGTTCTGGGTATGATTACCGGCGCGGCGTTCGCCCATAACTTCACCCTGGCTGCCAAACCGGACGTCATCAAGGACGGCGTGCTGACCGTCGGCGGGTTGAACCCTTACGGCATGATTGCCGTGATGCTGGGTATCGTGGTGATGCTGGTCTTCGGCTTCAGCATGCGCGAGAAAAGTGCTTAGTACCCAATAGGAGACTCACATGACTACCAAAATTGACGCCCGCGGGCTTTCCTGCCCACAACCGGTGATGCTGGCCGCCGAGGCCGTGACAAAAGGCGCTCTCCCGATCGAGGTGCTGGTGGATACCGTCACTGCCCGCGAAAACGTCTTTCGCATGGCGAAGAGCAAAGGCCTGCAGGTCAGGATTGACGACATGGACGGCGAATATAAACTGACCATCATACAAACCCGCTAAAAAAATCACCGCAGAGAGCGCAGAGACCGCCGAGTTTTATAAAATCTCTACGCTTCTCGCGGTCTCTGCGATTTGATAAACACCCGATGAGCCAATCTTCTGCTGTCATCTATCTGGATAACGCCGCCACCTCCTGGCCCAAACCGCCAGTGGTCGCCGCGGCGATGGCGCGTTTTCTGGAGGAGACGGGCGCCAACCCAGGCCGCTCCGGCCACCGCCTCTCTGTGGACGCGGCGCGCCTCATCTTCGAGACCCGCGAACGAGTTGCGCGTCTCTTCAACGCGCCCGACCCGCTGCGTGTGATTTTCGCCCTGAACGTGACCGAGGCGCTCAACCTGGCCTTGCACGGGTTTTTGCGCCCCGGCGATCATGTCATTACCAGCAGCATGGAACACAACTCGGTCATGCGGCCTTTGCGCCATCTAGAAAAGCGCGGCGTGGCAGTCACGGTTGTGGCCTGCTCAGCGGAGGGCTTTTTGAATCCGGCCGATGTAGAATCCGCCATCCGCCCCAACACGGCGCTGATTGCCTTGAACCACGCCTCCAACGTGACCGGTACGCTGCTGCCGGTGGGTGAAGTCGGAGAAATTGCCCGCAGCCGCAACCTGCTTTTGCTGGCGGATGTCGCCCAGACTGCCGGCGCGTACCCGATTGACATGCAGGCCGATAACATTGATTTGCTGGCCTTCACCGGCCACAAATCGCTCTATGGCCCGACCGGCACCGGCGGCTTGATTCTGGGGGCGTGCGTAGATGAAAGCAAATTGACCACGCTCAAACAGGGCGGCACCGGCTCGCGCTCCGAGCGCGAGGAGCAGCCCGAATTCCTGCCCGACAAGTACGAGTCTGGTACGCCCAATGCCGTCGGGTTGGCCGGGCTGGGCGCAGGTTTGGACTGGATTGTGGCGCGCGGCGTGAAATCCATCCGCCAGCACGAAATGACCCTTGGCAGGAAACTGATGGACGGCCTGCGTGAAATTTCCGGCGTAACCGTTTACGGCTCGCCGGATGCCAGCCTGCGAACGGCGGTGGTCGCGTTCAATATTGCCGGCCTGCCGCCTTCCGAGGTCGGCCAGCGGCTGGATGAAGATTATGGTATCCTGTGCCGTGTCGGCCTGCACTGCGCCCCGGCGGCGCACCGCACGATTGGCACCTTTCCCGCTGGCACAGTGCGCCTCAGCCTGGGCGTGTTCAATACCGAAAAAGATATTGAGGCTACCCTCACAGCCATCCATGCAATGCTAAAAAACCACTGACCGAGTAGGCCCCCTGCGGGGGGAACGCACACCTGCCCCGGACGCAGGCCGTCTCGCCCCGGCGGGCTCCCGGCCCGAACGGGGTGCCGGGGAAGAACTTGGAATATGTCCAAACACGCCGTCATCCTCGTCTACTCCACCAGTCACGCCATGCGGATCGAGAAACTGCTCGCAGCGCGCGGCGCGGACTGCAAACTCATCCCCGTGCCGCGCTATTTGAGTTCCGATTGCGGCGTGTGCGTGCGCGTCTCCCGCGCGGACATCGAAACTGCCCGCAGCGTTGTAGCCGAGAGCGGGATTGAAATCGAAGGCATTCATGAGATTTAGCCGATTGCCGGCAGCATGACCCTGCACGTCATTCTCCCTTTCTCCTGCCGTCTCCCCTGCTTCCCAAACCCAGGGCGGCGGAAGTTATGTTTCTTGGGACGGCGTCGCGTTGAGCGACCCGGCCAATGGTTCCCTCTACATGAATATATCCGTCTCTTGACATCGCCGATCAACCATACTATGCTCAATTCATGCTAATTGAGCGAACTATATTTAACCACCTTTTGAAGTCGTTGGAAGCCGAGCCAACAATTATCATTATTTACGGCCCAAGACAATCGGGGGTAGGACTACACTAAATCGTGTACGATGCGCGAGGCTTGCTCAACAGGGCATTTTGGACACGGATTTCACGGATTTGACGGATTGACACGGATTTTTGAAAAGATTTATCCGTGATTCTCCGCCTGCACTGGCCGCAGGCCAGGGTGAAATCCGCGTAATCCGTGTCTAGAATTTGATCGTATGTGCCAATCACGATTTACTGCGGTGCTATCGCACCTATGAAAACAACCGCTTCCATCTTGTTGACCCATCACATTTCGAAGCGTTTTTGGAAACATAGCCCCCGGCTCAGGCCGGAGACCTTGACCCATCGAGAGAGTCGCTCGTAGTGCGACACGGAGCACTTCTCCTCCCCCAAATTCCACGCTCTCTGGAATTTGGGGGAGGCCGGGAGGGGGTCGCTGCTGGGGACATACCAAAAGAGATATAATGGGCGGTGAAATACATCGCAAACATGGAGTTCAGTATGTCAAATAAAACCGATTGGATCACGCAAGAAATCGAAGGCCTGCAAACTGCCGGCCTCTACAACCGCATCCGCACCATCGGCTCGCCGCAGGGCGCCTGGCTGGTGGTGGACGGGCAGAAGGTGCTCAATTTCTGCTCGAACAACTACCTCGGCCTCGCCAACCACCCGAAACTGGTCGCGGCGGCCAAGCAAGCCGTGGACGAGATGGGCGTCGGTCCGGCGGCGGTGCGCTCCATTGCCGGGACGATGACCCTGCACCTCGAACTGGAGAAGCGCCTGGCGGCCTTCAAGGGCGTCGAGGCGGCCATCACCTTCCAGAGCGGATTCACCGCCAACCTGGCAACCATCCCCGCGCTGGTGGGCAAGGAAGACGTGATTTTCTCCGACCGTCTCAACCATGCCAGCATTATTGACGGCTGCCGCCTTTCGGGCGCGAAAATCATCCCATACGAACACTGTGATGTAGATTCGCTCGAAGCAGTTATCAAAGAAAACCTTTCTCAGTTCCGGCGCGCTATCGTCATCACCGACGGTGTCTTCAGCATGGACGGCGACGTCGCCCCGCTCGATAAAATCTACGAGGTGGCGCAGCGCTACGACATCCTGCTGATGGTGGACGACGCCCACGGCGAAGGCGTGCTCGGCAAGGGCGGGCGCGGCATCGTGGACCATTTTGGCCTGCACGGCAAGGTGGATGTGGAAGTGGGTACGCTCTCGAAGGCCTTTGGCGTGGTTGGCGGTGTGGTGGCGGGTTCGCCCATCATCGTCGAATGGCTGCGCCAGCGCGGCCGCCCATTCCTGTTTTCGTCCGCCGTCACCGTGCCGGACGCGGCGGCCTGCATCGCCGCCCTGGATATTCTGGAATCGTCCACCGAACTGGTGGACAAACTGTGGGACAACGCCAAATACTTCAAGGCCGAAATGAAGAAACTCGGCTTTGACACCGGCCTGAGCGCCACGCCCATCACGCCAGTCATGCTCGGCGAAGCGCCGCTCGCCCAGCAGTTCAGCCGCGAACTCTTCGATGCGGACGTCTTTGCGATGGCGATCGGCTATCCCACCGTGCCGCAGGGCAAGGCCAGAATCCGCGTGATGATTTCCGCCGCGCACGCCAAGGACGATTTGGATAAGGGGCTGGAGGCGTTCGCGAAGGTGGGGAAGAGGTTAGGAGTGATAAAGTAAGAAGATATGTCCCTCATCACCACCGCCAACCTCTCCAAATCTTTCGGCCCGGTAGACATCTTCTCCGGACTGTCGTTTGCCGTCCCCAAAGGGGCGCGCATGGCGCTGGTCGGGCCGAATGGCGTCGGCAAGACCACACTGCTGCGGATTTTAGCCGGACTCGAAGAACCGTCGGGCGGGAGGGTGACGCGCGCCAAAAACATCCGCATCGGCTACCTGCCGCAGGAAGCCGGGTTCGCGATGGACGGCGGAACGGTCTGGGATGCCTGCCTGGCCTGCTTTGCCGACATCCAGCGCCAGCAGGGGGAACTGGAAAAACTCGAAGCGGAGATGGCCGACCCGGAAAAACAGGAGCAGGCTCTCGTCCGCTATGGCGCGCTTCAGGAAAACTTCGAGCGGCGCGGCGGATACACGTTCCAGACACGCATCAAACAGGTCCTGACCGGCCTCGGTTTTACCTCCGTTGACTTCCACCTGCCCCTCGAGCACCTCTCCGGCGGACAGCGCACGCGCGCCTTCCTGGCCGGCCTGCTGCTCTCGGATCCCGACATCCTGCTGCTCGACGAGCCGACCAATCACCTGGATGTCGCCGCCGTGGAGTGGCTGGAAGGATATCTCACCCAATGGGACGGCGCCGCGCTGCTCGTCTCACATGACCGCTACTTTCTGGATAAGGTCGCCAATGGCATCCTTGAGATGACCCGCGCAGGCGTCGAGACTTATCGCGGGAATTATTCAGCTTACGCCCAGCAGCGTCTGGAGCGCTGGGAACGACGCGATGAGATTTTCGAGGGTGAAAAGGAAAAACTGCTCAAGGAAGTCGAATATATCAAGAAGAATATTTCCGGCCAGAACGTGTCGCAGGCGAAGGGCAAACTGCGGCGGCTGACGCGCATCGTCCAGGCTATCGAGCAGGTCGGACTGGAAGCCGTCCTTGCAAAGGGCTGGCTGGAATTGAGCGCCGAAGTCTCCACGACCATTTCCCCCTTCAGCGTGGAGGAGGCCGAGCGCCGCGTGCGCGCCCTGCACCTGCCCGACCACCGCCCACCCCACTTGAAACTCCAGTTACGCGCTGATAAGCGTTCCGGTGAGCTTGTCATCCGCACTCTGGATTTGCTGATTGGCTATCCGGGCAAGCCTCTCTTCTCCGCGCCGGATATCGAACTGCGCCGCTGTGAATGCGCCGCCCTCATCGGGCCGAACGGCGCCGGCAAGACCACTTTCCTCAAGACCGCCCTCGGCCAGTTGGAGCCGCTTTCGGGCGAGGTGATCCTCGGCGCAAGCTTGCAGATCGGTTACTTCGCCCAGGCGCACGAGGGCTTGAATCCCGAACACACGCTGATCGAGGAAATCCAGACGGTCGCCGCGAATATGCTCCCGGCCGAGGCGCGCCAGTATCTGGGACGTTACCTCTTTTCCGGCGACGACGTTTTCAAGAAAGTGGAGCTCCTCTCCGGCGGTGAAGGCGGGCGATTGGCGTTGGCCAAGCTGTCGCTTCAGGATACCAACCTGCTCCTGCTCGACGAGCCGACCAATCACCTCGACATACCCTCGCAGGAGGTCCTGCAGGATGTCCTCGACGAATACGGCGGGACGATCGTGCTCGTCACTCACGACCGTTACCTGATCAATGCTTTGGCGACCCAGATCTGGGAGATTGACCCGGACGAGACGCAGTTGACGGTCTTCAAGGGGACGTACAGCCAGATGAAGGAGGAACGCGAACGGCTGGCGGCGTTACGCGAGGCCGAAGGAGTCCGAAGTCTTCGCGAAGCACCCTGTAAGGGTCGCGAAGCACCCTGGAAGGGCAAAACATCGAATAATGGCGCATCGAAATCCCGGCGGCGGGAGATGTCGGAGGCGGTTAAGGCCGAACGCCGCCGGATCGCGCGCCTGCAAGAACTGGAAAACAAGATTGCCGCGCTGGAGTCTGAGCTGGCCGAAATTGGACGCAAACTTGAAAATCCCCCCGCGGATACCCCCCTGGTGCGCAAACTGGGGAATCAATATACTGCGCTGCAAAAAGAGATGGATGGGTTGTTGGGCGAGTGGGAAGGTTTGCAGGTTTGATGACTAAAACTCATCCTCCTCGTCTGTGGACTGTATCTCTTGTTTGACCAAGTCACTCCACAGATTGATAACATCTTCCCCCGCGTTTTCCGCTTTCAATCGTTCTACAACAAGCCCGTCATTTTGCTTTAATTCTGGAAATGACAATAAAAGCATGGCAACGTCGCGCCAATCCGTCCCTGATTTGGGTTGACCGCGTCGCTGATAATACGAAATGACTTTAAGCGCGATCAGCTCCTCTGGCGAAGCGACAAGGACTTGTGCAATTCTTTGTGAGGGCGGCAAACTTTGAACGAGTCTAATATCAACCAGATGACGATTCCCTGACTTTTGAATCTGATATAGTCTGTATCCTCGCCCGTCTGCAACTTCGCGCACTCTTATAGCAACATGAAATTGATCCCCAAGATGAGCGCGCAATTCTTCTGCCAGTTCAGCCGCGCGGGTGGAAAGCAAGTCAATATCCTGGCTCATGCGCGGCTCTGGCACATAGGCATTGACCGCTTGCGCGCCGAATACAACCGCATCGTCGCGACCGCGCAAAAACTCCAAAACCGCCTCTTGAATGGTCGCAAGTGGCAAGGTCTCGCTCATGATGAACTCCTGAAAGGTAAAGGAACCTGCGTTGAACATGAAATTATTGTAGCATAATTTTTCCCTCATCATATAGACCTGACAGGTTTCCACAGCGCCTTAATCAACCGAGTACAACGCAATACGCAGAAGTCCGATCACCTCGCGCCACGATGAAACCTGTCAGGTCTTGACTTCACCCGCCCCGCCCATGTGACATGGACATCCCCTCCGCAATCTCTTCCCCTCGTGCGGAGTAAAGTCCTCCCTCAGCACATGGACAGCTCACAGGCTAATTGCGCGAGTCTTCATCCCTGTGCAGACTCCCTCCTCGCACATAGACTCCCCCAAATACGACGATAAGAAATTTGAATCCGCATACAAGTTTTATGTTGTCGTATTTGGGGGAGGTGCTCCGCGAAGCGGGCGGAGGGGGCAGTTCACTCCTCCGCAACCTCTTTCCCATCCCCGAATGGACAGTTACCAAACTCATTGCGCAACAAGCCCGCGGATTTTTCCCACCACAGCAGACAAATCCCTCAGCACCTTCTCATTCCCAAAGCGGACAACCCACAACCCCATCTCGCTCAAAACCTTGTGCAGACCTGACGTTTCCGCAGAACCTTGATATACCGAGTACAGTGTGACGCGGAGAAGTCCGATGGATTCGCGCCACAATAAAACCTGTCAGGTCTTTTTACATGGACTCCCAACTTATTCCCGCGTAATTCCTGCCACAGAATCTTTTCGGCGGGAGTCATGTCATGCCGCAGTTCGCGGGCGCGTTAGAGTTTTTCTTTTGTGACAGTTTGACCTGGGATGATATTTTTAGGCTGTCGTAACTTGGCGCAAGTCGGCGATGACAGGTAAAGAGAATAGTTCTTTCCTCATCAGTCGGCTGGTGAAGAACAGCACTTCAAGGTTTTCCACCTTGCCTGTTTGCGGATTCAGGCGCGCAATGATCTCATCGCCCAGTTCCTCGGATTCCTGCTCCACATAAGGCGTGACGGTGTTGATGTACAGAATGTCAGCCTCGCGGTCAAATTGAAAGATCAGGTTTTGAGCCATTCTATTTCTCCATTTGTTAAACGACGGGTAATGTAGGCAGTGATGATCCAGTTCCGCTCGGTGGGAGCGGCTTCGCTCACGACTACCACCACTACGTACTTCCCTTGACGAACATCATCGAACCAACGATAAAATATTCGAGCCCCGCTCATGCGAATACTGCGCCGTACTTGATCGGGGTCAGCCAGTGTTTGCTTTACCTGTGGAAGATATTCTGGCAACAGGTCTGGATGCGTTTCAGCAATATGCGCTTCACGCTCATCCGTTAATTCAACCTCGCTTTTCAAGTAGGGACACGGAAAGGTTTGCATGGCGCTCCTTGCTTGTTATTATACAACGATAACCAATTTGCGAATCTTCCCCACCACAGCGGACCGCGAAGCGTCCCTTACAACCTCTTCATTCCCAAAGCGGACAATCCGTAACCCATCCCGCTCAAAACCTTGTCGCGTCTCGCATCTTCTTCCTGTTGTAAATCATGGATGTCTCCATCCACTTCAACGACTAACCCCGCCTTGTGACAGTAAAAGTCAACAATGAATCCCGCGATGACCTGTTGTCTCCTAAAATGGACTCCCAACTTATTCCCGCGTAATTCCTGCCAGACGCTTCGCAGTCTTTTCGGCGGGAGTCATATCACGCCGCACATCCGTTTTATGTCCGTGAGTCCGTGACAGAGTCCGTTGATAGCCTGTTGCCTCCTAAAATGGACTCCCAACTTGTTCCCGCGTAATTCCTGCCAGACGCTTCGCGGTCTTTTCAGCAGGAGTCATGTCACGGTGCTTTCTCCCCATTTTCGCTTTTCAAAATGGGGAGATGTCCGCCGAAGGTCCCCGAAGGGGAAAGGACAGAGGGGTCGGGCACGCTGAAGTTTTTCTTTGGTGACAGTTTGACCTGGGATGATGCCTGCCCTGAGCGTAGTCGAAGGGTTCTTGACTGGCATAACTTTGTCATTTTACCCCAACCCCACCCTAGCCCTCCCCTAAAGGGGAGGAGCTAAAACCGCCTCGCATGGAAAGTCAACAAACCCATCACTTGCACTAAAATGTCCGCGCCAGCGGACAGATAGGACTCAACTTAATGCCCTCTCCCTTGGGAGGGGGGCAAACCGTCCCGCCGAAAAATCGTCACCATCGGGGTGAGGTCCCATGCATATCTCCTCCCCATTCTCTTCCCCCCCGTGCGGACTTTGGCGGTCTGCAATTCTGGCGCGACGGTTTCGTTGGCAGGAGGCTGGGTGAAATACCATACCCCGCCAATAATGGACGCAAGCACAATACCCGTAATGACAAGGTTGGAACGTTTCTTGAAGAATTTCATGGCTTACTCCTGTTTGACTTATTGTTCGTTGATAGGAATGGTAAAAGAAGTGTGTAAAGTTATTTTGTACACTGTGTAAAGATCCGATGAAGGCTCGTTTTCTGCAAAAAACAAACATCCCCACTCCGTACGGATGAATGAGGATGTTTGTTGCAGTTCAGTTTCTCTCTTGGGAATTTCGCAAGCATGACACCCCCTTGTCAGGGCGAGAGGGGACGTGCCACCGTTTTATTTTTTCGAGATTGGTAAAACATAAGCGCCAGAATAATCAGCCAGATGACCAATCGAAAGGTCATGGCTAGAATGCTTTCCGCCGCTGGCGCATTTTGATGGACGGCCACAGAAGCAAAATTCGGCTCAGTGCCGGCACGGCCAGGTCGAGCCAGGGATTGATCAGCCCGATCCAGCGTGACCTGCTTTCTCGGCAATCACCCAGGCGTTGAAACTGCCTGTCTCAATGCGGACGCGGGCATTGGGGTAATGAAATAGTTCAGCGATGCGCGGAGGGGAGAGAAAGTGACTGCGCATCAACGCGAGTTTCTCCGCGAGGGCAAGCAGTTTCACCCCGAAGAGGCGCAAGTCGGGTTCTTCGATAACGAAGCGTCCACCTGGTTGGAGAGTTCGCCAGAGTTCGTCCACTGTTCCGCGCTGGTCGCAGACGTGATGCAGGGCATCCACCATGATGATACGCGCGAAGGCTTCGTCGGGGAAGGGCAGTTTTTCGGTGTGCGAGCAGACGGGGCGCAAGCCGTCTTTTTGACGGGCTTCGGACAGCATCTTGCAGGACAGGTCAGCCACCACGATTGGGTTGGCTTTGCCGCTCATAAATTGCGCCACCCGTCCCGTGCCGCCGCCCGCGTCGAGCAGCGCGCCGTCGGTGGGCAGGTTTGCGAACTTCCACATCTCCTGTGGGTCTTTGGGCGGGATGAAGGTTTCGTAAAGCGGGGCGAGGAAGTCGAAATGGTCAAAGATGGGCATGGGGTCTCCGTTTAGTTTTCGAGCCATTCCAGCAAATTTGCGATTTTTCCATTGGACGCGAGACGGGATGCGGCCAGGCAGAAATGCTCCGTTCCCAGAAAGAGGCGCTGCCTTGCTTCGGGCGCGTCCAAAATGGGCGATCCACCTAACTGCGTGCGGTGACAGCGGATGGCGAACTTCTTGGCTTCCCAGACCGATGAAACGTCCACCGTGAGCGCGATGGCTTCATCCGGCACGGCGCGGATTTGCTTCATGCCCAGCGTCTCAGCCAGCGAGCGCGGCACCGCCAACGTGTAGAGGGCAGACACATTCGCTCCGCTCAGTGCAGGTACATCTTCGACGCGGCGAAAGGCTTCGGCGGCGGCGAGTCCGATGGCGATGTGGTCGGGATGTCCCGAAAGGCCGTCCGCGCCAAAAGTGAGCATGATGTGCGGACGCAGTTGGCGGACAACCCCCAGGATTTCGGCGGTGAGCGTTTCGGGATCGGCTTCCGCAAGTTGCCCGTCTAGGTAATCGAGCAGGATGGGCGGTTGGAGTCCCAGCGCTTTGCAGGCGCAGCGTAATTCCGCTTCGCGCACGGCGGGCAGTTCCTCGGGGGCGCACAGCGGCGGGTCGCCGCGTAATCCGGCCTGACCGCGCGTGGCGGTCAGCACCTGTACGCGCACGCCGCGCTGAGCCAGCAGTGCAAGTGTGCCACCGCAACGAAAGGTCTCGTCATCGGGATGGGCGAAGACGGCCAGCAAATTTGCGCCGATCATCAATCGGCTCGCACTCTCTGTCGTCGCTGCCATTTGGCCCAGTACGGCAACAAATACAGGTATGAGCCAGTGATTGCCATGATGATCATGAGCGGCGCTTGTATGCGCTGGGCGGTATCGCCAAGCGCTGATCCGCGCGTGAAAATGACGGTCAAAAGTAACACAATGAAGGGAATTACCAGCCAGCGATGAAACTTGCGCAGCCATTTGTTCAGAAATTTGTTCACAGTTTTATCCTTGTATGATTTAATTTGGGTAAGACCTGACAGGTTTCCACAGGGTTTTGATTACCAGAATTCGCCGTATTCATGGAAGTCCGATCATCACGCGCTTTCTGAAACCTGTCAGGTCTGAGGGGTATTTTTTACACCAGCGCCAGAACGATCAATGTAACGGATGTGCCCACGATGCCGCCTGCTACAACCTGCACCCAGGTGTGCCGTTTGCGGTAGACCCGCGCCCAGCCAATCAGGGGCAGCGCCAGAAAAGTCAGCGCCCAAACGGGACCAAACATCCAGGTCAGGAAAGCAGCGAAGCCCCCCACTCCGCCGGCATGCAGGCTGATCTTCCAAAAGGAGGAGATGGTCATCATCGTCACGCCCAGCGCCACATAGACCAACAACAACGTCGAAAGCGAGGCAGGAGCGTGCAACGCGCGCAGTAGAAAGTAACCCAGCCCGTTGCCGATCAGATTGACGGCAATGAAAGGGGCGCGCTCCTCGCGGCGCGGCAGGTCGAAACCACTGACCCAGCCAAAGCGCCGTCCCAGGGCGATGTACGTTAATGGAACGCCATCCGCAAAGAGCAATGCCAGCGCGGCCCAGCCCAAGGCAGGCAGGAGCGCGCCGGTTTCTGCCCAAGCCGCGCCCACGAAGACCGGCACGGCCAGCACAGAACTATCCAGCAGGATTGAGAGCCAACCCGCCAGTTTTTCTTTCAAGCGGGTCGAGGGTCGGGCGCGCAAGCGTGCCTCATTCATAACGCAATGCCTCAATTGGATGGAGGCTGGCGGCCCGGTTGGCAGGGTAGATACCGAAAAACAACCCAACCGCGACTGAAAAACTCACCGCCAGGAGAATGGCCTGCGAAGAGACCACCGCTTGGGTCACGCCCGAAGCGTCCACCAGTTTGGCGATACCTACGCCAACGGCGATACCGATCGCCCCACCAATCACACTCAACACGATGGCTTCCAAAAGGAACTGCACCAGGATATCCGACTTGCGCGCGCCTACCGCCTTCCGTAAACCGATCTCGCGCGTGCGTTCGGTGACCGAGACCAGCATGATGTTCATAATGCCGATCCCACCAACCAACAGGCTGATGGCGGCAATGGCACCCAGGAAAACCACCAGGATGTTGGTCACCTGCTGGACAGTTGCGAGTAAGTCGGCCTGGGTTACCACGCTGAAATCGCCCTCCTCATTGGGACCGAAACCGTGCCGGTGCAGTAATAAGGCCGTGATCTGGGCGGCTACTGCGTCCACCCGGTCTTCCGAAACTGCTTCCACGTTCATTGAGGTGATAATCGTCTCGCCCAGCGCGTTGCGCCCTTCGAATATCTTGGTCTGAGCCGTGGTGATCGGCACCAAGATAGCGTTATCCGGATCGGCAGCGCGCGAGCCCCCTTTTGGGGCGAGCACCCCGATCACCGTGAGCGAGATCCGCCCGCCCCCCGCGCCTGGAATGGAGACCCTGATTTTTTGCCCCAACGGGTCAAAGCCGCCAAACAGATCGCGAGCCGCCTGATTGCCCAATACAACTACTGCAGAGCGGCTATTCACATCACTTTCACTGATGAAGCGGCCGCGAGCGATCTCAAGGCCGAAGGCTGATTGGTAGGTTGGCGTGACGCCGGTGACTTTGGCATTCAGATTGGCGCTGCCGAAGATCACCTGGGTATTCATGCCAAACTCGGGAGCAACAATGGCGGCATCCGGCACGTTGCGCGGATCTGCGATGGCCAGTGCGTCGGCGTACGTCATGCTGGCGGCGCTTCCGCTGGGACTCTCCACACCACCCATTTGAAACGAGCCAGGCGCGACAAATAGCAGATTCGACCCAGCGCCCGTGATCGAGCCGGTGATGCTCTCTTGCACGCCCTGCCCGATGGAGAGCAAAGCTATCACCGCCGCCACGCCGATGACCACGCCCAGCATGGTTAACCCGGCGCGCATTTTATTGGCGATCAACCCTTCCAGAGCCGACCGCAGGCTTTCAAGTGTATCCGTGATCATAGCGCCACCTCTTCTGGTTCATCCACCACCAACCCATCTTGAATATGAATGATGCGCTGGGCCTGCGCGGCCACCTTCGGGTCGTGGGTCACCATCACAACAGTGAGTCCCCGTTCGCGGTGCAGGTTACGGAGGATTTCCATCACCTCCGCGCCGGACTTGGAGTCCAGGTTACCGGTCGGCTCGTCGGCCAGCAGGATGGATGGTTGTTGCGCCAGCGCTCGCGCAATTGCCACGCGTTGCTGCTGGCCGCCGGAGAGTTCGGTCGGGCGATGGCGCTGTCGATCGCCGAGGCCGACGAGTTCGAGCGCTTCGCGCGCGCGCCGCACCCGCTCGGAGCGCGGCAGGCGCGCCCCATCGCGGTGATACTGCATGGGCAACATCACCTGTTGGAGAGCCGTGGCGCGGGGCAAGAGGTTGAATGTCTGAAAGACGAACCCGATCTGCCCGTTGCGCACGAAGGCCAACTGATTATCGTTCAGACCGCTGACTTCGTTGTCATTCAGTCGATACGAACCGGCGGTTGGTGAATCCAGACAGCCGATAATGTGCATGAGCGTAGATTTGCCTGACCCGGACGGCCCGGTGATCGCCACCCACTCGCCCGGCGCGACGTTCAGCGACGCGCCCCGCAAGGCGTGAACCTCGATTTCACCCATTTGGTACACTTTGGTGACCTCCCGGATTTCAATCATGTTACTTGCCTCCGCCGAACATGGTATTACTCATCACCGAGGTATCCTGAACGGGATTAGCGTATACCGCCACCAAGTCACCCTCGGACACGCCGCTCAGGATTTCAATCTGGGTGTCCGTAATCAGTCCCAACGTCACCGGCACACGCTGGCTCCCAGAATCCGTCTGGAGCGTGACGAAAGCCTGCCCGCCTTCAGTTTCTACAGCGCGGAAGGGCACGATCAGGGTGTTCTCCCGTTTTTCAACGATGATCGTCACGTTAGCGGTCATTCCAGGGCGAAGAGGCAAGTCGGTGGCATCCAGACGGACGGTGACAGGATAAAGCACCACACCGGATTGTATGCGAGCCGAAGGGGCGATGTCGATCACCTTCCCGGACAATTCCGCGCCCGGGAAGGCATCAATTGTGATGGTGACAGTTCCGCCAATTGCAATACGCGCCACATCGGTTTCGTCCAGATTGATATCAGCCTGAAAAGTATTCACGTCGCTCACCACAATGACGGTCTGCCCATTATTGACTATCTCGCCAGAATCCACAAGCAGTGCGGTGACAGTGCCGCTTATCGGCGCAGTCAATGTCGCCTGTTCGAGTTTCCATTCGGTCTCTTCGAGAGACAGGCGGGCCTTCTCCACTCTGACCTTGGCGCTTTCCACTGGCTCATCTCCCTCTGCGTACTTATCCCTGGCCTCTGAAAGATCCAGTTCCGCGAGGGTCAGTGAAAGGCGAGCCTGTTCCACCTGCCATTCCAGAACTTGCGTGTCCAGCCGCAACAGGGGCTGCCCTGCTTCCACTGACTGTCCTTTAGCTACAAGGACTTCGACCACTCGCCCGCCTGCGGTGAAAGCCAGCGAGACCTCAACGCGGGGAGCCAGGCTTCCGGAAGCCTCCACGCTCATAATCAGGTCGCCGCGCTGAACGACAGCCGTTTCGGTCGGCTGGTCGCTCCCGGCAGATTGGGCGGACTGGCGTTGCGAAATCAGCCAGCCACCCCCGCCCAAAACCAGGGCGGCAATAACAATATAGACAATCCATTTTTTACGCATAGCTCATTTCTCCTTTATGCTTATCATTTCTTCACGCAACCTGTATAGCCAAGACGCGTGAGCGCTCTTTGGCTGACAGACTACGCACAACGCCAGCCGGTACAACGACTAACGAACTGGCATTTAACACCTGCTCTTGCTCGCCTGCCACGCTTAGTTGTCCCTGGCCGGACAACACCAGGTAAAGAACTCGCGTCGTCATGGCGCACGGCCCAACTGCCTGGCCCGCTTCCAGACACAAGAGCAGCGTTACCAGGCCCTCAGACTGATGGAGGACAATGGGTTGCACCTCCTCCGCTGAAAACTTTTGCATGGATTCGATATCCATCACTTGAATAGTCATTTTTACCTCACTTTCAAGATATGTTTTCCGACCCAGCCGGATCAAGGTCCAGGCCACCGG
Organism: uncultured Chloroflexus sp.; assembly: GCA_964618215.1. Classification (GTDB taxonomy): domain Bacteria; phylum Chloroflexota; class Anaerolineae; order Anaerolineales; family Villigracilaceae; genus CG2-30-58-95. Next base: position 42,159 of record CAZTZE010000032.1, read on the forward strand.
TGCGCTCAATCCCTTTTTGGATCAGCCAGCCCATGAGAATTGCCGAAGGCACAGTGAGCGCCAATCGCACCAGCATAAAGGAAGGCCCCAGGAAATTAGCTTCGATCAGCAGTTGTGGGATTTTGATCGCTGCCCAGGCATTCAGGAGTATGATTACATTGAGCGGGCTGGCGCCTTTTTTCAACAGCATGGCTGCGATGGGAAAGGCAACATACAGCGGGCCAGTCGGCGCGGAGCCGAACAAAAGCGCAAGCAGAATTCCCTTCCAGCCTGACTCGCGGCCCAGGTATTTGCCGATCAGTTGTTTTGGCACCCAGACCTCGAACAGGCCCATCAACACCGCAACCGGGATCAAGATAACCACCATCTCGACCAGGTAATCCCAAGTGTTGTGTATCACCGGCGCGGCTTGCGCAGGCCAGAAGATCCATACCAGCAGGTCGGCCACGGCGACAATCAACGCCAAGCGGTAGTCGAACAGCCATTGCCTAAGCGTCTTCTTGACAGGTTCGTTCTGCGGCGCGCCCCCCGACATTTGTTGCGGTAAGTTAGGTTTCATTGCAACACCGTCCCTATCACAATTGCAATCGCAAAGGCAAACAGCAAGTTGAGCAAGTTGCGACTCAAGGCCATCTTTTTGCCAAGATGTTTGATCTCCAACGGCAGGGTTAGCGTGTTCACCATCATCAGTCCGGTGATGAATGCGGCGACAGTAGTCATGCTTGCTCCAGCCCGCAACAGTGATGCGGCCAGCGGGATGCTGACCAGACTGGCAATATACAATACGACTCCCAGAACAAAAGCGGTGAGCGTTGCCCACCAACCAGCCCCCTGACCCAAATAGAGAACAATAATCTCGGGAGACACGAGGCCTAGCAGTAAGCCGATCAACCCGATGAAAGCCAGCATGATCGGCAAAATCCCGAAGAACGACTTGACTGCCACTTTCACGGCCTGCCTGGCTTTGGCGCGATCACGCACAGCCAATATGCCCAGCGCGCCGAAAACAACGCCATAAATGCTCCAAGTAATTATTGACGACATATTGATCTCCTCAATCAAGCTACCGGGTTTGAATTTTCGGCTTCGGCCGCCTGTAAGGCGCGTTCCATTAGTTGCAGTAACATCTCCTGCTCCTGTGGAGTCAGGCCAGCGAGCAGGCGGCGGAATTTCTGTTGGTGAGAGGTTTGAATCTGGCGCTGTAGTGCCTGACCGCGCCGAGTTAAAAAGAACTGGACTGAGCGTGCATCCAGCGGATTGGGCTTTCGCTCCACCAAGTTGCTTTCTTCCATCTTACGCACACCAACGCTGATCGTCGGGGGAGTCAACCGCATTCCGTCGGCGATATCCTGCACACCGCAACCCGGTGAGGCGGCGATCCAATCCAGCAGGGACATTTGAGCGGGCGAGGCTGCGCCATTCCCTAACGAGTGAGTATCCAGCCCCAACTTGCGAATCCGCTTCATCACTACGAAGAATCTCTCTTCGGCTAACGTAGGTTCTTCTGTCATCGCGTTAACTCCTTTAATTAGTTAGACTAACTAATTATACACACAGACCAATTTCTGTCAAGGACAACTGTGTTGAAACTTTTGGCTCATACGTAATCTGTGTGCTCCGCTACGCGCCAACATATTTTTTTACCAGATGAGTTTTGTCATCATAGAGGGACAATTCATTTTCCCCACCGACTTTTGTCGGCAAAAACCATCTAAAATGATTCTTGAATATCCCCGCTATTTTCCGACTAAAGGCGAGTAGGTCATATTTTTAATGTGACGATTTTGTTTTTCACGCAGGTCTCGTTTGCAACGAAACCTTGTTTTTCAATCCACCGTCAACGTCTTGGACAAATTCCTCGGGAAATCGGGGTCGAATCCGCGCATTACGCTCATGTGGTACGACAACAACTGCAATGGCAGGACTCCCAGCAGGGCGCTGATCTGCGCATCAGACTTGGGGATGACGACCAGGTCATCGCCGTTGGCGCGCAGGCGGGCGTCTTCTTCGCCGATGGTGATCGTGCGTGCGCCGCGCACTTTGACTTCGTTGATCCCGCTGATGATGAGCGGTACATCGTTCGGTCCCGCGACGAAGATGACCGGATAATCCTTGCTGACCGCCGAAAGCGGGCCGTGCTTGAACTCGGTCGAGAGCATCCCCTCGCAGTGGGCGTAGGTGATCTCCTTGAGTTTCAACGCGCCTTCCAAAGCAATCGGGTAGGTCGCGCCGTAGCCGAGACAGTACATATCGTTCCACTCGTTGATGTCTTTGGCGATCGCTTCGATCTGCGGTCCGACCATCTCTATCGTCTGCTCCATCAATTCAGGGATACGGTCAAGCATACGCCCTGAGCTGGTGGTCGAGTAGCCCAGCTGATCGTCGCGGGGCGTATCGAGACCCGCCATCCGATACGCCAGATACAAGAACGTCACGACCTGGTTGGTAAATGTCTTCGTGGCGGGCACGCTGATTTCGTATCCGCAGCACAAGGGCAGGCAGAACGAAGTCGCCTTCGTCAGCGTGGAGCCGACCACGTTCGCCAATCCAAAACAAGCCATGCCGCGCTTCTCGGCGGCTTCCAACGCATTGAGCACATCCTTGGTCTCGCCCGATTGGCTGACGAAAATCCCCACGTCTTCATATCCAACGGCGGGCGCGTATTGCGCGATGAATTGCGGCGCAAGCACGGGGATGGCGGCGCGCCCCGCCAGTTGCGCGATGTACACCGAACCGACCGACGCGGCGTGATAACTCGTGCCGCATCCGATCAAATACAGATGACGCGCGTTCTTCATCTTTTCGACCAACGGCTCGACGTCGGGACTGCCATCCAATAAGTGGATTAACTCACGGGCGACTTGTGCCTGCTCGTGGATTTCTTTCAACATAAAATGCGGATACCCGCCCTTCTGCACCGCATCCATCGACTCCGTAACTGTCTCTGGCATTCGTTGAATCTGCTTGCCATCTTTGACAGAGCGCACTTCCACGCGGTCTGCCCACAGCGTGACGATCTCTCCATCCTGCGGACGGATGACGTTGCGCGTCAACGGCAGAATCGAAGGCAGGTCAGACGAAACACAGGTGAAGCCTTCGCCGAGTCCCACCACCATGCCCGAACCTTTTTTGAAGGCATAGAGTTTGTCATCATTCGCGCGTCCGATCACGAAAGCATAATCGCCCTGCAAGTCACCATACGCCAAACGGATCGCGTCAATGAATTCGTATCCGCGCTTGATATATCTTTCCACCGCATGGACACATGTCTCGCCATCATTCTGCGAACGGACAGTCATGCCCTCCGCCATGAATTCTAGTCGCAGTTCAACATTATTCACCACATTGCCATTATGCGCGCCGACCATGTCGCCGTCTGAATCAAGATGAGGTTGGGCGTTGGCCTGGGATGGCTCGCCGAAGGTGGCCCAGCGCAGTTGAATTATGCCACGCTGGCCGGTCATCCCGGCAAAGTTGTATTTGGCGGCGACATCCTCGACGCGGCCAACGTCTTTGCGCAGGTCAATCTTGCTGCCTGAGAGGGTCGCCGCGCCGACCGAGTCGTAGCCGCGATAGGTCAGCCGGCGCGCGGCTTCGACCAGTATGGGGCCGAGAGGTTGTTCTTTAGCAGTGACGATGCCGAAAATGCCGCACATATCTAAATATACAACTTTTCCGGGTCTATCTCATCGCGCAGCAGGCGCAATTCCTCCGCGCTGGGCGGGGCATTGGCGCCGACTTTATCGGGGATGACCAGCTCGAATCCGGTGTTGGCGACCACTTCTTCGACCATCACTCCCGGATGCAGGGATTTCAGCCTCATGCGGCAGGTTTCAGGGTCATAGTCCATCAGCGCCAGGGTGGAGACGACGTAGGTCGGGCCGGTGCCGGGCGGCAGTCCGGCCGCCTGGCGCGCGCCGGGACCGCTGAGAAAACCGGGGGTGGTGAGAAAATCCACCTTAGGGATGAAACGACGGGCATCATGCTGCATGATGGCGATGGTCTGCCAGCAGTGGCTGCCAACGTCGTTGCCGCCGCCGGAGCCGGGCAGGCGCACCTTGGGGTGGTCGTGCTCTCCGATGGTGACGCTGTTCAGGTTGCCGTAGGGGTCAATCTGCGCCCCGCCGAGGAAGCCGTAGTCAATGAAGCCGCGCTGGGCGGTCTCCATTGTGTCGCAAATCCCCAGGGCGGAGATGCCCTTGTGGAAGGTGCGCGCCTCGCCGACGGCGCGCGGCAGTTCCTCCAGAATAGCTCCCGTCCCGCCGAACTCAAAAACGGGGACGAGGTTCGGGGCGGTGGTCTTGGAGGCCAGCATGGCGGCCAGCATCGGGATGCCGGTGCCGATGAAACAGGTTGCCCCATCCTCGAAGAGACGGGCGGCTACGCAGATCATCAATTCAGTTTTGGAATAAGTTTGCTCGGTCATGGTCAATTCCTTTTTCACCGCTGAGTACGCAAAGATCGCAGAGAGATTTTTGCATCTCCGCGTTCTCGGCGGTCTCTGCGGTGAACTTTATTCGCGTTTCTCCCGCAGTTCGACGGCCTGTTGCAGGCGCTCTTCGCCGATCAGCTTCAGGTACTCGTCGTGGTTCTTTAGACCATGCACGTACCTGGCGAGGTATTCATTGGCCCCTTCGGCGGTTTTGCTCATCTCGACCCATTCTTTAATGCCAGGTTCGTCGCGGCCGTACATGTAGGCCATCTCACCCGGGTACGAGCCATACGGCGCGTGAACGACCGCGTCCACCAGGTAATAGGGGATGACGGTGCGGTCGGGATATTTGCGGATCTCCTCGGTTGGGATGATCTCCTCGGCGCTGATGATCAGCCGTTTGCAGGCGCGCGACATCTCCAGGGCAAAGCCGCTGATGCCCTCGATCTGGCAGTTGCCATGTTTATCCGCGCGATGAACATGGATGAGGGCCACGTCCAGGACGAGGGCCGGCAGCAGGGCCACTTTGATGCCAGTGAAGGGGTCCTCGACAACTTTGGCGGCGCTGTATTTTAGCATGTCGGTGCCGAGCATGGAACGCGTCGGCAGGAAAGGGACGCCCATGGCGGCCGCCTTCATGCGCCACGAAATCGAGCCGTTCGACCATTCGACGCAGGTATCCACCTGGCCGGACTCCACCGCGCGGCGCAGCGCCGCAGTCGTGCCGTAAACTTCCAGCCCGATGTAGGTAATATCCAGTTTTTTGATGATGCCGGCGGCCAGCCACAGGTCGAGTTCCAGCACGCCCTGCCCACAGACGCGCAGGTTTTTCCTGCCCTGGCGCACGACTTCACGCGCCAGCGACATTGGGCAACGCACTGTGCCATATAGCTCCGTGCCGATGTAGCAATCGTCGTAGACAAATTGATTGATGGCTTCCTGTTCAGTCATGCGCTTGTCCACCAATTTGCGCGTTTTCTTGGTGCGGTTCCATTCGCGGAACTCGTCCAAATCGAATGGTTGGATCAATTCCCCGATTCCGGATTCAAGTATTTGCATGGTGCCTCCTTGTGATTGCAGATTGCTGATGGCTAATAGCAGATGGCTGATTGCAGACGGTCTATATTCTACTTCCTTAGGACTTACGCAAGACAGAACAGTTGACGATTGAGCCAAAAGCCGTTATTGT
>CAZTZE010000033.1:0-47209 GCA_964618215.1 uncultured Chloroflexus sp.
CCGAAGGGGACATTTTAACTTTGGCGAAAGCGGACTCTACTACTTTGCGCTAACACCAAGCGACCCAACTCTTGACGAAACCCGCTAAGATGGCTAAAATGATATGGCGTTGTGAAAAACGTCTCCCATGCGGAGGCGCATTTTTTTGCCAAGCCAGAGGCGATGAACTGGAGAAACGTATGACTCGCAAGTCCCAGCCTTTAGAAGAAGCCTCGCTGCCGCAAGTCATCAACCTGACCCATGCGCAGACCCAGCAGGTTGATGCTGAACTGGTCCGCGTTCACCAGAGCATCGTCGGTCGCGTTGACGCCGGAGAAGTTGACCTGCAGCAGAGCGCTGCACTGCAAATTTCAGCGCAGAACATCTCGGCGCAGACGACATCCATCGCATCCGCGCGGGCCGAATCGTTTGCCATGCAGGAGAGCGCAGTGGCTGTTGTTCGCGCAAATCAGGTTGACCTGGACGGTCGCGCCGGCCTCATCCTGGCGCAAAGCGCGAGGATGGGCGCAGGTTCCCACAGCGGCCTTTTGGTCGCCAACCAGGTGAAAACCGAGCAGGTGCGCACCACCATCCTTTTGGCGCGACAGGTCGAGGGTCCGGTAGAGACGCTGATGGATACCCGTCAAGTGTTACTCGCCAGCCTGGTAGCAGGCATCGCCGTATTGTTGGGCCAATTCCTGTTCAGACGTAAGTCGTAAATACCCTGGCAGTCGCCGGGTAAATTCAAAAACAGAGCGAAGGTAACCCCTCGACTTGGGGTGAGAGGCGCTCGAGGAAGATAAAAATGGAAAATGTAATTATCAAAGCAACATCCCGAACAGTGATCGGCAAGCAGGTACGTGCCTTGCGTCGCGCCGGTCAACTTCCGGGAGTACTCTATGGGCGTCATATAGAGCCTGCTCCTATTTCAATGGATGCGCGCGAGGCATCCCGCATTCTATCCCACCTGACATCCTCCAGCCTGGTGACGATTGACCTGGAAGGTCAGGAATACCCGTCCTTGGTGCGCGAAAGCCAGCGCAATCCGATCAAGCGCAACCGGGTGCATGTGGATTTCCAGGTCGTCTCGCTGACTGAGAAACTGCGCACGCATGTCGGGATCGAAGTTACCGGCATCTCTCCGGCAGTCAAGGATTTCAACGCGGTACTCGTCACCAGTCTTGACGAACTCGAGGTCGAGTGCTTCCCCCAGCACTTGCCCGAACGTATCGTGGTAGATATCTCCAGGCTGGCGAATGTTGGAGATGGCATTCATGTGCGCGATATCATCCTATCGGAAAACGTAAAGGTGCTGAGTGATCCGGAAGAGATGGTCGTCGTGGTGACTGCCTCCAGAGTAGAGGAAGTGGAAGAGGTGGCTGCTGAAGCCATCCCAGGCCAGGAAATGGCTGAGCCAGAGGTGATCGAAAAGGGCAAGAAGGAAGAGGAAGTGCCCGAGTAGGGCGAGAAGGTCTTCAAACCCACATCTCTGCCCTCCCCCATCCGGGGGAGGGCTTTTTTATTGCAAATGCAAAACAGCCAGTAAATTCTGTGTCATGCGTGCGCTGGCCCCCCACAGGATTTCACCGTCATACGGATGATAGCTGATGACCGGGAAAGCTCGCTGCGTTCCTTCTGGTGTGAAATTGTGTTCTGCCCAGTTTTCGCGCTGCATCAACCACTGAAGCGGGATAGTAAATACGCGGCTGACTTCAATCTTGGCAAGATAAAACTCATACGGCCAGGGCATGACCCCCACCAGCGGCGCGACGCGGTAATGCGTAATTGTCACCACGTCATTCAGCCACCCCAAAATGCGGACGTCGGCCTGTTGCAGCCCGATTTCTTCCTCGGCCTCGCGCAGGGCGGTTTGTTCGACAGATTCACCCGTCTCGCACGCGCCGCCGGGGAAGGAAACCTGGCCTTTGTGATGCTCGACATCATTTGTGCGACGGGTGAAGAGCAGATGCCACTCATCCTCCTTCCAGGCGAGCGGCATCAATACTGCGGCCCAAGTCAATTTTTCGCCGGATTGCGAAGTTGTCAGCGCGGCATAGCCATCCGTGGATGCAACCACACCGGGCTGGTACGCCTCTTTCAGTCGTTGGGCAATGTAGTTTTCAGTTAATATGTTCATTCGCTCGGTAGCGCTAGTACATAACAGACTACATCTCCCCAGCCTGTTTCAAAACAGCATCTATGACTGCCTGGCTGATGCTAAAACCTTGTGTCTGCAACTTTTCCAATTCAGGACGGATCAACGACAAAAAGCCCAACTGTTTGGCTTTCAATAAGATTCCTATCGTCCCGATTTTATTCAATCCGAGTTGTGCAAGTTTTCGCCGCCCTTTTTTCTCATCCATCAATACCCAATAGGCCCTTATTTCGCGAGCCAGCACGATCGTTTCGGCCTCGCCCATATCCATTTCGTCTAATAAAACTTCCACTGCCAAGCGGTCATGGACTTCAACCGTCTTTATCCACCCGGCTTTAGAGACTTCGCGTTTTGCGCCTCCCGCTTCGCGTCCAGAGGTGACAGCCTCATCGTACACAGCCTTCGAAATATGGATTTCACCAAAAAGCCGCCGAAGCATGTCAAAATGCTGAATGGATGCCAGGCCAATCAGCGGCGTGGTATTGGAAACCACAATCATCGCGCCACCTTGGCATCCAATTCTTTGACTGCTGCAAATTCTTCTTCCAGTTCATCAGGTGTGTAATTGACATAGGCGATTCCGCGCGCACGTAACAGAGCCAGAAAATCAATGCGGGAAATATCCAACAGGCGCGCCGCCTTGCCGGAGGAAATACGTCCTTCGGTGAACAGGGAAAGCACTAACCATTCGGACACACGGCGCTGCACTTCGCGCTGGTCAAAGCCATATTTTCGCAGCGCAACCGGAATTTGAACCTGGTATGGTGTTTCAGCCATTGGTATGCTCCTTCAATCAATCATTTTTACTAATCGTACCGCATAAAGCAAATCATTGGCAAGACTGCTGACAAGATAAATTTCCTACAGATGCCGGCTTGCCAAGAATTGTTCAGTGGTTCGATTCAGGATCTTCCGCCGATTAGGCCTTCGGCAAGACTATGTTCCTCCAGCAATTCATTGACGCGTTCATCCTCGCCCGGCTCGATCCGCCGCGCAAAAATCAAAAATCCGGTATGCGCCACCATCCTGTCCGTGGGACGAAGGCAGAATCCTTCTACGCTAATCCCAGCCGCTGTCTCACGAATATTCGCACCCTCTGTGCAGATTTGAAAGCCGATTGCGCCTCCCCCTTTTCAGCAATCAGGCCAGGATAGCGAAACTCGACAGCATAATCTTCCAACACATCCAGGTCTGCCAGCAGGAATTGGCAGGTAGGGTCCTCTTTTGTTACCAACGTGAGCAATTCTGCCAGATGATGGATTTTGGGTATCCTTTGATCATGCTCTTGCAAGATGGCCTTAAGATATTTTTCGGCACACTGTTGGGCATGGAAACAAACCGCGTCGTAGTTTGGCATTTTTCGGGTGCGCAGTTCGCGTCCGGCGACGTGGAAATCCCCATCGGCTTTCTCAACCCACTCATGCGTCAGCGGATTCATGCAGCACCTTGCCGGTTTCTATCACTTCCCTCAGAAATGAATCGCCCCACTCAAGCCGCTGGCACAGCCGTTCCGGTGAACAAACGATCAGATCTAATCCGAACATCACTTTGAGATGGCGGCGTATTGCCAGGGATTGTTTTCTCTCGCCATTCGGCGCATCCATCACCACTAGTAAATCAACATCGCTTTCGGGTCGTGGGTTGCCACGCGCATACGAGCCGAACAGGATGATTTTCTGCGGGCAGAATTCCTGCACGATGCGCCGCACAACATCATCAATCGCCTTTTTAGGGATGCGTTTGCGCTCGTAGATTGAGGGAACATAAACTGTTGCCATGGCAATCATCTCGTAAAATGATTATACAACAACTAGCACTGGCATGTAGTTTTTTTTGCTAATCCACTTCTGCCCCTGCCTCCTCCAGCAATTCCCTACCCCTCTCATCCTCGCTCACCTCCACCCGCCGCGCAAAAATCAAAAACCCGGTATGCGCCACCATCCTGTCCGCGGGACGCAGGCGGCTCGGCTCAGTTTTGTAATAGCGCAGCAGGATCTCGCACACTTCGATAAAGGCAAAATGCTCGCGGCGCAGGGCGTAGAGCAGGGTCTCCACCTGGTTGAAGGTCGGCACCAGGTTGCAGAAGAAGCCGCCCGGTTTGAGCGCGGCGCGGACTTGCACAATGTAATCCCAAGGATTGGGCAGGTCAAGGAAGAAGGCGTCTGCATTTGTCTCAGCGAAACCCGCGGCGATGTCGCCCAGGATAAATGCGACGCGTTCCTCCAGGCCGAGGCGCGCCAGGTTCTTTTGGGCCAGTTTCTGAAAATCCGGGCGGCGCTCATACGAGACAACGCGTCCCTGCGCGCCGACGGCGTAGGCCAGCGCGATCGTCATCGAGCCGGAACCGGTGCCGGCCTCCATCACCGTCTGTCCGGGGCCGATGGACATGCTCGTAAGAATGAAGCCGATATCCTTCGGATACATGATTTGCGTGCTGCGCTTCAGGTCAACGAGAAGATCAGCCAGAGAGGGTTGCAGCATGAAGAACGGCGCGTTCTGGTGACTGAATACCTGGCTGCCCCACGGCTTGCCGATCAATTCATCGTGATTCAAGATACCGCGGTGGGTGTGGAATGTCCCACCGGGGATGAGCGGGAAGATGAAATGCTTGTGCCGCAGGCCGACCAGCAGGGCCAGGTCGCCGGCTTGTGCATGAGTGGAGGTCAAATTCCAGGGCATGAAAATCCTAACCGCAGAGAACGCGAAGGGCGCGGAGATTTTCTTTCTCAGCGCGGAGAAAAAACACTCTCTGCGTTCTCTGCGCGCTCCGCGGTGAAAAAATCATGGTTTCAGATATTTCGCGAAGAAATCGGTGATGGCGTTATAGCACGTCACGCGGTTGGCATATTTCAACACATCGTGACCCTCGTCCTCGAAGACCAGAATTTCGATATCCTTGCCTTTCTTCTTCAAATCGGCGACCAGATCTTCAGATTCCTTCGCCACGACGCGTGGGTCGTTGCGGCCCTGGATGACCAGCATCGGGCAGGCCAGGTTGTCGAGGTAGGTTTTGGGCGAGCGCTCAGTCAGGAAGGCGCGCCCTTCAGGAGTTCCGGGGTCGCCGAGGGCAATCTTGAAGAACGGCTTCCAGGTCTCCGGGATGCGCTCGGAGAAGGTGATCAGGTCGTAGGGGCCGAACATGTCGCAGGCTGCCGACCACAGGTGCGGGTGACGCCCCGCCTGCATCAGGGTCATGTAACCGCCGTACGAACGCCCGACGACCGCGGCGCGCTTCACGTCCAGGCGTTTGTCCTGCGGCAAAACCTTCGTCATCGCTTGGACGTGGTCGAGGCGATCCTGCCCGCCCCAGTCGCGATCCACGTGCTTGGTGTAGGCCAGGCCGTAGCCGGTGGAACCGCGCACGTTGGGCACGAAGACGGCAAAGCCGCGCAGGGTCAGGAACTGGATGAGCGGCATCGAGAACCAGGCAAAATCCGGGCGCTCCTGCGACTGCGGCCCGCCGTGGATGTAATAGACGAGCGGGCGCGCGCCGTTGAAGCCAAGCGACTCGGCCGGCAGGTAGAGCCGCGCCGAGACCCGCAGCCCGTCGTGCGAGACAAAGGAAGCGTCCTCGCCCTTCGAGAGTTGCGCCTCCGGGATGCCCAGGATTTTCTCCTCGGTGTGCATGACGATGGTGACGCGCTCTTTGCCCTCCACCGTATAAATCTGGCTGGGCAAGACGGCGGTGGAGAACGAGAGCACGAAGCGGTCGCCTTTCTTGTCGTAGTGGGCGTGTTCGAGGACGCCGTCCAAAAGGTCGCCATCCCCGCAGATGACATGTTTCAGCGTCATGACGCGTTTGGCTTCGTTGTAGTAACCCTCGTAAAGCCAGTCACAGCCGTCAATGTTGAAGCCGAGGGCGTAGTGCGTACCTTTCAAGTGCGAGAGGCCGGTCATCTCGCCCACGCCGGTGTGGACGACGCCTTCTAGTTTGACCGGCAGCATCTCATTCGGTTTGGAGAGGTCAATCACGCCCAGGCTGTACTTGTCGTCGAAGACAGCGCTCGTCGTCAGCGCCTGTGATCCGCCTGGCGTGAACTCGGAGGAACCCAACCCGTTGAGGGGTACCGTTTCCCCTTCCCTGCGCTGCTCGATCGGCTTGCCGTAGAGGACGCTCTTCTTACCGCCTTCCAGCAGATAGAGCACGTTGTCGCCGAGGGTGTACCCATCGTTGACGAAGACTTTGGTGTGATCCTCGTTGTGCCCGGCCGACCACGCCCCCCACTCGGATTCGGCCAGTTTTTCCAATTCATTCGTCCGCAGGTTGCCGCGGTAAGCTTCCTGAATGGGCGCGTCGCGACGCTCAGCGTTGAAATAGGCGATATTCTTCTCGATGTCGCAGTGTCCCATGTGGACGCGGTGGTTGGCAAAGAAGTTATCGAAGGCCAGTTCGGGGAAACCACCCTCGAGCGGGATGAGCATCGGCTGGTAGTTTTCGTCACCGTCGCGGTCAATCATGACCACGATTTTGTCCAAAGCCGGGAAAACGTAGAACGAGTGCCCGCCAATGAGGTGCGGATTTTGCAGGGCGATATCCGGCGGCAGGAGCGGCTCCGGCACCGACCCGCCGTAGTACATGGCATACAGGCTCAGTTTGCCAGAAAGATTGCTGACAAAGTAGATGCGCTCGCCGATAATCTGCGGGACCAGATGCAGGCGGGCGGAGAGGAAAGATTCGATTCGAGCGGGCATGGGAATTATCCTTTTCACGAACTGGGATTTATTTGCGGGCTTGCAACTTCTCCCGCGTCTGTGTATCTTACCATATTATGACAAATCTCCCCTCCGGTAGATAAAATGCGGCTCTCTCGGGAGAATTTATTAATTTCGCTCAACCTGAACCTGGCTCAGCCAATTCCCTACAAAAAGGACAACCGCGCTCCCCAGCGTGGCCATCCCGGCGTTGATCGGGCCGATGGCAAAGAACGTCCATCCAAGCCTGCCACCCAATAAATGTCCGCCCCAAAAACCCACCCATGCAAGAACGATCAAAAGGAGCATCTTTTTCAGACTGCCGCCCTTCCAGAAGTGGAATGCCGCGCCGTAGAGGCTGGACAATAATAAGCCGAAGAAGAGAGCTGGAATAGTCATCGTTCACTCCGTTTGGTTTATGACTTGCTTGGTTAATTGATCGTGGCTATACGCAGTTATTAGACAATTATCCCGCCGCCGAGCAGTACCTCCCCAGCATAGAAGACCGCAGCCTGGCCAGGGGTTATATCGCGCTGCGGCGCATCGAAGCGCACCCTTCGACTACGTCCACCTGTGCCTGCCGTCTCGCACCGGCGTCCACAGGATCGCTTCGCTGATGCCGCTGGTGTTCGCGGCACGAACGGTGCGGCACTGGCGCAGGCAGGATCAGCCACGGCCTGCCTCTCGCTGGCGATGGATGCAATCTCCGCCCAGGCTTCTTTTGCCGTATAGCGGATTTTGACTTCGGCCCGAAATGATCCTTTTGGAGCGTCGCTCGAAATCCAATTGATATCTTTTACAATCATTTCATGCGAACCGAGTTCGTCGCGTCTCCCGACAATGAGACTATTCGTGGCTGCATCCTTCGCCATAACATAGACCGGTTGTGCAAGACCGGCGCCCAGTCCCTTGCGCTGGCCGATGGTGTAATAAGCCAATCCCTGATGCTCGCCGAGTGTCCTGCCCTCACGGGTCATGATTGGGCCGGGATGTCCGCCCGCAGCCGGCGCGTTGCGACGGATGAAATCGCGATAGTCCTCCCCGGCGAGGAAACACAAATCCTGGCTGTCGGCGCGGGTCGCGGTGGGCAGGCCAAAAGATTCAGCCAGTCTGCGAATCTCTGACTTACGATGTTCGCCAATCGGGAATAATGTCTTGGCTAGTTTTTCCTGTGTCAGCGCATGTAAAACATAAGACTGGTCTTTCGAGCGGTCAATCGCGCGCAGCAGTTCCAGCCTTCCGCCTTCTGCCCTCCTCTTCCTGGCATAATGTCCCGTAGCCATGAAGTCCGCGCCGAGGGCGAGGGCGTGGTCGAGCATAAATTCCCAACGAATTACGCGGTTACATACCAAACACGGATTTGGTGTCACGCCTTGAGCGTAACCATCCAGAAAATATTGCACGATGATGGAACGAAAGATTTCCTTCGCATCCAGCACATAGAAAGGGATATCCAGTATCGCCGCCACGCGTCGCGCTTGCGCCATGGCGTCCGGCGTGCAGCAGCGGTTTGAGTCATCCTTGCCTGGCTCCGACCACAGGCGCAGCATCATGCCAATCACCTCATAGCCTTGCTCTTTGAGCAAGGCCGCGGCCACGGAACTATCTACACCACCGGACATAGCGACGACGACTTTGGTCATAATTCACCGGAGATGAACGGAGATAAACGGGATGGTTTTGGATGAACGATACGACTATCAAATTCAAAAACGTTCATCTCCGTTTATCTCCGGTTAAATCTCTTGCCTTCTGAACCAGAGGCGGCAAAGTTTTCAGAAAGGCATCTACATGCGCAGGCGTGGTGCCAATGCCGAGCGTCACCCGCAGCGAGCCGAGCGCCCACTCACGCGGCAGCCCGAGGCTGGTCAGCACATCCGAAGGCTCAGGATTGCCCGTCTTACAGGCTGAGCCGGATGAGCAGGCAAAGCCGGCTGCATCCAGCAGGGTCAGAAGCAGGTTGCCATCCACGTCCTTGAATGCAAAAGAGGCGTGATTGGGGAGTCGGGATTTGGAATGACCCGTGATCCGGGAATCGGGGATCTCCTCGAGTACCGCGCCGAGGATGCGGTCGCGCAGCGGTTTGACGTGGGCGATGCGCTGCTCACGCTCCGCGGCGGTCAGGCGCAGCGCCTCGGCAAAGCCGACAATGTAGGGGACATTGTGTGTCCCCGCCCGCAGACCGAATTCCTGCCCGCCGCCGGATAGATGCGGAATGAGCGCTGCGCTCTTGCGAACGTAAAGAACGCCGACGCCCTTTGGCCCGTAGAATTTGTGCGCGCCGAGCGAGAGCAAATCTGCGCCGAGGGACTGAATATCCACTGGCAGATACGCGGCGGCCTGGACAGCATCCGTGTGGAACAATACGCCGTGAGGATGGCAGATTTCAGCAATCTCCTTTATCGGATTGATGGTGCCAATTTCGTTATTGGCATACATGATCGAGACCAGCGCAGTCGCATGGCAAATGGCTTTTTCGACCGTTTCGGGATGCACCCCGCCATACTCGTCCACCTCCAGCCACTCGACCGCGAAACCATGATGCTCGACGAGTTGCTCCACTGTCCGGCTGACGGCGTGGTGTTCTGTCCTTGCTGTCAGGATCCAGTTGGCGCCCGTCTTTTCGCGGGCTGCCAGCGCTGCGCCGCGCAGGGCAAGATTGTCTGATTCGGAGCCACACGAGGTGAAGATGACTTCGTCAGGCCGGCAGTTCAGGATCGAGGCGACGGTCTCGCGGGCGGAATCGACCGCGGCCTCGGCCTGCTGTCCATAGCGATGGACGGAGGATGGGTTGCCAAACATTTCGGAGAAATAAGGCAGCATCGCGTCGAGGACGCGCTGGTCAACGGGTGTGGTGGCGGCGTAGTCGAGGTAAATTCTATCCATTTTCGATTCCTGTTTGATAAATTACGATTGACGCACCTGTGATTATAGCATGAGGTATTAATGACACCTTGAATGGCTTTCTGTATTGTTATAATATACAGATGTGATTACCCTGAACAGCATCGTCGGTTTCGACTGGGACGAAGGCAACCGGGAAAAGAGAGTCATCTATGAACAAGCCGATTCCTGATTTTAAGAACGAAGACGAAGAGCGTGAGTTTTGGGCAACTCACGACTCCAGCGAATACCTTGACTGGAGCAAGACCAGGCGGGCTGCCTTCCCCAACCTGAAACCGTCCACGCGCGCCATTTCGCTGCGCTTACCCGAGTCCATGCTGGACGAGTTGCGCCAGATTGCCAACCAACGCGATGTGCCATACCAATCGCTGATCAAGATGTTCCTGCGCGAGCGAATTGACATGGAACACACGACCATCGCCCTACCCCGCGATCTTTGGGAAAGCATCAAGAATACTGTTCCTGCCGGAAAACGCTCTGGCTTGGTGGCCCAGGCACTGGAAAACGAATTACGCCGCCGCAAACGTAAGGAACAAATTGAAAGCCTGCAGCAACACCAGAAAATCATGTTCGATAAATACGGACAATTGCCCGCAAGCGCAGCGGACATAGAACAAATGCGACAGGAACGTAGCCATGAGCAGAGCAATTTGCATTGACGCCAGTTTTATTGTAGCTCTGCTCACTCCAGAGCGATACACAACCTCCGCTACTACCCGGTGGAAAGCCTGGATCAAAGATGATTTTCGCATCCTCGCTCCTTCCCTGCTCGGGTACGAAGTGACCTCCGCCTTATATTGCAAAGTATTTCAGGAGAAAATCGAGCCGAAAGACGGACAGGCCGCACTGGAGCAATTTCTGGCTATGGATATTGAAAGCATCCATCTCCCTGAATTACATGCCAAGGCCGGCAATCTTGCCAAGCAGTTCAACCGCCCCAATACATACGACGCTCACTATCTCGCTTTGGCCGAACATTTAGCTTGTCCGTTGTGGACAGCGGACGAAAGGTTGTTCAATACGGTGAAATAAAAGTATAAATGGGTCAAGTGGGTTGAGGAAAAAGAGTAACCAAAGAACACACCAAAATCCTGTCGCCGAATTTTGCTGCGCGGGAAGACACGGCAAAATATTCAGCCAAAAACTGATGCTGTAATTAAGAACTCCGAGATTATTGAAATCTCGGAGTTCTGCTTTTAGCTTACTGCTCACTGCCTACCTGTTACTGATATAATACCCTCGTCATTATCTTATTCAGGAGTCCTCATGACAACTACAATCCATTTTGGCACCGATGGCTGGCGCGCCGTGATCGCCGAGGATTACACCTTCGATAACGTCCGCCGCTGCGCGCAAGGGTTCGCTTCCTATTTGCTCGAAAAAGGCAAAAAGGATCAATCGGTCGTCGTCGGATACGACAAACGTTTTTCTTCTGAATACTTCGCCGCAGCCGCGGCGGAAGTATTAGCGGGTAATGGCCTGCGCGTCTACCTGACCGACGGCGCCACCCCCACGCCGGTCATCGCTTTTTCGGTGGTCAACAAACAAGCCTGCGGCGCGGTAAACATCACCGCCTCGCACAATCCGGCCACAGATAACGGCTTCAAGGTGCGGGATGAAAACGGGGGGGCGATTGACCCAGAGGGGTTGAAGCAGATCGAGGCGTTAATCCCGGATAAAACGGAAAACGTAAAACGCAAAACGTATGTTGACGCAGCGGCCGAGGGTTTAATAAGCAAATTTAACCCGGCGCCGGCTTATATTGAACATCTAAAAAGCCTGATTGACCTCCAACCCATCAAAGACGCCGGCCTGACCGTGCTGGTGGACGCCATGTGGGGCAACGGCGCGGGCTGGTTCTCGCGGCTGTTGGCGGGCGGCAAGACGAAGGTCATCGAAATCCACAACGAGAGCAACCCGTCGTTCCCTGAAATGAAGCGTCCCGAACCCATCCCGCCGAATATTGACGCGGGTCTCAAAGCCATGCTTGAAAACAAAGCCGACGTGTTAATCGTCACCGACGGCGACGCCGACCGCCTCGGCGTGGGCGACGAGCACGGACAGTTCATCAACCAACTGCGCGTTTACGCCTTGCTGGCTTACTACCTGCTCGAAGTGCGCGGCCAGCGCGGCCCGATCGTCAAGACCATCTCCACCACCACCATGCTCAACAAACTGGGGGTGCTTTATAACGTTCCGGTCCACGAGACCGGCGTCGGCTTCAAATATGTAGCCCCCAAGATGCTCGAAACCGACGCCATGATCGGCGGCGAGGAGAGCGGCGGCTATGCCTTCCGCGGCAACGTACCGGAGCGGGATGGCATCCTGGCGGGTTTGTACCTGCTCGATTTCATGGTCAAGACCGGCAAGAAACCCTCCCAACTGCTCGACCTGCTCTTTGCAAAAGTCGGCGCGCACTATTACGACCGCATTGACACCCCCTTCGAAGGCGACCGAAAAGACCGCGAAGCGCGCATCCTGGCTGCCAACCCAAAGACCATCGGCGGACTGAAAGTCAACGAGCTGGTCACGCTGGATGGCTACCTCTTCCGCCTGGAGGACGGCGGCTGGATGCTGATCCGCTTCTCCGGCACCGAGCCGATCATGCGCGTCTACTGTGAAACCACTCACGCCGATAAAGTGCCGGCGATTTTGCAGGATGGACTAAAAATTGCAGGTATCAAATAACGTTCGAACGTGCTAACAGATACTCATTGCCACCTGGACTTTAATAAATTCGACGCTGACCGTGACGAGGTGCTGGCGCGCGCCTGGGCAGCCGGCCTGACCCGCATCCTGATCCCCGGCATCACGCTCCCTTCCAGCCGGGCGGCCGTCAAACTGGCCGAGAGCCACCCCAGGCTTTTCGCTGCGGTCGGCATCCACCCGAATGACGTTGACAAGTTTCATGTTGACACGTTGCCACATTTGCGCGAAATAGCAAAGAATCCAAAAGTCGTCGCCATCGGCGAGATTGGACTGGATTACTACTGGGACCGCGCCCCGCACGACCACCAACAGAAAGTATTGCAAGAACAACTTGGTCTGGCTGCCGAACTCCGTCTACCCATCATCCTGCACAGCCGCGAAAAAGGCGACACCCCTCACGGAGCTTGCGCCGAGGATTTGATGAAAATTCTGGAGGAATGGGTAAACAGGCTAAAGGTGGAAAAGAATCCGCTGGCCGAACGCCCGGGTATGTTACACTCGTTCTCTGGCACACGCGAAACAGCCCAGCGGGCGATCCAGCTTGGATTTTACATCGGTGTAACCGGGCCGGTCACATTCAAAAATGTGAGAGAACGGCAGGAAGTCGTCGCGGCTTTACCCCTCGAGCTTCTGCTCATCGAAACGGATGCGCCTTTCCTTGCTCCCCATCCACATCGCGGCCAACGCAACGAGCCTGCCTTTGTCGGCGAAATTGCTGATAAAATTGCGCAACTACATTCCCGCAACTTGGAGGAAGTGACCGCCACAACCAGCACCAGCGCGGCGCAACTCTTCTCCTGGGGAGAATTGGATTGAGTATCGTTACTTTTTTTACACCTGTTCAAGAGGAAATGCGGCAAGTTGAAGAATTGATGCGCATCCAGGCGGATGAACATCATCCGGAACTGCGCGCGGCTTTGCATCATCTGCTTGGCGCGGGGGGAAAACGCATCCGACCCACCCTGGGCCTGCTGGTGGGCAACATGCTGGGCGCCGACCCCGGGAAGCTGATCACCCTGGCTGCGGCAGTTGAAATGCTTCACACTGCAACTCTGGTGCACGACGACCTGATTGATGGTGCGCTGCTGCGGCGCGGCAACCCGACCTTGAACGCGCGCTGGACCCCGGCGGCCACTGTACTGACCGGCGATTACGTCTTCGCCCGAGCCGCCAAACTGGCCGCCGAGACCGACTGCCTGCCGCTCATGCGCCTTTTTGCCGAGACATTAGCGATCATTGTAAATGGTGAGTTAACCCAACTTTTTACCAGCCGCGGCGCTGCCAGCCGCGAGAACTACGAGCAACGCATATACGCCAAGACAGCCTCGCTTTTTGAAATGTCTTCGCGTGCAGCCGCCATGATCAGTCCGGTGAACGAAGATACCGTCAAAGGGATGCAAAATTATGGCTATCAGGTTGGAATGGCATTCCAAATCGTGGACGACATCCTGGATTTCACCGGTGAGCAGTCCGAGGTCGGCAAGCCGGTCGGCAGCGACTTGTTACAGGGCTTGATTACCCTCCCCACTCTTCATTACATCCAAAACCATCCAAGTGACCCGGATGTGATCCTCCTCCTGGATGGGAAATTCAACCTGGAACGGGAATGTATGCTCCGGCTGGTGCAATCCATCCGGATGAGTGATGCCATCGCGCAATCGTTGAGTGAAGCCGGGAAATACGTAGATGAGGCCTTGGGCGCATTGGCAGATATGCCGGTTGGAATCGAAAAACAGGCCTTGGAAGACCTGGCACGTTATATCGTTGATAGAAGGTTATAGGGAATTTCCTGAAAATCGGGGGATATGAAAATATGGGGCGGGTGGGGGTCGAACCCACAAGACCTCACGGCCGGTGGATTTTAAGTCCACTGCGTCTGCCAATTCCGCCACCGCCCCACGCGGATGATTCTACTCGAAGTGCTTGATTCGTCAAGGCGGACGGACGACATTATCCAAACAACGCCCCCAACGTTTGTGAGAACTCGCATAACGCGAGACAAAATGCACCCACCACGGCGACAGTCTTGCCTGGATTTTGGCCTGCCCGATGACCGCCCGCAGCTCATCCGGCCCCTCGAACTGCGGCAGTATCATAAAAGTTGATCCCAATTCAAAGGCGGCATGTGCGTCTGAGCCAGCTGTGCCGGGAAGATTGTGTTCCAGGGCGAATTGAGCGGCCTGCCGGTTGGATCCCGTCCGCATACAGCGTGCATTGAAAACTTCGATGGCATCCACCAACAAAGCGATTTCCAATAAATCTTCTCGCGCCCATTGACCTTTGCGTAGAGTGTCAAAGGGATGCGAGACACTGATAAAGGCTCCCTGGTCGCGCAGTCGTTCGATCGTCTCCTGCGCTGAGAGGCCGGGCGGCACCTCAGTTGTCACGTAGGCAGCGAGAATTTCTCCGCCCGTCGTCATGATCTCCTCACCGACGATGATCCTCTCCGGGTCTAGCGCTTGCGCCTCCAGCGCCCCGGCGATGGTATTGTGATCGGCAACTACAAGACGGTCAATTCCCTTACGGCGACAGGCTTGAACCAACCTTTCGGGGCGAGTCAAGGAGTCTTTGGAAAAATTGGTATGAACGTGAAAGTCAACGCGCAGCAGAGAAGGTTTCATATGGGTTCGCACTTATTGTACCTTATTTCTTCTTTACATAGAACGTATGTTCTAGTATAATATAGGGGTGAACAGATTACGACATTTTCTCCTTGACCTGGGCTTTCAAATACCCAACGCAAGAACGTACATAAATATTGCGGCAATCTGCCCGGCAACGGAAGCTTTAGGACCCGGAATGCGCGGCGCAGTCTGGGTACAAGGTTGCAACTTCAATTGTCCCGGTTGTATCGCGCCGGATTGGATTCCCTTTCAAAAGTCTCAACTAATGCGCCCCGATGAAGTAGTTGATGAACTTTTTTCGTCGGACAAAATTGATGGGATTACATTTTCAGGCGGGGAACCGATGCTACAGGCTGAAGGTCTGGCAAGAGTCGCCCAATCAGCGCGCCAACGAAAGGATGTTAACTTTATTTGCTTTACAGGGTATCGCTACGAGGATTTGATCAATAAGCCCCCATCCGCAGGAGTGACCGAATTTTTGCATTATATAGACGTGCTAATTGAGGGGCCTTACATATCCAAGCTCAACACTGGACTCGGTTTGAGAGGCAGCAGTAACCAACGCATCATTCACATTTCTCCTCGCTTGACCGACTATGACTTTGAAAATTGCCTGCGACGAGCAGAACTGCATATACGAGACGGGGAAATATTGGTGGTCGGCATACCTTCGAAAAACATAGAAAGTTCGATGAATCTGCTAACCAAATCGCTATACGAAGAGAAGGTATGCAATGAGCGGCCATAAACGCGCGACGATAACCATCCGCGAAGATGAATATCGGAAATTACAAGAAGCAGAAATGAAATTGCGCGCTGAACAAAAAGAGCGCGCGGATCAAGAGCTGAAGATGTACACTAATGAAATATTCACCTCTGCATTCGCCGAAATGGAGCAACGACAACACTATTATGAACAAGTGATCAGCTCATTGGACTCTGATCTGGGTAATCTGGAAAGAGAAACTGCACAGACACTATTCACTCAACAGGCTGATTTTTACCATGAAATAGAAGAAAGGATGAACGATACGTGGGAAAATACAACCCAATTTGTTGATCAGGTTTCACAAAGTTATAAGAATTTACTTGAAAAGGAACACCGTCACCATCAGTCTCAGCTAGGCGCTTTGAACCGACAACTTGTCCACATACAAGATAATCAACAACAGAAATACATCCTTGCTGAAACCTGGTTTAATTGTGCCGTTACGTTGCGAGATTTTATCGAAGATCAATATGACTTCAATCGCTTCGCCCCAGGTCAAACGGAAAAGTTCGACAATGAATTAACGCTGGCCTATGATAATCTGCAACAAGACATGCCAGAAGCTGCATTTGTCAGCTCGCAACAGGTTTATCTCCGGCTTTCAGCGTTACGACTTGAAATCGAAAAGGTGATGAGCGAATGGCAGGTTCTTTTTCATACAACTTATCGTACCGCCCGTAAGTTATCCAAATTGGCGAAGGAGAACCGTGAATGCCCTGCGATTGATTTGAATGGCAATGAACTGTCTTTTTCAATAGATCTCAAAAAATGGGCCGGGGGCAAATATGTGACACTAATCCGGCAGATTAATGAGATAACTTCCATCCTGAGAAATGATGCTCATCGGTTGACCATTCAGGATCTAAAAAACTACCTACAGGAGGTACTGCCACAGCTAGAGAAAGAACTGGATAACCTAATCCATCAAGCTCGCTGGGAAGTGGTTAATTCCCAAATTCGAATCAATATCGCGGATCTTGCGCTTCAGGCGTTGGAAAAACAAGGTTTCGTTATGAATGAAGGTGGTTATGTAAATAACGATATGCGTAAGACTTACTTTGCTTCTATGCGCAATATTGAAGGCAGCGAGGTGGTTATTTATGTTGACCCTGGCAGGGAAAATACCAACGCTCTTGTCATTGATTCCAAGGATCAGATACCACGGACCGAGCACGAGTTAAGGAAACGTTTTCAAGAAATATCCCAGACCTTGCTTCAATATGGTTTAAAAGTAGGCCCTATGGAAGTGGAATCAACTCCCATACCTGGCGCGGTTGAAAAATCCCCTGCGGAACAAACTGAGAAAAGACATCACATACTTCACCGGTAGTCTCCCCGCGGAGCGTGGTTCTCGATAATTGACGACAAAGTTGAACCGCGAAGAGATAAAGCACGCGAAGAAGCCTTTCTTGACGCGAAGAAATGCCCTTTGCGACATACAAAAAACTTCGCGGCCGCCTGCCCCCGTTCTTCGCGACCGCGTAGCGTCCCTTTAGGGAAGCACCCTGCGGGTTGGGGGTTGCCCCTTCGCGGTGAAAATAAAACCACACCCAATCGTGAGACGACCGCTTTACTCGGATGAAAAGAAAACAGATGATCGAGCGTATTAATCGGCCGCTGGAACAAAATCGAGGCAAACGTTTTTACATCCTTCATGGCATTGGAATTGAAGATCTGTTCTTCGCTTCTTCAAATTCCAATCACTTTGAATTGACCATCGAGAATGTGATTTTGGAGGAACTGAAAAATCAAGGTTATCAACGTGTCATTTTCTCCTCGCCTCATCGTTCGGTTTATTTCCTGGATATTGATTCTGAGGAACTATCCTGGCCGATAAAGAATGGAATTCGTTCGAATGACCATCCTGATCACCAAATGCAGCGCTTGGATGGCGGCCCGCTCGCTACAATGATGTTGTTCAAACCTACAACGAACGTAAACACCAGGACACCACTCGAAAGTATGGGGGACATTGCAACGATCAGATTCTTGGATACGATCATAAAAGAAACAACGATAAGATCCGCGGTTGTATTCCTTCAAGCTGAGACATCATTAAATTCATTCGAGGCGCCAAGGATTCTTTCAGGTCTTATCAGCGAGTGGGCGCGTTTACCTTATAACAATAGGAATTCTTGCTTCCTACTTTTTGCAGCGGGAAATCTCGATCAACTGATAAATATCGCAAATGGCCTGGCTGCACCAGAACTGAGGTACTTTATCCTGGATAAAGATCATGAAGGTGGAAATCACGCCACTATACAAATAGGAAGCCCAGAGCATGAAGAAATTACTCATCTAATCGAGTATGTCAAGCAGACTACTGCAATCCAAGTCAATCCAAATGAAACTGACAAAATCAGTCATTGGATGGCTGCGGAAGGAATTAGCGCCCGCCAATGGCTTGAGAGATTCAGCTTGATCCCAAACCTGGATTTGCTGACCTTCCGTAAACAGGGTTGGATCAAGGCGTTCCAAGATAAAGACATCAATGCTGAAGAACGGCTAAACTCTCTGATCGGGCTCCATGAAATAAAAAACCGGATCCGTGAACTGACTTCCTGGTTGTTGGTGACATCCGAAAGGAAAAACAATCCCAAAGCCCACCATCCTACCCTGCATATGATCTTTACGGGAAACCCGGGAACAGGCAAGACTACTGTCGCGCGTATCATCGGGGAAATCCTCCATGATATAGGTTTATTGCGTAAAGGTCACCTGGTTGAGGCAAAAGGCAGCGATCTTGTCGCTGAACATGTTGGTGGAACTGCTCTTAAGACAGATAATCTGGTCAACCAAGCGATTGAGGGTGTCCTTTTTATTGACGAGGCTTATGTTTTGACTGAGACGGAACGCGGCGGTTTCGGACAGGAGGCTGTGGATACACTCCTTTCCCACTTGGAAAATGATCGGGAGAAATTAGTCGTAATCCTGGCTGGCTATCCAGATAAGATGAGGCGGTTCATTCATTCTAACCCTGGGTTGACGCGGCGTTTCCCGGAAGACAACATTTTTCACTTTCCCGATTACACCACCCAAGAATTATGGGATATCTTGGAACAAGTTTTGCGAAACATGGGTTTAGCTTACACACCTGAAACTGACATAGCCTTGAAGAAAGTGATTGATCGTCTTCACATAACGCGCGATGAATTTTTCGGCAATGCGGGCGAGATGCGCAACCTGGCTGAGAGCCTGGATCGGCGCAGGGCATTCCGCATCCATCAAAATGGAGAACCCTTCGACATTCCCCTGAACGTGGAAGATATTCCGGATAAATATCGCGGCCTTCTCACCCAGGCGCTTCCAAGCCCAGATACGCTGTTAAGTGAATTGAATGGTTTAGTCGGTTTGAAGAGCGTGAAGGATATTATTCGCAATTTGGTTGAGAGAGTGCAATATGAAAACTTGCGCTCAAAAGTGGATCCCGATTACAACCCATCACCGGGACTCCAGCACATGGTCTTTGAGGGTAACCCGGGAACGGGTAAAACCACAGTTGCTCGCCTATTAGGGAAAATCTATCACTCGTTGGGTCTACTTAAAAAAGGCCATCTTGTCGAGGTTGCGCGATCAGATCTGGTTGCTGGTTACATAGGGCAATCTGCACTAAAATCCAAAGAAAAGATCAGAGACGCGCTGGATGGTGTTCTATTCATAGATGAGGCTTATTCCCTTAACCAAGGCTATGGCAGCGACTTTGAACATGAGGCAATTGATACCCTGGTCAAGACCATGGATGATTATCGAAATAGGTTGGTTGTCATAACTGCTGGTTATCCAGAGCAGATGACTGAGTTGATCGCAAGCAACCCGGGGCTGAGTTCCCGGTTTGGCTTAAAAGTGCATTTCCCGGATTTCAACATTCTTGAATTAGGTGAAATTTTGATGAATTTTGCCCAACGAGAAAAATATCTCCTGCCCCCAGAAGTTCTTGAAGGAGCTTGCCGATACCTGGAATATTTGCGGCAAGTAGAGGACAATTTTGGCAATGCACGCAGCGTACGAAACTTATTTGAGGAGATGAAGGGTGCATTGGCTGCAAGGATCATGAATACGATCATGCTCGAAGGAAAAAGCACCCCCGATCCCGATGAGCTGGTTCGTTTCTCGCTGGACGATATCCCAATATTAGCTTTTCAAAGGATTCCAGCAAACGTATTATCCTAACCCGGACAAGCCCTCAAAGTGCGGGGACAGGCTGGAACCGACAAGGATTATCCGCGGAGGCCACGAAGATCACGAAGTTTTTCTTTATCGTCAGGCCACATCCACCCCTGTTACCTTCGCTATCACCCGGTGAAACAATGCCACCGGTAAAACCGAGACCAAATGCACAACCGCGCTCAACCCAAAAATGGCTGCCAGCCCGCGTAAAAAGGAATTAAACGGCGGAGCTAGGTTGGCCAACATCCAGGGACCGGCCCCAGCCAACACGGTCAGGCCGAATAAAATACCAATCACCAATCCCAGCGGCAGCCAGGCGTGGCGGTCGGATGAGGAGGGCATCATGGTACTGCTGATTACAAAGGTCAGGTAAAACCACAACCAGAAATCGTGGATTTTGGGCAGGAAGGATACCCCCATCCAGAATAATTCAAACTGACCATTACGCAGGAGATCCCATAGGGTCGGCATTTCCATACGGTAGATGGCCGCGTAAGCCACAAATACACATCCGCTGACCAGCGGCGCAGCCCCGATCAACGCATCTTTGATGATCCCGCCGCGCGCCGTCTCCACGTAACCCAGGCGCAATTGTCCACCCGGCATCGGGCGCGGGATGATCGAGAAGCGTCCAGCGCGGACGCCGAGGAGGTGGGCCATTATGTAATGACTTAATTCGTGCAAGAAGACGCCGGGGAGGAAGATCAGGGCAAAGATGACCGAGGTTACTTCCTGGCGGCGGGTAAGGATGAGAAAAAAAGCCTGAATCTCGCGGTGAAGCCAGCGCTGTAGAAGCACGAGCAGAACCAGGATGATTATCAACCAGAAGAGGCCGTCAAATTGCGCAAGCATACACACTCCCCAATGAAAAGACGACGGAGGCAGGACGAACGATGACTGTCCCTTTGTTGCACTCCCTGGCCTGGCCGCCACATCGTCCCGATGTCCTTGCGGGAGGGCAGGCAGGGCAGTCCGTCTTTCGCCCTACCTCCACCTTTGCTATCGCGCGGCTGCGCGGGTAATTGCTGCAAACTCATCCACTTTCAAGCTGGCCCCACCGACCAGAGCGCCATCAATATCCGGCTGGGAGAAGAATTCGACTGCGTTGGAGGCCGTCACCGAGCCGCCGTAAAGGACGCGGACTGCCTGCGATACTTCTTTTCCATGCACCTCATTCAAAGTCTTGCGGATCACATCCCGCACGACCGTGCTGGCGTTTTCGCCGCTCGAGGCGCGTCCCGTGCCAATCGCCCAGACCGGTTCATAAGCGATGACGATCCCCGACGTGGAGCCGGCATCCAAACCCTTCAGGCCTTCCCTAACCTGACGCGAAACGACCTCGGCGGTGCGGCCGGCCTCGTACTCCGCCAGGGTCTCACCCACGCAAAAAATCGGGATCAGGCCAAAGTTCCGCGCCGCGGCGACTTTCTTATTGATGGTTTCATCCGTTTCGCCGAAGTATATCCGGCGTTCGGAATGTCCAATGATGACATATTTGCAGAACTCGGCCACCATCGCCGGAGAGGTCTCGCCGGTAAAGGCGCCTTTTTCCTCCCAGTGCATATTCTGCGCGCCCAAACCGATGTCGGCGCCCTGGAGCAGCGCCGCGGCGGCGAGCAGAGAGGTAAAGGGCGGGCAAAGCACTTTCTCCACGCCCTGGATTTCCCGCAGTTCTCGACACATCTCGAAGACCAGCAAGCGGGCCTCCTCGACGGTTTTGTTCATTTTCCAATTGCCGGCTACAAAGGGAGTACGCATAATTTTCAAGTGAATCCTATTTATCTTGCAACGCGGCAACGCCCGGAAGAGTCAGGCCTTCCAGCATCTCCAGCGAGGCCCCGCCGCCGGTGGAGATGTGCGTGATCTTAGCGGCCAAGCCAGATTGCTGGATGGCCGCAACCGACTCGCCGCCGCCGATGATACTGACTGCGCCGCTCTCAGCGACGGCCTTTGCAACCCCGAAGGTGCCTTTGGCAAACTCGGGAAATTCAAACACACCCATTGGCCCGTTCCAAACGACTGTCCTGGCAGCCTTGATGACCCTGGCATAGCTGTCTATCGTCTCCGGGCCAATATCCAATATGCGCCAGCCGTCCGGAATGGGACCGGTCGGCATGACCTTATGAGCAGCCGCGGCCTCGAATTTATCGCCGATGACCACATCCACAGGCAAACGCAGGTGCGTGCCGCCTTTGGCAAGCAGCTCACGCGCCGTTTCAAGGGCTGCATCTTCGACAAGCGAATCAGCTACGGGGTATCCCTGCGCCTTGAAAAAGGTATTTGCCATCCCGCCGCCGATCAGGATTGTGTCGGCCCTGGCGAGCAAGTTGCTGATCACCCCGATCTTATCGCTGATCTTTGCGCCACCCAAAATGGCGACAAAGGGTTTCGCCGGAGCGGCCACCGCCGCGCCAAGATACTGGATTTCTTTTTCCATCAGGAAACCGGCCACAGCCGGCAGGAATTTCGCCACCCCCTCCGTAGAGGCGTGCGCCCGGTGAGCGGAGCCAAAGGCATCATTGACGTAAATATCCGCTAATGCAGCCAACTGCCTGGCCATTTCAGGATTGTTCTTCTCTTCTTCCGGGTGGAAGCGGGTATTTTCAAGCAAGAGGATCTCACCCGGCCTGAGCGCCTTGGCGGCCTTTTCAGCTACCGGCCCAATGCAATCTTCGGCAAAAGCCAGCGGCTTGCCGAGCAGCTTGCCCAGGTGAGTGGCAACCGGCCTGAGAGAATACTTGGCATCCGGCCCATCTTTGGGGCGTCCCAGGTGCGAGCACAGGATGAGCGCCGCGCCCTGCTTGAGCAGATATTCGAGCGTCGGCAGCGCGGCGCGGATGCGGGTATCGTCGCCGACCACGCCGTCCTGGATCGGGACATTGAAATCCACACGCACGAGGACACGCTTGCCGGCAACATCAATATCCCGAATAGTTTTCTTATTGAACATGGGAGATTCTCCTATCTCTCAACATAAAACGTAAAGCGCAAAACGTAAACACCGCCCGCACTTTACGTTTTACGTTTTTCGTTTTAGAGACTCTTTGCCAACATCGCCGTCAGATCCGCAAGACGGCAGGCGTAGCCCCATTCGTTATCGTACCAGGCCACCACTTTGACCATGTTGCCGATGACCAGCGTGTCCAACGAACTAAACACCGAGGAGTACTCGGTGCCGCGCAAGTCGGTGGAGACCAGCGGTTCGTCGGTCACGCTCAAAATTCCCCGCATGGAATCGTTGGCGTATTCGAGCATGGCGGCGCGGATGTCGTCCTTCGAGGCTTCTTTGTTCAGGACGGCCGTAAAGTCCACCACCGACACGGTCGGCGTGGGCACGCGGAAAGCCATACCGCCGAATTTACCCTTCAGTTCCGGAATGACCAGGCCAATGGCCCGGGCCGCGCCGGTTTCGGAGGGCACGATATTCTGGGCGGCGGCGCGCGCATCCCGCAAGTCTCTGGCGCCGAGGTCCTGCAACTTCTGCGAGTTGGTATACGCATGTACCGTGGTTAACATGCCCTTGTCAATGCCAAACTTGTCATTCAGCACTTTGGCCACCGGCGCCAGACCGTTGGTGGTGCAGGAAGCGTTTGAAATCACCTGATGTTTGGCCGGATCGTATTTGTCGTCGTTTACACCGAGGACAATGGTGATGTCTTCATTTTTACCAGGCGCGGCAATAATGACTTTCTTCGCCCTGCCGGAGGAGATGTGGCCGCGCGACTTGGTCGCATCCGTGAACAAGCCCGTACATTCAAGGACAATGTCCACGCCCAGGTCAGCCCACTGAATGGCGTTCAGGTCTTTTTCGGCGCTGACCTTGATGGTCTTGCCATCCACCACCAGATTGCCATCCCTGACTGCCACGGAACCGGCATAAGCGCCGTAAATGGAATCGTACTTGAACAGGTGAGCATTGGTCGCGGCGTCAAACAAATCATTGATGGCGACCACTTCCACCTTGTCTGCGACACGCGCATGGATGGTACGAAGCGCCAAACGGCCAATCCGGCCAAAACCATTGATACCAACTCGTACTGTCATGGTAAACCTCCTGATTGAAAAGTGTGAATGTAACTTCCCGATAAATCGGGTGGATAATATTTTCCATCCCGCGCTTGCGCTGTAATTTCAGTAAATCTCAGGTTTGTCATTCTGAGCCGCTGACGCTCTTTCAGCGGCGATGAATCTCCGTGGTCATTGCGGGAGACCCTTCGCTGCGCTCAGGGTGACACAAAATCTGTGATTTACTGAATTTCTCTATCCAGCGGGCCGGTGCGCTCATAGAACAGGTCAATCAAAGTCTGCGCCAATTTGGATGCCTCATGGTGCAATGGGCGCTCACGATCCAGTAAATCTGCGCAATACACGCGCCCTTTACTCAGCAGCTCGTCGTCAAGCCGCACCCATTGTACACCATCTGGCAAATCAACCTCATAGTTGGTATTACAGACAATGATGTCAATGAGATCCGAGCCGATGGATTCTTCCAACGACCTGACGTGATCCCCGCAATTATAAGCCTGGGTCTCACCGATCTGAGTAGCAACATTGCAGATGAAAATCTTTAATGCCCGGCTGGAACGGATGGCTGCCAATAAATCTGGAACCAGGACGTTCGGCAGGAGGCTGGTGTAGAGGCTGCCAGGGCCGATGGTGATCATATCTGCGGACAGGATGGCCTGGATAACCGGTGGGAAGGCAGTCGCGTCGTTCGGCTCGAGCCAGACCCGGCGCACGCGCCCGCCAATCTTCGGTATCTTGCTTTCACCTGTCACGCGCACCTCATTCGGCAGGTTCGGCAACTGAACGTCAGCCACAAGGTGGACATTATGCAGTGTCGCCGGGAGCACCCGTCCATGCACGGATAATACCCGGCCGGATTCGGAAATCGCCTCTTCGAAGCTGCCGGTGATATCCACCAGGGCTGAAATGAACAGGTTGCCGAATGAATGTCCCTCCAGTTGATTGTCGCCGCTAAAGCGGTACTGGAACAACTGCGTCAACAAGGCTTCATCATTGGAGAGCGCCGCCAGGCAATTGCGCATGTCACCGGGCGGGAGGATGCCCAGACTGCGCCGCAATTCACCCGAGGAACCGCCATCGTCTGTTACCGCAACGACCGCAGTCAGATTATGCGTGTGGTTTTTCATCCCGCGCAGCACAGTCGCCAGGCCGTGCCCGCCGCCGATGGCGACAACGCGCGGGCCTTTCTCGCGGCGGCGGTACTCAGCCACCTGATCCACCAATCTCCGCCCGGGACGCAGGAAGGGTATCAGCAAGGCGCGATTCAGGCCCCAGATCCCTGTAAAAATGAGGCCAACGCCTATTCCCCCGAATATGATGAAACGCAAAGGACGAGAAAGAAAACGCAATGAGAGGAACGAAAGCGCCGGCAACCACCAGGTATCCGGGGCGGTTCGATAAATTTCCAGCAATAAGATCCCCAGACCGACACCCAATAGTGTAATGCCGCCCAAAAGCAATAAGAGCCAGCGTTTAACGCCGATGCCAGGCACCAGCCAGCGGAAAGATCGCGTTATTTCCTTCCAGATCGAATAATGCCAGACCTTTTTCTTGTTACTCATCCATGGGATGATAGCAGCCTTTGATTGAATAGTCAACCACACCCACAACTTCCCAAACAGCCATGTTATAATCATCCCATGGTCGCAATCCTTGTTGCAGATGTCGGGGGCACCCAACTGCGTGTCGCAGCCTTCCAGCGGGATAGCATCGAGCCAATAAAGCATAAGATAGCCCCAACAAAATCTCCCGGCAGTTCCACCTTTGAGCGGTTCACAGCACTAATTGAGTCTGCCTGGCCGGATGAAACGGTGGAGGCGATTTCAGTTGCTGCCCCAGGGCCGCTCGACACCGAGACAGGTGTCATCTTATCCGCGCCGAATATCCCGGAGTGGATGAATTTTCCCCTCGGCGAACGGCTGGCCGAACGCTTCGGAGTGCCTGTTTTTATTGGAAATGATGCCAATCTGGCCCTCTTGGGAGAATGGCGTTACGGCGCCGGGCAGGGACATCATGACCTGGTCTATATAACGATCAGCACCGGCATCGGCGGCGGTGTCATCAGCAGAGACCAATTGCTGCTCGGACATCACGGCCTGGCCGCCGAACTCGGTCACATCACCGTCCTGCCGGGCGGCCCGCTCTGCTCATGCGGGCAACGCGGCCATCTGGAAGCCATCTCTTCCGGCCCAGCCATTGCCCGATATGTCAACGAAAAACTGGCCGAAGGAGAAGCCTCGATCCTCAAAACGAGCGACGATCTGAGCGCGCGTGAGGTGGCAAAAGCCGCCCGTCGGGGTGATCCGCTGGCAAAGGCGGCCTACACGCGCGCAGGAGAATACCTGGGCCAGGCGCTGGCTGACTTCCTGCACATATTCAACCCCTCCATCGTCATCTTCGGCGGCGGGGTTTCACGCAGCGGGTCGCTCATCTTCGATCCACTAAAAGACGCTCTTTATAAGCATGTGATGGACGCGGATTATGTCAAAGAGCTGGTCATGACTTCTGCCAGGCTGGGCGATAATGCCGGTCTGATCGGCGCCAAAGTTCAGGCTGAATTAAAACTATCGTCAATCCATAAGGAGTAATTTTCATGCTACCGATGAAATTGCCCGGGCCAAAAGCCAGGGCGCTGATCAAGCGCGACTCGTCTGTCATTTCCCCCTCATACGCCCGAGGCGTCCCTTTTGTCATGGATCACGGGCAAGGCACCCAGGTCTGGGACGTGGACGGCAACCGCTTCCTCGATTTCGCGGCTGGAATTGCGGTCGCCGCCACAGGACACAGTCACCCTGAAGTTGTCAAGGCCGTCCAGCAGCAAGCCGAAAAATTCCTTCACATTTCCTCGGACTTTTATCACAGCAAATGGGTTGAGCTTGGCGAAAAACTGGACGAGATTGCGCCCTTTGAGGAGGCGGCCGTCTCGTTCATGACCAATTCGGGGACAGAAGCGGTCGAGACGGCGATAAAGCTCGCCCGCTATCACACCGGGCGCTCCAATTTCATCGGCTTTACCGGTGCATTCCACGGACGGACAATGGGCGCGGTGACCTTCACTGCCAGCAAGCCCACTTACCATCGTGGGTTCTACCCGCTGATGCCCGGCGTCGTCCACGCGCCGTACCCCAATCCTTACCGGCCCGTCCTTGAACGACACTCCGGTGAAGACTATGGCGAGACCGTCGTTCGCTACATCGAGGACCAAATTCTAGGTCATACCCTCCCACCCGATGAAGTAGCTGGCATCCTCGTCGAAACCATTCAAGGCGAGGGGGGCTACATTGTGCCGCCTCCAGGATTCTTTCCAGCGCTGCGCGACCTTTGCGATAAACATGACATTCTATTGATCGTAGATGAAGTTCAATCTGGTATGGGCCGCACGGGTAAATGGTGGGCGATCGAACATTTTGAAGTCGAGCCAGATATTGTCACTGCCGCAAAAGGGATCGCTTCGGGCCTGCCCTTGGGCGCCGCGATTGCCCGTAAATCAGTGATGGATTGGCCGCGCGGCGCACATGGCAACACATTCGGCGGCAATCCCCTGGCGTGCGCGGCTGCCATGGCGACCATTGATCTCATCGAGCGCGAATATATGCAGAACGCGGTCGAAGTCGGCCAATATACGCTGGATGCGCTCGATGAAATTATGGCCCGCCATCCCAGCATCGGCGACGTACGCGGCCTGGGTTTGATGATCGGCGTCGAATTCGTCAAGGATCGCAAGAGCAAGTATCCCGCCGAAGATTTGCGTGACCGCATCGCAGACCTGGCCTTCGAGCGCGGACTGATCCTGCTCGGCTGCGGTAAGAGCGTCATACGCCTTTCTCCACCGTTAAGCGTCTCAAAGTCCGAAATTGATGAAGGTTTGACCATCCTTGAGGAAGCGATCAGACTGGCAGAAAAAGGTGGAAAGTAACACGTAAGAAGAAATGAGAAAAGAGTAAATCGTAAATCTCAATGCTTCCCGACTTCCGCGTTCGACAACGCGATTACCTGCTTGAAATTGCACGTGCCATCACCCAGGAACTTGACCTGGATAAACTGCTGGCGCGCATATTGCGCATTTCGATTGAAATGCTCGCCGGTCAAGCCGGTATCATCGCACTAAAAGAGAGCGCGGGTTGGCGCGTTGCCGCTGCACATGGCATCCCGCCCGCCTTTTTGCACTATCTCGAACCGCTTTTGGCTGAAGAGAAGGTGCGCGAATTAAACGTTGCCGAACTCAACCGTATGTTGAAAGAACTAACCTATACCGCCAGCATGGGTCTGCTCAACGGCGTCGGATTGCCATTGTTCGCGCATGGGCAGGTTATTGGCGTAACTTTTATCTTTCGTGGATACCCGGATGTATTTTCTGCAAATGATAAATTACTACTGCAGAGCTTCGCTGACCAGGCTGCCATCGCGGTCTTTAATGCCCAGCTTTATACTCAGGTCAGTTATGAAAAACAGCGCCTGGACGCCTTGCTCGATTCGGCTGCAGATGGGATTCTCATCCTGAGGGCCGATCGCGTCATCGAACGCGTCAATGCTGCCTTTGAACGGATGTCAGGTACACCGCGTGATAAACTTCAAGGCCGGCCACATGACGATATTGTCCGTTGGGCACGCCGCCCCGAAGGCTTGACGCTGGAAGAGGCTGAATCCGACGGCTGGCCGCTGACCCCCAATGCTTATCTATATGTCGAGGGCGACCTGCAAAGACCCGAGCCGCCCGCGCTGCCCGTCGGCATAACCTACGCACCGCTCCTGACCTCGGATGGCGCCCTGCGCAATATCATCGTCACCGTACGGGACATCACGAAATTCCGCACCGCAGAGGAGATAAAAAACACTTTTGTTTCGATCATCAGCCACGAACTCAAGACACCGGTTGCATTGATCAAAGGCTACGTCAGCACCTTGCGCCGCGAGGACGCCACTTGGGATCGGGCTATCGTGAAAGATAGCTTGAGGGTCATCGAAGAAGAGACCGATCGCCTGACGACGATGATCGAAGACTTGCTGGACGCTTCGCGCCTGCAGGCCGGCGGTCTGAAACCCAATCTGGCTGATATTGCCCTCCCCGACCTGGCTGAACGCCTGGCCGAACGCTTTCGCACCCAGACCGATCATCACACCCTGGTCATAGATTTTCCAAAGAAATTCCCGGTCATCCTGGCCGACGAGAAGCGCATCGAACAAGTCCTCGCCAACCTGTTATCCAATGCCATTAAATACTCTCCCGGTGGTGAAATCCGCATCAGCGGCCAGACACGCCCAGAGCAGGTGATTATCACCGTAAATGACGCGGGATCGGGTATTGATCCGGGTGATATTCCATATATCTTCGATCGTTTTTATCGCGCTGAAAAAGCAGTCCGCAGGACAAAAGGCGCCGGTTTGGGACTCTACCTGGCGCGGGCTATTGTCGAGGCGCACGGCGGGCGCATCTGGGTGGACCCGAAGCCGAACACCGGCGCCCGCATCTGTTTCTCCCTGCCGCGTCAACCCGTATCTTGATTCTTCCAATGATTTTAGGGGTAAAATAAGCCCTTGTCTCATAAGCTCGTGAAGGTAATTCATCAATCCAAAATCAAAAATCGTAAATCGAGAATATCCATGCCTCCTCAAAGATCTCGAATTTCCTGCCCCCGCTGCCGACAACCCATCCTGGCGCAAGTCGAACAGCTCTTTGACGTTACCGCCGACCCAGGTGCAAAACAGCGCCTTCTGGGCGGAGTCTCAAATTTTGCTCACTGCCCGCATTGCGGCTATAGCGGTGCGCTAGCCACCCCGATCGTCTATCACGATGCTGAGAAGGAACTCTTGCTCACTTTTTTCCCCGGGGAATTAAGCGTACCGGTCAATGAGCAGGAGAAACTCATTGGGCCGCTGATCAATCAGGTCGCCAACCGCCTTTCACCTGAAAGGCGGAAAGCCTACCTCCTGCGCCCGCAGAGTTTCTTAACCCACCAGAGTCTGATCGAGCGCATCCTGGGTGTAGATGGCATCACCCCCGCGATGATCCAGGCTCAACAACAGCGCGTGACCCTCATCGAGCGCCTGCTCACCGCATCCAGCGTAGAGGCGCGCAAACAGCTCATCCAACAGGAAGCCAGTTTGCTGGACGCCGAGTTCTTCTCCCTCTTCGGCCGCTTGATGGAAGGCGCCGCTGCCAGCGGTCAGGAGCAGGTCGCCCAACAAATGGACGCCCTGCAGAAACAGCTGCTGGTTGAAAGTGAGTACGGCCGGCAATTGCAGAGTCAGGTCAACGAAATCCAGGAAGCTGTCAAAACCCTGCAGGCAGCCGGGAAAGAACTCACCCGCGAGAAATTGCTGGATATTCTTATCGAAGCGCCCGGTGAAGCCCGTCTAAGCGCGCTGGCCAGCCTGACCCGCCCTGGATTGGATTATCTCTTCTTTCAATCCCTCTCCGAGCGCATCGAAACCAAGACCGGCGACGAGCGTAAAAAACTGGAAGCCCTGCGGGAAAAGCTGCTCACGATAACCCGCCAAATTGACCAACGCGTGGAAGAAGAATTCAAGCGCGCCGG
Organism: uncultured Chloroflexus sp.; assembly: GCA_964618215.1. Taxonomy (GTDB): domain Bacteria; phylum Chloroflexota; class Anaerolineae; order Anaerolineales; family Villigracilaceae; genus CG2-30-58-95. The sequence goes on from CAZTZE010000033.1 coordinate 30,562, forward strand.
AGAACTGCTTAGCGCGCTGCTCGCCGCCCAGGACATCCAGAAAGCCACCCTCGAGAGATTGAACGAAATAAGTGAAGCCTTCGTCCAAGTGCTCAACCACGCTTTACAGGAAGCCACGCAGAAAAAAGATAATGCGCAGCTCGAGAAGCTTCAGCAAATTGCGGCTGTACTGCAACAAGTCTCTGCACCGCCTCATGAATATGAATTGTTGGAGAAACTACTCGACGCGCCGGATGATACCGCCCTGAACAAAATGCTGGAAGAGCATAAAGATGAAATTACGCCGGAATTTGCCAGCTTCATCGGCGGCGTCCTGGCCCAGAGCGAGGAGCAAGGCGAGGATAAATCAAAAAAAGAGCAGGCCCAAATCCTCGAGAAGCTGAATTTGATTTATCGCGCCGTTCTAAAATTCTCGATGAAAAAGAGCCTCAGACTTCACTGAAAATAGGTAGCTTCTCAATAGGATGGAGGGTGGGGGGCGTGCTCCGCAGGGCGTCTTTTATTTTTTGTCATCCCTCGCTCGGTGGATTATCCAATCGCAAGCCATGCCCGCGCACGGTGACTATGTAGGAATGTGTCGGGTCAATGGCGGCCAACCTGTCGCGTAAACGACGGATAAGCGCATCCAGCGCCTGGTCTGAGACCCCAATCATCTGGTCATCACCCCAAGCCGCAGCGATCAATCCATGCCGATCCACGACCTGGCCTTGACGCTCGTACAATACACGCAGCACGTGAAATTGCAGCGCTGAAAGTGGTGGATCCACCTGCTGCTGGTTTACCCAGACACGCCGGGAGCGCAGATCGAGGTGTAAGCGGCCGGGGCGGTCAGCAGACTCGGTCAATGGCATGGTCGCATCCGAAGTTAGGAAGATGAATTGTCCGGCTAATGCAATCTGCAGCATGTCCCCGTCTTTCAAAGCCATCGGGTTTGCGATGGGGTTCCCGTTGCAATACGTACCATTTTTGCTGCCCATGTCTTCCAAGATCACGCCCTCTGGTGTTGGCGTGAGGCGGGCGTGGAAACGAGATACCTGGCGGTCGGGAATCACAACTTCACAGGTGGCTTCGCGCCCTATCACCAATGGCTTGTCTAAAGGCCAACGCTGACCCTTCAACGCGCCAGTCTGTCCAATCAAGAGTGGGTATTCTTCCAGATTGCCTTCCATAGTCCGCTCCACTTCTAAGCGATTATACATCAGGAGGACAAAAGCCGCTTATAATATAGCCGAGAGATTACATCTTGTGCAGCAATGGTATTCCAACGCCGACATAAACCCACCTGCACGATTCAGATATTTTTCAACGAACGCTCGATTATTGGAGCCGGTCATGCCTGTAGCATTGAAAACCGGCGAGGTATTGCGCGGACGTTATCGAATTCAGGAGCGCATCGGCCAAGGAGGCATGGGCAGTATCTACCTGGCTGACGACCTGCGCCTAGAAGGTCGTCGTTGTGCGCTGAAGGAAGTCGAACACGACCGCACCGTATCCGCAAAAATCCTGAAAGAGGCGCGCACACAATTTCTGCGCGAGGCCACTTTCTTGGCGCGCCTGGATCACCCCAACTTACCCAAAGTCTCGGATTTCTTCTCGGTAGGAGTGCGCGATTATCTAGTCATGGACTACGTGCCAGGCAAGGACCTGCGCACTCGAATGTTGGAAGCGCGGCAGCATAACTCCTTCCTCTCCGAAGAGGAAGTACTTGGCTGGGCAAATCAATTGGCGGATGCGCTGGCCTATTTACACAAGCAAGAACCCCCGTTGGTGCATCGGGACATCAAGCCCTCCAATTTGAAGATCACACCCGATGGACTGCTCAAATTAGTAGATTTCGGTCTTGTCAAAGCGCTGGCCCCCGACGAGATGACCCTCACCATCATCCAGGGGCGCGGTACCGCCCTGTACACACCGTTGGAACAATACGGCGGCGATGGACTGCATACCGACGTGCGCAGCGACATCTTCGCCTTCGGCGCCACCTTATACCACTTGCTGACCAATCAGCCGCCTACGGATGCCCGCCAGCGTTTCCTGCACCCCGAAAGCCTGGGGCAACCGCGCGGGATCAACGCGGCGATCAGCCAGCGGACTGAGCGCGCCATCCTGTGGGCGATGGAACTCCACCCGGATGCGCGCCCGGCTTCGATAGATATGTTTCGCGAATTCCTGGTTGGAAATCGGGATATTCCCCAACGACCTCAGAGCCTGGCGCGCCCTCAGGAAACAATCCTGCGCCTGATTGATAAGACACCCGAGCGGATCCTGCTCTGGATTTCAGCCGGTCTGCTCTTCGTCAGCCTGATCGCTTCTCTGGCGCGTTGACCCCCGCAGTTCGGGGGTTGACGCCCGTAGTTCGGGAGTTTACAGCTTTCACCCACAACCAACCGCCCCCAAGACCGAGCCCGGCCCCCAGAATCACAACCCCCAAAATCCCTGGCAATCCATGCAATTTGATCCAGTCCGCGCTTCCGGGTAGACCAAAGGCGAGGTAATTATACGCCAGCAAGCCGCCCATGAAGACGCAGAACGCCCAGCGCAAACCCCAGCGTGTAGAAAAGATTTTCCCGCCCAGCCAGAACGCCAGATAGCCCAGCCCGCCTAAAAATATGACCATCGCAGTCCAGCCGCCAAACCCGGGATAACCTTCAGAAATTGCCGAAGGGCTGGATTGTTCCGGCGTCGGCACAATCGTGGGCGTTGGGGTAACAGGCTCATCGGTAGGCGTCGGCGCGACAATCGTCACATGGATGCCATTGCTGGTAATGTCCATTTGGAGAACAACAGAAGTATTGGCTGGTTCGCTCGTGGCGTGGATTTCGAGCAGGCCGGAGCGTTCAATACTGAACGAAGCACGCGCCACACCATCCACGGTCGCCGCTTCCACCTGCTGAATGACACCCCCCTCGCCGCTCAGGATCAGAGAAAAACGCACACCCGTACCATCCGGGACCGGGCGCTGGTTATGATCCAGGATAACACCCGTCCGCACTGAAACTGTATCTCCCACACGGAAGGAGGGGGTGGCCGTCGGTTCAGGCGTGCCGGTGGGAGCCGCAGCCGGGGTTGGACCCGGCTGCAGGTCCAGAAAGAGCTGGATCACCTGTTTAGGGTCTGGCGCGGTGGCGGAGAGCAAGTCATAGCCGATGCCGGGAACAGAAACAGGAAGCGCCCCGGCTGGCGTAAGTTCCTGAAATAATAGCCGCGCCGCAACTTCCACAAACGGCGCGGATTTACTATACAAACCGTAATAGGCGGTCACTTTGGAAATATCTGTCGCGTCCAGATAATAGGGCGCATTAAAGGCAAACAAGACGACATGCTTATTTCGCAACAAGTCCTGCCGCTCGGAGAGGAAGCGGCGCAAAACGATGGCCTGGGATTGGGCAGGATCAGCATCCAACATGCTGATCACGATCCAATCTGAGCGAAGTAAATCACTGACAAGTGAAGCATTACCGTTCCCCTCTTCCAAAAGGGAGGCCATATCATCGAACGTATACGAAGTCAGGTGATTGCGAACAACCTGCCCGCCCGCCTGAGGTCCATACAGGCGTAAAATGACATTCTGAAGAGCATCGCTCGCCAACATCGGTTCGTCAAGGCAGGTGCTGCATTGCCGGCCCGGGCGGGTATCAGTAAAAAACAGCATGTAATCATTCAAATCTGGCGGCGTAGGCAGAACGGCATCCAAATCCTTCAAATCCGGGCTGATCAACGTCGCAGATTGGCGCGCCACCTCAAACGTTACTGCCTGGGATGCGGCCAGCGTATACAATCCATCCTCTTGAGGTGTAACCAGCGCCGGATTAAAATCAGCATAAATCCGGTACTTGGAGACGAGAATACGCATGACGGCTTCGTCCACTCGCTTGGCAAAGGCCGGATCGTCGCGATATTTCTGGGTGAAGAAATCCAGGATTCTTATCACGGTCGAATAGTTATCTTGAGTCTCACTGGAGAGGATGTTTCCCAGATAGAGCAAATCGTTCCCGGCCAGGAAAGCATCCCGAACCACCAATCTTGCCGCAAAGGACTGACCGCTCGGATCATAGAATCTTCGGACGGCCTGGCTTCCCAGATCGTCGCTGACCATTATTCCTCCGTTTTCGCGCCAGGAAACGAACGCGGGGAGCGAAAGAATTTGCGAAAGCGCTTGCGGGTCAAAGCTAACCGGCCGCGTGGTGGCGCGGATATTGCCCTGGAAGCCCTGATAGCGAATGTGCGAAACCAACAATCCATCCGCGGTGCGCTGCGCATCCGGGGCATTCCCGGTCACTGCGAAGAACGGCGCCAGTTCGATTTGTTTCAATTGTTCGAGCGATTTTCGGATCGTCGCCACTTCCTGGCTGGTTGGACGATCCGAGCTGCCGCGGCCAGGGAAGTGCTTGGCAATCACCAGCATACGTCCTTCGCTGCCGGTATGGATACCCTTGATATAAGCCTTTCCCATTTGACCGACCCAATACGGGTCGCCGCCGAAGACGCGCGCGCCCAAGCCTCCCCCAACCAACGCGCCCGGCGATTCCAGCACGTCAAGCGATGGGCCAAAATACATATTGAACCCAAGCGCCGACAGTTCTTTACCCGCGACCGTCCCCACCTGCTCAGCCAGGGAGGGCTGCCATGTGGCCCCGATAGCCATCAGGCCGGGCAAAGGCGTCAGTCCAGTGAGTATCTGGTCAGTGAGGTAGCCATCCCCCTCTTGAGAAGTGGCAATAAACAGCGGAATGTATGCGCTTACCGGCTGTTCGCTCGTGGTTGTGTCGGTGGACGGCGGTTGTGATCCCTGCCATTCGATCGCCTGCAATTGCGAAATCAAACGATAGGCTGCACTGACAGTATCGGGTGCAGCAACGAAATTATCATTCGCGGCGAGCAGCGCCACACCCCCGATGTGATGGTTGAGGATCAATTTATATATTTGCGAGTTTTCATCTACTGAGCTGCCCGTAAAAGTGACCAGGAACAACTGCCCGACGCGCTCCTCGGCTGTCAGTTGTTCCATGAGCGTCTGGGCGCGCGCAGATGGCAGATCTATCTGCTGAGAGCCGGCCGCGCCTACGGATAAGGGGGAGATCAACGATATCGCGATACCTGCGAGAAGGAATAGCGATAATAGCCGTTTGATTCTCATCTATGCTCCGAATAGCGGCGACAAATCGCAGCGTGCACTTCGGGTTGGATATTCCCGCCGGAAATCACCACCACTGCGGGTGGTTTGACCTTTCCGCTGAGTATGGATGCCAGGGCCACCGCCGCTGATCCTTCGATGCGCTGATGATATTTATGCCAGGCGAAAGCAATGGCCTGGGCGATCTCTTCTTCACTGACCAGGATGATATCGTCAGCAAACTGTTTCAGCATCGGGATGGTCAGGGAGTCGCCTTCGATCCGCCCTGAAAGCCCATCCGCCAGCGTTGGCAGGTCGGGGATGTTCTCTTGCGAATCGCGATGAAACAAGGAGTGCATAAAAGCGGAGGCTTCCGCTTGCACACCGACCAGTCGCGGCCGTTCCTTGTGCGCAGCACCTACTCGGCAGCGGGTTAGCGCGGCTCCGATCCCGGCCAGCAGGCCGCCCCCGCCCACCGGCGCGAGCCAGGTCATCCCCGTCTGGGAAGGCAATTCTTGGGCGATTTCCAATCCAATCGTCCCCTGCCCGGCGATGACTTGCCCGTCATTATAGGCTGAAACCCAGGTCTTCGAATGCTCGGAAGCATAGCGGATTGCCGCCCGCTCGGCGGCCTCGTACCCGCCCTCGACGAGCCTGACTTCCGCGCCCAGGGCGCGCATGGCTTCAACCTTGCTTGCAACCGCATGATTGGAGGCGAATATGGTCACCGGCGCGTTGACGAGATTCCCGGCCAACGCAACCCCTTGCCCGTGATTACCAGCCGAAGCGGTCACCAGGCCGGCTTCCTGCTCCCATTTTTCGAGCGACAGGACCTTATTCAAAGCGCCGCGCAACTTGAACGAGCCGGTGACTTGCTGGTTTTCCCACTTGAGGTAAATATTTAGCCCGGCGTCATTGGTCAGCAATGTCCGCCGGAGGTGAGGGGCGATGCGCAGCGCGGCCTGGTCGAGCCATTCAGGTGGGATCATCTGGCCCTCCCCAGGATACGGCCGGCCAGGAGCGGATCATCTGTGAAGATGCCATCCACGCCCAGCGCGATCAGATGACGGATTGCAGCCTCGTCATTCACCGTCCAGGCATGGACTCGCCGCCCAGCCGCGTGGACACGCTGGACGAGCCTCTCATTGACGCTGGTGAAATAAGGATGCAGCGCCTGGTAAGGCCCGCGCCAAGCGGAAGTCCGCGACCAGGCGCCTTTCCAGCCGGCCCAGGCTAAAAGTCCGCGCGGCGATTCTGGCATCAGGCGGCGGGCGCGACTCAGGTTGTGCGGAAAGAATGACGAAAAGAGGACGCGCTTTTCCAAAGCATGTTTCCTGACCAGTTCCACCACTTTAGGCGCCAGCGCGTCGAAGGGTGTTGCATAATTTGTAAGTTCGACGTTGATCAAGATGCGTTTGCCCAGCGTTTCAAAGACTTCATCCAGGGTCGGGATGCGCTCGCCCCGATAGCTTTCAGAAAAGAAGCTGCCCGCGTCCAGTGCGCGCAGGGCGGGCAAGGTCATTTGGGCAACCTTACCACTGCCATCCGTGGTGCGATCCACAGTCTGGTCGTGGATGACAATCACCTGGCCGTCGGCGCTTAATTTTGCATCCAACTCGATCGCCTCTGCACCCTGCTGGAGGGCAAGCTCAAAAGCAGCCAATGTGTTCTCGGGCGCGTGAACTGAAGAGCCTCGATGGGCAAAGATGATCGGGGAAGAGAATCCAGGCCAAAAATCCATTTTATAGTATTACTCTTGAAAAACTATCACAATCGCGAAGATTTTGTAGCGCGATATTCATATCGCCATTTGGTTGCGGAATGAATTCCGCGTTACGTTTCACAGATTGCGTTTTACGGCTGGGAAAAGCCTCAAATGCAATCCGCCGAAGGCCTAATCGGTGAGTCTCCTTTGAGAAATCACAATTCCACGAAGTACGATTGCGCCGCCTGATCAATCAGCTCACGGCTCATGACCGGCGCGGTGGTAAGATAGCGGGCAATATCCAGTATCTGGTCGCACAGATCGCGCGGATGCGAGGCGCGCAGCTTGCGCCCGCGCTTGATATACCATTCCTGAAGCAGATAAGCCAGTCCCTGATCGTTATATTGAATGCCCTTTTGGCTTGCCACACGACGGAAGATCTCACGATATTCTTCGTATGAAGGATCGCCAATCTCGATCTTATGGCGCAGGCGGCGGAGAAATGCCTCGTCAACAAGATCGCGCGGCGGCAGATTGGTCGAGAAGACCACCAAGACATCAAAAGGCACTTCAATCTTTCGCCCGGTGTGCAGGGTGAGATAATCCACCCGGTTTTCCAGCGGGACAATCCAGCGGTTGAGCAGGTCACGCGGCCGCACCTGCTGGCGACCAAAGTCGTCAATCAGCAGGATGCCGCCGTTGGCCTTGACCTGGAAGGGCGCCTCGTAATACTTGTTGACATCATCGAAGACCAGGTCGAGTCCGGCCAGTGTCAGCTCGCCGCCGACGATGACGAACGGCCGGCGGATTTTGACCCAGCGCGAGTCACGCCGCGTCGTCGAGCGCAGCGATCCGGTTCCGGCAGGAGTGGCATCTTCATCCGCCGCTCGCTGATGGTTGACCGAGTCGTAATATTTCACCACCTGCCCGTCCACATATAACGCAAACGGGATATACATGCTCTGGCTCAACACCAGATTCCCAAAAGCTTTTGCCACGCTGGTCTTCCCATTGCCGGGAGGGCCATACAAGAAAATTGAATTGCCCGAATTCAAAGCAGGGCCTAATCGGTGGAAAGTACTTTCAGACAGAACCAAATGGGCAAGGATTTGGCGCATTTCTCTACTGGTGACGACCACTCTGCCACGCGCCTGGCGGCGCATCGACTCGCTATAGACTGAGATCGGGACCGGCGCCGGGCCGGCGTACTGGCTGCGTTCCAAAGCCTCGCGGGCGCGCACAATCCCCGCGCCGGTGATGGCATATTGATAGGAACCTTCTCCCAACCCCATTTGAGAAGACTTCACCTCGATTGATTTCTCGCGTTTCAGGGTCTCCAAAATCTGATCCACCACGCCTGCAAAGGGTAAGGCCAACTCCTCTGCAATCTTGAAGCCGGAAAGATAGCCTTGGAAATATAAAATCTTGAGCGCAAGGTCTTGCAGCCAGAGTGGGGAAAGGCCGGTATCCTCCAAGCTGGAAATTGGCGACGGAAGAAACGACGCGCCCTGGGAAACAGGCTGGGGATTTTGCCGACCCACAGGGTGCTGCGCGAGGCCAAACGGTGGAATAGCAGTCATAAGTGCCCTCCGATCAATTTGCTCAAATTATAGCACGCTGTACTTTATTGCACCGCTTTTCGTTTATAATCCCCGCCATGAAATTATCCGTCATCATCCCTGTTTTCAATGAGGTCGAAAGTATTCGCGAAATTGTGGACCGCGTTCAAAAGACGAGACTCCCCAACGAAATCATCATCGTGGACGATGGCTCCACCGACGGGACGCGTGACCTGCTCGCCGAACTGGAGGGCAAACGCGGCATTCGCGTCATCCTCCACGAAAAGAACCAGGGCAAGGGCGCGGCGGTGCGCAGCGGGCTGGCTGCGGCGCGCGGCGACGTGATCCTTATCCAGGATGCCGACCTGGAATACGACCCGCGCGACTACCCGGCATTGCTCAAGCCCATCGAAGAAGGCCTGGCGGATGTCGTCTACGGATCGCGTTTCCTGGGCGGGCCGCGCCGGGTGACCATGTTCTGGCACATGATCGCCAACCAGCTCCTGACTTTTGCAACCAATCTGCTTTACGACACCATCCTGAGCGACATGGAAACCGGTTACAAGGCCTTCCGCCGCGAGGTGCTAAATGGCGTCACATTGCGCGCCAGGCGTTTTGACTTCGAACCGGAATTCACCGCCAAGATGCTCAAGCGCAAAGTCCGCATCTTCGAGGTGCCGATTTCCTTCAACCCGCGCGATTACTCCGATGGGAAGAAGATCAGGCTGAAAGATGCTTTCGAGGCGGTATGGACACTGATTAAGTATCGCTTCGTGGATTGAGCCAATTCGCCAAAAGCCTAACGGCAGTACTTCCCTAATCAGGCACCCCTGTTCCCTTCAAATCCTTCAAGTTCAGTTGTAAAGTTGTTCGCCCGTTGTATTCGTTGGCTTCAAAAGTATAGAGGATATCCACCTGCGCAGGCCGAGTAGGTGCTGCGCACAAATCGGCCGACCGGGCAAACGATTCGTTCAAATGTCCGAGTTGGAAGCCAATCGCGTCGTGGGTGACTCCGCGCTCGTCCTCGAAGCTAATCTTCAAATGTTTGCCCTGCGCGCCGACCGTCCGCGAATTCTTCACCTTGACGCCTCGCGAGACGAAGAGCGCGTTTGGATTACCATAGCCCGTCGGCTCGAGATAGTTCAATTGCTTGAGTAATTCGGGTCTTAGATCGGTGAGGGATATTTCGGCGTCAGCGGTCAGGGTGGGACGCAGGTCCTGTGCGCCCAAGCTCTCAGCCGCGATGGCTTTCAGACGCGACTTCAATTCAGCCAGGTTTTCGTTGCGGAGGCTGAATCCGGCTGCGGCCTTGTGCCCACCGTGGCGAACAAGCAGGTCGGTGCATTGATCGAGCGCATCCGTGATGTGAAATTCGGGAATAGAGCGACACGAGCAGCGTGTGAATTCCTCACCCACCTGACCGACAATAGCGGGGCGATAATACAAGTCCACCAGACGTGAGGCGGCCAGCCCGACGACGCCGGGATTGAAAGCCGCATCCACGGCAAAGAGCAGCAAAGCGTCCGGGTCTTCTCTCATGGCGATCTCTTCGGCATGTTGCTGGATAGCCCGCGTCAGCCCCTGGCGTTCCCGGTTTTGGACATCCAGTTGTTGGGCGAGTTGACCAGCGCGCATCACATCTATGGTCGTCAACAATTCAAACGCCGCCAGCGCCGAGTCCAACCGGCCGGCGGCATTCAAGCGCGGGCCGAGGACAAAGCCAATGTTCGTCGCGGTGGTGCGCGGCAGGCTGAGTTCGGCGATATTTGCCAGCGCGAAAAGTCCCTGCCGCTGGGTGGCGCGAATGAATTGGATACCTTTGCGCACAAGGACACGATTCTCGCCGGTCAGGGGGGCCAGGTCGGCGACGGTGCCGAGAGCAACCAAGTCAAGAAATGTTTCAAGTTGCAAGTTGGAAGGTTTCAATCGCTCTGCGAGCGCTTGAGCAATTTTAAAAGCAACCCCCACCCCGGCCAGGTCTTTATCGGGATACACGTCTCCCGGCTGCTTGGGGTTGATGACAGCCAGCGCGGGCGGGAGTTCCCCTTGCGCGGGGTGGTGGTGGTCGGAGATGATTAGATCCAGGCCGAGGTTGCGGGCATGCGCGGCTTCGGCCGGTGATCGGATGCCACAATCCACGGTAATGACGAGTTTAACGCCCTGTTCTTTGAGAATATCCAGCGCCTCGGGGTTCAACCCGTAACCTTCGTCGAAACGATTGGGGATGTACTCGCGGGCATCGCCGCCCAGCGCACGCAGAACTTGGACGAGCAGCGCAGTGGCGGTGACGCCATCCACATCGTAGTCACCGTAGATGGCGATGGGTTCAGCGTGATCGAGCGCGTACACAATGCGATCAACGGCTGGCGCGATGCCGGTCATCTGCCAGGGGGAGGCATCGAAGGTGGGGGTGGCATTGAGGAAGCCGCGCGCTTCTGCATCTGTGGCGTAGCCGCGGTTAAACAGGATTTGGCTCAAGATGGGCGAAAAGGCAGCCAGGGATTCGGCTGCCTGAAGTGTAAGCGGAGAGGCGATTTGCCAGCGTTTATTGTGCATCAATCTTCCATCAAGGCTTCCTTAGCCTTTTTCGTCAATTTGCCGCGCTCATCCATATCCAGAATCCGCTTGCGGATGCGGTAGGAATGCGGGGTCACTTCGAGCAGTTCGTCGTCGGACAGGTATTCGATAGCCTCGTCCAGGCTCATCTGGCGTGGCGGCGTCAGGCGGATTTCCATATCGCCGCGCGACGAGCGCACGTTGGTCAGATGCTTCTTCTTGCAGACGTTAATGGTCAGGTCGCTGGGGCGCGTGTACTCGCCCACCACCATGCCGGTATACACTTCCACGCCCGGACCGTAGAACAGGGTGCCGCGCTCCTCGGCATTTTTCAACCCGTAAGTGCTGGACACGCCCGTCTCCCAAGAGACCAGCGAGCCGGTATTGCGTGACGCAATCGCTCCGGCCATTTCTTCGTAGCCATGAAACAGGCTGTGCATCACGCCCATGCCGCGCGTGGCGGTCAGGAAATGATAGCGGAATCCGAGCAGGCCGCGCGTGGGGGCAAGGTACACCAGCCGGACGTTGCCATCGCTGGTATCCTGCATCTCCAGCATCTGGCCGCGCCGCCCGCCAAGCAATTCCACGACGACCCCAACCGTATCCGGGCTGGTCTCGATGTGGACTGACTCGAACGGTTCCAGCGTGGTGCCGTCTTCGGCCTGGCGCAGGATGACTTCCGGGCGCGAGATCTGAAATTCGTAACCTTCGCGGCGCATGGTCTCGACCAGGATGGCCAGGTGCAGTTCGCCGCGCCCCGAAACGAGAAAAGTATCGGCTGTTTCTGTTTCCTGCACGCGCAGTGAGACATTGGTGCGCAGTTCGTCGAACAATCGCTCCCGTAATTTTCGCGAGGTGCTCCACTTGCCCTCGCGGCCCGAAAACGGCGAGGTGTTGACGCCAAAGGTCATGCGCACAGTTGGTTCTTCCACGTGGATGGTCGGCAAAGCGACTGGGTTTTCCGGGTCGGCCAGGGTCTCGCCGATGGCGATTCCCTCCAGGCCGGCCAGGGCGATGATCTCGCCCGCGCTGGCTTCGGCCACTTCCACTTTTTGCAAACCATGATGCACGTACAGATAGCGGGCGCGCTCCGGGACGTTCGTGCCGTCCAGTTTCAGGCGCGCCAACGGCTGACCGGCCTTGATCTTACCGGCGAAGATGCGGCCCACGGCGGTCACGCCGCGGTAGTCGTCGTATCCCAGGGTGGTGATGAGCATTTGCAGCGGCGCATCCGCGTCGACGCGCGGGGCGGGGATATGCCGCAGGATAGTCTGGAACAGCGGCTGGAGGTCCGGCCCAAGGTCCGGGGTGAGGCTGGCCTGGGCGCTGGTGGCTTGGGCGTAAACGACGGGAAAATCGGCCTGTTCGTCGCTGGCGCCCAGTTCGATGAACAGGTCAAAGGTCTGGTTCAAGACGCGGGAAGGTTCGGCGTCCTTGCGGTCCACTTTGTTGATCACCACCACAGCCTTGTGTCCCATTGCGAGGGCTTTTTTGAGCACGAAGCGGGTCTGTGGCATTGGGCCTTCGGCGGCGTCCACCAGCAGCAGGACGCCGTCCACCATGTTCATGACGCGCTCGACCTCGCCGCCAAAATCGGCGTGGCCGGGAGTGTCCACGATGTTGATTTTCACCGTCTCACCGGTGAGGGGGTCGGGAACGGTAATGGCAGTATTTTTGGCGAGGATGGTGATGCCGCGCTCGCGCTCCAGATCGTAGGAATCCATGACTCGCTCGGCCACCTGTTGATTGTCTCGGAAGGTGTGCGCTTGGCGCAGGAGGCCGTCCACCAGGGTCGTCTTGCCGTGGTCTACGTGGGCGATGATGGCGATGTTTCTTAGATCGGTACGTTCGGTTAGCATAGTTGGGTAGTTGGATAGTTGAATAGTTCGGTAGTTTGATAGTTGGGTGGTCTCGATACGTCCTTCGGTAAACTCAGGGCAGAGCTCAACCATCGCCGCCGTATCCAGACCCGAAGTCGAAGTGGTCACTCCGCTCAGGGCGGAAATATCCCATACAAAAACCCCGGAGTAGAGACCGGGGCTTGGCTCTGAGTATAGTCGAGGAATCCGGCGTGCGGCTGGATTGTATCACAGGTTGCGGATCAGCGGACAGATCCCTGGAGAGTATGAGTCACCCATTCGTTCAGGCTGACCTTTTCTTGCGCGGCGCGGAGCGCCAATTGACGGTGCAGTTCAGGGTTGAGGCGCACATTGAAACGACCCGAAAACGGTTTTTGCGGCGATATCTTGTCGCGGGCGCACATTTCGAGGTAGAGATCTACGGACTGGTGAAACGAATCTTCAAGTTCCTCGGGGGTACGACCTTGAAAGGTGATCACATCCCGTAATCCCATCACTTCGCCGGTGAAGATTTTTCCTTCGGCGTCATATTCAACGATGCCCGTGTAGTCTTTATATTTCACCATGGTTATTTCTCCTCAAGAGTTACGCCACATTCCGTAAGATAGCGGCGGATACGTTTTAGCATGGAGAGGTAGATGATGTTCCCTGGATGAGGGCGGTGGAACACCGCATAATGACCATTCAAGCGCACACCCACCATCGAACCGCCCCTTTCCGTTACTTCCGCTCCTAACTCAACCAGAAGGCTAATGAAATCTTCCCAGCGTATGTTCTTTCGGTCGGGGCGGGCAAAAAGGGCTTCCAGGGTGGCGCGATGTTTCTTGTTCACGCCACTATGGTACTACAATGCAGTACCAGAGTCAAGCTGAACGAAGATAAAAATATAACACCTCAGAATATTCCTATAGCAAATTCTCCTGCGCCGCGTCCTGATTCTTCACTTTCCCGGCCTGCTTGAACGTCCCATACGCCGAAGGCGGCATGTTTATACCCTTGCCCGCCAGCAAATCCTCGATCGTCAAAATCTGAATGCGGGGATAATCCTTCTGCCAGGTCTTCGAAGTGAAGAAGCCCGCCGAAACCGCCTCGGTGACCATCTCACTGCTCGGCGGTTCGAGGGTGACGAAGACGCCGATGGCGGCTTCTTCGCGCTCGACCACGCCGCGCAGATCGCGGATGTCGCCCGATTTGACGTGCCCGCTCTTGACTTGGATCAGGACGCGCTGCAATTTGCCCTTTTCCTCCAAGAAGTTGAGCACGCCGTCCACGCCCTTATCGCTGCCCTTCTTGCCTTCCCGCCCGCCTCCGCCGCCGAGCGGCTTGGCCTGCACCAGCGAGAGCGCCCACCACTGGAACTGGTAGCGGTCGGAATGCGCCAGTTGACGAGCCGAGCCTAAATCTTCCGGCTCGCCGATCACGGCGTAATCCTGCTTCTCGACCAGGTTGAACATGTCCTTCAGGCGATACTTCATCAGTGAGATCGAGAGATGGGTGATGTCAATCCCGATCCAGCGCCGGTTGAGCTTGTGCGCCGCAGCCACCGCCGTGCCGCACCCGCAGAACGGGTCGAGCACCACGTCGCCCTCGTTGGACGAGGCCTGGATGATGCGTTCCAGCAAGGCCAGCGGTTTTTGAGTCGGGTAGCCCAGACGTTCTTGGGCTTGGGAATTTATGGGTGATACATCGTCCCATAAATCTTGAAGCGGTATCCCAGGCATTTCATCCAAATAGCGTATATATTCCACGCCTCCCGACTTGGTGTAATGCAATCTTCCAGTATCATGTAATTTTTGCATCTTCTGCTTAGGGCATCGCCAAATTTTAGTGACGCCATTCCAGTCGTAGGTATATCCTCCGCCGGAGAGGCTTGTAGCGGTTAAATTATCCGTTCTATATATCCGCCCATCCTTATCTACATTTCGGTAATGGCTGTTTATGTAGTTTTCACTGTACGGTTGGTATTGCTTATTCCAAACGAAGTTGTCACTCTTTGTATAGAAAAGGATTATGTCGTGTGCATTTCCAAGCGTTTTTGAATCGCTATGTGCACTTGTTCTTTTCCATGAGATTTCGCAATTGAAGTTTTCAATACCAAAAATCGTATCCATCACAATCTTGAGATAATGGCTGGCAGTCGGGTCGCAGTGCAGATACAGGCTGCCGGTCGGTTTGAGTACGCGGTGCAATTCCACCAGGCGGGCGGCCATCATCGTCAGGTAAGCCATCATCTGGTTGGTGCCGACGAACTCGCGCAGCGCGCCGAGCATCGTCACCACGTGCGCCGGGGCGTTCTGGATCAGTTCGTGGAAGGTGCGCTCGGCGGCCGCGTTCCAGTGCTAGGTATCGTCGAAGGCGGCGATCTGCGCCTCGGCCTCCTCGCCGCGCTCGTCCTTGAAGAGCACGTTGTACGAACGGTTGGAGTTGAACGGCGGATCGAGGTAGATCAGGTCAATGCTCTCGTCTGGGATGTGCTCGCGCAGGATGGGCAGGTTGTCGCCGTAGAAGAGGGTGTTTCGGAACGTCCCCGTCAGGGGGTGGGTGAGGGGTTTGGGCATGGGCGGTTCCTTATGTGACAGTCACCTGGCAGGTGACTGTCACATCGCTATAAAAAAGCCTCGCAGACTTTCGCCCGCGAGGCCACTGATCACTGAAAACTGCTCTACGTGCCTTCCTCCCACGAATTCAAATACTTGACCTGCTCCTCGGTCAACGCGTCAATCTTCACGCCCATCGCCTCCAGCTTGATACGGGCGATCTCGGCGTCAATCTCGGCCGGCACCGAGTAGACTCGCTTCTCCAATTTGTCGGCGTTCTTGACCATGTACTCGGCGGCCAGCGCCTGGTTGGCAAAGGACATGTCCATCACACTGGCCGGGTGACCTTCAGCCGCAGCCAGGTTGATCAAGCGCCCCTCACCCAAAATGTGAATGCGGCGACCATCTTTCAGGTCATACTGCTCGACGAAGGGGCGCACCAGCTTGGGTTCGCCAGTTGACATATCCTTGAGCGCCGGGATGTTGATCTCGACATTGAAATGCCCGGAATTGGCGACGATGGCGCCATCCTTCATCACCTCGAAGTGGCTGCGATCCACTACATTGATGTCGCCGGTCAGGGTGACGAAGATATCGCCGATCCTGGCCGCCTCTTCCATCGGCATGACCTGGAACCCGTCCATCACCGCTTCGAGCGCCTTGAGCGGGTCCACCTCGGTGACGAGGACCAGCGCGCCCATGCCGCGCGCCCGCGAGGCCAGGCCGCGTCCGCACCAGCCGTAGCCGGCGACGACGAAGTTCTTGCCCGCCAGCAGGATGTTGGTGGCGCGGAGGATGCCGTCAATCGTGGATTGTCCCGTGCCGTAGCGATTATCGAAGAAGTGCTTGGTCATGGCGTCGTTGACCGCGATGACCGGGAACTCGAGCATTTTATCGGCCGCCATGGCGCGCAGGCGGATGACGCCGGTGGTGGTCTCTTCGGTGCCGCCGATGATCTCCGCCAACAGCTCGCGGCGCTCCTTGTGGATGGTCGAGACCAAATCTGCGCCGTCGTCCATGGTCATCTGCGGCTTGTGGTCGAGGGCGGCGCGGATATGCTTGTAATAGGTGACGTTGTTCTCGCCCTTGATGGCAAATGTGGGGATTTCGAAATTATTGACCAGCGCGGCAGCCACATCGTCCTGCGTGGAGAGCGGATTAGAGGCGGTCAGCACCAGGTCCGCGCCGCCGGCATGTAATGAGCGCATCAGGTTGGCGGTCTCGGAAGTGACGTGAAGACAAGCCGAGAGGCGCAGGCCTTTCAAGGGACGTTCCTTTGCAAAACGCTCACGGATCATGCGCAGGACGGGCATCTCGCG
>CAZTZE010000034.1:0-5687 GCA_964618215.1 uncultured Chloroflexus sp.
TGACATCCCCCTAAAAAACATCTAAACAGTGTCCAGTTCTAGGGGACCACCACAGACCTTCTTTCAAAAGGAAATCTATCCAAAGCCGAAAGGTGGCTTGCTCAATGGATTCTTGGTTTAACAGACAAGGCATTTCAAAATGTTTTGAGAGACAATCCCGAAGCAATCGCTGAATATCGGGATAGATATATCCAAATTTGCGATGAAGTCATTGCTGCGCGAAAAACAGAAAAAGGGACGTTACAAGGCGAAATCACGATCAACGGAAATCAAAAGGCGCAAATCAATTGGCTTTGGATGACCTATCTACTAAACACGATTGGCGCACAAACACTCGCCATTCGCGGCTCAGAAAAATCCGCTTACGGCAAACTCTTTGAAAAATTAGTCCTTGGCTCTTTGCTTCACATTTTAGGTTTCAAACACATCGCGCCACCACCACAAGAATACGAAAAAGTATTTTGGCTTGCCTCTCGAAATGAAAAAAGGGAAAGCGACGCAACCCTGATTTATGAATTGGGCCAGGGTGTTCGTTTTGACATTGGATTTATCGGAAGGGGAAACCCTGAAATTTCACTCGATAAAGTGACCCGTTTTGAGCGTGAGGTTTCATTGGGTCGTTCAAAATTCTTCATGGCGACTATTATTCTCGTTGATCGCATTGGGGCAAACAGCAGAATCGAGCGTATGGCCGAAGAAGTACAAGGCACAATTATTCAAATGAGCGCGGGATATTGGCCAAGACAAGTTGCCCAAGTATTAAACAAAACACTTGGATTTAAACATGATTTGGCTCGTCTGAGCGACAGCGATACGGAGAAATATTTGCGCAAAGCCATGCGAAAAGTCCCCTTGGAGCAATTCATTGGTTTGTCAGAAGACTTTGGAAATCAGTTGGTCAAAGAAGATCGGGCACAATACAATTTGTTCGATGAAAATTCCGAAGATGAAGAATGAAAGTCTTCCTCAGTTCCACCTACAACGACCTGATCGAACACCGCAAAGCCGCGCGGAAATAACAAAGGGGTAGATGGTAAAATTGACTTAGGAATGCGGATTAATTAACTTTCCATTTCTACAGGAATATTTGAGTTTGGAGTTTCATAAGGCAGAAAAAACCCTTTGCACACGGACGCTTCGCGCACGGAAAATAAGGATTCTCACGGATTTTTCAAAAAAATCCGTGTAATTCCGTGAAATCCGTGCAATCCGTGTACAAGATTTTGTTTTTCAGCGCTTTCCCTGGCACCGCCCGCCAGGGCAGGTGTTGCGCCAAATTTTCTCGCTTGATCAAGTTTCAAAAACGAACTCTAAACTCAAGTTATTTAATTCTCATTACTTACCATGCTTAACCCTATGTCACAAGAACTAAAGTTTTTTCAAAAAGATGAGCATAAGATCATTTTTGGGGATGCGATTCATGCTTTGAAAACATCAATACCTGACGAGTCCATTGATTTAATTTTCGCCGACCCTCCATATAACATCGGAAAAGATTTCAATGGCCGAAAAGATAAGTGGGATTCCGAAAAAGACTATTTGGATTGGTGCTATCAATGGCTTGACCTGTGTATAAAAAAACTCAAGCCGCATGGTAGTTTCTATGTTATGACATCCACACAGGCTATGCCGTTTTTTGACATTTACCTGCGCGACAAATTGTCCATCCTTTCTCGAATTGTATGGCATTACGATAGTTCGGGCGTTCAGGCAAAACGATATTACGGCTCAATGTACGAACCAATTCTTTATTGCGTAAAAGACAAGGACAATTACACATTTAATGCTCAAGATGTTTTAGTGGAAGCAAAGACAGGCGCAAAACGAAAACTGATTGATTATCGAAAATCTATCCCAACTGTCTACAACTCAGAAAAAGTTCCTGGAAACGTGTGGATAATGCCGCGTGTCCGTTATCGCATGGATGAGTATGAAAATCATCCCACACAAAAACCCGTCAGTTTGCTGGAGCGAATTATTCTAGCCAGTTCAAATCCAAACGACACTGTTTTAGATCCGTTTTCAGGCACATTTACCACATCTTTTGTCGCTAAAAATTTAGGACGCAACTCAATTGGAATCGAAATAGAAGAAGAATACGTGAAAATTGGTTTACGCCGTTTGCAAATTACATCGTCCTACAATGGCGAAACATTGAGCAAAGAACAGCGAACCTTTGAAAAAACGGTTGACCCAAGACAACAAACCCTAAGGCTGTTTGAGGGATAAACATGGAACACGAATTTACTCTTCAGATTCTCGAAATTCTCAAGCAAGACTTTGGTAAAAAGGCTGATTTTATCTTTGAAAACAGCCCCTTGATTCAATATATAAATATCAAAACACGCTCAGCAACAAGAGGCTCAAAATCAAGGAGCAGTTTCGCTAATTTGTATGCAATCTACGTTCTTGTTGAAGACTATAGAAACCACGGTTTTGAAAAGAATAATAAATACGAAAATTACGAGGGGGCGAAATTTGTAAATTTACTTGCGCGACAACGGCAACTACCTTTTGGAAATAAATTACAAAATCATGCCTTGAATAGCCGCTTGAATGAGGAATTCAAGAAATATTTTCCACACGTTGATTTTGTACCAATTCTGCGTGATCCTCAAACAAACCGATATTGGATCAATGAAAACTTGTTAATAATTCAAGATAGCAGAAAAACTTACAATATCTCAAAAACAATCATTTCTACCATAGCGAATTACATAGAAGTTAAAAAGCAATCTTTTCAAGCCTTCATCGTAACTTGTGAAAAACTTAAGAACATTGACCAAGATAATGACCAGGTCATTTCAAGTTTTATCGAGACTGTTCTTGCGCCTAATGCTGACGCCAGAATGTTTGAGATAGTCAGTTATGCCATCTTGCGCTATTACTATCACGACCAAATTGTTTATTTTGGTTTCGATCCAGACAACATACAATCTGAAAATCTAAAACTTTTCAAAACTGGGAGAACCAATGCCAATGATGGGGGAATTGATTTTGTCATGCGCCCTCTGGGAAGATTCTTCCAAGTTACAGAAACTCTTGATGTCAAAAAATATTTTCTCGATATAGACAAAATTGAAAGATTTCCAATTACCTTTGTTGTCAAAACGCAAAGTAATATTGAAGATATTCGGCAAAAATTACGGGAAGGTGCAAAGAGGCAATACTCAGTTAATGCCATCGTCGAAAAATATATGAGTTGTATCGAAGAAGTTATCAACATCCCCGTTCTCGTTGAAAGATTCAAGGAAGCACAAAAACAGGGGTATTTGCGCTTAATCCTTGACAGTATTCTTACGCAGAGTAAAGTTGAATTCAATTTTGAAGACATTGAATAATTCACATCTCTGAGAGATTAGTGCTATTCAATAAACAAACATCACTGGAGACTTTCATGCCTCACTACCCACCCGAACCCTTCCGCATCAAAATGATCGAAGCCATCCGCCTGATCTCGCGCGATGAACGCGAGGCCGCAATGAAAAAGGCTGGCCACAACGTCTTCAGCCTCCGCGCCGATGATATTTTCATTGACCTGCTGACCGACTCCGGCACCGGCGCGATGAGCGACCGGCAGTGGGCAGCCATCATGCAGGGCGACGAAACGTACGCCGGCGCCCGCTCTTTCTACCGGCTGACGGATGCTGTGCAGGAAATCTTTGGCTTCCGTCATTTCGTGCCTACGCACCAGGGACGCGCCGCCGAGAACATCCTGTCCGCGGTGCTGGTGCGGCCAGGACAGTACATCCCCTCGAACATGCACTTCGACACCACGGATGCCAACATCCGCGCGCGCGGCGGACATCCCACCAACCTGGTGATTGACGAGGCCTTCGATCCGGCGGATCAGCATCCCTTCAAGGGCAACATGGACATCGCCAAGCTGCGCGCCTTCATCGAAAAAATCGGCGTGAAGAACATCCCTTTCGGCATGATGACCGTGACCAACAACGCCGGAGGCGGCCAGCCGATCTCGATGGAAAACCTGCGCGCGGTCGCTGAGACCTATCATTCGTATGGCATCCCCTTTTTCATTGATGCGGCGCGCTACGCCGAGAACAGTTACTTTATTAAGTTGCGCGAACCTGGCTACGCCGAGAAAAACACGCTGGAGATCGCCGGCGAGATGTTCAGCCTGGCGGATGGCGCCACGCTGAGCGCCAAGAAAGATGCCATCGTCAACATCGGCGGCTTGCTAATGATGAACGATGATGAACTGTACCGTAACGTCTGTAATGAATTGATCATCCGTGAAGGTTTCCCCACTTATGGCGGACTGGCCGGGCGCGATTTGGACGCGATGGCCGTCGGCCTGCGCGAAGGCCTGGACGAAGATTACCTGGCCTACCGCCTGAACCAGACGGCTTACCTGGCAGGTCGCATCAAAGAGGCAGGCGTACCCATCGTCGAGCCACCGGGCGGACATGCGGTTTACGTGGACGCCGGCCATCTGCTCCCCCACATCCCGCACGCTGAATTTCCCGGTCAGGCGATGTCTGTGGAACTCTACCTCGAAGGCGGCATTCGGAGCAGCGAAATCGGTTCGGTGATGTTTGCCCACCCCGACCCGGATACCGGCGAGATCGTCTATCCCCAGCTGGAACTGGTGCGCCTGGCCATCCCGCGCCGCGTCTACACCCAGAGTCATCTGGACTATGTCGCCGAGGTGATCGCAAGAATAGCAGAGCGGGCGGATCAGTTACGCGGCTATCGTTTTACCTACGCGCCCGAATTGTTGCGGCATTTCACGGCCAGGTTTGAGCCTTTATAGACCCCGTGTCAGGCGATCATTTCCTTCTCCGCTTGGCGCATCGTCTCGAAAGCCGTGATGGCCACCTCCAGCATCTTCAAATCCGGCTCACGGGTGGTCAGCGCTTGCAGCGCCAGGTTGGGCTGGATGATGGCGCGCACAAAGGGTGACTGGAGGTGGTTGGCTGTCCAGCGAATGTACTCGTAGGCAATCCCGGCCAAGAGCGGTATGAGCAGGATGCGGCTGGCCATTCGCCAGACCAACGGTAAGGGGCCAAGCAAGGTAAAAAGCAGGATCGAGAGCAGAACCAGTGTCAGCAGGAATGCCGTCCCGCAGCGGGTGTGGGTCAAAGGGAAACGCGAAACGGACTCAGGCGTCAGCTCCGCGCCCGCTTCGTAAGCATTGATGGTCTTATGTTCCGCGCCGTGATAGGCAAAGACGCGGCGAATATCGGGCATGAAACCAATCCCCCAGATATATCCGACCAGCAGAAGCAGGCGGATTATCCCTTCGACCAGGTTGCTCCACCAAGCGTTCCAATGGAGGAAATGTTCGCTCAACCAGCCGACGCCGGCCGGGGCGAGAAAAAAGACACCGATGGCAATCAAGAGCGCCAGGCCCAGGGTCAGGTACAGCACTGGACCTTCGAGTTTCTCGTCCTCGCCGGACTGGACATTGGCTGAAAGGGTCAGGGCGCGCATACCCAGTCCGAGCGCATCCCAGAGCATGACCAAGCCGCGTAAAAAAGGAAGCTTCGCGACGCGGCTGGTGTAAATACCATTCAACTCTTCGGTATGGGTGACGATCTTGCCATCCGGGGCGCACATCGCAATTGCCACCGCCGCCCGGCCGCGCATCATGACGCCCTCGATGACAGCTTGTCCGCCGTAAGTAATGAGTTTATTTTCCATAGACCACCAGTAGAAGTAGGGCC
>CAZTZE010000034.1:5787-46073 GCA_964618215.1 uncultured Chloroflexus sp.
GGTTTCAATACCGGCCAATTAGATTCGCTTGTTGGCGGGATGAGAATCCCGCCCTGCCCAGCAGTAGTAGGGCCGGTTTCAATACCGGCCAATTAGATTCGCTTGTTGGCGGGATGAGAATCCCGCCCTACCCGGCTTTAGGCGCCAGATTCAAGAAGAAATGGATGAACGCCTCGATGCCCCGGTACCAGGTCGGCAGGTGCAGTTTTTCATTCGGCGCGTGGACGTTGTCGTCGGGGAGGCCGAAACCGGCCACGACCGACTCGAGAGCCAACAAACGCTGCATCTGCCCCACAACCGGGATCGAGCCGCCTTCGCGCCGGAAATACGGCTGCACGCCCCAGACAGATTCCAATGCCTGGCCCATCGCCCGCACCCCGGCGTTATTCCGGTCAGATATCGAAGGCGCACCGCCGTGCATTTCGATCACTTCCCAGCGGATGTCTTTGGGCGCTTTTGCCTCCAGATAACGACGCAATTGTCCCGCCACGTCGGCTGGATTCTGGTCGGGTACGAGGCGGGTGGAGATCTTGGCCATAGCCCAGGCCGGGATGACAGTCTTGGAACCCTCGCCGGTGAAACCAGCCAGCAGGCCGTTGACATCCAGCGTCGGTCGCGCTCCGGTGCGCTCCGCCGGGCTGTATCCGGCTTCACCATAAAGCGCTGGCACGCCGGTCTGCTCCAGGTAATGCTTCTCGTCCATTGGCAAACGAGCCATCTCGGCTCGTTCCTCCGCGCTCAACGGACGGACTTTATCGTAGAAACCTGGCAGCGTGACGCGACCCTCCGCGTCGTGCATCCCGGCGATCAACTCGGCCAGGGCATTGGCCGGGTTATGCACCACACCCCCGTAGATGCCCGAATGCAGGTCGCTGGCCGGACCGTAAACGCGCAACTCAAAATAAGCCAGGCCGCGCAGCGAACTGGTGATGGTCGGGTAATTCTGGCCGATCATGCCGCTATCGGGATTTAGGGCGAAATCACTGGCTAACAACTCCTTGTGATGCGCAATGAACGCCTCCAGACTGGGCGAGCCGATCTCCTCTTCGCCTTCGATCAACCACTTGAGGTTGACCGGGATGCCGCCATTCCTGACAACCGCCTCGACCGCCTTAAGCGCGGCGACCACCTGTCCCTTCATGTCGGATGCGCCGCGGGCATACAGGCTCTCGCCGCGCACGGTCGGCTCGAAGGGGCCCGTCTGCCACAGGTTGAGCGGGTCGGCCGGCTGGACATCGTAGTGACCGTAGATCAGCACGGTCGGCGCGCCCTTCACACCCAGCCATTCGGCATACACCACCGGGTGCCTGGCGGTCGGATAGATTTCCACTTTTTGCATCCCCAGGTTGCGTAACTGGCTCGCAACCCAATTGGCCGCATCCTGCATATCCGGCAGATGAGCCGGGTCGGTCGAAACAGACGGGATTTTCAAGATTTCGTTCAGTGAATTCAAGAAGTGCTCTTTATTCTTGCGAGCATAATCGAGGGCTGCTTGGCGTTGGTCAGACATTGTCACTCCTTTTCAACTTCCCATACAAGAACCAGTACTCCTGCTTCGGGAAAGCGGTCGCTAAATCCACCTCCCAAACGAACCCACCCGGGAGCCAGTGGGCTTTCACGATTGCATCCAGACCGGATAAAGCGTCCGATTCATTCGGGGGGAAGACGAATTCACCTGACAACAATTGCAACATGACCCGCCACTGAACCTCGTGAGGGTAGGCGTGCGCATGATGTTCAGGCGAGTCGCGGTAATCGCTCAGATAATTGCGCCATAGCTCGAGGCGGGCATGGACCTCGCGGCCTGCTTTCCGCTCCCAGGCCGAGCGCCACTTCATACGCACGGCGTCCATCTTCCCATCGAGGGCCGCCATTTCCACCTGCACCGCTGGAGAGAACCTCCTCGCCCGAAGGCGAGCCTGGGCCAAAAGCAAGCCGCCGATCGTCAAACGCGGCGCACCGGCTGCGCCGACAGTCAGCGGCCAGTAGAGTTCCCCCGAGAGAAGGTAATCCGTCAATTCCTGGATTCCAGCCTGAATGAAAACCAGGTCTTGCTCGGGGCTGGGCATGGCAGATTGTTCCTTTAGGGGGCGACCGTCGGCTCGATGGTCTGGTCGAGCGCTCGCCGCGTGACCAGATACCAATCCGAGACGTTGTTGAAACGGTCGCTGGGTTCAAAGAGGGGCGGGATCTGCACGCCACGCATGCGCACGTCCACGCCATAGCTGTAAACCGGATAATAGAGCGGCAGCGCAGGCAATTCTTTGGCGAATATGGATTGAAAGTTACGGTAAAGCCGGGCGCGGATATCCATGTCAACCAAAACCCGTGCCTGTTCTAGATATTCGCTGGCGGTGCGATTATCCCACTGTGAATAGTTTTGCCCGCCGGTCGCCTCGGATTGGTGCCAGAAGGGATACGGATCGGGATCCGGTGACCGGCTGAGGTCCAGTTCGACCAGGGCAGCCTGGTACTCGCGGGGAATGAGAGAATCGTTCAGCAACGAATCAAAGGCAACGGCCTGCAGGTTCACCTGGACGCCGATAATCGCCCAGTCCTTTTGAATGGACTGCGCCAATTTGGCATGTAATTCGTCATCCGGATGGAGAAGCGTAAAAGCGAGCTGCTGGCTATCCTTGGCACGCAGCGCGCCATCCGCAGGTAGAAGATAGCCTTCTGCCTTGAGCAAGGCGATCGCCGCATCGGGATCGTAGTCAATATGCGGCACGCCGGCGTAGTAAGCCCACGTGCCGGGTAAAATCGGGCTGTCGGCAATGATCGCCTGGCTGTGGAGATAAGTATCCACCATCCACTGGCGGTTGAGGCCCAGCATCAACGCGCGGCGCACGTTTTTTTCCTGAAAGAAGGCAACCTCAGTATTTTTTAGATTGAACAGGATCATGCTCATCTTCGGCAGGCGACTGCTGTAAAGGGCGAGATTCTTTTCGATCAACGCTGCGGGGAGAATATCGGTCGTGACCTGGCTGATGCCGAGCACTTCGCCCTGCTGGTAGGCGTCCATGGCAGCCTGCGCGGTCGGATAATAGCGAAAAACGATCTGCTGGACAAATGGAGACTTGCCATAGTAATTCTCGGAGGCTGCCAGCACTACGCCGGTGACCTGGCTGTTTTCCACCACCAGGTGGTCGAAGCGATACGGCCCACTTCCGACCGGCTTCAGGTTGAAATCAGCGTTCACAATTTGATCAGCGGGGACATTCTCGAGCAAGTGCTTGGGCAGGATGCCAAAAGTCAGGTAATCGAGGAAAGGTACGAAAGGCTCCGCCAGTGTAAATTTGATCGTCTTGTCGCTCAAGAGTGTGACTTCGACCTCATCCCACAAGGCGCGCACATCCGCCGGATAGGCAGAGTACGGGCTGCGCAGCAGGCTGAGCGTGAATAGCACATCCTGCGTGGTGACGGGTTGGCCGTCATGCCAGAAAGCCTCAGCCCGGAGGGTGACGTTATAGATGGTGCCATCCGGCGTAACGCCCCAGGATTCGGCCAGGTCCGCTTGAGGAATGCCGCGCGAATCAAATTTAAATAGACCGCTGAAGAGCAGGCGATCTATATCGCGATCGGCCGGATTGTTTAGATCCAGGATTGGATTCAATCGTCCAAACGAGCCGACCAGCCCTTCAGTATAGATCCCCCCACTTGCCGCCTGGGGCAGTGTCGGATTCAAGCCTGGTTGCTGTTGGGTCAGGAGCAGGATGCCGACGACGACCAAAGTGAGAATAACAACCAGGATTTGCCAGCGTAATTTTTTCATAAGGTGTGCAATAAAAGAAAGGCCTCCCCGGGGCAACCGGCGATGGCCTTTCTCATCGCAAAGAGGTATTTAGACCCTGTGGATGACCACCGTGGTGAGAACCAGGATGAAGAATATGACGCTGAACAAGATCGTCACCCAAAAGAGGGTCTTTTCAACCCCCCGCCGGGCGGTAAAAACGCTGCCGGTGTCCGAGCCGGTCAAACCGCCCAAGCCAGCGCCTTTGCTTTGCAGAATAATGCTGGCCACCAGGGCGATTGAGATTATAATCAAACCTACATCTAAAAATTGTTCCATACGAGTAGCCTCCTAAGCTATTGACGCCGAATTAGTATCTTCTCAAAATTTGGGGGCAAGGTGACAGTCACCTGGCTTTTTAATGCATTCGCTCGCCTAAAAACAGGTGACTGTCACCTTCTTCCCCGTTTTATTGAGAAGAGACGCCAAATTATACCTTTGAAGCAGGAAAACCGTCAAATGAGAATCCAATGCACGAATTGATCATCAACCTCCACCTGCACACCACCTATTCGGACGGCAGCGGTACCCACCTTGACCTGGCGCGCGCGGCGCTAAAATCCGGCCTGGATGCCATCCTGGTCAGCGACCACAATGTCTGGGTGCAGGGCCTCGAAGGCTACCACCGCAACGGTAAACAGCGCATATTGCTCCTGGTCGGTGAGGAAATCCACGATCAGAGCCGCGATCCGCAAAAGAACCACCTGCTCGTCTTCGGCGCGGAGCGTGAACTGGCCGTCTTTGCCGACGACCCTCAGGCGCTGATTGACGCCGTCCGCAAGGCCGGAGGCGTTTCGTTCATTGCCCATCCCGTAGACCCGCAACTGCCCGCCTTCAACGAGACGGACATCTCCTGGGAAGATTGGCAGGCAACCGGTTTCACCGGCCTCGAACTGTGGAACGGCTTTAGTGAACTCAAAATGGTGGTAAAAGGCAAGCTGGATGCCCTCTTTTACGCTTATTACCCCGAATTCATCGCCCGCGGGCCGCACCCCGAAGCCTTGCGCATTTGGGACAATCTGCTGACCGGCGGGCGACGGATCGTCGCCGTGGGCGGCTCGGACGCCCATGCCCGCAAGATGAGGATGGGCCCGCTGCGCAAGACCATCTTCCCATACGAATTTCACTTTTCAACCGTCAACACGCATTTGCTCGTCCCGCAGCCGTTGAGCGGCGACCTGCTTACCGACCGCAAGATGATCTACGAGGCGCTGGCTGCCGGACACACTTTCATCGGCTACGACCTGCCGGCTCCGGCGCGCGGCTTCCGCTTCACTGCCCAAGGCAGGGAAAAAACCGCGCGGATGGGCGATGAAATCCCGGCTCAGGGCGGCGTGACATTGCAAGTTAAAGCGCCCCGGCGCGCCGATATCCACCTGCTCAAGGATGGCAAAATCATCAAAGCGAATCATGGCGAGACCATCACCCACATCACCACCGAGCCGGGCGTATATCGGGTGGAGATTTATCTGCGATTCCTGGGGCGAAAGCGGGGCTGGATCTTCAGCAACCCGATTTACGTCAAATAATAGACATTATCGGTAACAACTTTTTCTGCATCGAATTACACGAATTGGACAAATTTTCTTCGGGAAATTCGTGAAAATTCGATGCAAAAGAGAATCTGGCCTTATTGCCGATAAGGTTAAATACCCTTCGCAAAACCCCTATTTTATAGTACACTATCGCCCGTTGCAGCCACGCCTGGGCGCGTGGCTGACTTTCCGCACCCGGCTCGCCCACGGCGATGACCGGGAGCATATCCCAAGGAAAGGAGGTTTCCTATGCACAAGTATGAGTTGGTTTGTATCATCCATCCCGACCTGGACGAGCTCGCTTTTAACGGCGCGCTTGACAAGGTGAAGGGTTGGATTGTCGAAGCCGGCGGCAGCGTTGACAAAACAGATGTCTGGGGCCGCAAGCGCCTGGCCTACATCATCCGCAAGCAGCGTGAAGGGCAGTATTTCCTGCTCAATCTCAGCCTGCCCCCTGCGGCTACCGCCGGACTGGATAAAAATTTGCGTTTCCTAGAGCCGGTTATCCGCCACATGATTACGCTGGTTGACTGACCTGCCGAGTGCGCCGAGTAGGCCTTCGGCGCCAGCGTCGGTTTTATATCGTTAGTCCCGAGGAGTGAAAGATGAGCCGAGGTTTGAATAAAGTAATGATCATTGGCAACCTGGGGCGCGATCCTGAAATGCGCTATACCCCTTCGGGCCGGCCTGTGACCACTTTTACGCTTGCCACCAGCCGTTCGTGGAACAGCGCGGATGGCGAACGCCACTCCGAAACCGAATGGTTCAACGTCGTCGCCTGGGGTAACCTGGCCGAAATTTGCAAACAGCACTTGAACAAAGGCCAGCAGGTCTACATCGAAGGACGCCTGCAAACCCGACGCTGGGAAGACAAAGAGGGCGCCAAGCACACGACGACTGAGATCGTCGCGGCCGAGATGCTGATGCTCGGCGAACGCCGCGAAGTCAATCACAGTGAAGCGGCACTCGCCGCAACAGAAATCGAGGGGCAGGCGGAAGAGAACGAGTTTCCCTTCTAAGCCGCCCAAAGATAAGTTTGTTGGAGTAAATACCTATGGACTATCAAAATGGATATGGATCGGAGCAATCCTCCGAACGCCGCTACTATGCGCGTCCGAAGTTTTGCCAATTCTGCGCCGATAAACATTTGACGATGGATTACAAGCAGGCAGACGTTCTGCGCCGCTTCGTCACCGAAGAGGGCAAGATCCGCCCGCGTCGTCAAACAGGCACTTGCGCGAAACATCAGCGCGCTCTAGCGGGCACCATCAAGCGCGCCCGGCATATCGCCCTGCTCCCCTATACCGGCAAAAGTGAAGACGACCGGTAAGAAGTAGCTGTTAATATGGCAAAAAACAAGACTGCTAAAATTGTCACCAAGAAACACCTCGCCCGTCTGGAGCGCGAACGCCGGCAAGCCAGGCTCATCACCTATTCTGCGCTCGCGATTGTCGTCGTCGTTATCTCGCTGATCCTCTACGGCATCCTAAGCCTGACCGTGCTACAGGCCAGACAACCGGTCGTCAAGGTCGGCAAAGATGTTGTCACCACGCGCGAGTTCCAGATGCGCGTCCGGCTGGCGCGCCAGCAGAATATCACGCAATACGTCCAATACCTGCAGTTCGCCCAGATGTTCGGCATGGATCCGGTCACCAACCCAAACATCGCCCAGTATTTGACTCAAATTCAGGATACATTGAATAATCCGGCTCAACTGGGCAGCGAAGTGATCAACCAACTTGTGGACGAACTATTGATCCGTCAATATGCCCGCGCGAACGGAATCCTGGTCACGGCTGACGAAATCGAAAAAGCCATCCAATCCGATTTCGGATTCCTCGTGAACGATACACCCACCCCAACCCTGACACCGACGGCGATCGTCTATTCGACTTTATCCCCGACCCAGTTGGCCCTGGTGACGCTTACGCCGGTTCCCAGCCCAGATCCAACCTCGACGCCTCTCCCCACCGCGACCGCTGACCTGTCAGCCACACCCACGGTGGTTCCTTCCATCACGCCGACAGCCACGCCGTACACAATCGAGGCTTTCCAAAGTGAGTTCGCGAAGGTGGTCGAGAACTATGCCAACATCAAAATGACCGAAGCGGATATACGCAAAGTCTTCTTCGAGAACCGGCTCTATCGGCAAAAGGTGTACGACATCATCACAAAAGATGTCCCCTATGATAATGAACAGGTTTGGGCGCGACACATCCTGCTCGCCGACGAAGCCGCCGCCCAGGTTGTGCTAAAGCAGTTGGCGAACGGCGCAGATTGGCAAACCGTGGCGGCTGAGAATTCGACAGACGCCGGCACGAAAGATAGCGGCGGCGATTTGGGTTGGTTTGGGCGCGGCAGGATGATCGCTGAGTTCGAGAACGCGGCCTTCGCTTTGCCAATCGGGAAAATAAGCCAACCCGTGCAGAGCGACTTTGGCTGGCATATCATCCAGGTGCTCGGACACGAGAACCGCCCGTTGACGGAGGCTGAATATCAGCAAATGCGGGATGCCAAATTCCAGGAATGGCTGGCGGAAGCCCGCCAGGCGACGACGGTCAAGATTTACGATTATTATCTCGAGCGCATACCGGTTGACCCGAAGCTCGAAGACGAGCTGGCAAAATTCCAATAACAGCAATTAGGGGCCAGTTTTCTTTTAGCGGTTAGCGCTTCAGCTAACCGCTAATTTTTTTCGTCTTATCTCCCGTCCCCCCGCAGAAGCTCATCGCTGACCTCATCCAATTTCAGGCTGATCACCTGGCTGGTCGAATCGCGCCCCATCGTCACACCGTAGATCACATCTGCAGCCTGGACGGTATTGCGGTTGTGGGTAATGATAATGAATTGCGTATCCTGGCTGAGTTCCAGGAGCAGACCCCGGAAGCGACCCACGTTGGCCTCGTCCAGCATGGCATCCACCTCATCCAAAACGCAGACCGGCGTCGGGGATACCTTGAGCAGGGCAAAGACCAGCGCGATCGCCGTCAGGCTGCGCTCACCGCCCGATAAAAGCGCAAGTCCCTGCTCGCGACGACCTGGAAGGCGCGCCTCGATGTCAATGCCGGTCTCGGACAGGTTGTCGGGATCCGTCAACACCAGTTGCGCTGACCCGCCGCCGAACAGCCGGTGAAAGATCGAATGGAACTCCAACGCGACAGCGGAGAAAGTCTTTTGAAAATCACGTCTGGTCAGTTCATCCAATTCCGCAATGACCTGATGCAGATCGCTTTCTGCTTTGCGTAAATCGGCCAGTTGTGCGTTCAGGAACTCGTCGCGTTCCTTGACCGAATCGTATTCCTTTTGCGCTTCCGGGTTGACGGCGCCCATCCGCCTGAGCTGCGCCCGCTGCCGGGTCAGGTTTTCCTCCAGATCGGGCGGCAATTCGGCGACGCGGGGCAATTGCTCCACCATGCCATCCAATGGCAACGGCATCGGCCCGGAAACCTCGGCCGCATAGTCGAAAGCGACTAGGCCAAAGTCATCTTCGATCTTCAGGCGCAAATTATCCAGTGCTTCCTGCTTACGACTCAAGTCAAGCTGGAGTTGTGTATTGCGGCGCTCAACTAATGTCAGCGCCTGCTGGCTGCTGGATTCCTGTTCCTGAAGTGCCGACTCCTGGGCCTCGGCCGTCTCCAATTCCTTTTCCGCTGGTTCGATCAGGATGCGCAACTCCTCGAGCTGGGTGTTCAAGCTGCCTTCCTGCCCACGCAAGGCCTCTTTTTCGTTTTCCAGGGCGGTCAACGAACGGTCAATCTCAGCCAGGCGTTTTACCACGCTGGCCGCTTGTCCCTGCAGCCCGCTGATCGCCTCTTGACGTTCCGCCTGACGGCTGCGGGCATCCGCCAGGGCGCGCTCAGTTATTGCCGAGCGCGTCTTCCAGTGCGTGACCTGCGCCTGATACTCTTCCAGCGTCAATGTGGCCAGCGCCGCATTCCGGGCGCGAATATCTTCCTGAGCCAAAATGGCCTCTTTTTCGATATTGGACAAGACGGCGTCGGCTTCCCGACTCTCGGACTCCCCTTGCGCGATCTCGGTCTGGAGCATATCCTTCTGACCGGCCTGCCAATCCCGCTGCCGCCGCGCCGACTCGCTCTGTACTTGAGCCTGTTGCCCGGCCGCCAGGGCCGATTCCAGGCTGAGGCGTTTCTCCCGCAACACTCCTACCAGGGTATCTACCTCGCCCCGGGCGGAATTGATCTCCTTGTCCAATTCTTGAATATTTTCGTCAAAAGCCTTGATTTGGCGATCAAGGCCGGCGAGCGCGTTTTGAAGCTCGCGGCGCTGGCGGGGACGTCCCAATGTCCCGGCGCGCGCCTGCCGGCCGGCCAGCACCGGCCCGTTGGCGCTGAAAACCTCCCCGCGCAAGGTAACAACCCTCACCGCATTGGCTTGACCGGCCAGGATGCGCCGCGCGGCCGAGCGATCCCGCACGACCAGGGTATGCCCAAGCAACAAATCCAGTGCCGGGCGCAGTTCCGCCGACGCCTTGACCAGGTCAGCCGCCAGCCCGAGGCAATCGGCGTCGCCCGAGGGGGAGAGCGGCGGAGAGGGCGCCAGCCAATCCAACGGCAGCAACGCGGCGCGGCCGGATTGGTCCGCATCCAGCAGCGCCAAGGCCTGTTCCGCCTCATTCCCCGATTCGAGCAGAACGGCATCCGTGTACTCGCCCAGCGCGGCGGCAATCGCCAGTTCCAGCTCCACAGGGACATCCAACGCCGCGCTCAACGCGCCGCGTGCGCCTGTAAGACGCGCCTGCCGCGCCGCGTCCAACAGGATGCGGGCGCCATCCGCATAACCGGCGAAAGATTGCTCGGCCTGTTCCAATACTTCCAATTGAGCCTTCACACGCGCTTTCTCAGCTTCTTTGGCAGAACGCGCGTTTTGTTTCTCCCGCATGGATTCAACCAGCCCGGTCAGACGCTTCTGCGCGGCGAGCAAGTCGCTTTCTGCCTGTTTATGAACAGCCTCGGCCTGTCCGCGCGCCGCCAGCGCGGATTGGTGCTGCAACTCGACCTTGCGGGCTTCTTCTTCTGCGCGGATTATCGCCTGTCCGGCGGTCTCCAGCTTTTGCTGTTGGCCTTCGCTGCGGATTTTCAACTCATCCAGGCGAGCCTGCAATTGGGCGCGACGGGTATTCAGCTTGTTCAATGTCTGACGAACAGCCTGCAAGGCTTGCTCGGCTTCCATCTTTTCAGCCTGACGTATTTCCAACGCATCCTGGACCAATTTCATTTGGGTTTGCGCCTCGTCAAATTCGCTTTGCAGGCGCGCGGCCTCAGCCTCAGATTCGGCCAGGCGTTCAGCGGCAATGCGGTCTTCCTCTGCCAGACGGGATTGCTCGCTCAAGGCCGATTGGCGATTATCCAGCAGGGCGCGGCGGCGTTCGTCCAACACGGCCAGATCACGGCTGATGACCTGGCGCGTATTGTGAAGGCTCAGTGATTGACGGTGCCACGAACTCAGCCGCCCGCGTAATCCTTGCAGCCGGTCGCGGAAGGCGGCATAATTCTGGCGCACAGCCTGGTATTTTTCGCTCTCGGAATGCAATTTCGCTTCATGCCCACGCGCGCTCTCGCGCACCTCGGTCAGTCTTTTTTGTGTATGATGCCAATGATAACCATACCAATCCAGCAAAAGGAGGCGCAAGTCAGCCTGCACTTGGGCGAATTCCTGGGCTTTTTTCGCCTGCCTTTCCAGGCCGCGCAAGCGAGGTTCCAGTTCGGCCAGGATGTCGAGCGCACGATCCAGATTGCGGTGAGTGGTTTCCAGGCGGCGTAAGGATTCCTCGCGCCGGGCGCGATACAGGCCGATGCCGGCCGCCTCCTCGAACAACCGGCGGCGTTCGTCGGCTTTGAGGGACAGCGAGGCGTCCACCAAACCCTGCCCAAGGATGGTATACGTTCGCTCGGATAGACCAGATTGCGCCAGCAGTTCATTGATCTCGCGCAGGCGCACATGCTGGCTGTTTAGAAAGTATTCGTTACGCCCATCGCGATAGGCGCGGCGAGCCAGAGCTACCTCCGAGAAATCAACCGGCAGCCAACCGTTAGAGTTGTCAAACGTTACTGCGGCTGAGGCCATACCCGCGCGCGGGCGTTGCTCGGAACCGGCGAAGATCAGGTCCTCAGTCTTCTTGGCGCGCAGCAGGCTATAAGACTGTTCGCCCAATACCCAGCGCAGCGCGTCGGCGATGTTGGACTTGCCTGAGCCGTTAGGGCCAACGATGGCAGTGATCCCTGCGGCAAATTCGAAGGTGGTCTTGGCTACAAAGGTTTTATAGCCGTGTAATTCGAGGGATTTGAGGCGTAATGGCATGAGGGATTTTCGATTTCGGATTTCGGAATTACGATTTACGTTTTACGTTTCACGTTTTCCGTTTTACGTTTTACATTTTACCTTCAATGCGTTCAAGCGCATCTTTGGCCGCGGCGCGCGCCGCCACCTGCTTGCTGTGACCGGAACCTCGGCCAGACAACTGACCGTTGATATACACATCTACTGCGAATAATTTGTCGTGATCCGGGCCGCTGGTCTGAACAGTTACGTAACGTGGAATGCCATATTTCTGCGCTTGTGACCATTCCTGGAGACGGCTCTTTGCATCATGGATGTCTGCTTGAAGAATTAATTGCCCGGCAGCCTCCTCCAGGAATGGATGGATGAAGCGCCGGATCGTCTCGACGTCCGTCTGAAGGTAGAGCGCCCCGACCAGCGCCTCAAAGGTGGCGCAGAGCAGAGCCGTGCGCTCACGCCCCCCGGCCTGGACTTCGCCCTGCCCAAGTCGCATGAGAGGCCCTAGGTCCAGTTGGCGTGCGAATTCGGCTAATTCCTCGGTGCGGACCAGCGCCGAGCGCATCTGCGTCAACTCGCCTTCGGCCATTTCCGGGAAGTGATTGTAGAGCCAGGCCGCAACGACGAAATCCAGCACGGCATCCCCCAAGAATTCCAGCCGCTCGTTATCTTCCACAGCTTCTGGATGCTCGTTCACGTAGGAACGGTGGGTTAAGGAGCGGGTGAGCAGCAACGAGTTGCTGAACGGCAAGCCGAGACGCCTGGCTAACCTCGACGGGGATTCTTCCGGTAGACCTTCGGCTAATTCCCCTTCCGGGTCGGATGTCATAACTGGCGCTCCATCAGTTCCAAAATTTTCGTCCAGATTGTAACCTGATTTATGTGGGATGACTACCCTGAATGCCAGCCTGTGATATGGACCTTGAGATAAAGAAGCAGTAGACTTTATCGGGAATAATCCGTCACCATTTTTTGCCGAGTAGGCCTTCGGCATCGAATTTGCACGAATTTCTCGCCGAGGAGGCCTTTGAAAAAAATTCGGTAAATTCGAGTCATTCGATGCCAGAAAGACCATTACCGATAATGTCTATTGACCATAGTATTACAGCGCAAAGTTGCTTTTTCTTTCGTCACCATGTCATGCTGAGCCTTGTCCTGAGAGAAGCGAAGGAGCAGCGAAGCATCCTCTCGCGATGAAGGAGATCCTTCGGTCGCACACTTGCCCTGGCATGCAAGTGCCAGGGTAGTGCCCTCCCTCAGAGCCTGCTCTGACGAAGGAAGGGGTGACACGAACACAGCCGAAGGGACGCGCCATCGGATTAACAAATTTGTATGGGATCTTGCAAAAAAAACAGCATATAATTTATGAGGAGATGAGAGTATTCTTCGGAAAAACCCTCGCACTTCGCAATTGAATCAATCGGCTTTCGTAACTGCTCAGCCAGTTTGTCATTCTCCCGAAGGACATCCCGCAAGAGCATCGGGACGGTGTCGGGACGATGTGAGCCGCTGGCGTTCTTCCAGCGGCGAAGCCTGCCTTGAGCCAGGCCGAAGGGAATCTCACGGGTTGGCTTATGGAGACCCTTCTCTCGCACAAAACGCTCGCTCCCTGGCCTAGCCCGCCAGGGCAGGCATGGTGACATGCCTGAGTAGTAACCTTGATACCTGTATTCAGCTATGAAGGCTCGCTCACGGACGAATGATCTCAACTGGAAGCATCATATAGCCAGGCCGCGGCGGTCAATGGATGTCTGCGGCTTGTTTGTTTTTGACCAAGCGAAGGAGCGATCGTAGGTGATTGCATTCTTTGCAGCCTGTTTTGAAGCCTGGGAGGTGTAATAATAACTGCAAGAAGCCATGAAACGCGCCGGGTTCGTCACACTTGCACTCCGTTCGGGCCGGGAGCCCGCCGGGGCGAGACGGTCTGCTGCACACTTGCCCTCCCGAAGGACACACCTGCACTTGCAGCAGGTGCAAGTGTCGGGACGATGTGGGTGCAAGTGCCAGGGAGTGCAGGTGAGAAAAGCCCGGGGCGTCTTTGCGCCTTGGCGGTGATTAAGTTCCTCAAATACCCGATAATGTCCATTGAGTGAGGCTGAACCTGATGAGACAGACGAACTTTCCCGGCAAAAGCCTGAACGTTTTGGCCGCCGCGCTTCTGCTGGGCGGACTTTACGTGACCAGCCGCTACAGTTACGTCCTCTTCCACAGCCTGGCTGAAGCCTTCAGCATCGTCATCGCCTGCGGCGCGTTCATGATCGCCTGGAACTCGCGGCGGTTTACCGAGAACGGCTACTTGCTGTTCTTTGGCATCGCCTCCCTTTTCCTGGCCGCCATTGACCTGGTGCATACGCTGGCCTACAAGGGCATGGGGGTTTTTCAGGGTTACGACGCCAATCTGCCCACCCAACTGTGGATCTTTGCCCGCTACCTGCAAGCCCTCTCTCTACTCACCGCGCCGCTCTTCCTGCGCCGGAAATTCAATCCTTACCTGGCCATCGCCGGTTATGCCGTCATTGTCAGCCTGGGATTGGGGGCGATATTCTCCAGAATCTTCCCAATCTGTTATGTCGAAGGCAGCGGCCTGACGCCCTTTAAAATCTACAGCGAATATGTCATCTCCCTGATCCTGCTGGCTTCCATCCTCCTGCTGTTGCGCCGCCGCGAGTCGTTCGACCGCGCCGTGCTGCGCCTGCTGGTCTGGGCGATCCTCCTGACCATCGCCTCCGAACTGGCTTTCACCCAGTACATCAGCGTGTATGGCTTTTCCAACCTGCTCGGGCATTACTTCAAGATTCTTGCCTTCTTCCTCATCTACAAAGCTATCATCGAGACCGGCCTGACCCGGCCCTTCGATCTGCTTTTCCGCGACCTGAAACAGCGCGAAGAAGCCATCCAGAAACTGAACGAGGATTTGCAGCGTCACGCCCGCCAACTCGAGGATGCCAACCGCGAACTGGAGGCCTTCTCCTACTCGGTCTCGCATGACCTGCGCGCCCCGGTGCGCAGCATCGGCGGCTTCATCCAGGCGCTGGATGAAGATTACGGCAACTCGCTCGCCGAGCAGGGAAAGGATTACCTGCGCCGCATCCGCGCCAACGCGGAACGTATGGAGCGGTTGATCGAAGATCTGCTCAAACTGTCGCGTCTCACCCTCGCCGAGATGCATTTCGAGACCGTTGACCTGAGTGCGCTCGGC
Organism: uncultured Chloroflexus sp.; assembly: GCA_964618215.1. Taxonomy (GTDB): domain Bacteria; phylum Chloroflexota; class Anaerolineae; order Anaerolineales; family Villigracilaceae; genus CG2-30-58-95. Next base: position 20,606 of record CAZTZE010000034.1, read on the forward strand.
AGCGAAATCGCCGCCGAACTCCAGACCTCCGAGCCGGGGCGCAAAGCCGAATTCCTCATCGCCCCCAAACTAACCGCGAATGGTGATCCCAGCCTGCTGCGCGCCCTGCTCACCAACCTGCTCGGCAACGCCTGGAAGTTCACAGGAAAGCGTGAAGTGGCGCGGATCGAATTCGGTGTGGTTGAGGGTGGCGAGTTGCGGGTGACGGGTGGTGTTAATGACGCTCCGAATGCCCGTCACTCGTCACTCGTCACTTATTACGTGAAAGATAACGGCGCCGGCTTCGATCCCGCCCAGTCGGGCAACCTCTTCGCTCCCTTTCAGCGGCTGCACAGCCAAGCGGAATTCTCCGGCACCGGCATCGGGCTGGCGACCGTGCAGCGCATTGTCCACCGCCACGGCGGGCGCATCTGGGCGGAGGGTAAGGTAGGAGAGGGCGCGGTGTTCTACTTTACATTGGAAAGTTTGTAGCGCGACACGCAACGAAGTGGAGCGTCGCCCGGATCCAAAATCTAAAGGAGTTTCCCATGACCATTCCTCTACGCGTATTGATCGTCGAAGACAACGAAGATGATGCCCTGTTCATGTTGCGCGAGTTGAAGCGCGGTGGCTACGAGGTGACCAGCACCCGGGTCGAAACCGCCGAGGAGATGCGCGCCGCGCTGCTCCCTTCTCCTCGCGAAGCACCCCCGAAGGGGGCAGGGAGAGGGGCCGGGGGTGAGGGCTGGGACCTCGTCATCGCGGATTTCAGCCTGCCGCATTTCAGCGGGCCGCAGGCGCTCGAGGTGCTGCACGAGAGCGGCCTGGACCTGCCGTTCATCATCATGTCTGGCACGATCAACGAGGAAAACGCTGTCGCCGCGCTGAGAGCCGGGGCGCATGATTTCATCACCAAGGGCAAGTGGTCGCGCCTGCTCCCAGCCATTGAGCGGGAAATGCAGGATGCCCAGGTGCGCCGCCAGCGCAGGCAGGCGGAACAGCAAGTGCAAACCTTGATCGAATCCATGCCCGATGGCGTGCTGGTGGTGAACGCCGAGGGGAACATCGTCGTCGCCAATGCACAGACCGAGGCACTGTTCGGCTACCGGCGGGAGGAGTTGCTCGGCAAGTCGGTCGAAATGCTGTTGCCAGACCGCATCCGCGCGATTCACCCCCGGCATCGCGACGGGTATCTCGCCGCGCCAAAGGCGCGCACAATGGGCTCCGGGTTGGAATTGTACGCCCGGCGCAAGGATGGCAGCGAGTTCCCGGTGGACATCAGCCTGAGCGCGATGGAGACCAAGGAGGGCGTGGCAGCCATCTCCGTCGTCCGCGACATCACCGCGCGCAAGCAGGCAGAAGAACAGATCCAGAGGCAGGTGGAAACACTGGGCGCGCTCTACGATCTCTCGCGCACGCTGTCGGAGATGGAGGATTTCAACGCCATCCTCGACGTGCTTACCCGCCGCGCCGTCGAGGCCACACACGTCACCTTTGCCCGCGTTTTGCTCCTGGAGAACGGTGATCTCGTCGCGCAGGCGGTCTATCCCGTCCGCGTGCTCGACCGCGATCTGCAAGTGGGGCAGCGCGAGCCGCTTGCCGCCCATCCCTTTTGCCAGCGCGTTATGGATGAAAACGCTCCGCTGGTGCTTCAAACCGACAGCCCGGAAGCGAGCGACTGCGCGCCATTTTTCCTCGGCATTGCGCAAACCCTGTGCGTTGTCCCACTCCGCGCCCGTGAACGCCCCTTGGGACTTCTGGTGTTAGGCGAAGTGCGCGATGCAGCGCGCGAGCCGTTCACTGCGGATAAGATGCGCCTCGCCCGCAGTATCGGCGATCAGGCTGCCAGCACCCTCCACCGCGCGCTGCTGTACGAAGAAACCCAACGCCGACTGCGCAACATCCAGGCCCTGCGCGATATTGACCGCGCCATCACCGGCAGCATGGATCTGTCCATCGTGCTCAAAGTCGTTCTCGAACAGGTGGTCTCGCAGTTGAAAGTAGACGCGGCCGCTGTACTGTTGTTCAATCCCCACACCCAGACGCTGGAATACACCGCCGGGCGCGGCTTTCGCAGCAAGGGCATCGAACGCTCCCGCCTGCGCCTGGGCGAAGGTCACGCCGGGCGCGCCGCACTGGAACGGCGCCTGGTCAGCGTACACGATCTGCGTGAAGAAGGAAGTGGTTTCGTGCGCGCCAATCTGCTGGCAGGAGAAGAGTTTGATTGCTATCACGCCGTGCCACTCATCGCCAAGGGCCAGGTGAAGGGCGTGCTGGAGGTATTCCTGCGTTCACACCGCACGGCGGATGTGTGGCTGGATTTTCTCGAAACGCTGGCCGGGCAGGCCGCCATCGCCGTGGATAACGCCAACCTGTTCACAGGTTTGCAGCGCGCCAACACCGAACTGGTCATGGCTTACGACGCCACCATCGAGGGCTGGTCACACGCCATGGATCTGCGCGATAAAGAGACCGAAGGCCACACCCTGCGCGTTACCGAATTGACCCTGCAATTGGCGCGGACAATGGGCATCAGCGAGGCCGAACTCGTTCACGTCCGCCGCGGGGCGCTGCTGCACGACATGGGCAAGATGGGTATTCCTGATAATATCCTGCACAAGCCCGGCGCGCTGACCGACGAAGAGTGGGTCATCATGCGCCGGCACCCGCAATTCGCTTTCGATATGCTCTCACCCATTGCCTACCTGCGCCCGGCGCTGGATATCCCCTACAGTCACCACGAAAAATGGGATGGCTCCGGCTACCCGCGTGGATTGATAGGCGAGCAAATCCCCCTGGCGGCGCGCATCTTTGCAGTGGTGGATGTGTGGGATGCCCTGCGGTCAGACCGCCCCTACCGCGCCGCCTGGCCTAAGGAAAAGGTGATCGAGCATATCCAGGCCGGGGCGGGCAGCCACTTTGATTCGAAAGTGGTGGAAATATTCTTGCAAGTGATGGGTGGTTCGTAGAGCAGCCCCTCTTCTCCCTGCTGTCATGCTGAGGGCGTCCCTTCGAAGAGCACTCAGGGCAAGCCTTTGCCCGAAGCATCCCCTCCCCGGCCGCTTGTCATGCTGAGCGCAGCGAAGCATCCCCTCGCAGCGGGGGAGACCCTTCGGTCGTAAAAAGCGCTTCCTCAGAGCCTGTCCTGACGAAGGAAGGGGTGACAACACCCTGTCATGCTGAACGCAGCGAAGCATCCCCTCGCGATGGTGGAGACCCTTCGGTCGCAAACTACGCTCCCTCAGGGTGACAATGCCTTGTAAAAACGCTCCCTCAGAGTGAAAACGGCCCAGCTTATGATAGAATAGCCCCCACAATACGGAGAATTATGACTGGGCAAATCGCCAAGGAAACACTGTTCTTACACAATGCTGAAATGGGGCTGGGTGCCTGGGCTTGGGGCGACCGTGTCGTCTGGCACTATGGCCAGGGTTACACCGACGACGACATCCAGGCGGCGTTACAGACGTCTCTGGAGGCTGGCATCAACCTGGTGGATACCGCCGAAGTTTATGGTTCAGGTCTCTCTGAGCGCCTGCTGGGGGAATTTATCAAAAACAGCGCCAAACCTGTCCTGGTGGCGACAAAATTCATGCCCTATCCATGGCGCCTGACGCGAGGCGCAATGTCGAAGGCTCTTCAGCGCAGCCTGGAGAGGCTTGAACTGGAACACGTTGATTTATACCAAATCCACTGGCCTTTTCCACCTTTTCCCATCGAATACTGGGTGGAGGGCCTGGCCGAGATGGTCAAGGCCAAACTGACGCACGCCGTTGGCGTCTCGAACTATGATAAGAATCAAATGCAACGCGCCTACACCGTCCTTGCCAAGCACGATATCCCACTCGCCTCCAATCAGGTCGAATATCACCTGCTCAACCGCAGCATCGAAAAAAACGGCCTGTTGGATCGCTGTCATGAGCTGGGCGTCAGGTTGATCGCGTATAGTCCACTAGCCAAAGCGCTATTGACCGGCAAGTACAGCGCGGATAATCTGCCGCCTGGAATTCGGGGGCGCGCGGCGGCGGGAATTTTGAGCCGGATCGGCCCCTTGCTCCAGTTAATGACTGAAATCGGCCAGGATCATGGAAACAAGACGCCCGGCCAGGTTGCCTTGAATTGGGTTATCTGCAAGGGGGCATTGCCCATTCCGGGAGCGAAAACCGCCTCCCAGTCAGCGCAGAACGCCGCGGCTCTCGGCTGGCGGCTGACAGCCGAACAGGTTCAGGCGCTGGACCAAGCCAGCGATAAAATCTCAAAATAAGAACGAAGGAATTGATGTCATCTAAATTTCGCGATCCCGTCAGCGGCCTGACCCATCTCTTCGCCGCCTTTGCCTCCCTTGTCGGATTGATCCCCCTGCTCATCATCGGGTGGGGGAACACCGGCCGGGTGCTCTCACTGCTGGTCTATGGCCTCAGCCTGATCCTGCTCTTTTCGGCCAGCGCGTCCTATCATTTGCCGAAAGCCGCCAGCGGTATCATCGAGGGCCTGCGCAAGTTCGACCACATTGCCATCTACCTGTTGATTGCCGGGACGTATACGCCCATCTGCTTCAACCTGTTCAGCGGTTTCTGGAAGTGGGGAATGCTCGGCATCGTCTGGGCTTTGGCGCTCATTGGCCTGTCGGTCAAATTATTTATTATCAAGGCGCCGCGCTGGGTGACCGCAGGTGTATACCTGATCATGGGCTGGCTGTGCATCCTCGCCGTTAAAGAAATGCTGCTGGTCATGTCTGCCGGAGGGTTAACCTGGCTTTTCATCGGTGGGGTGGCTTACAGCCTCGGCGCGGTGATTTACATGACCAAAATTCTGAATCTCGTCCCGGGCGTTTTTGGCTTTCACGAAGTCTGGCACATTTTCGTCATCCTGGGCGCGGCGGCGCATTTTGTCGCGATACTCATCAGCGTTACGCCGCTGGGGTAAGAGACCTTATTTCAAAATGAGGTTTATGATGATGGAGAAATGACATGACAACCGACCTGGCCATCCAAACCCAATCCCTGGTCAAGAACTACGGCGCGGTGAAAGCCCTGCGCGGCGTGGACCTGGAAGTCCGCAAGGGAGAAATCTTCGGCTTCCTCGGCCCGAACGGCGCCGGGAAGACGACCGCCATCCGCTGCATGCTCGACCTGATCCGCCCCAACGGCGGTAGACTGCGCGTGCTCGGCCTCGACCCGCAGAAAGAGGCGGTGGCGGTGCGCGCCCGCAGCGGCTACCTGCCCGGCGAACTCAACCTGGAAGGCAACCTGAACGTGGAAAGCGCGCTGCGCCTGTTCGCCCGGCTGCGCGGGAACAAAATTGATTGGGGCTTCGTGCGCCAATTGGCCGAGCGGCTCAATCTCGACTTGAAACCGCAAATCAAAAATCTTTCCAAGGGCAACAAGCAAAAAGTCGGTGTCGTGCAGGCGCTGATGCACCGTCCGGAACTATTGCTGCTCGATGAACCGACAGCCAGTCTCGACCCGCTGATGCAGCAGACCGTCCTGCGCCTGATCCGCGAAGCGCGGGAGGAGGGCGCGACCGTCTTCTTCTCCTCGCACATTCTCAGCGAAGTGCATGAGATTGCCGAGCGGGTGGGCATCATCCGCCAGGGCGTGGTTGTGGAAGTCGCCGAGACCTCCGCGCTAATCAACCGTTCACTCCGCCGCGTGCGCGTGCGCTTTCGCCAGCCGGTGGACAGCGAGGCGCTTACCCGACTGCCGGGCGTCAGCCTGCTCTCCAAAGACGACGGCGCCGCTCTGACGCTGCAAGTGGAAGGCGAGATGGATGCCCTCATCAAGGCCCTGGCGGCCTTCCCGGTCATTGACCTGTCCACCGAGCAGCACTCGCTCGAAGAAATTTTTCTGACCTATTACCAGTAAGGCGGAGGTGAACCATGTTTGCAGTTTTTTCTCACGCGTTGAAGCGTTCACTCGGCGCAATCATTGGCTGGGGACTCAGCCTGGGATTGATGGGCGCGTTCATGTTGGGTTTCTACGATACCATCGCCGATCAAGGCGAACTACTCCAGGAGTTGATCAAACAGTACCCGCCCGAAATGATGGCGGCCTTCGGCGGCATAGATCTAGATTTCTTTTCGCCCGAAGGTTTTCTGCACGTGGAGTTTTTCTCCTACATGCCCCTGGTGATCGGCATCTTCGCCGTGTTGGCCGGCAGCAGCCTGCTGGCCGGCGACGAAGAAAACGGCATCCTTGATCTGCTGCTGGCTTATCCCATCCAGCGGACGGCCTTCTTTCTGGGGCGCTTGCTGGCTTTCGCAGCCACAACATTTATCATACTGGCCTCAGTCTGGCTGGGGTTCGCTCTCATACTCCCCAGCACGACGATGGATGTAACCATCCTCGAACTGGCGCGGCCCTTCCTCTCGCTGCTGGCCATCCTGCTGCTGTTTGGAACGCTGGCTTTGCTGCTGAGCATGCTGCTGCCATCCCGCAATATGGCCGCCATGAGCGCCGGATTGCTGCTTACCTTTAGTTTCTTTGCGCCGGTTTTTGCAAGCATGGACAAGGATTGGAAAAAAATAGCCGAGTTTTTCCCGATGGATTACTATCAGGGCGGCTTCGCGCTGAGCGGTATAAACTGGGAATGGTTCGGCGGCCTGCTGGCATTTGGCGCCCTGTTCGCTTTACTGGCCTGGCTGCTCTTCCTGCGGCGGGATATTCGCGTCAGCGGTGAGGGGACGTGGAAATTGCCAAAGGCTAGACCGCAACGCTAAATCAACGCAAACAAACAAAAGGGCAACCCCTGCCTGCCACGCTCCAATTTGGCTGTCAGTTGCGCAGACATTCCCACACATTCTTCCAGAAAGAACGCATCCACCCGGCACAACTCCGCATGGGACTCCACAATCCCGGCATACGGACAATGACCCAAAATGATGCGCGGCCCCGAAGCACCCGCCTCCCAGCGCGCCTGGTAATGTAGTTCATTCAACCTGTCAACCGTCTGAGTCAAACGGCGGGTAAGCGGGACGGCCTGACTGGCTGCGCCGGGCGAACCGGTCTGACCGCTCGCCGCCAAGCGGTGGGCAATCCCACGCAACATCCTCTCTCGCTTTTCTGGTGTTAAATCCGTCTGCCATATATCTAATATCGCGCCGGCTAAATGTTCGAGATTATCGCCGCGCGCGGCGCGTGAAAGGCCATATATTGAAACCGGCCGGCCGCGCCCCTCCGCATGTCTCTGATTGACCACTTCGATCAGCCCATTGGCTTCCAGGTGCGCCAGATGGTGGCGGGCATTGGCAGGCGTCATCTGCATGGCAGAACTGATATCGGCTGCACAGGCGCTCCCGTGTTTGCGGATGTAGGCGAGGATTTGCTGGCGGTTGACATCACCCATCTCAGCGGCTATAATCCGCCCGTTCCGCTGAATGTCTTGATGGTATGCAGTCTGCAGAGCGTGGTGCGGGATGTTATCCCGCACAGCGAATGCGGCTAAAACTTGATGGTTTAAGCCATATCTGGGGCGGGCGGATTAACAATCCGCCCCACGAAAACCGCAGACATACCAATTAGACACTCAGGGGGCCTGTTCCGCTGAATGTCTTGATGGTATGCAGTCGGCAGAACGTGGTGCGGGATGTTAGGTGGACGCCTTCGGCGCGTATAAAAAAGTATATTTAACGGAGATAATTTTACTTAATCCTGTATTCATCATTTCCCTTAGGAGTATTCATGAAAGAATATACAAACCAGCTATTTCAAATGCAATATTCAGAGCTTAAAATGATTCTTCAACCAAACTATCAGAGTGAAATTACTTCTATCAGCTATGAAACAAGCAATAAGTCTGTTGGGAAGCCAGGCATCTGTGGCGAATATATTATTCCCGAATTAGCCATTGGATTTGAGAATGATACCCAGGAAATAAATACATTCTTTATTAGAAAGCAACTTGATAGCAAGGAATCAAAACAAGCTCATCACTATGAATACCTTGGTAAAGCTGGTATTCCAACACCGAAATACTATGGATCTATGTGTGATGAAAGCAAGAAAGAAATAATTATTCTAGAATATGAAGATGAAATTATTGATGAAAATTTATTTTTTTCAAGCGAAACAAATTGTCTTGATTTCATAGATTTGGCTGCTCGATTTTCATGTCTTGAGCCATCTTTGGATTATTTATCACTTATTGGTAAAGACATGGGAAATAAAGGTGATACCAGAGACTGGAAAATTTGGATGCCTTGGTCTATTTATATTCTCGATAAGATATGGAATTTAGCATTACAAGGAAAATTGGGAAATGAGTTGAAAAAACTATGTTGTTCAAATACAATAAAAATTGAACTTCAAGAAACTGCAAAAAACTTAATTTCAATAATTAATAGTTATGAATTCGGAATTGTGCATAGTGATTTTAGACCAAACAACACAATACGGTTGAAGCATAGCGAAAAACTAGGTTTGATTGATTTTGAAGATGTTATGGTAGATGCAAAATACTATGATATTGCTAGATTCTTGGGAGCTCCTGATCCTCGATTCAAAATGGACAAAAAGAATCGCGATCACTACCTTGAATACTTTATTAAGAAAATCAGTGAATATAGTGGAAATATTCCAACTCATGAACTATTAAAGAAAGAATTATTTCATATATGGTATACACGTAGTATAAATTTATGGGAATATTTACCAAATGAATATGGCGGACCTTCATATGATTATCACCCATCTGGGAAAAACGAAGAAGAACGCTGCCAGAATCTTTACGGGTTGTTGGAAGTATTGATTGAATATAGGAATAACATAGATAAATAATTTTCACCTAACAATCGCTTCAACCTGACAACGCTATGTCACGGTTATGTGCTTTCGCTACGCTCGGCACAAACCGCGCCATGTACGCGTTGCAGGTTAAGCGTATGTTATCCCGTACAGCGAATGCGGCTAAAACTTGATGGTTTAAGCCATATCTGGGGCGGGCGGATTAACAATCCGCTCCACGAAAACCGCAGACATACCAATTAGACACTCAGGGGGACCGTTCCGCTGAACAGCGGCGACCGATGACTGGTCACCGATAACTTACAAATAGGAGATGGCATGGACACGAACGGACTAAACTCTCCTGGCTATGAAATCCCGCCGGAAATGCAGGATACAGTAGCCATCACCACGCTTGACAAAATATACAACTGGGGGAGGCGCGCCTCGATCTGGCCGATGATGTTCGCTCTGGCCTGCTGCGGCATCGAATATATCTGCGCGCAAGCCAGTCGCTTCGATCTCTCCCGCTTCGGCATGGAAGTCACCCGCCCCAGCCCACGCCAGAGCGACCTGATGCTCGTCTCCGGCACGGTTACAAAGAAAATGGTCCCGGTCATCGTGCGCCTGTACAACCAAATGCCCGAACCCAAGTACGTGGTCGCCATGGGCGCTTGTGCGTCGGGAGGCGGGCCATTCAAGGAAGGCTATAACGTTGTCTCGGGAATTGACCGCTTCATCCCAGTTGACGTCTATATACCTGGCTGCCCACCTACTCCGCAAGCTTTGATCAACGGCCTGATCAAACTCCAGGAAAAAATCAGCCAGCAATCCATCAAGACGGTACGCTGGTACCAAAAAGGTGATGACCAGGCGTCCATCCCTGTGCCTATTCTTGGCCCGGATCTGATTGATCCACGCAAGATCCCGCAGATCAAAAATCACGAGGCGTAGGCGAGGCTGCCATGACTATACCCGCCCCCACTCAAACCCTTGACCTTGCTGCCCGCTTCCCCGGCTGCGTCACGCCTGACGAGCGTCCCGGTTATTCGGGCTGGATTGTCTCCGCCAACAAACTTATCGAGTTTGCCGCCGCCTTGCGGGATGAGTTCGGCTACGACCTCCTCTCCTCCGTCACCGGTGTGGATTACTTTCCGGAAGATAGAATGGAGGTTGTCTATCACGCCTACAAGACCACCGGCGGCGCTGGATTAGTTTTTAGAACCCAAGTGCCGCGGACCAGCGCCGAGGTCCCTTCGCTTGTATCGGTATATCCGGGTGCCGAACTTCAAGAACGCGAGGCCTGGGATCTATTAGGCATTAAATTCAACGATCATCCCGACCTGCGCCGCATCCTGATGTGGGAAGGTTTTTCCGGCCATCCACTCCGCAAGGACTGGCATGAAGCCTACTTCGAAGAAGAAGGCAAACCCTTCAAGAACCGCTGGCCGGTAGGCAAGATTATCCAGGCAGAAGATGTAAATCCCTTCAACGACAACATCGCCTACCCGGTTGGTTTTGACCCGGAGAAATGGATCCCCGAGGGCGACGCCGCTTTGTATGGCGCATTGGCCAAATACAAAACCAGCGATGAGACTGGCTTGAAGACCGATCACATCGTCGTCAACATGGGCCCACAGCACCCTTCCACACACGGCGTCTTCCGCGTTGCAGTCATTCTGGATGGCGAGAATATCGTCAGCCTCAAGCCGGTCATGGGCTATCTGCACCGCAATCACGAGAAAATCGGCGAACGCAACACCTTCCTGCAAAACATGCCCTATACCGACCGCCTGGATTATCTCTCTTCGATGAGCAATAACTTTGGTTACGCGCTGGCGGTTGAAAAGTTGATCAATATTGCAGTACCCGAACGCGCCGACTATATCCGCATCATGATGGCGGAACTGACCCGCATTTCCAACCACTGCATGGCTCTTGGGGCACTATTCAATGACCTGGGTACTTTCTTCACCCCGTTGATCTACCTGCTGGAAGAGCGCGAATTGATTTTGGACATTTTCGAAGCCGTTTCTGGATCACGCATGATGTGCAACTATTTCCGATTTGGGGGTGTGGCGCGTGACCTCCCAGAAGGAACTTTGGAAAAAATCAGGGGGCTCGCATTTGAACGCTTGCCGCGCAAAATTGATGAGATAGATCGTTTCCTTAGTGAGAATGAAATCGTGCGGGCACGCTGTATTGGCCAGGGAATCTTGACAGCTGAGGACGCGATCAAGTACTCTGCGACTGGGCCACTGCTGCGCGCCTCGGGCGTTCCGTATGATATCCGCCGGGCCGATCCTTATAGCATTTACGATCGTTTCGAGTTCGATGTGGTCGTTCGCCAGAATGGCGATATCTACGACCGATACATGCTCCGTCTCGAGGAAATGCGCCAAAGCGTGCGTATTATCCAGCAAGCGGCTAAGGCAATCCCTGAGGGTGAGATCCAGACCGGAAAACCGCAGTACCAGGTACGCGTCCCGGCTGGCGAAGTCTATGGACGCATCGAAGGCCCGAAAGGCGAACTCGGCTTCTACATCGTCTCGACCGGCAAACCGAACCCGTGGCGCTATCACGTCCGCGCCCCATCCTTTATCAATCTGACTGCCTTCGGCCCGATGTGCATCGGCCAAAAAATTGCTGACATCGTTGCCATCTTGGGTTCGATTGACATCGTTCTGGGCGAGACCGACCGGTAGGAGTAAACCATGTACGGAATAGGCATTCTCAAAGGTTTGGGCGTTACTTTAAAACACTTCGTGGATACATACATCGAAGACATCCGCTGGCTGGGGCGCAAACGCTATGGCTCACCAGAAGGTATTGCCCACCGCGCCAGTAAAGGCAGCCGCGGTATCTTCACCGTTCAATATCCGGAAGAAAAAGTACCGCTCCCCGAAGAGTTTCGTTTCATCCCCTTCCTGGTTTATGATGAAGGCCAGGAGGGTGAAAAGATTTTACGCTGCACTTCATGCGGCATCTGCGCCAAAGTCTGCCCACCGCAATGTATTTGGATTGTTCGGACAACCGATCCCAGCACCGGGCGACCGATCCCCGACCCGGCCGAATTCTACATTGATGCAGACATCTGCATGAACTGCGGCCTGTGCGCCGAGTATTGCCCGTTCGACGCGATCAAGATGGATCACAACTACGAACTGGCATCCTACAAACGGACCGTCTTGGATAAGGAAACGCTTGCAAAACCGGCCGCGTATTACGAGAGCATCCGTCCCATTAACGCTACTGCGGAAAATGCCGCGCGTGCGGCCAAAGTAGCGGCACGCGCTGGGAAGACGGAATAACAGTTCCAGGTTGCAGGTTATTGAAACCGACAACCTTCAACTTTCGACTTTGAACCTTCAACCGGAAATGTACAATCCCGACACCGACCTGCTCTTCCCGGAACGCGTCATCCCATCCCTGCGCGACCAGCGTGGGCCAAGCTGGCGCGCATTGGTCGCGCGGGTCGACGCTGCAGACCCCGCATCCATCGAAAATCTGGCTTTCATCCTGATGATGGTGCGGCTGGATGGTTGCGCCTCCTGCAACGCCGATTCTTACCGGGCGATGCACGGCTGTACGGCTTGCGCAAAACAATCCCTCAAACGTTTCCGCGGCAGTGATGATGAACTGCTGGCGCTGTATACTGCGGCGAAGTCGGAAGTGGAAGCGTTCCTGTCGAGTAGTGCTGTGCGCAGCGCCTACTCGGCGCACCGAGTAGGCGCTGTGCACAGAATAAATTAGCTAAGGAAAACCATGCCCGAAAAACTCTCCTCCGAAATGGTTCTGGCCGCTTTGAGCAAAGTCCAGGAACCCGAACTGCACAAAGACCTGGTCACGCTCAACATGATCCGGGACCTTGATATCCAAGGCGATACGGTCAACTTCACCATCCTCCTGACCACGCCCGCCTGCCCGCTGAAGGGCAGCATCGAAAAAGCCGCCCGCGAGGCAGTGATATCCGTTAGCGGCGTAAAGTCGGTCAAGATCAAGATGGATGCCAGTGTCCCCAACGATGGCCGCATGCGCGGACTGTTAAATTTACCCGTCCGCAACGCAGTCGCGGTCGCTTCCGGCAAGGGCGGCGTTGGCAAGAGCACTGTCTCTGTCAACCTGGCTGTGGCTCTGGCGCAAAGCGGCGCCCGCGTCGGTTTGATGGACGCGGATATCTACGGCCCCAACATCCCGACCATGATGGGAGTTAAGGCCATTCCCGGCACGAACGGCGAGAAACTCGTCCCTGCGGAAGCGTATGGTGTCAAGATGATGTCCATGGGCTTTCTGGTCAAGCCCGGCCAACCGCTCATCTGGCGCGGCCCGATGCTAAACTCAGCCATTCGCCAATTCCTGGCCGATGTGGAGTGGGGGGAATTGGACTATCTCATCATTGACCTGCCGCCCGGCACCGGCGACGCGCCCCTGTCGCTGGCGCAGACTCTCCCCCTTTCCGGCGTGGTCATCGTCACCCTGCCGCAGGCCGTCTCACTGGAAGACGCCAGCCGCAGCCTGGAAATGTTCCGCACGCTGGAAGTGCCGATCCTGGGCGTCATCGAGAACATGCGCGGCGAGTTTTTCGGCGCGGGCGGCGGCGAGGACCTGGCGCGGATTGCCAAAGTTCCCTTCCTGGGCGCGGTGCTGATGGAATCCTCCGTCCGCATCGGTGGGGATACCGGCGAGCCGGTGATCGTCTCCAAACCGAATTCGGAGGCTGCCAAGGCGCTGAAAGCCATCGCCGAGCAGGTGGCCGCCCGAGTCAGCGTTGAGGCGCTGGGGCAGAAGGACGCGCCGACGATAAACGTGATCTGACCACCAAGACTTCCGAAGTCCGAGAGATTTCGGAAGTCTGCTATAATCAGCCCCATGCAACCGCTTATCGTTGGAATCCGTTTTCAGCAAATTGGAAAAGTGTACCATTTCGACGCCTCAGCCATCGGGGATATCCAGGTCGGCGACCGGGTCATAGTCGAGACGACCCGCGGGCGTCAGTTGGGTGAAGTCACTCAACTGGTCGAGAAACCCTCCCCACCACCCGAAGGGAAATGGAAACCGGTCGAGCGACGCGCCACGCCGCGCGACCTGGTGCTGCGCCAAACCTGGCAACGCAAGGAAGTCGAAGCGATGATCGCCTGCCGCCAGCGCGCCGCTGAACTGAAATTAACCGGGATCAAGATCGTCGCCGCCGAGTTCAGCTTCGATGGTTCACGCCTGACATTCATGTTCAGCAGCGAAACTGAAGAAAAAGTGGACCTGAAGTCGCTGCGCAACGATATGGGTAAACTTTACCCTGGCGCGCAGCTTGACATGCGCCAGATCGGCCCGCGCGATGTGGCCAAGATTATAGGAGGCTTCGGCGCCTGCGGCCTGGAAACGCGCTGCTGCTCCCGCTTCCTGACCGATTTCAGTCCCATCTCGATAAAAATGGCCAAAGAACAGGGTATCTCGCTAACCCCGGCCGAGATCACCGGAATTTGCGGACGCTTGCGTTGCTGCCTGGTTTACGAATATGAGCAATACGTCGCCGCGCGCAAGGTATTGCCCAAGCGGAATAAACGCGTCGTCACGCCCATGGGCGAAGGCCGGGTCGTTGACACGCTGCCGCTGCAGATGACCGTCATCGTCGAATTACCGGAGGTTGGCCGGCGCGAATTCGAGAGCGACCAGCTTGAACCCTGGGATGAGTTGGAGGCGCTGCGACGCAAGTCGGCCGCGCCGTGTGAGAATTGCGAAAAGAAAGAGAACAGAGAGGAGAGAGTAGAGAACAGAGATTAGAGAACAGAGAGTAGTCTCTGCCCACTACTCTCTACTCTCCACTCTCCACTCTCCACTCTCTACTCTCTACTCTCTACTCTCTACCCTCTTATGACCGACAACTGGCAAACACCCCAAAAAATCCTGGTCATCCTGGCCCACCCGGATGACCCGGAGTTTTTTTGCGGCGCGACCCTGGCGCGCTGGGTACGCGCCGGGCACAAAATCCATTATTTCCTTTTGACTTGCGGAGACAAGGGCGGCAACGGGGATGTTACACCGGCAGAACTATGCCGCAGCCGCCATGCCGAGCAGCAGGCCGCCGCGGCCGTCATCGGCGTCGAGAGTGTGCGCTTACTGGATCTCGAGGACGGTTACCTGCTCCCGACCCTTGACCTGCGCCGCGAAGTGGTGCGCGCCATCCGCCAGGAGAAGCCGGATATCCTCGTCACCTGCGACCCGACGAATTTATTCCCCAATACAACCTATGGCATCAATCATCCCGACCACCGTTATGCCGGCCAGGTTGTCTTGGATGCAGTTTTTCCCGCCGCGGGAAATCCGCTCTTCTTTCCGGAGCTTCTAAAAGGCGAGGGGCTGGAAGCGCATACCCCGCGCCAGGTTTGGGTCTCGTTGCCCGCCCAGCCGAACGTGACGCTGGATGTGACCGAGATGTGGGAAGTAAAGATCCGCGCCCTGAAGGAACACAAGAGCCAGATTGGCGACCCGGCCGAATTCGAAAAACGTATGCGCAGCCGGCATACAGCCGAAAGCACGGATGAAGACCCGATCTACGAGGAAAAATTCCGCGTGGTCAAGTTCGGCTAATTAGGAGTTTCCCATGCCCGATTTTCTCTCTGAAGCCCAAGCTCTTTTTGAATACACTCAATCCCTGCGGCGTGACTTTCACATGCACCCCGAAATTGGGTTCAAGGAAGTGCGCACAGCCGGGATCGTGGCGCGTGAATTGACTTCCCTTGGCCTGGAGGTGCATACCGGAATCGCAAAGACCGGTGTGGTGGCCTTGCTGGAGGGAGCTAAACCTGGCCCGCTCATCGCCCTGCGCTTCGATATGGATGCCCTGCCTGTTCTGGAGGAAACCGGGGCGGAGTATGCCTCGCAGAATCCGGGCGTGATGCACGCCTGTGGTCACGACGGTCACACTGCCATCGGCCTGACGGTTGCGAAAATCCTGCACACTCATCGCAGCGAACTGGCCGGGAGCCTCAGATTGATCTTCCAACCGGCTGAGGAAGGCCAGGGCGGCGCGGAAGGCATGATCGCCGAAGGCGCGCTGGACAACCCAAAACCGGAGAAGATCCTCGGTATGCATTTGTGGAACGAAAAGCCGCTCGGCTGGATTGGGATTAGTAACGGCCCGTCTATGGCCGGCGCGGAGATATTCAAAATCAAGGTGCGCGGCAAAGGCGGGCACGGCGCGGCGCCACATCTCGCAAACGACCCACTGCTGGCCGCGGCGCAGATCATCACGACTTTGCAGAGCGTGGTGGCGCGTAACATTGCGCCGCTGCAAGCCGCGGTCGTCAGTGTCTGCACCATCCACGGCGGCGAGGCGTTCAACGTCATCCCGCAAGAAGTCCAACTCGCCGGGACGATCCGCACCTTTGAACCTTCAGTTCGGGAAAAAGTGCTCGAACGCTTCGAGATCATCGTTTACGGTCTCGCGGAGACAATGGGCTGCCGCGCTGAAGTCGAGTTACGGCGACTGACTCCGGCGGTTATCAATGACGCCGCGATCGCCGCCCGCGCCCAGAAAATCGCCAGGCAAATCCTGCCTGAAAGTACGCTCGAAACGGCCAATTACATCACCATGGGCTCGGAAGATTTTGCCTTCATGATGGAAAAAGTGCCCGGCTGTTTCATCTTTATCGGTTCAGCCAATGAGGAAAAGGGACTGGATGCCAGTCACCATCACCCGCGCTTCGATTTCGATGAACAGGCCATGCCGCGCGGCGCGGCTTTGATGGCGAGCGTGGCAGCCGAGTTTTTGAAGTGAAGCCCGTTTCTCTGGAATAATCCAAGCAAGAACCAAATCATCTATTGACCCTTGCCAGGGTTGGTGATATAATCGCGCTTAATAATCTGATTAATCGTATTTATCTTATTATGTCTCGCGAAAGCACCACCCCAAACGGCATGTCCAGTTTTATACACTACCTGGCTGCTCACGATCAGTCTGAGGAGCAAGGTTTACCCGCGCTCAAAAATCTGAGCGAGGAATTGGGCATTGGCATCGCGACTTTGCGCGAGCAGCTCGAAGTGGCGCGCGCCCTCGGCTTTGTTGAGGTCCGCCCGCGCACCGGCATTCGCCGCAGACCGTTCTCATTCCTCCCCGCCGTCCGTCAGAGTCTGAGCTACGCCCTCGCCCTGGATGAAACCCACTTCCAGGCTTTTGCTGATCTGCGCCAGCACATCGAAAAAGCCTACTGGCACGAAGCCGTCCGCCGGCTGACCGAGGAGGACTTCGCCGAGTTGCGCTCGCTCGTCGCCCGCGCTTTCGGGAAATTGAACGGCTCACCAATCCAACTCCCCCACAGCGAACACCGCCATTTGCACCTGCTTATTTATCAACGCTTGAATAACCCTTTCGTGATCGGTTTGCTGGAAGCATACTGGGAGGCTTACGAAGCCATCGGCTTGAACTATTACACTGATCTTAATTACCTCATGGAAGTATGGAATTTTCACCAAAAAATGGTGAATGCCATTTGTTCTCACGACGACGAAGCCGGCTACACTGCCCTGCTTGAACACACCGATCTAATCCATCAGATGCTGGCTTCAACGTCACTACCAGAAAAGTAGGCCGGCTTTCCAAACCACGGATGGAGGCGCCAACCTATCCCTCCTGCGGATAAGATACCAACCCTACCGAGTAGGTGCTGCGCACAAACACGAGGAATTCCATGTCTGAGAAAATCATCAACGATTTTTCCATCACCGTCGCCACGGTCAACGGATCGGGAAGCCAGACCGCCAACACAGCACTGCTGCGCGCCCTGTTCAAGATGGGCATCCCGGTTTCGGGCAAGAACCTGTTCCCGTCCAACATCCAGGGACAGCCCACCTGGTACACCATCCGCGTGAATAAAGATGGATTCACCGCCCGGCGCGACGAGCATGAGATCGTCGTCGCCATGAACCCGGCCTCGTTCGCGCGGGACCTGGAATCTGTTCAACCCGGCGGGGCGTTTTTCTATGCGCAGCACCTACTCGGCACTGACGATATCAAAACGCCCATCACCCGCAGCGACGTATCCATCTACCCGATGCCGGTCAAACAGTTGATCAAGGGCGCAGATGTCTCTCCCAAATTAATGGATTACATCGCCAACATGGTCTACGTCGGCATTCTGGCGCATATCCTCGGTATTCCGCTGGATAAAATCCACGAAGCCTTAATGGTGCATTTCAAAGGCAAAGAGAAGGCGGTGGATTCCAACTTCGTCACCGTCAAAGCCAGCGCCGGGTGGGCCGCCCAGAATCTGAAGAAGTCGGATTCGTTCTACGTCGAGCCAATGGACAAAACCAGCGGCCTGATTATGACCGACGGCAACACCGCCGCCGCGCTGGGCGCGATTTACGGCGGCGTGCAGTTCGTCGGCTGGTATCCGATCACACCCGCTTCCTCGCTGGCCGAAATGATGAATGAATACCTGCCGCAACTGCGCAAAAATGCGGACGGCAAGAATACTTACGCCGTCATCCAGGCCGAGGACGAACTGGCCGCAGTCGGCATGGCCATCGGCGCGGCCTGGGCCGGTTTGCGCTCGATGACCTCCACCTCCGGCCCGGGTCTCTCGTTGATGACCGAATATGCCGGGCTGGCCTACTACGCCGAAGTGCCGATTGTCATCTGGGACGTGCAGCGCATCGGGCCGTCCACCGGCTTGCCCACCCGCACCTCGCAGGGCGACCTGAATCTGGCTCACTTCATGGGGCATGGCGATACCAATCACGTCATTTTGCTGCCCGGCTCGGTCAGCGAGTGCTTCGAATTTGGCTGGCGCGCCTTCGATATCGCCGAGCGCCTGCAGACACCGGTCTTCGTTCTTACGGACCTCGACTTTGGCATGAACCAGTGGATGACCGAACCGTTCAAATATCCTGACATCCCGATGGACAGAGGCAAAGTGCTTTGGGAAGAAGACCTTGAAAAACTGGAAGGTAACTGGGCCCGCTACCGCGACGTGGACGGCGACGCAATCCCGTACCGCACCCTGCCCGGCAACAAGCACCCGGCCGCGGCCTGGTTCGGACGCGGCACCGGTCACGACGAAAACGCCAAATATACTGAAGATGCCAGAACCTGGGAAAAGAACATGGCCCGCCTGCACCAGAAAATGGAAACCGCGCGGCAGTACGTTCCCAAAGCGGTGATTGAAGATGACGGCAACGAGGTGGGCATCATCGCCTACGGCTCGGTCGTTCCAGCAGTGGAAGAGGCGCGGATTCTTTTGCAGCAGGCTAAGGGCGCCGCCGTGAGCCTGCCGAACGGTCCAAAAACCGATTTCCTGCGCCTGCGTGCCCTGCCCTGCACGCCCGAAGTCCGGGAATTTGTCATAAAGCACAAACGCATCTATTTTGTCGAAGCCAACCGCGACGGCCAGTTGAAACAAATCCTGACCATCGCCATGCCCGCCGAGGCGGCCAGGTTCCGCTATGCCGGCCACTCCGACGGCCTGCCGCTCACCGCCGCTTGGGTCAAGGATGCCATCCTGTCGCAGGAGGTCAAATAATGGCTACACCCGCTCCCGCCGCGCAGACCAATCGCGCCGGCATGACCAAAAACGATTACAAGGGCGCGCCCAGCACGCTTTGCCAGGGTTGCGGCCACAACTCAATTGCCAGCCAGATCATCGCCGCCTGCTACGAAATGGATGTTGTGCCGGAAAAAATCATGAAGTTCAGCGGCATCGGCTGCTCCAGCAAAAGCCCGACCTACTTCCTGAACCGTTCCTTTGGCTTCAACGGCCTGCACGGACGCATGCCCTCGCTGGCCACCGGCGCGCTGTTTGGCGATACCTCACTGGAGGTGATTGGCGTCTCCGGCGACGGCGACACGGCCAGCATCGGCATGGGCCAGTTCAAGCACCTCGTCCGCCGCAACGCGCCGATGCTCTACATCGTCGAAAACAACGGCGTCTACGGCCTGACCAAGGGCCAGTTCTCGGCCACCGCCGAGGTCGGTCTGAGCCTCAAGCATCAAGGCACCAACCCCTACATGCCGGTGGACATCTGCATGGAGGCGCTGGTCTCCAATGCAACTTTCGTGGCGCGTTCGTTTGCTGGCGACGCGAAGCAGGTCAAGGACCTGATCAAGGCCGGCATCGCCCACCACGGCATCGCCGTGCTGGACATCGTCAGCCCGTGTGTGACCTTCAACAATCAGGTCAACGCCTTTCACTCCTACACCTGGGGCAAAGACCACGAAGCCCCACTGCACGAAATTTCGTTCATCCCCGCATTGGATGAAATCATGCTGGCGGATGAATTCGAGCCGGGCACGGTCAGGGAAGTGACCCTGCACGACGGCTCGCAGGTCATCTTGAAGAAACTGGAAAAAGACTACGATCCGACCGACCGCTGGCAAGCGCTGCGGATGATGGAAGAAGCCCAGCGGGAGAACTGGCTGACGACCGGCCTGATTTACGTGGACACCAGCCGCCCGGCGCTGACCGACCTGTATAACCTGCCCGCAACCCCGCTCAACCGGCTGAGCGAGGCGGAGCTGCGGCCTGGGCGCGAAAGCCTGGATAAGATCAACGCCGAGATGGCGTAACCGGAAAGCATCAACGCGAATACTCTCCGAGTACGATGTGGCGCGAATGGGCCAATGACGCGAATTTTCAAAATTCATTCGCGAAATTCGTCCATTAGCGTCATTCGCGTATAAAATGCCCGCCATGATTGAAATCACCCCCACTATCTCCCTCGACGAGCGCGAACTGACCTTCACCTTCATCCGCGCCTCCGGCCCCGGCGGGCAGAACGTCAACAAAGTGGCGACGGCAGCGCAGTTGCGCTTCGACGTGCGCAATTCGCCATCGCTGCCGGAGGAGGTGAAAGCGCGCCTGCTCAAACTGGCGGGCAAGCGCATGACGCAGGAGGGCATTCTTGTCATCGAGGCCAAACGCTATCGGACGCAGGAACAAAATAGAGAAGATGCGCTTCAGCGGTTCAGCGCGTTGATTCAAAAAGCGCTGGAAAAGCCCAAATCACGGCGGGCGACGCGGCCAAGCGCGGCTGCCAGAGCCAGGCGGATCGAATCCAAGAAGCGACGCGCCGAAATCAAGCGAACGCGAGGAATTACATCCATCGAGCGCGAATAGAGACCTCCGAGTTTTTGGAAAACTCGGAGGTCTTGTACTTGCACGGATGGGGGTTTTCCTGTACCATAGGACTAACCCGGACGAGCCCCCAAAGTACAGGGACAGGCCGGAACCAAACAAGGTTTTTTGAAACGCCAAGACGCAAAGTCGCAAAGAAAAACAGTAACCCTTTGCGCCTTCGCGCCTTTGCGTTGAACTTCTTGCTTTTTGTGCAAGAATTTTCACCACAAAGGTCACAAAGGGACACGAAGGTTCTTGAGGTTTTCCTTTGTGTATCTTCGTGTCCTTCGTGGTAAATCTCTTTTAGTTCCGGCTTATCCGGGTTAGGGTCTAAGACATGACAAGAGGGTCTCCATGCCAGCAAAGAAGAATACAAAAACCAAAAATGGCAACGGCGCGACGTTAGACTTTAAATCGCAACTATGGGCAGCGGCGGATAAACTGCGCGGACACATGGACGCGTCGGAATATAAGCACGTGGTGCTGGGACTCATTTTCCTGAAATATATTTCGGATTCGTTCGAAGAACTGCACGCCCAACTGCAAACCGAAAAGGACGCCAACCCCGAAGACCGCGACGAGTACCTGGCGCAGAATGTGTTCTGGGTGCCGCAGGAGGCGCGCTGGTCGTTTTTGCGGGGTAAAGCCAAACAGCCTGAGATCGGGAAATTTCTCGATGATGGCATGGTGGCCATCGAGCGCGATAACCCCACGCTGAAAAACATCCTGCCGAAGGATTACGCCCGCCCGACGCTCGATAAACAACGTTTGGGCGAGTTGATTGATCTCGTCAGCGGGATCGGCTTGGGGTCCAGCGAGAACCGGGCGAAGGACATCCTCGGGCGGGTATATGAATATTTCCTGTCCCAGTTTGCCAGCGCGGAAGGCAAGAAGGGCGGAGAGTTCTACACGCCGCAGTCGGTGGTGAGGGTGCTGGTCGAAATGCTGGCTCCGTATAAAGGCCGCGTGTTCGACCCGTGCTGTGGCTCGGGCGGGATGTTCGTGCAGTCCGAAAAGTTCGTCCAGGCGCACGGCGGCAAACTGGACGACATCAGCATCTTTGGGCAGGAGAGCAACCCGACGACCTGGAAACTGGCGAAGATGAACCTGGCGATCCGCGGCATCGAGAGCAATTTGGGCCGGGAAGCCGCCGACTCGTTCCACCGCGATCTTCACCCTGACTTGAAATCAGATTTCATTCTCGCCAACCCGCCGTTCAACATGAGCGATTGGGGCGGGGACAGATTGCGCGAAGATAAACGCTGGAAATATGGCGCGCCGCCGGTAGGCAATGCCAACTATGCGTGGGTTCAGCATTTTGTTCATCACTTGGCCCCTGGCGGCGGCACGGCGGGATTCGTGCTGGCGAACGGCAGTATGTCGTCGAACACGTCGGGCGAGGGCGGGATCCGCAAGGCGCTCATCGAAGCAGACTTGGTGGATTGCATGGTGGCTCTGCCCGGACAGTTGTTTTTCTCGACGCAGATTCCGGTGTGTTTGTGGTTTTTGACAAGGGATAAGGCCCCCTCCCCGACCCTCCCCCCTTTGAAAGACACAAATAGGGGAGGGAGAGATAGGCGTTGGGAAACCTTGTTCATTGACGCTCGCAAACTTGGCTCTCTGGTTGACCGCGTCCATCGTGATCTGAGCGATGAAGACATTGCCAAGATTGCGGAGACGTATCACGCGTGGAAGGGCGACCTCACCCCCGACCCCTTCGCGAAGCACCCCTTTGGGGCTCCTAAAAGGAGAGGGGAGTATGAAGACATCCCTGGCTTCTGCAAATCCGTGGCGCTCGAAGAAATCCGCGCCCAGGGATATGTGCTCACGCCTGGACGGTACGTGGGCGCGGCGGAAATCGAGGAAGACGATGAACCCTTCAAGCAAAAGATGGTGCGCTTGACGATGGAATTGGAAGCGCAGTTTGAAGAAGGTGCAATACTTGAGAGTAAAATCAGAGAAAACTTAAAGCAGTTGGATGTTCCTCCATTCCGCTATTAATGCCATGACGCTGGGTGTTCTAAAACGATGCCTTTCTTGACGACTTGATCTGGGAACAGGCTCTTGGAAAGTTCGACGTGCCCAATATGCAATGTCCCCGCAGACACTCTCTTGAGCGCCGATGAAAACCGCCCAGGAGGAAAGATAGAAATCACTTTCTTCTTTGGAAATAATTGCTGAACCGTGCGAATTGGGCTGACCAAATCACTATCGGCTGAAATGAGAAAAGCGAGGTCAAAGCGGTTTTGGAAAGCGTCTTTCATGAGTTCGACAGAGATATTGACATCGGTCATTTTTTCATGGTGCGTTGTATAGGTGTGACCACACTGACGGCAAGTGACTGGATCGGAAAGAAAGTGACCGTAGAAAATGGACAGATTAGGAAGTGTTTGCAGGGCTTCCAAAAATACCTGCTGGCGGCGGCGTCTATCGTCGGGATATTTGACGATGGTGGTGAAATATTTTGTTTCAGCCAGCGCTTGATTGGGCTTAAGAAATTGTTCTGCCAAGCGTTGAAGATTGAGCCAGTAGAAGCGTTTCCAACCCTGTTCACGAAGACCAAAGTACAGGTTGTAACCATCAATGTATGCAATGACTCTGTTCACGATGAACTCCCTGATGTTTAAGGGACAGCCCGCCCTTTCGGGCGGGCGTCGGCCTAGAGATGCTATCTCCAGGGGGGTATACTCTGATTATACAACGTATTGACATTTTGTCAACGATTTGAGAAAAAAAAATGAAGAGCATAATTTTGGGTGATGTTTGCGAGAAAATTGGAAGTGGAGCAACGCCACGAGGCGGTAATGAAGTGTATTTAGCAGGTTTCTGCAAATCAGCCACATTGAAAGAGATTCAAGAACAAAGCTACGTGCTTACGCCTGGACGATACGTGGGCGCGGCAGAACTCGAAGAGGATGACGAACCCTTCGAGCAAAAGATGGCGCGCTTGACGAAGGAATTGGAAGCACAGTTTGGAGAAAGTGATAAGCTAGAAAATATCATCAGGCAAAATTTACGTCGAATTGAAACCAAATGAAAGATACTGCTTACGGTTTAATAAAAGACGATTGGAAAATTGAAACACTAAAAGATGTGTGTGTTTCAGGCGGAATCCAAACTGGTCCTTTCGGTAGCCAATTGCACCAAAAGGATTATTTGCCTGTTGGCACACCAATTATCACAGTTGAACATTTAGGTGAAAACCGTATTTTGCACCAAGATTTACCGCGCATTTCAAATGCTGATAGAGACCGTTTATCACGTTACATTATGCGTAAAGGGGATATTATTTTTAGCCGTGTTGGTTCTGTAGATCGCCGAGCGTTGGTTCGAGACAAAGAAGATGGCTGGCTATTTTCAGGTCGTTGCTTACGTGTTAGACCCAATAATTCAATAATTGACCCCGATTTTCTATCGTGGTTTTTCGGACTTGAAATATTCAAAGACTACATTCGTCGTATTGCTGTTGGCGCGACAATGCCATCTCTCAACACTGAACTTTTGAGTAATGTTCCTGTGATTGTTCCTCCTCTCCCCGAACAACGCGCCATTGCAGGGATACTCGGCGCGCTGGACGACAAGATCGAGCTCAACCGCCGCATGAACGCCACGCTCGAGTCCATGGCGCGGGTAGTGTTTCGGGAAATGATGAAGAATGAAGGCGGAAGGATGAAGGGGTGGGAGGTAAAGACAATTGGCGAAGTTGTTACAGTGGTTGGCGGTTCAACACCAAGTACAACCAATCCTGCTTTTTGGGAAGGTGGCAATATTCATTGGGCAACGTCAAAAGATTTAGCGCCTTTGCAAAGCCCAATTTTGCTCGACACAAACAGTCGTATAACTGAATTGGGGTTGCAACAAATCAGTTCCAAATTATTACCAGCAGGAACAGTTTTACTTTCGTCCCGCGCTCCCATTGGCTATCTCGCAATCTCACAAATTCCAGTGGCAATCAATCAAGGATTCATTGCCATCAAGTGCACCGAAGAAATACCCAATTACTATATTTTGAATTGGGCAAAAGAAAACATGGAAGCCATCGAAAGCCGCGCTAATGGGACTACATTTTTAGAAATAAGCAAATCCAATTTCAGGCCAATGCCGATTGTTGTCCCGCCGCCCGAAAGAATGAAGGCTTTTGTTCAGCAAGTTGAACCGATGTACCAGAAGATTATTGCCAACTTGAAAGAATCCCGCACGCTGGCGTCGCTGCGCGATGGGCTGTTGCCACGTCTCATGCGGGGCGAGGTGAGGGCACTGTAGGAGGCTCAAAGAATGAAAATTAACTTTCCCAATTATGTTGAGACCCTAAAACTGCCTGCGGCGAAGGCATTGTATCCACTATTCGAGGCGATATCGAACTCTATAGATGCAATCGAGGAAGGCAAAACTAAGAATGGAATTATAACGATTACTTTAGAACGACTACCTCAAGGATTACTAGTTGAGGAAGGAGAAGAAAACCGAGAATTATTGCCCATTCAAAATATTATTATTGAAGATAATGGGGTTGGATTTAGAGACCCAAACTTTAGCGCATTTTCAGAATTAAATACAGTTTGGAAAAAGATAAGGGGTGGAAAGGGAATTGGTAGAGTGGTTTGTGTGGTGGTCCCCTAGAACTGGACACTGTTTAGATGTTTTTTAGGGGGATGTCAC
>CAZTZE010000035.1:0-40319 GCA_964618215.1 uncultured Chloroflexus sp.
CGTATAAAATGATGGCTCTCCCATCTTCTGGGGTGCACTGGACAGGTGGGATTCGCCGCCATTTTCGAGCATTTTTCTGGCTTCGAGTTTTCCCTGCTCCCAGGCAGAGTCAGCGTCCCGCCCACCTGCCAGTAACGCAAGCCGTTAGCCCGCCCCTTGCGGAATTAGCGAAAAAGAAAGGACAACCTTGTTAGAGATTGTCTTTTGTGAAAATTTAGAAATTACTCTCCTTCATCTTCTTTTTTCTTTTCGTCTTTCTTTTTTGACGCTTCTTCTAAAGAAAAATTGAGAAGATTGTCGGTCTTGGCAATTTTCGGAGGTGTTGTATCTTTTTCAATAGAAGTATCACTGTTTGTTGTGCCAGATACATCAGCAACAACAGTTTCCTTTTTATTTTCGTCAGTTTTCGCTTGATTTTCTTCATCGTTTGATGACATATTTTTTATCTCCAAGAAAGGACTTTATTAGAATGGCTGAAACACCAAGTAATTATGATTTTACGACAATGCTTGAAGAAGCACAAGATAAATTAAAAAGACAGTTCGCCGCCATGAGTAGCCTCAGAGAACATGGAAAAATAATTTTAGGAAGTTCTAGCATTATTGTTTCCCTGTTTACTCTTTTTAGAATTTCCGTTACTCACATAAACCCTGACTTTATGTTCCTATATTTTTCTATAGTTGGATTTATGGCTTTATCCTATTCTCTCTTAATGTATTTTTCAATAAAGGCGACTCTGCCATATCCATTAGAACACGCCATAGAACCAAAATGGGAAACCTATGTTGATTTATTCAAAAACGAATCTGAGAGAGATATTCTTGAAATACGAGTATATGCTTATCTTACAGCAATAAAAAACAACGAAAGCACCATCATTAAACAATATGAAATATCCAAGAAATTAAATTGGCACATGACAATATTGGTTCTGAGTATAATTGCCACCGCTATTATTATTCCGTTTATACAAACATAGAGCGTGCCAACAAAGCGTGCAGTGGATTTGTGGGAGTCTGCGCGGTTTACAAGCATTTTTCTGGCTTCAAGTTTTTCCTGCTCCCAAGCATTATCTACGCCCGCCCGCAAACCACTAACGCAAACCGTTGGGCTATATACACATGACCAGATGTGAGAAAAGGAGGCAAACAGAAATAGATCGGGTCGAGTCCTTCCATGCGATTGGTGCGCCGTCCGGCTGAAACGGAACGGCAGGTTTTTCACACACCCTCACGTATAAAAAAGGAGATGGACAAATGAAGCAGTATGCTGCGGAATTCTTCGGAACGTTTTGGTTGGTTCTTGGAGGCTGCGGCAGCGCCGTGTTGGCTGCAGCTTTCCCGGACGTCGGGATTGGGTTACTTGGAGTATCCCTTGCGTTCGGTCTAACGGTCTTGACCATGGCCTATGCCATCGGTCACATTTCGGGCTGCCATCTCAATCCGGCAGTCTCCATCGGATTATGGGCGGGGGGACGTTTTCCGGCGAGTAAGTTACTTCCCTACATCGTAGCCCAGGTGTTCGGCGGCATTGTCGCTGGCGGTGTTCTCTATCTTGTCGCGAGTGGCAAGATGGGCTTCGATGTATCCGCCGGATTTGCATCCAATGGCTACGGAGAACATTCTCCCGGTGGGTACTCGTTGCTTGCGGCGCTGGTGACCGAGATTGTCATGACCATGATGTTCCTGGTCATCATCCTCGGCGCAACCGACAAGCGGGCTCCTCAAGGCTTTGCCCCGATTGCCATCGGTTTGGGTCTGACCTTGATCCACCTGATCAGTATTCCCATCACCAACACATCCGTCAACCCCGCCCGAAGCACTGGGGTCGCTTTGTTCGTTGGCGGCTGGGCCATCGCGCAACTGTGGCTTTTCTGGGTTGCTCCGATCATCGGTGCGGTGTTGGGCGCGATCACGTATCGCTTTATTGGTCAAACCGAAAAGTAGAGCAGCCCAGTTATGGTAGGCCGGAGGGCGTTTCTGTTTTTCCAGTCCATATCTTCCCCGCCTGGATGATGGCCTTATCCGGCACATCCGCCAGGATGATCGCCCCATTGCCGATGCGGACTCGATTACCGATCTTCACCCCAATCGCGGTCGTCACACCCATACCGACCAACGACCGTTCCCCAACCTGGACGAGACCGGCCAGTAATGCGCCCGGCGCGATGTGACTATACGCACCGATCTCGCAATCGTGCGAGACAACCGCACCGGTGTTGACCATGCAACGCGGCTGCAGCACTGCCGATGAGCCGACATAGGCATTGGCGAAGACCTGCACGCCCTGCCCCACTTCCGCGCTCGGCTCGAGTGTGGCACGCGGGTGCAGCAAAGACGGAAAATCAAAACCGAAATGCTCCAATAATTCGAAAACTTGCACGCGAATATTGATGTCAATGATCCCACCGACGCCGTTGGCCGCCAGCCTGACACCCTGCGCCACCACTTGCGGCAAAACCGCCCGCGTACCCAGCACGGGGATGCCCAGCACTTCCGTTCCGGCGGGAATTTTGTCGTCAATGATGCCGGCAACGTGGAAAATGCCCATCGCCTGCGCCATTTCCATCACCGCTTTGGCGTGCCCGCCGCCGCCGTAAATCAGTAATTGGGGTTGGGTGGATTGGGAAATTAGTATTACCGGAGCGGCCACGTCACCCGCGAATTGACGGACGGCTTCTTCGGTGACCAGTCTGTCGGTGGGAAGTTTTGACAAATCTACACCGAGACTTTCCGCCAGCGCCCGCGCCGGTTTGGTGATGCGCAAACTCGAAGGATGAAGGATGAAGGATGAAGGATGAAGTCTCGCAGCCCGCGGCAACGGCTCGTCAACGGCGTCAGTTACGTAAGCCAGAACATCCCCGACAGCCAGCGTGTCGCCATCCTTCGCCAGTATGCGGACGAAACCCGCCTCCGGCGACTCGATTTCCGAGGCGGCTTTGGTGGTTTCAAGCGTGAACAAGAGCGTGCCCTTTTCGACGGCCTGGCCATCTTTGACGTGAATACCAACCAGCCGCGCCTCCGGCTCGTTGGCATTCAAAAGGGGAACGAGAACTTCGGATTTGATCATAATGGTTGAAAGTCTAATGTCTAATGTCGAAGGTCGAAGGTCGAATGTCGAATGTCGAATGTCGAACGTTCCAGGCTTCACGTTTTACGTTTTACGTTTTACGTTTTACGTTTTACGCTTCACGTTTGGACCTTTGACCTTTGACGATTGACCTTTGACGTTTTACGTTCCATCCAATGCAATCGCTGCATTGACAATCATCTCCACCGACGGCAAAATCGCATCCTCCAGCGGCTTGGAATTGGCAACCGGCAAATCGAGGGCGGCGACGCGGCGCATGTTGGCTTGAACGCCAGATTCCGCCACGCGCGCCAGGATTTCCGCGCCCCAACCGAGGGTCAGGCCGCCTTCTTCGACAGTCAGCAGGCGGCGGGTGCGGCGCAGAGAATCGAGCAGGGGAGCAATATCGAACGGGCTGAGTTGGGAGAAGAGCACAATTTCGCAAAAGATTTCGCGTTCCATCAATAATTCCAGCGCAGCCTGACGGACAAGTTCGAAATTGTAGCCGTAGGTGGCAATGGTCAACTGTGACGTACCAGACGGAACACGCAACACGAAACACGGATAAGGTTGACCGATGGTTTCAACTTGCATGTCAACAAGGTCACCTTTGGCGGGTTCGAGCAACTGACGGGTATAAAGCAATTTGTGCTCGATGAACAATACCGGATCGTCATCCGCGATGGCGTTTGCCAACAACTGGCCGGGATCGCCGAGGGTGTTGGGCGCAACGACGCGCAGCCCTGGCACACCCAGAAACATCTTTTCAAGCGATTGGCTGTGCGTTGGCCCGTAGCCGCGCCGCCCGCCCATCGGAGTGCGAATGACAATTGGCACGCGCACCTGGTCGTTGTACATCCAGCGGAATTTGACCGCATGGTTGACGATCTGATCGGCAATCAGGGTGACGAAATCGCCAAACATGATCTCGACCACCGGGCGCAGGCCGCGCAGCGCCATGCCGGAGGCCACACCGAGGATGGCTGCCTCGGAGATGGGCGTGGTCAGCACGCGCTCGGGGAATTTGGCGGATAGGCCGCGCGTGACTTTGAACGCGCCGCCGTAGGGATCCAGGATGTCTTCGCCCAGAACGTAAACGCGTTCGTCGGACTCCATCGCGTGGTGGAGGGCGGAATTCAGGCGTTCGAGAACGGAGGTCATAGCGTCAAATGTCCAAAGTCAAACGTCCAAAGTCGAACGTCCGACTTGCAACGTTTGACGTTCGACCGAGTAGGCTTTCAGCAGAAAGAACGGGGAATGGGTCAGCGGTGGCGCGCAGAAAAGCATCTTCGATGATTGCGGCGACTTCGGATTCGGCGCGGGCGCGCTCGGCGTCGGACAGGCGCGAGCCATGGATCAGCAGGGGGTCTTTCTCTTTGATCCGGGCTATCTCCGCCGCGCTGCGCGTGTCGTCGCCTTTGCTATGGGCGGAGAAACGGTTCGTCTGCAGGATCAAGCCAAAAGGTCGTCCGTTCCGGCGCACGCTTCCGAGCGCCTCCAACGCGGCAGCCTGGATTTCCAGCACGTCGCTGGTATCCCGTTCGAGGGTCGGGATCCCAAAGGCAGTAAAACGTCCTGCAATCGTGCCAGAGACGGCCAGCGCGATTGGCGTGGTCTGGGCGTAGCGGTTGTTCTCGACCACGAAAAGGATGGGCAGATTCCAGAGAGAAGCGATGTTCAGGCTTTCGTAGAGGACGCCTTCGCCCAACGTGCCGTCGCCCAAAAAGGCGAGGGCGATCTGGCCGGTTTTTTTCACCTTTTCGCCCAGCGCCATACCGGTGGCGACCGGCAGGATGCCGCCCTGGATGCCGTTTGAGTAAAAGTTGCGCCAGTGGATGTGCTGGCTGCCGCCGCGCCCGCCAACCAGGCCAGTGGCCTTACCCATCAGTTCGGCGGCGAGGCGGTAGGGATCGCTCCCCTGCGGTGACAATGCGCTGTAAGCCAGGAAATGGCCGTGACAGCGGTGGTTGCTGAAGACCACATCCTGCGCTTGCACGGCGGAGAAAATGCCGGCCGCGTTGGCTTCCTGCCCGATGTAGACGTGTGTGGTGCCGACCAGTTTTCCGGTGGAGAACTCAGCCAGCAGGCGTTCCTCGAAGCGGCGGATGAGCAGCATGATGCGGTAGAGGGCGAAGTTATCGGTCATGACGGGGGAATTATAACCCAGCAGCTGACCATATTGCCCAATATGGTATAATCCCGCGCTATGAGTCCTGAAACACCCATCTCGAAGACAAAACTCTGCCCGACCTGCGGCACGCGTCTGGCGGAAAATGCCTCACGCTGCTCGGTCTGCGGCAGTGAATTTAGCGTTGAGCCTAAATTACAGAAAGCCGTGCAGGGTTCGCGCATGCCGGAAATAACCCTCAGCCTGCCGCTGGCGCTGGGCCTGATCACGATTATTTTGATCATTGGCGCCGGCGCGGTTTTCTTTGGATTGCGGACGACCGGACGCGTCACGGAGCCGACTGCCATCCCAACCCTCACGCTGACGCCGACCACCACGCCGACCGCGACCGAAACGCTGATCCCGACCGAGACCCCCACGCCGACCGCATTGCCGCCGATTGATTACACCATCCGTTCGGGGGATACCTGTTATTCGATCGCCGCGTTATTCAATGTGTCCGCCTCATCCATCATTCTCGCGAATAATC
Source organism: uncultured Chloroflexus sp. (assembly GCA_964618215.1). GTDB lineage: Bacteria > Chloroflexota > Anaerolineae > Anaerolineales > Villigracilaceae > CG2-30-58-95. Next base: position 5,727 of record CAZTZE010000035.1, read on the forward strand.
TTAGTGCGACATGCACGGATCTCTTTATCGGAAAAACGTTGAAAATTCCGCAACCCACGCCGACGCCGCTGCCGGCCGCCACCGCGACCCTGGAACCGGCTGCCGCCACGCGAGCCGCCTGCCAGACTGTATCCTATACCGTGCAGGAAAATGATACCCTCAGCAGCATTTCACTAAACTACAATGTGAGCATGACAGCGATCAAAGAATGGAATGGTTTGAGTACCGATAACGTCTATCTCAATCAACCCCTCGTCATCCCATTATGTATGCGCGCCGCCACACCCGGCCCTTCACCGACCCCGACCCTGCCTCCACCCTACCCGGCCGCCAACCTGTTGCTGCCCGTGGACGGCGCGCCTTTCACCCTGGCTAATGACACCGTCACTTTGCAATGGGCCTCGGTTGGCACATTGCGCGAGAACGAAGTCTATATGATCACGGTGGTGGATGTCACCGCAGGGACAGGACGCAAGCTGGTTCAATACGTGATTGATACGAAATTCATCGTCCCGGTTACCTTCCGGCCGCAAGACAACCTGCCGCACGCCATGCGTTGGTGGGTGGTGACCGTACGGCAGACCGGCACGGACGACCAGGGCAACCCAATCTGGACGACGGCCGGAGCCTCCAGCAGCCTGCGCGAATTCACCTGGAGCGGAACAGCCCCGGCCGCCACGCCGACACCGTGATAGTGATCAGTGATCAGTAATCAGTGAGCAGTAAACCGTTTCCCCGCGAGGAACCTCGCGGGGATTTTCCAAAAGTGACACCATGTTCCTCGCTCGACAACGCCAACGACTAGCCAACATCTATCACGAGTACCCGCGTGCCTTCTGGACAGTGGTGGTGGTCAACTTCATTGACCGGTTGGGCGGCTCGCTGTTATTTCCATTCTTCGCCCTGTATATAACCAGACGATTCAACGTCGGCATGACCGAGGTGGGCGGGTTGTTTGCCATTTGGTCCGCAGCCAGTTTCATCGGCGGTTTCCCCGGCGGAGCCTTGACAGATCGCCTGGGTCGCAAGGGGATGATCGTTTTCAGCCTGGTCGCAACCTCCATCTCCAGCCTGGCGCTGGGCTTTGTCAACACGATCGGGCTTTTCTTCATCGCAGGTTTCATCTCGGGTATCTTCACCGAAATTGGCAGTCCGGCCTATCAGGCCATCGTGGCTGACATCCTGCCGGAAGAAAAACGCGCCCAGGGTTATAGTATCATCCGGGTCGCTTTCAATCTGGCGGTCGTTTTTGGACCGGTCATCGGCGGCTTCATTGCCCAACGCTCCTACCTGGCACTCTTCATCGCGGATGCGCTCATCAGCCTGATCGCGGCGGGCGTCGTCTTTTTCGCCATCGCGGAGACCAGGCCCGAGGTCCAGCCAGGCGCCGAGCCGGAGACGACAGCCGAATCCTTTGGCGGCTACCTGCGCGTGCTGCGCGACGCTCCGTTCATGATATTCGTCACCATAAGTACGCTGGCCTGGCTGGTTTACATGAACATGAACACCACACTGGGCGTCTACTTGCGCAATGTGCACAGCATCCCAGAATCAGGCTACGGCTGGATCCTCAGCCTGAACGCGGCGATGGTCGTCTTGTTCCAATTCCCGATCACGCGGCGACTCGAGAAGCGGGCGCCGATGCGGATGATGGCAGCCGGCGCGGCCTTGTTGGCGCTCGGTTTTGCCATGTATGGATTCTTCTCTGCATACATCATGTTCCTGACAGCCATGGCGATCATCACAGTCGGCGAGATGATCATGATCCCAGTCTCGAATGCGCTGGTCGCCCAATTCGCCCCGCAAGAGATGCGCGGTCGCTACAGCTTCATCTACGGGATTTCCTGGGGTATCTCGTTTGCCGCCGGGCCGGTCCTGGCCGGGCTGATCCTGGATAATCTCAACCCGAATTGGCTCTGGTACGCCTGCGGGATGCTGGGCATGCTGGCAACGCTTGGATTCCTGGCCTTGGATCGGCGTGTCCGCACGGCAGCGGAATAACCTGCATCGGAAGAGAGACCGAAATAAAAAAAGAAGACAACCGAAGCCATTGACTTCGGTAATCTTCTCATATACCAACAATCGGTATCTATCGGTTGCTATTTCCCCTTGGCCGCCTCTTCCAGCATCTTCGTCGTCAGCGATTTTGGCCGCTCCAGTGGCTGCCCCAGCGCCCGCGCCCAGACCGCGTTGGCGGTCACGCCCAGAGCACGCCCGACGCCAAACAATACGGTGTAGAAATCGAACTCGCGCACGCCGTAGTGGTATTGCAGCGTGCCGCTGATGGCATCCACGTTGGGGGCGGGATTCTTGGCCTTGCCCTGTTCTTTCAATACTTCGGGGACGACCTCGAATACCATCGCCGCCAGGCGGTAAATTTCATCGTCGGGGAAATGTTTTTTGGCAAACTCCAACTGGGCAACAAAGCGCGGGTCGGGGACGCGCAGCACGGCATGACCGTAGCCGGGGATGACCCGCCCACTGTTCAGCCAGTCCCAGGTATATTGGCGTAGTTGCTCGCGGGTCGGCACACCGCCCAGTTTCTTATGCACCTCCAGCAGCCAGGCCAGACATTCCTGGTTGGCCAGGCCGTGCAGCGGGCCGGCCAGACCGTTGAGTCCCGCCGAGAAGGCATAGTAGATATCGGAGAGCGAGGAGGCAACCAAATGCGTGACGTGCGCGCTGACATTGCCCAGTTCGTGGTCGGAGTGCAGGATGAAATATAAGCGGGAGACATCCTCGTATTCCTTTCCGTCCACGCCGACCATGCGGGCGAAGTTGGCCGCCCAGTCCAGTTCGGGGTCGGGATGCGGCACGGCGCCGGTGCGGTACTTCACATTATAGATGAACGCGGCAATGGTCGGCAGTTTGGCGGTCAGGTTCAGGCTGTCTTCCAGCATCGGCAGCCAGTATTCGTCCTTCTTCATCCCCTCGTGGTATTTGCGAGTAAAAAGCGAAGAGGACTGCAAAGCCAGCACCGCCTGTGAGAACATTTGCATCGGGTGCGCCATCGGGGCGATGACGCGCAGGAAATCGAAGATGTGCTGCGGGACGACGCTGCGCGCCTTCCACTCGTCCTCGACCGCCAGCGCCTGCTCATCGGTGGGCATCTCGCCGACCAGCAGCAGGTAATACAAGCCGCCGACATAGGGCATCTCCGCGCCGCTTGTGGTGAGCGAAGTCGAACCATCGGGCTTGGGCAACTGGCGGATGACTTCCGGGATAGTGTAACCGCGCAAGCGGATGCCCTCGGCGGGATCCACATACGAAATATCGCTGACCAGCGACTTGATATCGCGCATCCCGCCGTACACCTGCCCGACCGTGACCTGGTCCACGACCGCTTCGCCGTGATCCTGGGTGAGAGCCTTGACCCGCGCCCGCCAGGCGGGGATCTGGGCGGAAAGTTTATCGTGCAGAATCATTGTGCCTCCGTTTGCACTTTCAAACTTCCAAACGTTTTTACGTTTTCACGTTTGAACGTTCCAACATTCCAGCGTGTAAACGTGTAAACGTTATACCGAAACCAATTTGCGCAGCGCCTCGACCGTCTCTTTGACCGCCGCCGCGGATCTCTCCAGCGCGGCCTTTTCCTCGGCGTTCAGGCTGTATTCGACAATCCGCTCGACGCCCTTGCGCCCCAGCATGACCGGCGCGCCGAAGAAAATGTCCTTCAAGCCATATTCACCCTGCATATAAGCCGCCGCCGGGACGATGAGATGCTTGTCCTTCAGAATGGCCTCGGCCATCTGCGCAATGGCGGCTGCCGGGGCATAGTACGCTGAACCGGTCTTGAGCAGGCTGACGATCTCGCCGCCGCCCTTGCGGGTGCGCTCGACGATGGCGGCCAGTTTATCGGCGGACAGGTACTCGTCCAGCGGGATGCCGGCGACGTTGGAGTGACGCGTCAGCGGCACCATCTCGTCGCCGTGACCGCCCATCACGTAGCAGTGGATGTTCTCCACGCTGACGCCGGTCTCCAGGGCGACGAAGGCGCGCATCCGCGCCGAATCCAGGATGCCGGCCTGCCCGACGACGCGCTGAGGGGGCAGCTTACCGGCTTTCATCGTCAGATAAGCCATCGTATCCAATGGGTTGGTCAAAACGATGAAGATCGCCTCCGGCGAATATTTGAGCGATTCACGCGTGGCTTTGCCAACTATCTCGGCGTTGGTTGTCAACAAGTCATCGCGGCTCATGCCCGGTTTGCGCGGGATACCAGCGGTTATGACGACAATGTCCGAACCTTTGGTCGCTTCGTAGTCATTGCTGCCGACCAGCGTGACATCTTTGCCTAGCACCGGCATGGCCTCCAGCAAGTCGAGCGCCTTGCCCTGCGGCATGCCTTCGACGACATCCACCAACACCAGGTCAGCGATCTCGCGTTCCGCCAGCCAGGCCGCCGAAGTGGAACCGGTCATCCCGGCGCCGATAATTGAGATTTTCGCAGTCATAGTTCCTCCCGGATAAAATGAGTTTTTTACCGTATAACCTCAGTCAACGAATGTCCAACGAATAAACGAATACCTGTCTTCTTTTAGTCCAAAGTCCAACTTCTACTTCATTCGTTTATTCGTTTCCGATTCGTTGACGGGTTTGGTGCATAAACGAAAAGTTCGAGTTATGGCCGGGCACAGTATAACGGATTTATACTACAGAGTTTATCAAAATGGTAGGAATTTTATTACAAATCAGCGTGAAAGCGTTATTTGTTTTCATGCTCCAGGAACCGCGTTGCCTGGATGGCTGCCGCCGCGCCCATGCCGGCCGAGGTGACCACCTGGCGGAAGGTCGGGTCGCAGGCTTCGCCCGCGGCGTAGACACCCGCGACAGTGGTCTGCATCTTGTCGTCAACTTTGATGTAGCCCCTCTCCATCGCCAACTGGCCTTCGAAGATCTGCGTGTTGGGCGTGTGGCCGATGAAGATGAAAATGCCGTCTGTTGGGAAATTCGTCTCTTCGCCGGTCTTCACGTTCTTCAGGCGCACAGCCTCGACCTTCTCTTTGCCGACGATTTCAGTCACGACCGTATCCCAGATGAACTTGACTTTGGGATTTTCCTGCGCCCGTTTTTGCAGCACCGCGCCGGCGCGCAGAGAATCGCGCCGATGGATTATGGTGACAGACGAGGCAAAGCGGGTCAGGAACAATGCCTCTTCCAGCGCCGAATCCCCGCCGCCGACCACTACCACCCTTTTATCTTTGAAAAACCAGCCGTCGCAGGTGGCGCAGTACGAGACGCCCTTGCCGGTCAATTCGCTCTCGCCGGGGATGTTGAGATGATTGGGGCTGGCGCCGGTAGTGATGATAAGTGTATCGGCGGTGTATTCGCCATTGTCGGTCGTGACCTTGAATGGCCGCTGGGATAGATCCACCGCGCTGGCCGAATCGAACTCAACGCGTGCCCCGAAGCGTTCGGCCTGCTTCTGGAACAGGTCGCCCAGTTCGCTGCCGCCCACCCCTTCCGGAAAGCCGGGATAGTTCTCGATGGTGTGGGTCAGGGCGGCCTGGCCGCCCAATTGGAGGCCGGTCAGCACCAGCGGGGCGAGTTCAGCGCGTGCCGCATAAAGAGCGGCCGCGAGACCCGCCGGGCCGGAGCCGAGGATGATCACTTTGACGTGTTGGGGTTCGGATTTGGAAGTGGGAAGTCCGGAAAGATTGAACATGGTTCACCTCACGCTATGTCTGATTGCATTGTATCAGATGCAGGGGAATGGGGAAAGTTGCGGGTTTGCCAGGTGGCGCAAACTTCTGCCCGGCAAATGCGCCGGAATGCCAAATTTGTTGTATACTTTTCCTGTCGGTTTCATCGCAGAGTAAACAGGGAGATGCCCATCCAGATCAGCGAAGAACGCACCCGCAAAGAAATGATTGACCCTTCGATAAACTCAGGGCAGCGCCCGCAACTGGAACGAGCGGGATTGTATATGCGCGACCATGCCAAGGTAAAAACCGAAATTCCTGTGGATGGTTACAACGCCGAACCCTGGAACGGCGTGACCGATTACTGCCCCTTCAGCCGCGAAAACCGGATTGCATTTACAAATCAGTTGGCGGTATAATCGTCTTACGATTTCTTTTACGATAAGGAGAAGTAAGATATGGATACGGTAACAATGTCTTCAAAATATCAAGTGGTTATTCCCCGCTCCATTCGGGAAAAGTGGAATGTCAAGCCGGGGCAAAAGGTGCGACTTATTATTTATGGCAACCGTCTTGAAATGGTACCAGTGCGCGACATTAAAGAAGCGCGCGGCTTTTTGAAAGGCATGAGCAGCGATATCGAGCGCGAAGAGGAAGACCGCGTATGAATGTCGTAGATTCATCTGGCTGGCTGGAGTATTTCATTAGCGGCAGCAACGCTGGCTTTTTTGCGCCTGTGATCGAAAACGCAGGTGATGTTCTTGTGCCGACCATCAGCCTTTTCGAAGTATTCAAGCGCGTGCTGATCGAAAAAAACAGGGACGATGCGCTCGAAGCCATTGCGTTAATGAAAGAAGGGCGTGTGATTGATTTGGATGATAACCTGGCGCTCGTTGCCGCTGAACTCTCGTTTGAGTTGAAACTCCCGCTGGTAGACAGCATCATTCTTGCCACCGCCCGCGCACACGATGCCACTCTCTGGACACAGGACGCGCACTTCAAAGATATCGAGGGCGTGGAGTATATTGAGAAGAAAAGCTAAATATATACGACTCATCCCGAAACTCCGAGTTCTTGGAGAACCTGGAGCCCTGATAAGGAACCATGTTCACCGACCCCAAACTCCACTCGCAAGTAGACTCGCTCTGGGAAAAATTCTGGACGGGCGGGCGGGCTAATCCGCTGGATGCCATCGAGCAGTTTTTGTATTTGCTGTTCCTCAAGCAACTGGAGGACCGCGAGAACGCGGCTGAACGGCAGGCAAAACGCAAGGGGGAACGGTATCAGGCTAAAGCCTGTACTGAGCATGGTCGAAGTATCTAGAAAGAGATGCGCTGGAGTTATTGGTCGCAGTTGAAGGCTGAGGAGGCGTTGAGTCATCTTAAGCGGGAAGTCTTCCCCAATATCGTCAAACTGGCCCCTTCGGGTGAAACTAATTCGTTGGGCAGATATGAAGAATGCCGCATGATTGACGAGTGAAAAGACCTGCCGTAGGTGTCTCCGCGAAAATCTTACGTTTGGAGTCCCATGTCCACGCGAGCGTTCCGATTGACACGCGTCACGATGAGACACCTTCGGCAGGTCTGCGACACAATTCGCGGGAACGGATAAAATCATGACCAATGAACAACCCCGAAACCCCTTGCACGGCATTACGCTTGAAATGATCCTTACCTGTCTGGTGGAGCAATATGGCTGGGAAGAATTGGGCAAGCGCATCGCGATCAAGTGCTTTACGAATGACCCAAGCCTCAAGTCCAGTTTGATGTTTTTGAGAAGAACCCCCTGGGCCAGAAAAAAAGTTGAGGAGTTGTATCTGAGAGCCATAAAGAGGACAGCATGATGGTTAGTCCCCTCCCAGCCCCAGACCTCCGAGTTCTCAGCCCCGCGGGGGTGCTTCGCGAAGAACTCGGAGGTCTGGGGCTAAGTTGCCTTGTCCGTGATCTTCAGCGCCTCATCCAGCACCTCGAATCCCTCTCTCAACTGCTCCTCGCTGATAATCAGCGGCGGGATGATCAACACAGTATGCCAGTGGGTGTACAGGAACAGGCCGTGGTCTAGGCAATGCTTGCGGAAGGCAGCCATTTCCGGCGATGAGCCATTCCAGGGACACATCGGCTCTTTCGTCTCCCTATCCTTGACCAATTCGATAATGCCGAACAGGCCGATATTGCGGACTTCGCCAACCGAGGGATGCGCCTCGCCCAGGTCGGTTAGCAGCCGCTTCAGCACCGGGCCCATCTCAGCAGCATGTTCCACGATTTTATCTTCCCGCATCACATGAATATTGGCAATCGCCGCCGCCAGCGAGATGGGATGGGCGGTATAGGTCAGGCCGGATTCAAAGACACGCTCGTCAAAATGGGCGGCGATCTGCGGCTTCATCGCGACCGCGCCGAGCGGGGCATAGGCGGATGTGAGTCCCTTCGCCATCGTCATGATATCCGGCACGACATTCCAATGGTCAACGGCGAACCACTTGCCGGTGCGGCCAAAACCCGACATGACTTCATCGGCGATCATCAGGATGCCATTTCTATCGCACAGGGCGCGCACGCCTTGCATGTAGCCTTCCGGCGGGATGATGATGCCGTTGGTGCCGGTAACGGACTCGATCAATATCGCCGCAATCGTCTCCGCGCCTTCGTAGCGGATGATCTCCTCGAGGTGGTTGAGATAATCCTGGCAGAAGTCCGCTTCGGAAATGTCCGGGTTGGCGCGGTGGAAGGTGGAACGGTAGCGGTACGGGTCGAGGAAGTGGACGACGCCCGGCATGAGCGTCGGCTCCCAAGCAGTGCGGCGCGGGTCGCCGGTGAGCGCCATCGCCCCGGCGGTTGCCCCGTGGTAGGAACGGTAGCGGGTCAGCACCTTGAAGCGGCCGGTATAGCCGCGCGCCAGTTTGACGGCGTTCTCGTTGGCGTCCGCCCCGCCGAGGGTGAACAGGACCTTGGTCAGCGCGCTGCCGGGTGAAATATCCGCCACCATTTTGCTCGCCAGGGCGCGGACTTTGGTGGTCATGCCCGGCGCGGCGTAGGGCAGTTGGCGCGCCTGGTTCACCATCGCCTCGATGACGCGCTCGTCGCCGTGACCGATGTTGACGCACATGGTCATCGAGTTGAAGTCCAGGTAGCGCTTGCCGTCCACATCCCAGAAGTAAACGCCTTTGGCGCTCTTGACCGGGATGGGGTTCACTTTGGCCTGCGCCGACCAGGTCCAGAAAACGTGTTCTTTGGAAAGGGGGAGGATTTGGTCATCGGGGAGGGAGAACATGGGGACTCTGGGGGCAGATTAGGGATTAGTAGATCAGGGATTAGTAAAGTAGGATCTTTCGGAGCTTGGTACAATTGAAATGGCAGCACAAGTTTACCACTTCCCAGTCCACCAATTAACCAATCTGCCAATCTACTTATCTACTAATTTACTGTTTCACTAATTCCTATGGAACCCTTCCCCTACCGCCGCATCGCCGTGGTCGGCACGACCGGCTCCGGCAAGAGCACGCTGGCCGCAAATATCGCCCACCGCCTGCACATCCCGCACATCGAACTGGACGCGTTGCACTGGAAACCAAACTGGAGTGAGACCTCCCGCGCAGAGATGCGCGCTCGCATCGAGGCCATCACGCGCAACCCGGCCTGGGTGACGGATGGGAATTACACCTACCTGCAAGATATCCTCTTGCCGCGCGCCCAGGCAGTGGTCTGGCTGGATTATCCCCTGCCGCTCATCCTGTGGCGGCTGTGGTGGCGCACGTTGCGGCGGGTGGTCACCCGCGAGTTCCTGTGGGGGACGAATTACGAAAAACTATGGCCGCAGTTCTTCAGCCGTGATTCTATTTTCCTGTGGGCGCTCAAAACCTACCGCAGGCGCAAAGAGCAGTATGCCATGTTAACCACCCGCCCTGAAAACGCACACCTGAAAGTGTTTCACCTCAAATCCCCGCATGTGACGGAGGAATGGTTTCAGACTATTTGATCTTTTGGCATCGTATTACCCTAATTTCCCGAATTTTCTTCGTGAAATTCGCGACATTCGATGCAGAATAGACATTATCCGTGATAAGGAAAAACTTGTTCACCGCCATGCCACTTCGTGGTACTTAGACGCAAAGTTGCCAAGTGCAAATCCCACTGGTTGAAAACACTTCCCATTTTCACGAAAATTCCCAAAGACCTTGAGCAAGCGTGGGATTTTTGTGTTAGAATAAGCCTACTTGCAGTAGGTGTGTGTGTTTTTGCCGCCAGACCTTAACGTAAGGCTGGCGGCTTTTTGCTAACTGCCGGATCATATCTAAGGAGAAAAGTAATGGAAAAGAAGTTGTACGTTGGAAATCTGTCCTATGCCACCACCGAGGACGAGCTTCGCACCTTGTTCGCTCAGGCGGGTACGGTCGAGTCAGCGACGCTGATCAAAGATCGCGATACCGGCAGTTCCAAAGGCTTTGCGTTCGTGGAAATGAGCAACCAGAGCGAGGCCGAGAAAGCCATTAGCATGTTCAATGGCTACAACATGGGCGACCGCGCCCTCAAGGTCAATCTGGCGCGGCCACGCGAGGAACGCAGCTTCGGCAGTCGCGGCGGCGGTGGATATGGTGGCGGCGGGGGCGGGGGCGGGGGCGGCGGTGGCTACGGTAACAAACGCGGCGGCCCGGGCGGGGGGGGGGGGGGGGGGGGGGGGGGGGGGGGGGGGCCAGGGAAAAAATCAGGGGCCCCCGGGGGGGGGGGGGTAAGGCCCGCGGCGGCGGTCTGCGCAGATATTAGCAGGAACAAGGAACCCGTTTTCTCTTAGAAAACGGGTTCCTTCCCCACTTACCCGATCAAAATCACGCGCGCCGGCGCGCCGTCAGATTTGTCCAATTTTAAGGGCAGGCAATAGAGATCATAGCGTCCCGGCGGGACTTCAGACAGGTTCACCCCTTCGAGCAGCACAATCCCCCGGCGTAGCAACGTCTGGTGGGTGGCAGTCGCGTCTCCAAACGGCGCAACGGAGAGATAGTCCATGCCGATCAAGCGCAGCCCGCGCTTGACCAGCCATTCCGCGCCATCCGCTGTAATTGCCACAAATCCTTGCTGGAAGGTCAGTTCCCGCCCCCAGATGGCCGAGTTGCGCGTCTTGAACAGGATGCGCTCCGCATCGGCGGGAATTTCGGCTTGGGCGAGAACTTGCGCGGTCAGCCTGTCCACCGAGTCGGGGATTTGGATCACGCGGGCCGGGCCGACCAAGGCCTCCAACGGCAAAGTTTCCACCGTCCTGCCGTCGTTCAGGAAATGATACGGCGCGTCGACGTGCGTGCCGGTGTGGACGCCCATGGCCAGGTGCGAGATATTGCAACTGTCGCCTTTGGGGATGAAGGTGACTTGCTTGAGTTCCACCGCAGGGTCGCCCGGCCAGACGGGCAGATCGGGGGAAATGGTGAGAGAGATGTCGTAGATTTTCATCTTGGTCTCCAAAGGTAAACGTAAAACGTAATGAGTAAAACGTAAATCGCTTCACCAGCCGCTGGCTGAGAAAATATCCTGCAAGAATTGTATCCGCTCAGAGGTGGTCATCGGGCGCGGGCGGGCGTAATCCTCCAACATGGCGGTCAGCAACTCAGTGCTGATGTACTTGCCAGCGTAGAAGACGTGCCGGTCAATGAACTCGCGGCGCGTCCCCACCACGGGGATGTCCATCTGGTCGAAGAACAGGTTGCCCAGCCCATAATGAATAAACGCGCCACTGTAGAACTCCATCGCCTGCGGCAGGTGCGCCTGGCTGCCGTTGACGATCAGCGCGCCGGCCTCCGCCATGCCGCGAAAATCGCTTTTCTGCTTATCGGTCGGGATTGGCGTGTAATACTCGAAATATTGGAATGTGGCGATTGGCAGGTAACCCTCAGCGCGCAGGCGGGCAATCTCGATGTGCATCCAGTCATAATTACAGGGCGCCGCGCCGGGGCGCGTTTCCGTCGCCCAGGCGCCGGGTGGGCCGACCGGGTTGCAGCCGATAAAGGCCAGGCGGTTGCCGTTATGCTCCAGCGTGATGGCCTGGGAAGCATCCTGCAAATCCGCTCCGCCGCCATAGTATTGCCAGCCGCGTTGCTTATACAGCTCCAGGGTATAAAGGGTCGCCGCGGAGCCATAATCCTGGAAATGGTTGCCGGTCAGCTCGACGATGTCTGCGCCAACATCTTCCATCAATTCGATGTAGCGCGGGTCGCTGCAAAACTTAAGCGTCAGTTGGTTTGGATCCGGATATGGGCATCCTTTCGCGAAGGGTACCTCGTTGCTGATGTGCGTCAGGTCCGCGCTGCGCAGGAGATCGCCGATGTCCCGCGCCGGATAGGTCACGCCCTTCTGCTCCATGCGGAAAGCTGTCGCCCGCACCAGGGCGGTGACGCCGGTCATGACGAGCGTGGTCAGTTTGGACGGATCGCGATTTGAAGGCGGAAGGGTGAAGGATGAAGGCTGAAGAGAGAAATTGACAACCAGCGGATAGCTCGCCTGGTCGAAATCTTTGTGGATGGGCGACTGGCCGTCTACGGTCAACACTTTCCAGCGTGGTTCAAGGGATTCGAATGGGACGATCCCCCAAGCGGGCTGCTCTCCCCAGGCTGCATCGAGCAACTGGTCGGCGGGTGCGCTGCGCACCGACCCGGGGCCTGGTGCGCCCCATTTGGCGCTGAACGCGGCGAGAGTGGATGTGGTCATCCATAACGGCCGGCCGGCGAAAGGTCCGCCAGGCTCGCCCGCCCAGGCGCGGCGCAGCTCGTCCGCGCTGACGCCGTCCGTCACGGTTGGGAAGGGAGCGACGAGGACGTAAATCCATACCGATTGCGGATTGCGGATTTCGGACTTTGGATTGATGATATCCAGATGCACGCTCGCCTTATCAGCTTGAGGGGCAAGCGGAAGGCCAGAAGCCAGGGCCGATTGGCGCAGAGCATCTGGAACAGTCGGGCTGATCCACAACGAGGCGGTTACAAGCGGAGGAACAGGTGGGATTGCAAGAGGGAGGGTCGCAGTGGGAGGCAGCGTCGGTGTGCTGGGTGGGGTTACGCCCAGCGGCTGAAATGGCGTGGAAGTTTCAGTCGAATCCGGCGGCGCGACGACCATCACCGTCGGCGCGTAGGTGAGCGGGCCGGGAGTCCCCCACAGTGAGCCGCAACCGGCCAGGAAAATCACAAGGAAGATGAGCGTGCAAGGACGGGAAGGTTGCATAACGGCTTAACTCACCCGTTGGCATAGGGTGAACTTGATGGAGATATGTCGCCAATCAGGTGTTTTTAGCCCGCTCTTTGTTCTGCTTTCCTTTGGCGCGCTGTGGATACATTCTGCCCGACAGAAACACCAGGCAAATATGGATGTGAAACCCGCAATAGCGTTCGTTGTACCGCCTGTGGAAAATCCACAAAAACGAAGTAGTCCGCAGGATATAAATAATCTTCGCCCTCGTTATCTATCACGCGAACATAATTAGACATTGCAGCACTCTCGTCAGGCAAGATTTCATATACCGTACGGGGCGTTAGCAAGTCCGGATCATCCGTGTTGATACAGATGGCAAATTGGGGTGTTAGCTTTTGCTTGGTCATATTGCATCAAGTAACATTATACCTGTGCCGTGAGGTTGTGCAAGAATAGGATTTCTGGAATAGGCTAACATGCTTTATTTCGCCGTCAATTCTATTGTCACCTGGGAAAACTTCTTCACCGCGGCCGGATCGAGCGTCACCCCCAGGCCAGGGCCAGTTGGAACGTCAATGGTGCTATCCGGGTTGAGCGTGAAAAGCTCGCGGGTGATATCCTGAGCGTAATAGCGCTCGGAGGCGGAAATATCGCCGGGGAGGCTGAAATTGGGCAGCGAGGCCAGCGCCAGGTTGGAGGCACGCCCGACGCCCGTCTCCAGCATCCCGCCACACCAGACTGGTACGCCGCGCGCGTGGCACAAATCATGGATGGCGACTGCTTCGCTCAGGCCGCCAACCCGCCCGGCTTTGATGTTGATAATGCGGCAGGCGTCCATTTCGAGGGCGTAACGGGCGTGACGGGTCGAGAGGATGCTCTCGTCCAGGCAAAGCGGCGTGCGGAACTGCTGCTGGAGCTTGTGGTGATCCCAGATGTCGTCTTCGAAAAGCGGCTGCTCGATGAGCAACAGGTCTAAAAGGTCTAAGGGTTGTAATGTCTGACCGGTCTCCAGGGTGTAAGCCGAATTGGCGTCCACTTGCAGCTTGAGTTCAGGAAACGCCTTGCGGACGGCGGATGTATCGCCCACATCCCGGCCGGGCTTGATCTTGAGCTTGACGCGCCGGTAGCCCTTAGCCAAATACTTCTCCACCTCCTGGACGAGGACTTCGGGCGATTCTTGCAGACCGACCGAGACGCCCACGGCGACCTTCCCGCGCTGGCCGCCGAATAACTCGCGCAGCGATTTGCCTTCACGCTTGCCGCGCAAATCCCACATCGCCATCTCAACCCCGGCCTTGGCCAAGTGATGGCCGCGGATGCCGGCCACGCGCCGCTGGAAATCCGCCGCGTCTTTGATCTCCTGCCCAAGGATCAGCGGCGCGATGAATTCCTTGATTATGTGCCAGGCCGTGCCGGTCGTCTCGTAAGAATAACCGGGATCGCGGTCGGCGACGCACTCGCCGTAGCCGGTCAGCCCTTCGGATTGGATTGTAATGAGGATGCACTCGCGCTCGGTCGTCCGCCCGAAGGAGGTCTCGAAGGGGGCGACGAGCGGCATGGAGAGGTGGGTGAGGGTGAGATGTTCTATTTTCATGTGCAGGACAGGGGGGTGGGTGTCAGGGCGTCGTTGATAAGCATTACTTATGTCTCTTTTTCTTCTTTTGGCTCACTTCTTCTGGTTCCAGAGGTACAACCTGCAATGCTTCTTCCATGGTAAGTTTTTCTTTTCTCATCCCTTGTACGGGCGTGCCGCAGTAGGGACAGATATTCCAGGGCAATTCCATCAGCTTGCCGCACTGGCGACAGGGTTTCTTGAGCTTGGTCTGGCAGTTCGGGCAGACCATCCAGTCAGCCTGGATGTGCCGTTCGCAGCCGGGACAGACGGCCTGATCCTCGATGGCTTGCAGGAGGGCTTCCTCTTCGAGTGTCTTCTGGTATTCCTCTTCCAGCGTGTGCTGCGGGCGCAGGATCAGGTAGACCAGCACGCCGGGCAGGGAGAGCAATGCCACCAGCGCCGCCGCCAGGATGTGTACCAGCCGGTCGCGGGCGCGGCTGCGGATGTCACGATAGGTCCAAACGACCAACGCCAGCCACAGCGCCGCGATGAAGGCGCCGCTGAAACCGGTCAACACCAGGGTGAAATTGCTCAAGAAAGTCGGGTCGAAAGTCATACAGCCTCCTCACCAAAACAAGTCTATCACAGGTTCTGAACTCACCTCTCAGTTCGATTATACCCTCGCTAAAAGGGGATGGTGGTCTCGAAAAGAAAACTCCCGGTCTCTTTGGGAAACCGGGGGTGCGCTTGCGATGAAGTCTAATCCTTGGCGCTGTAGCCAGGCCCGCTCTTGAAGTACTCGTAGTTGGGCTGGATGTCGGGTGTCAAGTCCACCGTCTCGCCGGCCTGCAATTGCCTGGTGCAATCCAGCACTACCGGTTTACCCTGGTGATTGGTACCCTCGTAGTGTCCGCTCAGGCCAACTTTGCTGATATATTCGCCGCCCTTGGCAGTGTAGGCCGCCGGCACCTCGTCCTCGGGGTAGATGGCGCCATACGGGCATTCAGGGATGCAGGCCCCACAGTCAATGCAGGTATCCGGGTCAATGTAAAACCACGGCCACTGCTCTTGCGGTTTGCCGGGGAGGATGCACTCCACCGGGCAGACGTCCACACACCCGCTATCTCGCAAGCACAAGCTGGTTATAATATGAGTCATAGGTACTCCTCCTTTGGGATAGAAAAAGGTGATCCGATAGATTAATTCTACCTCATTTTCATCTTGAGGACAGGTGCGATATCCACCTATTTCCACCATTTTAGTATAAGATTTTTGTCTGTATTCAATCTCCTAATCTTGACAGGAAAGGTCTTTATTATTATGATGATCGCAGGCTTTGGCAGAAAAAAGCCAGAGAGGGTCAATCACTTACGTGCCTTTTCATAATATAAGGAGGTTTTCCATGTTCTACCAAATCTTCGAAGCGCTGGACAATAAATTCGGCGTTGAACGCGCCCAGGCGCATTGCGACGTTCCCTGCGGGATTTACGACCCCAGCAGCGCCCAGATCGCCGCGCTGACCGTCGTGCGCATGATGGACCTGATGGCGGAAGCAGAGACCAAGGGCCACGACAATCACCTGGCCTTCATCAACAGCATGGCGCGTTACATCGCCGTCAAGGAAGAGCACGCTGAAAAGGCCAAGCACGAGGTGCGCGTCATCTGGGGCGATTACATCAAGCCTGAACATGTCGAAAAGCATCCCGAGCTGACCGACCTGGTTTTCAAAATCATGAAGCTGGGCTCCAAGGTGCGCCAGACAGCCGACCGCGAGGCCGGTGTGCAGTTCGTGGAAGCGCTCAACAAGTTTGCCGAGATCTTCTGGGATACCAAGGGCATTGCCGTCAAAAAGGCAAAAGCTCCTTACGCTCCGGCTTTAGAGATGGTTTACCCGAATCTCTAATCACCAGACATTATCCGCAATAAGGTTCATCCCCTTTTTTGCATCGATTTTTCGCGAATTCCCCGAAAAAAAATTCATCAAATTCGCGCAATTCGATGCAGAGAAAGTGATTAATGCTCCGACTACTCAAAGTGACCGGCGACAGCCTGTCACCCCTCTACAAGGAAGGGGATTTCGTGGTCATCACCACGCTCCCCTTCTTTTTGCGTCGCTTACGCAAGGGGGATATCATCGTCTTCCAGCACGGGTTGTATGGAACTCTGATCAAGATCGTAGATCGTGTCTCGCCCGAAAACGACGAAATCTACATTGTCGGCGCGAGCGAGAACAGCCTGGATAGCCGCCGGCTGGGGCCGATCAACCGCCAGGCGATCATGGGCAGGGTCATTTGGCGCATCGCTAAATGACATTTGTATGGCTTTCTCATGTTTTCTTGACAGAATCGGATTCTCACGGTGAGGAGACAAAAAAAACCAAACGCGAATTGCGCGAATAAGCGAATGTCGCGAATAAACCCATTAAAATTCGCGTAATTCGCCCATTCGCGGCATTCGCGTTAAAAGTCCGCGACTTTGAGAAAGCCATAATGACATTTGCCTGGGGGTTGACGAAAAAGGTCAATCTCCTGTAGCATTAGGGCATGAATGAAGGACGCGCCCGACTGATCCTACCTTTTGCCATCCTGGGGGCCATCCTGGCGGTCTCGACCGCCTCGATCTTGATCCGTTTTGCTCAACAGAACGCGCCGTCGCTGGTCATCGCCGCTTTCCGCTTGACCTTCGCCAGCCTTATCCTCGCACCGCTTGCCTTGACGCGTCACCGCGCCGAACTGCGCAGCCTGACGCGACGCGAATTGTCCCTCGGACTGCTCTCAGGCTTCTTCCTCGCCCTGCATTTTGCCACCTGGATCTCGTCTTTAGAATATACCACCGTCGCCAGCTCGGTCGTGCTGGTCAGCACCTCCCCGCTGTGGGTCGCGTTGCTCGCGCCCCTCGTTTTACGTGAGCGGCTAACCAGGGCGGTGCTGGTCGGTATGCTCCTGGCGTTGACTGGCGGTGTGGTCATCGCCCTGAGCGACGCCTGTGTTTGGCAAAATGGACTGGCCTGCCCCTCCCTCGCGGAATTCGTCAGAGGAAACGCGTTCTTCGGCAACTCCCTGGCCCTGGCCGGCGCGTGGACTGTGGCCGGATACCTGCTGATCGGGCGCAGCCTGCGGGCAAAGATGTCGCTCGTCCCATACATCTTCGTCGTCTACAGCATGGCCGCTGTGGTGCTGATCGTCATCATGTTCGCGGCCGGCGAGACTCCGCTCGGTTATCCTCCGCTGACTTACCTCTGGATGCTCTTGCTGGCGCTCGTGCCGCAACTGATCGGCCACTCGACTTACAATTGGGCGCTGCGCTACATGCCGGCCGCCCTGGTCGCGGTGACCACGCTCGGCGAACCGATCGGCTCGACCATCCTGGCTTACTTCATCTTGCGTGAAGCGCCGACATGGATCAAGATCGGCGGGGCGGTGATGATCCTGGCGGGGATTTATATCGCCTCACGGGGAAAGTCCGCTCATTGACACGCGGGGAGAGAGGAAAGGAGCGGAGCAGATCAGACCTGACATGTCTCCGCGAAAGCCTTGCGTTCGAAGACCCGCGTCCCCGCAGGCGTTTTGACGGACAGCGGCGCGGATGAGACATGTCAGGTCTGCCGCCTCCCCCACCCCGCGAGCGCTTTTCCATGCCAGGATTTTGGTAAGTTTGCAACTTGACAAAAAACATTGTCAATCGTATACTCCAAGTCAATAAAGCCCGTGGTTAGTCCCACCAGCCGCTGGTTGGATGGAAAAAGGCTAGCCACTATTAACACCCCAAGGAGTGCGAAAGCGCTCCTTGAATTTCTTAATCAGCCGTCAGCCATCGGGAAGTTTTATGAAAGCACACATTTTCATTGACTTTTGGAATCTTCAACTTTCCGTCAATTCGGCAGCGACATCTTCTTATCGGCTTGACTGGCTAAAAATATCCCCCTGGCTTATCACACAGGCGTCGAATGCAGTCGGACGCGCTTTGTCTTTTGAGGGGACTCACGTTTACATGTCGTACAGCCCCAACAGCAAAAAGGATGCGGCGTTACGAGACTTCGCCACAAACGTTCTCAGCCGTTTTGCAGGCGTGCAGGTTTCCATGGTTGAGCGCAAGGCACAGACATCACCAGTTTGTCCTGCCTGCCATCAGCCAATTACTTCCTGTCCGCATTGCGGTAATGCAATCAGGCGGACGGTAGAAAAAGGCGTGGACACTGCCATCGTTACAGATATGGTCAAGTTTGCATGGGAAGGAGCGTTGGAAGTCGCCATTTTGGTTTCGTCAGACCGAGACTTCATTCCAGCAGTTCACATGTTGACAGCTAAAGGATTCAAAGTCATCAATGCCCATTTTCCGCCGACGGGCATGAATCTTGCCGGTGAGTGTTGGGCAAGCATTGATATCAAAAAGGGTTTGCCAGATTTATCGCGGTAGCGATTGCCATTTCAAGATGAAATCGTAGGCGGGGAAACCCGACCCGCTCGACCATCCTGGCCTATTTCATCTTGGGCGAAGCCCCCACCTGGATCAAGCTCGGCGGGGCGGCGATGATCCTGGTGGGGATTTACATTGCTTCTAAGACGCAAACCCACTAGGGGGCAAATCTACAAATAACCCCAACAATATACAAGCAGCTTCTCTGTCAACAAATGCACGTATATTTGTCACTATTCGTATCACCTTTGAAAGGTTACACTGTGCAATAGCTAGGCAAGTCGGAATCCAGTCACGCCCATGCTCTCCATAACGAGAATGTAGGGAAATGCTCCCTTCCGTTGTTATGAGTCTTTTCTGTATAGACACAGTAGCCGAAGAATTATTGTTGTCAAAAACTTTTCTTAAAGCAGTGGTTTCAGCTTTGTCTGTCTCACTTGCCTGTACCGACGCCACATGCCTGTCTAAAGCCTGCTCAATCGCAAAAAGCCCGATCATACAAATAGCCCAGAAGATGTTCAGATTGTTGAAAGATTTACCTCGTGGGTAAGCCCACTTGTACTTCCTGAAGAATTTTTCCTTCTCCGCATCAACGTCGAACAAGGATTCGGCGTACTCGGAAATGATGTCAAGGCTTTCTGCGCTATAGAATATCCTGTCTGGTTTCTCTATCCGGCGCCCGGCCTCTTCGATCAGTCCTTTTATACATATCCTGAGTTCAGTCGCGCGTTGCGTAGGAGAAAAGGATTGACCAGCCGCTGCGTTTTTAATCAATTCATCAAAGAATTTGCTGAGTGGTTCTATCGTCTTTTCGTTTTTCCGGAATTCACGGTTCAACACAGCCAGATAATCAGCCAAGGGAACTTTGTCAATAAAACGTTTTCTGATTAACTGCACTTTCTTTGCGAAACCCTGATCCAGACCTTTCGCCATTACACGAAACGCCGTACCGTCAAAGGTGAAAACTATAAAAGCTATAGCAACTAACAACTCGTCAAGTTGCTTTCTCGCCAATCGGAGTTCTTCTGATTCATTTACAATCTGATTGACTACCAGCGTTGCCTCACCTCGCCTTGTTCCACGAGTGCAAACTTGCTCGATTGCTTCCAGGGTCTTGGATGCAAAAAATGTAGAGGTGGGAGAACCGCCTTGTGTAATGTAATGACTTGCATAGATTAACGGCGACCTCCAAGGATATAGCTCAACAGAATGCTGTAATTCCCAGTCGGATTGATCGTTGCTTGCTGAGTTCGATGGGCTGGTCAATCCTTCAGAGCATGACGAATCTCCACGATCCATTATCTCGTCTCCTTTCTTCCAGGCCCTTCAGTCATTTCTGAAGGTCCTCGGAATTCAACCATTTGACCAAGTTTTCCATGTATGTATTGGCATCTGGCGACTGAACGTGTTCAGGGGTAAAGAGCCTGAGGCGATTCTGCAAGTCTCGCAGATACGTTTTCAAGACCCCAAATGCCTCTCCGGTTCGGCCTCTGAACTCGCCGTTCTCCTTCAGCAATGCAAATAGTTTTTCCGCTCTTTCTTGAACTGAGGGTTTCTCGCGTTCCCAAATCTCTCCGGTAAAGGAAAGAGGCATCCGGCATTCCTCATCGAATTGCCGATATAGATCAAGCAGCTTTAGACTCGGCATCTTTAGTTCGGGCATCTCCCTTTCCAAGTCGATCAGACTGGTAATCTCTTTCTGCAGTCGTTTACATATACTGGCCCATCCCATCACAAACTCCTGCCTCTGTTTCGTGGAAGGTAGTAACTCCTGCAACCTAGTCCGGAACTTGAGATACTGGGATCCTCTAACCAGATAGTCATCCTCCCAGCACAGTTCCCGTCGGGCGGTGCACGCGTTGATGAATGCTTGTGATTGTGTGTAGATGCTAATATATTTTCTTCTCTTCTCTACTTCCTGTCTATTTAGCAACCACGTAACGACGAAGTCTATAGTGTCAACTCCATTGTTTCGTGTTTTTCCGGGTCTTAATAGGTTCAGCCTGCTTCTGACCCATTCAGCGCGTTGTCGGACTTCTGGTGGAAGCGGCTGGGTAATCCTTTGTACACCCTCAATTGGAGATAGTCGGTCTCGATCTATCAAGGACTTGACCGCGTGAAAGGCAGTGTGAGACGGACCTTGAGTGACAATCTTGAAAAGCTCACCCCAGGCTCCCTTGAGTTGGGCTTCAGCCCGACCATAAAGTTCGATGATTCGTTCTTCGTCTTCTCTGACAGCGGGAAACTCATTGATGAATCTTGCCACATCCTCATAGGTTGTCAAAGGATTATCTTCTAACACATCTGAGGAAGGGAGAGCTCGGTCTAGATCGGTAAGCAATTCGCCTACCGCGCCAGGCATGAGGGTGAAAGGGTCTTCCAGGTTATTGATCACATATTGGTTTAGCCGCGATCTCGGAGAGTCGGGAGAGTAGGGATACATATAATTATGGAGTTCGGAGAAATCGCTAGCAAATAAAAGTCGTTCTCCCTCCAGTTCGCGGTTGTAATCCCTTTGAAGTTGCTCGAATTGGGTAATGTATATATCGAGTTCATTGAAAAGGGTTTGATAAAATTGAAGAGGTAACCTGACCAATGGCGGGCTTACAGGCCTTAAATGGTGGTCCTCCTGCCATTTGTCTATCTCTTTCGTGAGATGCTGCCTGACAAACCTTTCAAAATCGTCTGGTCCATTGTATTCCCAATATAATGCACCTTTGTTTGCAATCTCCTTTTTAAATGCTAACACCTTAGCCATCTCCTCGGCATCATCTGGAGAAGACAAGGAGACAGGGGCCGTGTTGAAGTAAAACATTATGTGCGGGCGCTTATATGTTGACCACAGACTATAGGCGCGTTCGAATTCCTCCTTTGTACCTGAACCCGCTCGATGCGTCTGTGTCCCGAATCGCTTCCACATGATCCCAACAAAAATATCGTATGGACCGATCTGTTGGTTGATCACGTCTTGAGCGTCTTGCCCTATGGCTGGCCAAGCATCAGTTTTCCAATCGACAGCCTGTAGCACGAATCTTTTGTGTTCAGCGATACTGTGGTTTAGCTCCTCGATCGATTTGTGTAACCTTTCCCGCTCTTCCGATACATCTCCCGGCGAAGCCACAAATACTCGTAGCATGGTTACTTTCTCTTCCCGAATCCATTCATGTGCTACCGCCTCACTTGGTGGTCTGTTGGACATTTCGAGCCTCCTAACGATTATTTA
This sequence comes from uncultured Chloroflexus sp., assembly GCA_964618215.1. Taxonomy (GTDB): domain Bacteria; phylum Chloroflexota; class Anaerolineae; order Anaerolineales; family Villigracilaceae; genus CG2-30-58-95. The sequence continues at coordinate 27,729 of CAZTZE010000035.1, forward strand.
AATCCCTCTGCCTTCTTTGTTGAAACAGTGCATTGCCTACCGCAGAAGCCAGGGTAGTGAGGATGAGACGGTCAATCTCGTTGAACGGATTGACAACACCCTCTTGGGTCGGAGTTTTCTCCAATATCAGAAGCCCCTCCAGCCGTTCCTGAAGACTACGGGCTTCTAGACAAAGATATGTCCCGATGTCCACATTCATTCCGGCTTTGAATGGTTCTTCTCCCACAGACCATGTTGACTTTAGGCGCGAACGCAAAGCCCTTGGGCCACCCTCCGTCAAGATAGCTAGACGAGGGTCTTTGTCATCGCATATATATAGACACAAGTTGGTATTCGGCACTCTTTGAGAGACAATCTCATCTACTCTGGTCAATAAATCACCGTAGACACTCTCTCCACCTAGCCCAACTGCTTCAGGCGTGACTTCTAAGAGCGTCTCAGCTATTTTCGCGATTCTATACACCTCTTTGGCTTTGTCAATAACTAAAGCTGTCAGGTCTGCAAACCCCTCCAGGAACTCCATCTCTTCCCTAGAGAAGTCGTACTCCTCTCCTGTGTAAACGCTAAGTGTGCCAATGACCTCGCCATTCACAATCAACGGATTACTCAAGTATGAGCAAAGATTGTTTCCCCTCGCCCATTCAGGATATTTGAAAGCCTTCTCCTGCTGAATATTCTTCACATATATTGCCTTTTTGGTTTCTAGAATGCGGCTGGTGATGCCTTCTCCTCTCTTCAAAATCGACTCTGGCCGCTTGGAGCCCTTGACTAATTCTCCAGTCGCCATGATTTCTAGATCACCATCATTATTCACCAAGCGCAAGAAACTGGCTTTAAAGTGAAGTGTTTTTTTGGTCAGCACGTTTACAATTGCCTGACAGATTTCCTCCATGTTTGATTCGGTGATTTCTACTGCAATTTTCCCAACCTCGTAGAGGGCATGATATCTTTCCTCTAGCAGTCTGATTTCCCGCAGGTCTTCCAAGTGACCAACACTTCCGATCACCTCTCTGTTTGTATCTCGCAGCAAAGAACCGGCAAATAGGATAGGTATGTTTTCCCCATCCTTACCTCTGACAGTAGTCTCAACATCTCTTACTCTACCATTTTTACTGTCACGTAATAGGTGATTGATCCTGCCTGCCTCTTCCCGACCCCCGTAATAGAGGTCTTGTACCGACTTTTTCGATATCTCATCTCTCTTGTATCCCAAGATGTGTTCTGCCCCCTCGTTAAACTCTTTTATAATTCCTTCATTGTCAATAGCTATGATCGCGTCGGGTGAGCTCTTAACCACTGCCTGCAAATAGCCAAATGTCTTGGCGTTATCAATGGCAATTGCAGCAGGCCCTGCAAAGCGTTCCAATAACTGAACATCCTTTTGAGTGAATATGCGATCCGGGGCAGTATCGTACATTGCCAATACTCCGAGAACTTCTCCTCTACACTTCAGAGGCACCTGTACTACTGCTTTGAATAAATCTCTATAACCTTCGCGCTCGAAGAGTGCTAACCTACCCTCCCAATTATAATAATCATTCTTGATCATTGGTTCCCCTGATTCTGCGACTCGTCCCGCCATGCCATCGCCAAATTTCATTCTCAGATCAAGGAGTTTGTTTAGATTATGGGTAATAACAACTTTGACCTCTTTTTGGGCCTGATCACAAAGGAAAACGGTCCCGGCCTGGGCGTTCGATAATTTGACAGCACGTCTCACAATAGCCTGCAATACTGACTTCGCATCTAGTGCCTGCTCAACGATTTCCTTCGATGTATCATAGAGAGCCGAGAGCTCTTTGTTGTGGCGTTCTATCTGTGAGACTATTCTCGCGTTGCAAATTGCCAGTGCAGCGTAGTTGGCATAAAGCTGTATTCTTTCTTTCTGATCGGCGGTGAAATACTGGTGATGTCGAAAATTTATGAACAGAACTCCTAGAGCTTCTCCGGCCGCGAGTAAAGGAACACCGACAGAAGAGACTATCTCCTCGCGGTTTATGAAGTGTTCATCTCTCTCATAAGAAGTTGAGGCGAAAAAGCCTTCTCTTGCCCAATCCTCCTTTGCATTTGGTGCGTAGAAGGGGGTATTTCTATGCCATATCTTGAAGACAACAGATTCCTTATGCGGTATGACCTTTCCCTTCTCATGGAGAGCCTGAAGTGCTCTCGCTTCCCCTCTAACAATTGGAGGTATCTTGACATCATCCGTCTCTTTGTCGTATTCGTATAAGACGACAATGTTTGCGCCCAGTACTCTAAGCGCCTTCTCTGCTATTTTTCCCAAGAGTTTCTCTAAGTTGTAAACTGATAGCAAAGATTCTCTGACTGTCTGCAGGCTGTGATGGACTTTTGCCCTGCGTTCCGCATGGTTCAGCAGTCTGGCGTGTTCGAGAGCAATCGCACCATAGTCGGCCAGTGTCGAAAGTAAGTATTCATCCTCTTGCGTGAATTGTTTTTCCGTCTGGAAATTGTATGTATAGAGCACCCCCGATATTAATCCTCGCGAGAGCAGAGGGACACACAGAAGGGATTTGGACACACGTCCTGTTGCCAGTTTGATCTCGTCATCCAACCTGATAGCCTTATTTGCCTTAAGAACCAAGTTGGCTATGTCGTCATTTACGTTCTGGCGCAAAACTTGCGGATGTGTCTGTTCAAGGCACTTTTTCGCTCTTAGGCATAATTCACTGGTCCCCTGATCTACAAGGAACAACATTCCCTCTTCAGCGTCAGTGATGGATACTGCAACTTCGACCACACGAGTCAGAACTTTTTCGAAATCCGATGTAGATACGATGACCGTTCCAATCTCAAGGAGTTTACGAAGTCGTTTTGTTCTATGCTTTTCCTGCTTGTAATCGTTTTCTGTTCCTACGCTATCTAAATTTCTGTTTTTCACCATCCCTCCTCCAATCTATTCTCAGAACCCCGGAGTATTACAAAAAGCACCTGCCCCCGACGTACATAGACGCGTCAAACGGCAGGTGTTTTTTACCTTTCGAGTGGTAGTAACTCTTTTAGATAGAACTTTCCCAGTAGTGGTCATTTCGCTGCCTCGACAGTGAAGCAAACGCAAACAAAACTACAACCAGGAACAAGGATTAGCCTACACTTGCAAGTATATCACGATTATTTGTCATGTCGTCAGGGCATATAAGATGGAAGGAAGGGAAAAGTGAAGAGACAATTGGAAGGTATTTACAGAGTATTGCGTAAATCGCTAAACTAAAGCCCAAGAATTTGCGACCAACTCAGTTCAGGCCGATTTAGGGATTTATGCAAAAAGCAGTAGAAAGCTCGATATATTATTACTGGCTATAAAGTAAATTTAAATCTCTCACTTTTTCTTTCAATTCCTCACTCAGCGCCCCCTCTTCCATCCGCCACTCCCAATTGCCTCCCAAACGGGAGGGATAATTCATGCGCGCTTCTGTGCCCAGGTTGAGCAGAGCCTGGCTCTTCTCAAAAGGAGATCGGTAAGGAATAATTGGATGAAAGGGGATTGTAAATTATACGGCAATGCCGTATAATCAATCTATGGAATTCATCGAGGCCACCGCTTTTACCAAACATATTTACAAGTATTTATCCGAGGATGAATACCTGGGTTTACAAAGCTTTTTACTCCAGTATCCAGAAGCAGGCAAAATAGTTCCAGGCTCGGGCGGTGTCCGAAAAGTCCGTTGGGCAATCGCTGGAAAAGGAAATCGAAAATGTCTAAGCGTGATATTGGTCAGGAAATCCTGGATGGCATTCGTGACATTAAGGCTTACAAGGATGGTAAGAAAGCTTTGCGAACCCGTACAATTACAGAACCGGCGCCTCCACAAGCTATTCGCGCAAAACTCAAATTGTCGCAATCGGCTTTTGCAGGTTTGATGGGCGTAAGTCTCCGTACTGTTCAGGATTGGGAACAGGGACGGCGTAAGCCAAGCGGGCCTGCAGTAGCCTTGTTACGCATTGCAGAGCAAAAGCCCGAAGTATTTATAGATCTTTCATAAGCCAAAGCATATTTCAGGCAGGGTCTCCTGACCCCGCCGAGCTTGTTATTGGGAGGCATTTTTACCTGCTGTAAAGCGAGTTCAGTTCTCTCACCCGCGCCTTCGATTCCTCGCTCATCGCCCCATCTTCCATCCGCCACTCCCAGTTGCCGCCCAGGCGGGAGGGGTAGTTCATGCGCGCTTCTGTGCCCAGGTCGAGCAGATCCTGCATCGGCGCAAGCGAGAATACGGCCACCGAAGCCCAGACGGCGCGGTGATGATTATGTTGAGGATTGATATTGCATCCCAGAAACCCCGGGTGAAATGAGATTAATTTGCTGTACAGAACATCCCCATCCTCCCTTATAATTCCCACTATGTTTGAATTTCACATTCAAGCCAGACAAGGCCGCGCCCGCGCCGGAGTCTTCATCACCCCGCACGGCGACCTTGAGACGCCCGTCTTTGTGCCGGTTGCCCTATGAATTGCGATATAATTCGCCGCAGGAGTATCGCTCGTGACCAATTGGAATCGCTTTACACCCGCCGATTTCGAATACGATTTTGATCGCGACGAACTCGCTGCGCATCAAGTTACTTTTGAAGAAGCCGTGGAATGTTTTTTCTCCGTTTTCGAGATCCGGCGCAACAAATCTTATCGTGACCGCTATCAATTGGTAGGAAAAACCATCGGCGGGCGCAGGTTGAAGATCATCTTTCAACTCAAACCTGGAAATATCATCCGTATCATTACAGGATGGCCGCTATGACCGTAAAAAAGAAATTGATCGAACATGAAATTGACCAGAAAATTATTGCACAGGTTGATGACAACTCAGCCTGGGAAAAACCAATCTTGGTACGCAGAACGAGATCCGCGTCGCTTTCCATCCCGCCGGACTTGGCGGCGCGTGCAGCATTCCTGGCAAAACTTCATCGCAAACCAAGCGTTGAGGAATGGTTAACACGCGTTATTCAGGAACGAATCGAATTGGAAGAAGCCGCTTTTACAGGAGCGAAACAAGAACTGGCAACAAAAACAGGTTAAGACCGATGAAATCCCGCAACCTGTCCGCCCCGCGCGGGCAGGTTTTTTATTTTCATACCCTATTCCAGTTATAATCTCCTGCATGTTCAAATTCCACCTCTCTGCCCGAAATGGTCGCGCCCGCGCAGGCCTCTTCCACACCCCGCATGGCGAGCTGCCCACGCCGGTCTTCGCGCCGGTCGGCACACAGGCGGCAGTCAAGGCGCTCACGCCTGCGCAGGTTGCAGACTTGGGCGCAACGCTCGTCCTCGCCAACACCTATCACCTCTACCTGCGGCCCGGCGACGAACTCATCCGTGACCTGGGCGGCCTGCACGCTTTCATGCAATGGCCGCATCCCATCTTGACCGATTCGGGCGGCTTCCAAGTCTTTTCGCTCGGCGCGAGCAACAAAATTGACGACGACGGGGTGACCTTCAAGAGCCACATTGACGGCTCGACCCACCGCTTCACCCCTGAGAAGTCCATCCAAATCCAGGAAAACCTCGGTGCGGACATCATCATGGCCTTCGACGAGTGCGCCGATCCGCATGACCGCGCCTACATCGAAAAGGCCATGCAGCGGACTCACGCCTGGGCGGAACGCTGTGCGCAGGCGAAGAAACGTGACGATCAGGCACTCTTCGGCATCTTGCAGGGCGGCGTCTTCCCGGACCTGCGGACGGCTTCCGCCAAATTCATCTCTTCCCTGCCCTGTCCCGGTTTCGCCATCGGCGGGCTATCGGTGGGTGAGACCAAAGCCGAGATGCACGCCATGCTGGATATCGTGACCAGCATCCTGCCCGAAAATAAGCCGCGCTACCTGATGGGCGTCGGCACGCCCGAAGACCTGATCGAGGGCGTCCGGCGCGGGGTGGACATCTTCGACTGTGTCCTGCCCACACGCCTGGCGCGCCACCATGCCGCGTTTTCGTCTGAGGGGCGGCTCAACCTGATGAACGCGGCGTTTGCGCGTGACAAGCGCCCGATAGACGAAACCTGCGCGTGCTATACTTGCCAGACGTTTACCCGCGCGTACATCCGTCATTTGATTGCCGCGAAGGAACTGCTCGCCGGGACGTTGCTCTCGATCCATAATCTGCATACAATGATAAACTTGATGAAAGAGATCCGCGCCGCGATCGTGGATGGTACATTCGAAGCCAGAGTACCAGAATGGCTGGCAACCTGGCATGGCAACGCTGAAAGACGCCAAAAACAATAGAACACGGAGAACAATGACAATCATTCACGCCTTCTTGCTCGGCATCCTCCAGGGATTGACCGAATTCATCCCGGTCTCCTCCACTGCCCATCTGCTCATCGGGCAGAAACTGCTCGCTATCCCCGCGGATGGCAGCATGTTCGCATTCCTCGTGCTTGTCCAAATGGGAACGCTGCTCTCGCTGATCGTCTATTTCTGGAAAGATGGCTTTGCGATTATTCGCGATATGTTCCGCAAACCGGTGACATTCAATCACCGCCTGGGATGGTATATCGTCCTGGCGACGATCCCCGCGCTGGCCGCCGGCCTGTTGCTGAAAGATGCTGTCGAAGTCTTGTTCCAGACCCCGCTCCTGGAAGCAGGCATCCGGCTCTCGATCAGCGCGGCGCTGCTGGCCCTGGCGGAGCGGCTGGGAAAACGCCAACGCACCCTGGAATCCAAGAATTGGAAGGATGCGTTGTTTGTCGGTTTCATGCAAATCCTGGCCATCTTCCCCGGCGCATCCCGCAGCGGGACGACCATCAGCGCCGGGATGCTGCGCGGCTTCGACCGGCCCTCGGCGGCGCGCTTTGCCTTCCTGATGTCCGTGCCGGTAATGCTGGCCGCGGGGGCCTACGAGTCGCTTGATTTGCTCAAGATGACCAACCTGGGCAGTTTCCTGCCTTTGCTGGCAGCGGGATTCATTACTGCGGCCGTCGTCGGCTGGCTGGCGATCAGATGGCTGCTGAACTTTCTCGGCAGGCGGTCACTGTATTGGTTCGCGGCCTACTGTGCGCTGGCCGGGGCAGCCTGCCTGATCCTGTTTTTTTCGGGATAAGACTCGAAGGGAGATCAACGTGAAGCAAATCAAGTATTTCTTCAGCGTTTTCTTGATCTCAAACATTCTGGCGTACATCCTGTATTTCCAACGAGCTGACCTGAGGGGTCTCCTTGAGTTGGAGGACAATCTGTTAGAGAATTTAACCGCGCTTTGTTTTTTAGCGGCCGGGGTTCTTGCCGCTTATCTGGCTCTGCGCGAGAAAACCAACAGAGGCTGGTTAATATTCGTCGCCGCCTTGGGTTTCATTGGCTTCCTGGATGAGGTCGGGTTTGGCTCCAGATATTTTGGCTTTTCCACACCGGTCATCGCCGATAAACCAATCGATTCGATCCACGACATCCCGGTTGCGCTGGCAAAATTGGTCCTGCGAGGCTGGCAGGAATTCCCGCTGCCGATAACACTCGCCGTTCTTGCCCCACTCCTCGTGCTGACCATCGTTATCTGGAAACATGGAAAAGCAATCCTGGGTTTCTTGTCCCGACATCTAATATATCCGCCCTTGATCTTGATCCTGCTCTCGTCAGCCTTGATCGCCCTGGCGATCCTCCTGGACGCTGATTTCATCCACCTCGAACTTCTGGTGGTGCTGGAAGAAATGTGCGAATTGAATGCCGCGATCGCGCTCATTTTCTGCGCCTGGAGTCTGAAGCAACGGACAAATGGCTTATGAAACGACTCTCGCTGCTGCTGACGTTCCTGCTCGCCGCCTGCGCCGGGAACGCTCCAACGGCTGCGGCCACCCCGCAGATTATCCATGTTCAATACACTTTTGCGGCCCAACCCTGGCTGGCTGAAGTGTACGATTGCGCCGGTGTAAATACCGTGATTGCCGAACTCCGTGCCGCCAATTATTTCGATCTCGATCAAATTGATGTGACTATACGCATTGGCGAACCTGTTTTCCTGACTGCCCCCGCCTACCAGATTGGCAGTGAAGAAATGGTAATCGTCGTCAATCCCCAGAATCAAATTGGCAATCTAACCGCTGAAAACGTGCGTTCCATTTTCAGCGGCCGGATCACCCGCTGGGACGAACTCGGCGGAAAAGAGGCGCCGGTGCAGGTCTGGGTTTTTGCTTCGGGAGAGGACTTGCAGCAGGTTTTTGACGCGCAGGTAATGGGCGGGATACCGGTCACGTCACACGCCAGGCTGGCAGCCAGTCCGCAAGAGATGATAAATGCCATCGCCGCCGATGACAATGCGATTGGGATCCTGACCCGTCGCTGGATGGAGAGCAACCTGCGGGAAGTGTTCGCCTCGGCCTCTGTGCCGGTGCTGGCGATTACCTCGTCCGAGCCGCAGGGGGCGGTTCAGGATATTCTTGCCTGCTTGCAAAAGTGAGGTCCGATGATAGAAACAATCATTTTTACCGCCGGTTCCATTTTCATCGTCTGGTATTCCATCCCCTCCCTGCGCCGGCCGGGTTCGCACGGCTTCTACCGTTTCTTCGCCTGGGAAGCCATCCTGGGGCTGTTCCTGTTCAACGTGCGCGGCTGGTTCGACGACCCCCTCGCCTGGCATCAAATCATTTCGTGGATACTGCTCATCGTCTCGATCTTCCCCGTCGTGCAGGGGGTTACTTTGCTGCGAAAGGCCGGAAAACCGGAGGGGAATTTCGAAGCAACCACGCAGTTGGTCACGCTCGGAATCTATCATTACATCCGCCACCCGTTGTACGCTTCATTGCTCTACCTGGCCTGGGGTATTTTCTTCAAGTCGCCTTCCCTGCTGGACGGCTGTCTCGCCGCCGTCGCTACGGCTTTCCTCTACGCCACCGCCCGCGCCGACGAGGCCGAGTGCCTGGTCAAGTTTGGGGATGAATATACCCGGTACATGAAGACAACAAAAATGTTTATTCCGTTCCTGTTTTAGTGCTACCGAGTAGGCCTTCGGCAGCGCAAGGTTGTTCACGGCAATGAAAACGATCCGCCAATCTGTGCAAACCTTCGCGAATAAATCTTTGATTAGCGCAGATTGGCAAGGATTAGACAATCGGCGGGTAAGTCCCCTGCGGGGATGCTTCGCGAAAACCAGCCCTACCGAGCCGAGTAGGTGCTGTGCATAGGTGCTACGCACAATACGGGGTGACGCGTATGCCATTCGGTGGCCTGTTCGTAAGAATGACCCGCCTGTAACACCCTTGCTTCTCCCCAGGCGCGCCCAAAAATTTGCAACCCAATCGGCAAACCGCCGGACGTAAACCCGCACGGCAGCGAGAGGGCCGGCAGGCCGGTCAGGTTGAAGGGCGCGGTGAAGCGCGTCAGGCGGCGGGCTTGCTCGACGGCATCTGTCCCTTCAACCGGCGGCGCGGGGATGGAGGTGGTTGGGGTGAGCAAAATATCGTAATCGGCAAAAAAATGTTCCAGTTTACGGCGCATTTCGACCTGCGTCCGCCGCGCCAGGGCGTATTCCGTGGAAGTGTACGCCGCGCCGGTTTGCAGGCGCTGGCGAACATCCTCCCCGAACCAGTCGGGATGCTCTGCCAGCCGCTGGCGGTGATAGGCGGCCGCGTCGGCCTGCACCATCAGGCCATTAGCAAGGCTGGCCTCGCCCAGAAAGGATACGTCGGCTTTGGTCACAACTGCGCCTGACTGCTCGAATACTTTCGCCGCGTCTTCCACCGACGCCAGCACTTCGACATCGCTGTCGGCAGAATATTCGCCGTCCGCCAGCGCCACGCGCCAGCCTTGCACGCCTCCGTCAATGGTTTCGAGATAATTATCAACTGGCAGATTGACACAGGCCGGATCGAGTGGATCGTACCCGGCGATGACCTGCAATAGCAAGGCCACATCCCGAACCGTGCGCGCCATCGGCCCGGCATGATCCAGATTCCATGCAAGCGGGATCACCCCGCGCAGGCTGACGCGGCCATACGTGGGCTTCATCCCGACCACACCGCACAACGCGGCCGGGATGCGGATCGAACCGCCCGTATCCGTGCCAAGCGCGCCCAGGCACATCCCCGCCGCAACCGCCGCCGCGCTCCCGCTGGAGGAGCCGCCGGTGATGCGGGTCACATCCCACGGGTTGCGGCACGCGCCGTAATGCGGGTTGGCGCCGGTCACACCCAGGGCGATCTCGTGCATATTGGTCTTGCCGAGGATGGCTGCGCCGGCTGCTTTCAGCTTTTGGACGACAAAGGCGTCTTCGGCGGGGATGTAGTCGGCGAAGAATTTGGAGCCGGCGGTGGTACGGATGCCGGCGGTCTCGTAGAGATCCTTGAGAGCGATGGGAATACCGAAAAGCGGTAAATCCTTTTGCAAATTGGGAGATTGCTTCGTCGCTTCGCTCCTCGCAATGACACTGGCGACCGTGATGAACGCGTTCAGCCTCGGGTTGAGTCGCTCGATTTGACGGAGGCAATCCGCGTAGAGTTCGCCCGCGGAAATCTCCCGCCGGGAGAGAAGTTCCTTTGCTTCGCTGATTGTCAGGAAGGACAGTTCCATAATTTGGTTGAAAGTTGCAGGTTAAAAAGAATGTTGGAAGGTCGAAGTCCATCCTCAACCTTCCAACCGAGTAGGTGTTGCGCACACTCAAATTTGTAACAGAGTTAGAACAAGCCGACTACTTTGCCGGTCTTCAGGTCGAGGTCCACGTCGTAGAAGACCGGGCGGGTGGGCAGGCCGGGCATGGTGCGCATCTCGCCCAGCAGCGGATAGAGGAAGCCTGCGCCCACGCTGGCGCGGATGTCGCGGATCGGGACGCGGAAACCGCTCGGCGCGCCCTTGACCGCCGGGTCATGAGTGAACGAGAGGTGCGTCTTGGCCATGTTCATCGGCAGTTTGTCAAAGCCAAGTTTGGTGTAGAGTTCGATCTTCTTCTCGGCTTCGGGCAGATAGTCCACCCCGTCTGCGCCGTAGATTTCCTTGCAGATGGTCTCGATCTTTTCTTTGATCGAGAGATCCAGCGGATAGAGAAATTTGAAGTTGCTCGGCTTTTCGCAGGCCTGGATGACCGCTTCCGCAAGCGCGACCGCACCCTTGCCACCTTCCATCCAGTGGCGCGAAACGACCGCATCCATCGCCCCGGCCTTGATCGCCGCCTCGCGGACGAGTTCGACTTCGGCCTGGGTATCGGTGGCAAATGAATTGACCGCCACAACGACATTGACGCCGAATTTCAGCGCGTTCTGGATGTGTCGTTCAAGGTTCGGCAGTCCCTTGCGCAGCAAGTCAAGGTTCTCGTCGGTGTAATCGGGCGCCAGCGGCTTACCCGCCACCACCTTTGGCCCGCCGCCGTGCATCTTGAGGGCGCGCACCGTCGCCACTATCACAACCACCTGCGGGATCAGCCCCGAATAGCGGCACTTGATGTTAAAGAACTTCTCCATACCGCAGTCCGCGCCGAAGCCCGATTCGGTAATGACATAGTCAGCCAGTTTCAGGGCAATTTTATCGGCAATGATGGAGCTGTTGCCATGCGCGATATTGGCAAAGGGTCCCGCGTGAACGAAGGCGGGCGTGCCCTCCAGCGTCTGCATCAGGTTGGGCTTGATGGCGTCCTTCATCAGGACGGTCATCGCGCCGGCGCAGCCAATATCCTCGGCGGTGATGGCCTCACCCTTCTTGTTCGTGCCGATAACGATCCTGCCCATGCGATCACGCATGTCTGCCAGGTCGGTGGTCAGGGCCAGGATGGCCATGATCTCGCTGGCCACGGTGATATCGTAACCGGTGCGGCGGTTGTAACCTTCCTCGTCCTTGCCGAGACCGACCTCGATCTCGCGCAGGAAGCGGTCGTTGGTATCCACCACGCGCCGCCAGGTGATCGTGGACGGGTCTATGTCGAGGCGGGCGAAGCGGGCGCGCTCTTCGGGCGTCAGTTCGTTCGGGTTGGTTTTGTGGATGCCCAACCTCTTCAGGCGACGCAGCATGGAGGGCGAGAACCTGCGCTCGCCTTTTTTATCCGGCGGGCACAAGGCGTTGAAGAGTTTCTCGTCATCCTGTGTGGATTCGTGCATCATGCGGGCGTCAATCGCCGCGGCCAGCAGGTTGTTGGCAGCCGTGATGGCATGGATGTCGCCCGTCAGGTGCAGGTTGAAATCCTCCATTGGGATGATCTGGCTGTACCCGCCGCCGGCCGCCCCGCCCTTGATGCCGAAGGTCGGGCCTTGCGAGGGCTGGCGGATGACCGTGATGACATTTTTGCCCAGGTGCGCCCCCAGCGCCTGGCAGACGCCGACGGTGGTGGTGGTCTTGCCCTCGCCAAGCGGAGTGGGTGTGATGGCCGTCACGTCAATGTACTTGCCGTTCGGGCGCTCCTTGAGCCGTTCCAGCACTTCCAGCTTGACTTTTGCCTTGTAGGGACCGTAAAGCTCCAATTCGTCGGCTTCCAGCCCCAGTTCTTCGGCAACCTGGAGAATCGGCTTGAGCGTGCCTTCCTGTGCAATCTCGATATCCGTAGGCACGGGCGTGCGAAGCTTGAGCGGTGTAGGTGTAAATTTTCTGGCCATACTGTCTCCCTTTCTCTGAGATATTATTTGTATCTTCTCAAAAAGTGGGGGAAGGGGGGTGTGGAAAAACGGGCAAAGCCCGTT
>CAZTZE010000036.1:0-38430 GCA_964618215.1 uncultured Chloroflexus sp.
TTAGCTTACCCCGTTTTTTGTTAATGTGCAAATGGACAAAGTCCAGCTTAGTGCCGAGAATATCGATATTTAAAGTGCCAGTAGTAATTAGGATTTGCGTCAGAGCTGCGAGAGCAGTGATGCCCGTTACTGCAAACAGGATACGCCAGAAAACGAAAGAAGCTTGCATTTTTATCATCCTTGTTGTGAATTGCTTGTGGCGCTTATCGTCGCGCCCTTCTCCATTCCCATACCCACCCTCCCAACAGGATGGCAGCGGCAATTACTATGATTATCATCACAATGATCGGCAACGACAGACTCCACAGCGGCCAATCGGTGTAACGGTCGGTGTACCAGTAGCCGAACAAAGCCAGAAACACACCCTCCACCGCCAGAAGACGCCCCAGCCAGCGATCGCGACTCTCGCGCTGCCAGGTGAGGGCTTTAGCAGCCAGAATCGCCTGGAATAGCAGAAAAATGACCCGGTAACGCGGATTATCCCACTGATCGCCGCCGGCGCGGAAGGATGAGAGGACGATCCAGCCCCAGGTCGCCAGCCAGAGCCACAACCAGGGCAGGCGCTCTCGTCTTTCAGTTGTCATCAAAATGGGGCGCAGACTATAGAGCAGGAACGGCAGCAGCGCATACCAGCCCAGGCCGCGCAGGATTCCGAGCACGCGCATCGGCCAGACACCCGGAGAAGCAATGGCTGCCGGAAGCACCGGTTGCCCCAGACCATATACGGTCACAAGCGGAATATGCAGAGAATCGGGCAGCGCGTCGAAGAGGGGCTGGAGCCCGTCGGACGCACGCTGGGTGAGATAGGTATCCCACTTTGCAGAATAAAAGAGCCAGTTCCCAAACGTTTCGAAGAGGGACGCCCCGGCAAAAGAGCCGCGCGCCAGCCCCAACCAGAGCAAGAGAACAGCGGCTATCCCTACGCCGAGCACAGCCAGCGCAAGACGCTGCGCAGCACCTACTCGGCAGGAGATATGCACACCACGCCGCAGCCAGAGAAAGCCTCCCGTAATAAGCAGGGCAAAGATAACCATCCCCGGCGAGAACAGCAGCATCCCGGCCAGCCCACCAGCCGCCCAAAGCCATGCCCGGCGGCCAGACTTCCAATCCACCGCTCCCCAGAAGAGCATTACCACAAAAGTAATCAGGAACGGCTCGCGCATCTGCGAACTGCCCACCAGGATGCTTTCGGAATATAAGGCCATGATCCAGGCCGCGGGTGCAGCCACCGACGCGCCCCAGACCTGTCGCGCCGCCTTCCAGGTCAGGGCGACGCCGATGGCGGCCACCAGCGCGGCCAGCAGGATGACCAGCCAGGGACGGTGGTTGTCTGGACTCAGGCAGCGATAGACCAGCGCGCTCAACGCCAGTAATCCGCCGTATTGGTCGCCGCTGTGGGCAGCGCCTCCTCGGTAGGATTTAGCGAAGGCTGCCCAGATGGGGCTAGTCGAACTGGCTAAATCCCAGGCTTGTGTATCGCGGGTAAAGGCATCCCTGAAAACGTAACCGGCTTGCTGCACGTCCGTTGGGTTGCCGGCCACCGGCAGAATGTAAGTCAGGGCGATGCCCAGGCCGAGGCGCAGGAAAAGCGTCAGGAGCAGCATCCAGGCTAAAATCCGGCCCGCATTAGCCCAGCGCCAGAGGGCAGCCAGGGCAGAAAGTCCCAGAGCCAGTAAAAAGGAGTAAGCCAACCAGCCAATCCACCACGTGCCGCCATCCAGCGCAGAAAGGAATGACCCCAGCCCCAGGCTGGCGGGGATAATCCATTTTAGATCACGCAGAAATGTTTTCATGTTTTCCTTTTACAAACTGGCGGGTGATTTGTAGGCCCCACCACAGCACCAGAAAGACAACCAGCGATTGCACAGGGACGAGGAAGCGCGGGTTGTCGCCGTGGTCGAGAAGGGTTTGCAGGATGGAGGTCAGCCAGACGGCACTGATGACAAGCCACAGAAAGACGTCCATTTTCAAGGCCAGGCGCACTTTCTTGCTGACAAGCGCCAAGGAGCCGAAAATGAAGGCGATGTTTGCAAACACCATCCCGCCACGCGCAAACGCAACCTTCCCAGCCAGGGCCATCGAGATGAGTGGGTTTGTAAATGCCTCAGGTGACCAGTATACCGGCGCTTTCCAGAACCACAGCCAACCTTGCAGCACGCTGCGCAGGTAGAGGCCGGGATGCTCGAGGATCAACTGAATGGAGATCTTTGCAAGCAGGTTGGAGAGCTGGATGAAACCAAGCCCGGAGACCTCTTGCAGAGCCGGGATGGCGTCCCAGATGGCGTTGCCCGGCGCGCCGGTCTGGGCAACGCGCGCCTGGCGATATTGAATGTAAGTATCACGGATGGCGGCATACTCATCCGGCACGTACTCGAAGAAGAGGCCGGTATGCTGGACGAGATGATAACCGCTCATGGTGGTCACACTCCAGATGCCGAAGCGTTGGTGGATGAAATTCACCCACGCGGCGATGATGAGCAGACCCGTCAGCCCGGCGGCCAGGGCTGCGCTCCAGCGTATTTTGCGCGCGGCAGTCCGCCAGCCGAGTAGGTGCTGCGCAAAGATGAGCAGAAAGAACGCTGCCCAGAAGGGTAGGAAAATGAATAGAGCGCGGGTCATGGTGGCCAAACCGCCGGTCAAGCCGCTCGCCAGCGCGACAGCCACGATCTGCCAGAGCGGGCGTTTGCCCTCCGTGAGGAGAAGCCAAGCCATACCGGCCAGCGAGGCGGCGATGAAAAAGGTCGTCAGGCTCTCGGTGATCAGGTTGGCTTCGAAAAAGAGCTGCTGCAAGTTGAGCGTGTGCGCCAGGGCGGCCAGCGCCCCAAACCAGCCTTTGCCGCTCACGCGCCAGCCGAGATAGAAAAAGAACAGAGTGGTCAGGAAGCCGAGGGCCAGTTGCGCGGCATAAACGCGCTCATCCGAGCCTATCAGGGCCAGGAAGGCCGGGTAGCCGGGCATGCGCGTGCCGTCGTAGCGCGTCCAACCATCCAAGATGGCCTCGGCCAAGCGACGGTAACTGCTGGTATCGTTATAGGCCACCGGCCGGCAGAGCAGGTAAAGCAGCACTCGCTCGGAGAGCGCGACTGCTGCGACAATTATCAGCCAGGTGCGCATTTTCAGATTGCGCAAGAATTTCAGGAAATTTTCTCCCGTACATTTTTCAACGCGAATACCGCGAATGGGCGAATAGCGCGAATAAAGCTTATAAAACATTCGCGAAATTCGCTTATGGTCGCGTACTTGGCGACCATTATTCGCGTCATTCGCGTTGAGATTTTTCCACTCAAACAATCGTGTACGGTAGCGAATCAACATCTAAAGTTCTCTAAGGAATGGCGGGCGCGCGCCAGCCACGAATATTCTTTCACCTCGGCCCGGGCGCGCTGACCCAGGGCCTGCCGCCGTTTCGCATCGGCCAATAACTTGCCGAGGCTGCTTTCCCACGCCACGGCGTCGTCCGGCGGGCAGAAGACGGCGTTGTTTTCATTCAACACTTCGCGCAACACGGGCAGGTCGCTGCTGAGAATAGCCCGGCCGGCGGCCATATATTCGAACATCTTCATCGGGCTGCAGATATCGGCGGTATCCCCGCCGCTGGAGGTGGAAACCGTCCGCTCGTAGGGCATGAGCAGGACATCCGCGGCGGCCTGGTAGAGCGGGATGCGTTCGTTGGGCAGGAAGCCAGTCAAGACGACGTTTCGCAGCCCGCCGTCGGCGGCGCGGCTGCGCCACTCGTCCACTTCCTGGGGGCGGCCGCCGACCCACAGAAAATTGACTTTCGGAAAGCTGGCGGCCAGGGCCAGGAAGATTCCCGCGCCGCGCCCGGCGTACAGGTGGCCGGTGCAGACGACGGTCGGGCTGAGGGGCAGGCCAAGTTGACGGCGGGCAGGCTGCGGGTCGGGCAAGTTTTCGTAACGCTCCAGGTCCACGCCATCCGGGGCGATGACGACCTGTTCATCCAGCAAGGCTGACCGGTAGCGACGTTCCAGTTCGCGGCGCAGGGCGTGGGTGATGGGCAGCAGGCGCTTCTTTCCGGGCAAGCGCAAGAAGAGACGGTACCACAGCCGGCCGAAGCGTCCAGCGGGGAAATCGTGCATTTCGAGCATGACCGGCAACCCGGCTAGCAGACCGAGCGCGGCGGACTGCACTGGCCAGGCGTAGAGCAAATCGGCTTTCAGGCGGCGGGCGCGGCGGACAGCGATCCATGGAAATATGCGCCGATCCTTCACCGGCAGCCATGCGCAGCACCTAATCGGTTGGATTTCGAAGGGTGTCGTCAGGCCATAGTGAGTTTCCAATGGCTGATGGCCGATGGCAAATCGCGGATTGGCAGGCACAAGCAGGATAGTTTCGTGGCCGAGCTGGGCGAAGGCCTGGCAGACTTTCATGACCTGCAGGCTATTGGCCGTATCGGATGGCACCTGGGAGGCGGAAACGAAAACAATCTTCATGGCTGGCTGATCGAGTAGGTGCTGCGCATCGTCGCAAATTGTCGGCGGCGAACTTCTCGCAGGCCGCGCAGAGTGATCAACCCGATGGAAACGATGAAATATCCGCTCAGAATGGCGGCGAGCATCAAGTAACCGTAACGCGGCGCGAGAGAATAAATAAGGGCGAGTTCGATCACGCCGGTCAGTGCGGAAACCCAAACCGGGTATCCCGACTTGCCCAGGGATAAGAGCAGCGAGCGATTCCACTGGAAGATGCTGGCAAAGCCATAGCCCAGGAGAAGAATCAGCAGAAGCGGATACGCCGGGCGGGCCTTGGCGGTATATAGGGCCGGGATCAGCCACCATCCGGTCAGCGCCCACAAGCCCCAGATCGCCGCGACCACGCTGCTGGTGATGACGCTGATACGCTTGAGCAGGCGCAGTGTGGCAGCCCATTGGGATGCGGCAACCGTCCGGGCAATCTCGGTGTACGTCGGCACGATGAAGGGATCGAGTATCAGGGTGATGGGCAGGATGAAGGTCATGGCGATTTTAAAATAACCGACCTCGGTCGTGGAAAGCAAGGCGGCCATGTAGAGCGGTATGTTATCGCGGAAGAACAGGTTCACGCTGCCGTTCAGGTTGGTGTTGACTGCGAATAGCGCCATAGCGCGTTTACCCGAAAGCGCGCCCAACGGCGTGCGCCACCAGCCTGAGCCAAGGGCGCTGTTCAATTCGCGTCCGGCCAGGATGGCCACCGATACGCCGAGATAAGTCTTGCCGAGCAAGTAGGCCAAAAGTATATTCTGGATCAAATAGGGGACGAGAGCCTCACCCGCCCATCGGTTGAGTAGAAATAGTCCCGAAATTGTCGAGGCGGTGATGACGCTTTGGACCAGGTTTATGCGCGCCAGACGGTCGAAACGATGTGTAGCCTGTAAGACCCCGGCAGAGGTCTCATAAACCAGATTGCTGAGAAGGATAAGGCCATAGAAGATGAACCAGGGGGTGGTATGAATGTCTTTGGCGAAAAGCGTGGCAGCCCATGGACTAAGAAGTGCCAGGATGGTGAATGCCGCAACCGATGTGACCGCCTCGGTCAGTCCGGCGGCCTTTACCAATGCGGCTGCCTCTGGCTTATTCTTTTCAGCGAGCGCCGGGCCCAGGCGCTTTACCACCACCTCGCTCATGCGGAAGGAGAGCAGGCGATTGATGTTGGCGGCAAAGGTCACGATGGTGGCAATCAAGCCCCAAGCGGTCACCCCGATCAGATGGACGGCGAGGATGCCTTGCACGAAGATCAGGGCGGAGGAAAGGACGTTACTGCCGAAAAGATAACTGCTATTCTTGACCACCCGGCGCAGCAGATTGTCTTCCTTCCAAATGGCAGAGATTTTCTGGAAGTGCTGGAAGCGTTGGAAAACCATCACAGGGTGGCGACCTCTTTCGCCCAGGCGCGTTCGGCGCGATACCAATCCACAAGCCGTCCCACCCCCTCACGCAGACCGACCTGCGGCTGCCAAGCGAGCAAACGGCGCGCCTTGCTCACGTCCGCCCAGTTGGTCAGCATGTCGGCCGGATTGGGCGGGTGGCGCTGGATGTTGGCTGGCTTGCCGATCACTTCTTCGAGCATCTCGATCAGCCCGTTCATCGTGATGACCTCATGCCCGCCCAGGTTGATGATCTCGTAGCCGAGCGGCTTGAGCGCGGCAATGGTGCCTCCCGCGATATCATCCAGGTAAGTGAATCCGCGCGACTGTTCACCACTCCCGTACAAGTGGAGAGGCTGCTCCTCGCTGATCCACTTTGCAAAGCGGAACATGCTCATATCCGGGCGGCCGGCCGGGCCGTAAACGGTAAAGTAGCGCACCACGCTCACGTCCAACCCGTACAGGGAATGATAACTATGGCAAAGCACCTCGGCGGATTTCTTGCTGGCTGCGTAGGGCTGGAGGGGATGGTCGCTGTCGGCGCTTTCGGGGGTAGGGAGGGGCGCATTGGCGCCATATATGCTGGAGGTCGAGGCCAGGATGAATTTTTCGATACCACTCTGGCGGCAGAGTTCCAATAAGTTCAGCGTGCCGAGGACGTTGGTCTCGACGAATGCCCAGGGATCTTCGACGCTGGCGCGCACCCCGGCGCGGGCGGCCAAATTCACAACAGCGTCCCACGTTTGAACGTTAGAACGTTTACACGTTTGAACGTTTGAACGTTTGAACGTTTGAACGTGTAAACGTTCCAACGCCTGTCGGTCGGAAATGTCGAGTTTATGGAATATAAAGCCGGGCAGTGCCTGCAGCCTGTGCAGCCGATGCTCTTTCATGCGCACGTCGTAGGCGGCGTTCAAGTTGTCCACGCCAACGACGGTGTGGCCTTGTTCGAGCAGCATTTCGGCGACGCGAGCGCCGATGAATCCGGCCGCGCCGGTAACGAGATAATGTCTCATGTCATCACACTTAATATTCTACGGTTTACGTTTTATAGTATTACTCTTGAAAAACTATCACAATCGCGAAGATTTTGTAGCGCGATATTCATATCGCCCTTTGGTTGCGGAATGAATTCCGCGTTACGTTTTACCGAGTAGGCCTTCGGCGCATTACGCCAAAGTAAAACGTAATGCGAAAAACGTAATATCAGAGTCTCACAACTTTCGGGCTTTCCTTGCCCGGTTTGCCCAGCGCGTTGCGGCTGTCGAAAATGAATTTCGCCGCCTCCAGGATCGCCTGGTAATCATAGACTTTATGGTTGGTCACGATGACCACGCAATCGGAGGCGCGGACGGCGGCCATCAGCTCTGGCACGCTCTCCATTTCCAGGCCATCGTGGGTGTGAAGGTGTGGAATGTACGGGTCATGGTACGAAACCTCGGCGCCTTTCTTCTGCAACAGGCCGATGACATCCAGAGCGGGTGATTCGCGCAGGTCGTCAATATCTGGTTTATAAGCCGCGCCCAATACCAGGCATTTTGAGCCTTTGAGCAGCTCGCCGCGCGCGTTCATGGCTTCCATCACGCGGTTGACCACGTAACGCGGCATGTTGGTGTTGATCTCGGAGGCCAGCTCGATGAAGTGGGCGTTATAGTTGAAGGTCTTCATCTTCCACGAAAGATAGAGCGGGTCAATCGGGATGCAGTGGCCGCCCAGGCCCGGCCCCGGCGTGAACTTCATGAAGCCGAAGGGCTTGCTGGCGGCTGCCTCGATGACTTCCCACACGTCCACGCCCAGGCGTTCGCACATGATGGCCATCTCGTTGACCAGCCCGATGTTGATCATACGAAAGGTGTTCTCGAGCAGCTTGGCCATCTCGGCCGCTTCCGCCGAAGAGACCGGATGGATGGTTTTCAGAGCCTGCGAATACCAGGCCGTGGCTACTTCACTACATGCCTCGGTGATGCCGCCCATGACCTTGGGCATGTTGATCGTCGTCCAATCAGTGCGGCCCGGGTCGACGCGCTCCGGCGAGAAAGCCAGGAAGAAGTTCTCGCCGACCGTCAGCCCCTTTTCAGCGCCCAGTTTGGGCAGCAGCATCTCGCGCGTTGTGCCGGGGTAGGTGGTCGATTCCAGCACCACGACCATGCCCGGATGCATGTACCTGGCGAGTTCCTCGGTGGCGGACATGATGAAGGACATATCCGGGTCGCCGGTCTTGCGCAGCGGCGTGGGGACGCAGATGCTGACCGCCTCGATTTCTTTGAGGGTCGAGAAATCGGTGGTGGCCTTCAGACGGCCGGACTTGACCAGTTTCGCCACCGTTTCGGTCGGCACATCCGGGATGTAGCTGACGCCCTTGTTCAAGGCTTCGACCTTGCGCTGGTCCGGGTCAATGCCGGTGACGATGAAGCCGGCCTCGGCAAAGACCACTGCCAGCGGCAGGCCGACGTAACCCATTCCCAGGATACCGATACGGGCAGTTTTTTCTTTCAGTTGCTTGAGAAGAGTTTCTTTGACAGTCATTCTTTCTCCATTCGGTTTTTACCACAAAGGCGCAAAGTCACAAAACCTTCGTGTCTTTGTGCCTCTTGTCCCCGTTCTTTGGGGATTGTGGTAGCGTTCTAAAATAGACCCAACTGCTTCGGTTCTTCCTGCTGGTCTTCCATGGACGCGGGCACAGATTTTACCAGCGCGCTGTGGGCTTGTTCCAGCAGTTTTGGCAGTTGGGCGAAATCTTTCAGGATGGCGGGTTTCAGGGCTGCCTGATGCAACGCGGCGGCCGGGTGGAACATGGCAATCACGAAACGCTCACCAACGCGGCGCATTTGTCCATGCACGGCGCTGATCTTGACTCCCGGCATGTACTTGCCCATCGAGTAGCGCCCGAGGCTGATGATGATTTTCGGGTTGATCGCCGCGATTTGCCGCTCAAGGTACTCGTCGCAGGCGGTCAGCTCCTCAGGTAAGGGGTCGCGGTTGCCGGGCGGGCGGCACTTGACCACGTTACCGATCCACACCTCCGGGCGCTTCAACCCGGCCTGGGCTAACAATTCATCCAGGAACTTTCCCGCCGCGCCGACGAACGGACGTCCCTGTTCGTTTTCGTAAAAGCCCGGCCCCTCGCCGATGAACATGATCTCGGTGTTCGCCGGGCCTTCGCCCGGTACGGACATCTTGCGTGAGTGGTAGAGCGCGCATTTCTGGCAGACGGCCACCTCTTGAGCAATTTGGGCCAGGATTTCCTCAACGGTCATTTACATCTCCATTGACATCAAAATCGCATCTTCATCATTATCTTTATAGTAACGCGGCCGGCGACCGGCGACCTCGAAGCCGAACTTGCGGTACATGGCCTGAGCCGCCGTGTTGCCTGCCCGCACCTCCAGGAAAGCCCGCCGCGCGCCCTCTGCAAAAGCGGCTGTGAGGGCTTCCACGATGATCCGGCAGCCGATTCCATTGCGCCTAAAATCCGGGTGGACGGCGAACGTGGCGATATGCGCCTCGTCAACTACGAGCCATAATATCAACATGCCGAGGATCTGGTTCCTGCCATTCACCTGCGCCTCAGCCACCCAGGCACGCGAGGCCGCGTTTTCGGTCACCTCGAAGCGGAACGAGCGCTCCGGCCAGGGCATGTTGAAAGAGAACGTGTCAATCGCGTGGACAGCCGGCACATCCTCCAACCTCATGCGCCGGAAAACCAGTTGAAGGTTGGCAGGTTTGCACGTTGGCAAGTTTTGGTTCACGCGGGCAGGCCTCCCGCGAGGTGTAAATAGATCGGCGCGAGAGATGCGGCCGGGTCCACTTTGCCAGCCTGCCATTTTTGCCATGCGATTTCGGCCAGGATTCCCGGCCGGCGGACGCAGCGCGCCGGAGAGGCCAAAATAATGTTCTTGAATTTGCGCGCCAGTCGCTGACGATCTTCAGCGGTCAACTCGCCGCAGACAAGGGTCGGCGTGGAGATGCTTTGGGCTAAATCGTCGGCTGTCGTCACCGCAGCCGGACCTTCGGCCTGCCAGCCGTTTTCGGAGGCGCGGTACCAGCCGACAGCCAAACGTCCGCGCCCGGCCTGTAGAATGGCGGCCAGCGGCAGTTTATGCACGGGCTGCGAGAAAGCCAGGATGTCCAGGGTGGGAATCCCGATCATCGGCAAATGCCGCGCCAGGGCCAGGCCTTTCGCCAGCGCCAGTCCAACCCGTAAACTTGTGAACGAGCCGGGGCCTAAGGCCACACCCAGGGCTTTGATCTCATCAATTTTGACGCCGGCGCGCGCCAGAAGTTCGACTAAGGCCGGGGCAAGTTGGCTGGTCTGATGAGCGCGGCTGTGCCAGAACAATTCGCCGATGAGCTGTGTCCCGTCGTAGAGCGCCAGGCCGACTTGCGCAGTGGATGTATCCAGCGCCAGCAGCATCACGCCACCCCATAGACTGCCTGGCGCAGGGCTGCCAGCAGGCGTTCATAATGCTCGCCGCGTGTTGTGAAGCGCATCTCACGGTGCTCTTCAGCCACGTACTCCAGTTTCACCCACAGGCGTTCGCCCGGTAAAACGGGTTCAACCCGTTCCGGCCATTCGACCACCAGCGGCCCTTGAGCCAAAAGGTCCTCAATATCCAATTCCTCGGCCTCGGGGGCGGATTCCAGCCGGTAGGCATCCAGGTGGAAAAGCTGGGCTGTGTCTGGCCGCCGGTAAACGTTGACCAGCACGAAAGTCGGGCTGGAGACGGAATCCAGCGAACCCCAACCCTGCGCCAGGCCCTGGACGAGGGTGGTCTTGCCCGCGCCGAGTTCGCCCTGCAGACAGATCACATCTCCAGCCTGGAGCAACCCGCCCAGGCGCATACCGACGCGGCGGGTCTGCTCCGGGCTGCGGCTGAAAAATTCCAGAGTATTTGAGTCCAGGATGGGCATGGCAAGGGGATTATACTACGACCTCTATCCCATCCCCAATTGCTCTCCCAGAATCCGTGCGATCTGGCGCGCGGCTTCAGGCCGCGCCGCGCGGCGGCAGTTTTCGACCACCTGGGCGCGTTCAGCCGGGCGGCAGATCCACCTGGTCAGCGCTCGCACCACTTGCAGCGCTTCCGGCGCCCAGACACCCGCGCCGACGTGTTCCACAAAGGTGACATTCCCGTCTTCCTGGCCGGGAAGTTTGGCGTAGAGGATAATGGGCAGCGCGGCGTTGAGCGCCTCCGCGATTGTCCCCGGCCCGGCCTTGGTGACCAGCATATCCGCGGCGCGCATGAAACAAGACATGTCTTGCCTGAAGCTATAGATAAAGGTTGGGTTTTCCCAGCTCCGGGCTTCGAGCTCGGCTTTGAGCCTGGCGTTCCGCCCGGTAACGATGACCAGGCCCACGTCCAGCCCCGATTCGTCAATGGCACGCGCCGTCTCTGCCAATGGGCCCATGCCCTCCCCGCCGCCAATCAGCAGGACAATTGTCTTGTCCTGCGGCCAGCCCAATTGTTCGCGCAGGCTGCCTTTGTCGCCGGGAGGGGCGGAGCAGCTTTCGGTGACAGGTTGCCCCACGACAAGCACTTTTTCGGGCGGCATGCCATGTTCCAGGGCGCGCTGACGGGCTATTTCGGTCGGGACGATGATCAGGTCGGCTTTTCGGTCGAACCACAAGGCGTGCGTGCTGACCATGTCGGTCACGACGGTTATGAACGGCGGACGGTTTTTACCGAGCGCTTTCAAAAGAAAGGAATTTGCGAGCGCGTGGACGCTGACCAGCATGTCGTTGGGATGTTCGCGCACCAGCCTGCGCGCGGCACGACGCACCAACGGCCAAAAGGTTGAAGTCATGATGCGCGCCTGCCGGCGGCCATCGCTGACGTAGAAACCAACGCCCCATAATTCAGGGATGCGCACCAGGTCTGGATAAATTTCGGGCAGGTGGTTGTAGGGCGGCGGCGCGTAGTCTTTGAGGAAATCCACCATCTCGGTGGAGATGGCATCGCCGAATTCCAGCTTCAGGGATTCGATGATGGCCTCGGCGGAGGCGCGGTGCCCCCCGCCGGTATCGGAAAAGAGGAAGAGGATGTGGGGTTTTTTGGTCATGTAGTTGGGTGGTTGGGTAGTTGGGTGGTTGGGTGGCTGGGGGGTTAAGGTGGTTAGGTGGCTGGGTTGTTAGGTGGTTGGGTGATTGGGTGGTTGGTCAGGATGGTTTTCAGCCGCCGCACCAACTCGCGCCGCGTCAGCATCACCCGCCGCTGGCAGCCTTTACACTCCAGGCCGATGTCCGCGCCGAGGCGGACGATAATCCACTCGTACGAGCCGCAGGGGTGCGGCTTGCGCAGGCGGACATGGTCGTTGAGTTGCAGGTCGGGGAGCATGAGAAGATTATACCCCGAAGGGGATTCTTCACTCCGCTGCGCTCCGTTCACATCGTCCCGACACTTGCACCCCGTTCGGGCCGGGAGCCCGCCGCCGTTCGTCGCGAGCGACGAAGGTGCTACGCGAGGGCGAGACGGCCTGCTGCAAGTGCAGGTGTGTCCTTCGGGAGAATGACATGGCGGAAGTTATTCTTTTGCAAGCCCTAAGTTAACGTCGAATGGCAAATTTCCTGATCGTTCCTCTTATGAGAAGACCCCCCAGCCGGCTGGAAAATATAATCAAAGAAACCAAAGCCGTCGCATCCAGAATGTGTTGGATTAGCGGTCGCTTCCAATCTGGCTGGCGGCGGTGCGTGAAGGCTTCCAGTTTATCCGCGTCTGCGGCTGGAATGCGCTCGAATGCGGTTGTTTGGTTTTCTTCCGGGAAAACGTAACCGGCGGGGTTGGTCATGTTGAAATAGCCATCCTGGATAAGAATAACCGGGCCGGGTTGGATTTGGGGTTTGAATGCTTCCAGTTCGTAACCAAAGACAACTTCATAGGGAATCAGGCTGCTGGCGTTGCTCCAAAAAACCTCACTCACATCCGCAATTTTATTGACCGGGAATGTATCCCCCGCTCGAATTCGATGGAATGTTTCGAGCGCAGTGCTTACGGTATAGGCGCGGTCCTGCACATCCTCTTTGAAAAGGAAATACGTGCCTTGAAAAGCCAGGACAAGAAAGTTGAGAATTAGAAAGATAAAAAATACTTTCTTCCCAGCCCATTTCGAGGCGAACCTTTCGAAACTGATGGCGCCCAGCAACGCAAGGGGAAAAATAAAGGCGGCCGCGAACCTGAAATTTACGTGCAAGGAACTCAAGGCTGGCAGATCCTTCAACAGGGAATAGATACTGCCTCGCGCCAGGGTAAACTCGACGGTTGTCCAAGTTGCCAGGAGCAGTAATATGATCGCGCTCCAGCGCCCTTTTCCCGGTACATTTTCACCCTTCTTTCTGGACATGAGGTGTGAAATTGCGCCAAGACCCAAGAGAGCGATCAAAACAGGCGACAAGGATACGTCAGTCTCCCAGAAGCCGTAAAACGAGCCGGTCCAACTTTGCAGGCTGAGCGGCACCAGGTTTATATCCTTGCCCAACAACCAGCGTAAAGGCACCAGATTCATTGTCCCCAGGAGCTGGTAGATCAATCCCACAATCCCTCTCAAGAGACTGACATCGTAATGGTCATACATCGTCCGAGGAAAGAAGCGCATCCATGAATAGACGGCAAACAGCTTTGACGCGCTGAGTACTATCGAAAATATTGATCCCAAGATCGCGATCCGCATCAATCGCTTAAATTTAAAAATTTGAGGATAATGCAGATACGCCACCGGCAATGTTAACAGCAATGAAAGCAGCGATATTACAAGGATATAAAATCCGGCTTCATGCACCATCGTCCCTACAACCAGCGCGATGATGATAGCGGAGATGATCTCGGGCAGTGAGGCGGCAAACAAGGCGACCATTAGCACAGCCAACAATGGGAAGGTCTGATATCCTAAGTGACCGACAGCCATGTGTTCAATGTAAAAGCCATTGACAGAAAAAAACAATCCGCCAAGGACGCCGGTCTGCCAGCGCAGCAGCAGAACGCGGGTCAGGAAATAATACATGGCGAAATAACCGTTCAGGGCGAAGATGACCGTCGCGGCAACCGACGCGTCCCATGGATTCAGCAGAGGTATCAAAAACTGCGGCAGAGAAAATTGGATATGCTGAGGATTGGGATAAGCGGGTAGTCCACCACCGAAACTAGGCGTATACCACTGTATGCTCAAGCCGTTAATTTTGTAATGCAGATGGGTGTCAAGAAGTCGGGGGATGAAGTAGCTATAGTCGTGCCCGACATTCGGGTAGTACTGGTTTAAATATATGACCAGGAAAGCTGATATGACGATCGCATTCAACAAGTGAATCGCTATCTCAAGTTTTCGTTTCGACATTCGTTTCATTTTTCCAGATGTAAACGATGGAGCGTCCAAAGCAGAAACCCATCAGCCGGTCCAGGAACCGCGAGATGGGCAAAAGGAAACGATCCCAGAATAAAATCTGCCGCAAGGATGGTGTGGATTGTTTGAGAAACAACCGGTTCGCCATAGAGATTGCCATGCCGACCGAATCCAGGTAAGAGACACTCTCAACCCGGCAACCAGGCGGAGTAAGCGCGGCCAAACTGGTCCGGTTGTATCGCCGGAAGTGCCCAATCGAACGGTCAAATTCGCTGAACAGGGAAATGTGGGCTGGAGACAGAACGATTAGCATCCCGCCATGAACGAGATGTTTGCAAGCCGCTATCAGTTCGGATGCATCGTCTTCGATATGTTCTAGGACATCCACATAAAGGATGGTATCGAATTGTTGATCGGGCTTAAGGTTTTGGACGAACGTTCCGGAAGTTTGGCAACAGGCTGGAAGGTGGCAGGCTGTGATTCTCTTGTCTATTTGTCGTCTCAGCGTTTCGTCTGGTTCGATACATAACCAAACTTCTTGCCTGCCATCGCATAAAACGGTTGTTGTTGCTCCAATGCCTGCACCTACTTCTGCAACGCGTTGTCCAATATATGGTATCAATATTGACTTGAAGTATCGTTTCCAGTGAATGGCTTTCGCAAAGACATCCAGTTCTTGCCCATCGTAATGGAATTTGCTCATCGGAGTCGCTCAACACCAAAGAAATAGTCCGCGTAATCTTTCACCGGGATAAAAAGTTTATTAGCCCTGTAATTCAGCACCATAAAGGTGAGTAAGGAAAGGAGTATCACTGCTTGGAACATAATAAGGACTAAACCAATAGCTACACTTGTCGCCCAGCCCGGAATTGCCAATGCTGTGAAATATTTGATGTAAAGCAGAGCAATAAATCCCAGTACACCCAGCAGGATGATCGCCAATGAGCCCAATATCAGGCGCACGGTCAGAATTTCGATGAAGACAGATATAGCGCTCATTCCGTGCACGATCAAGGACACAAAATTCATTTTTGATTGCCCGGAATATCGGCGGCCGCGAGTTGTGGACAAAGCTTGCCAGGGTAATCTAGAGCGGATAATGCCTGCCGCGAAATGATTCCAGATTTCGGGAAGATAGACAATCCTCTTGAGCATTTGTGCGGGGATGAGCGCAAAGTTACCAAAGGAGATTTCTGCCCCAGTCAACAAGCGGAAGCCTATCTTGTAAAGGACGTAGAAAAAACGGAAAATTCGATCTTCTGATCTACGTGTACGCCGTCCAAAGATAATGGCATTCGGTGACTGTCGATGCTCATCAAGCAATCGGAGAATGTCATCTGGTCGGTCCTCGCCATCACTGTCCATGACGATGACTTGGTCAAATTTGAAATTCTTATTGATGTATGCCAGCCCGAGAGCAATAGCTTTCTGATGGCCGAGGTTGCAGGCAAGATGGAGGACGATGATTCGCTCAATGTGTATTAATCCTTGCACTTCCTCGCGGATCATGCTGCAGGATTGAGTAGAGCCGTCATCAATAATGACTACGTGCAGATGCAAATCGCGATTGGCGGCGACTTGGTTGATTTCTCGTAAGAGTATCGCCAGGGAACCCCAATCATTGTAAATGGGGATAGCAATGATCAGATGTTGTCGTTTGAGCATCGTGATCCTCGGTCGTTTCGAAATCAATTAGACGCAGTACCGCATAACTATCTCTTTGACTAATGACGCATTGCCCGTTTGGGCATAATCTACCGTTTTTCTACCGTAAAAGTGCCCTGAAAAGTCCTTTTTCAAGTGCTGTGACTTGTTCAAAGCAAGTTGTGCGGTATTGCAATTAAACATTTTAATCCCGATAAAGTCCATTATACCGCGTGGTGGTTTAAAAAACCTTTTTGGGAGTGGCGCAAGGCGCGGTTGAATCCATCATTCAAAATTGTGATAAACTAATCGCGCACAATGAGTTCCAAGGAGGAAGCCATGCCTGCTCGCGAATCTTATGATGTCGAAATTGTTGGTCTAAAACGCAGCCTGCCGCTCTTTGAAATTAAGCCCGGCTTGAAGATTGCCATTCTCAACATCCTGGGTGATACCAAATTGGTGCAGGCCTGCGCCGCAGCCCTGGGGAAGGCGCTCAAGGCGGTTAAATTCGATGTTCTGGTGACGGCAGAGGCCAAGTCCATCCCGCTGGCGTATGCACTATCGGTGGAGACAAAGAAACCTTATATCGTCCTGCGCAAGGCTTACAAACCCTACATGGGCGCAGCCCTGATCGCTGAGACGTTTTCTATCACTACCGGCGAGCCGCAGACTTTGATCATGGATGAAAAGGACCAGGACCTGATCAAGGGCAAGCGCGCCGTGATCGTGGACGATGTCATCAGCACCGGCTCGACCTTGCAAGGTATGCGGATGATAATGGAAAAGGCCGGCGCGGAAGTTGTCTGCGAAGCGGCCATCATGACCGAGGGCGAGCGCGCCAAGTGGGAACACGTCATCGCTTTGGGGCATTTGCCGTTGTTTACGGGGTAATTGTGTTTGAAATCAGCGTTTCTTTCTTCGCGCGCGTCATCCCCTTGATTTGTCTCTCCCGCCTCATTGCGCCGGCCCGATCCGGCTGTTCCTCGATGTATACCAGCTTCACCGGTAGACGCGTGCGCGTATAGTGCGCCCCATGCCCGGCATTGTGCTGCTGCGCGCGGCGCTCAGGATCGGTGCTCCAGCCGGTGTAGTAAGTCCCGTCGGCGCATTCGAGGAGGTAGCAATAGAAGGGCATGACAGCTCAGCATAACGGACGCAGACGGGATAGATTTCTACTCGGCGCCCATCTGATTCATTGGCTTTTCTTCTTTTTTTCAGGCCTGACCCCCATGATCAACTGTTTCAGCAAATTGCCTGATTTGGGCAGCTCAGTTCCGCGGTATTCAATTGCACGCCAATCGCCGGCGCTGCGCTCTTTCCACCATTTCAATTGTCCTTCAACTGCGCCTTCCAGATGACTTTTCAGGGCATCGCTCTTCTCCTGGGCGATGTCTGCGCGCAAGCCTGTCAAATTGGAGATCATGTCGTCGAGCACGCGGAGGATGTTCTCGCGGTTGTGCAGGGCAGCCTCCCGCAGCGCGGCGCTTCCATCCTGAAAGATGGACGCGGCTGTCGCGCTGGCAAAGGGACGCCCGGTTACCTTCCGAATGTCCGGCCAGCCCGGTTGCCCGGTGATGGTATTGATCAGGGCGGCTGCGCTCAATTGCGGCAGGATGTGCGCCGAGGCCATCATGCCATCCGCCTCAGCCAGGTCAACGAAGAAGGGCGTGGCGCCCAGTAATGTTGTCAGGTCAGCCGCTAATTTGATCGCCTCGCCCGGAGTCCCAGGCGGTGCGGCGATGGCCATCAAGCCCTTCTTGAAGAGATCGGCGTTGGCGGCCTCGATCCCCTGGGCCTGCTCGTGGATGTATAGCGGATTGAATGCCGGGATAAGCCCGAGATAATGCCGTTTCTCCGGGAGCAATTCCTTGACCCAGGCGGCCACGGCGACCTTCGCCGGCGCGGTGTCCAGGATTACCGCATCCGCTTTCACATCCTGCGCGATGATCTTGAGCGTCGCGTGGATTTGGTCCAGGGGAAGGGCCAGGAAGATGATATTGGCCTCAGCCACCGCGGCTGGCAGATTGTAATGGAGCTTGTCAATGGCGCCCATTTTCTGCGCCTTTTGGGCCACAGCGGGTTGGATGTCGTGACCGCGGCGCGTCACCTGGTCGGTATGTGCGGCCAGCACCAATCCGACCGAAGTCCCGATTTGTCCCAGACCAATGATGGTAATCTGAACGGTCATGATTCCTCTCAATTCAAATCGTCGGCATTTTTCAGGGCGCACAGCAAGCGATCTTCAAAAGAATGGGGCTTTTCCAGCGGCGCATCCTGGTGACGGCGGATCAGGTTGACGGTCATCTCGGATGCTCCCGCCCGGGCGGCCAGCTCCGCGCCCCACCCGGCGTGGCGTTCCGCGACGACGAACGGGCGGCGCAAACCGCGCGGCTCTCCTTTACCCCAGGTAGAGGCCTGGCGTGGAAAGAAGCGTTGACCCAGCACGATTATCGCTCGTTCGATTGGTGAAAGCGGATAGAGGATCTTGCCGACATCATGTAACAAGGCGGCCGTAAGCAAGGCCGGCTGATCCTGGCTTTCATCCGTGAGCCGCTGCTTGACCGAGCAGGCGTGCCTCTGCTCCGAAGGCTGCATCTGAAGGAATAGGGCGATCTGGGCCGCAGAAAGATAGGGGCGAATTTGGGCCACGTCCAGCGCACGCGCGGGCCTCTGCAGGGCGCGCCAGAACTGGTTGATACGGTAAGTCAGGCGGGAGGTTTGGATCACGGCGAGGGGATAATGGTTGCTGAAATCAGCAACCATTATAACATGTGTTAGAATCGGGAGAGCCGGGGACGCCGACCCCGGCCCTCTTGTGAAAGGAGGAGAAGAGAAATCACCTTACGCTCCAATATTACCATTTCGGTCTTTTATGTACTTGACGCTTAACCTACGCTTACCCTACGCTTGTCTGACAATTCTGTAATGGAAAAATAAGCCCGGCACGGAGAAATTATGGCCTCTTTGGCAATTGAAACGGAAAACCTGGGGCGGATTTATAAAATACGGGGCAGCAAAAAAGA
Organism: uncultured Chloroflexus sp.; assembly: GCA_964618215.1. Lineage (GTDB taxonomy): Bacteria > Chloroflexota > Anaerolineae > Anaerolineales > Villigracilaceae > CG2-30-58-95. The sequence goes on from CAZTZE010000036.1 coordinate 18,859, forward strand.
AAAGAAAATCCGCAAGGAACTGGTCGCCCTGCAGGATGTAAACATACAGATCGAACAGGGCGAACTCTTCGGACTGCTCGGCCCCAACGGCGCGGGCAAGACGACGTTGATAAAAATCCTGGTCACGCTGCTCGCCCCGACCTCGGGCTGGGCGCGCGTTGCCGGGCAGGATGTGACCCGTGAGCCGCAGAAAGTGCGCCCGCTCATCAACATGGTCTCCGGAGGCGAGTCCTCGGGCTACGGCTTGCTGACGGTGCGCGAGAACCTGTGGATGTTTTCGCAATTCTACGGCCTGCCATCCAAGGAAGCCAACCAGCGCATCGAACAATTGATGACCATGGTCGGGATGGCGGACCGTCTCCATACGAAATCATCCGATCTTTCAACCGGCCTGCGCCAGAAGATGAACATCGTGCGCGGCTTCCTGACCGACCCGCAGGTGCTCTTCCTCGATGAGCCGACCCTCGGCCTGGATGTGGGCGCTTCGCGCGATGTGCGCAAGTTCATCCTCGAATGGTTGAAAGCCGATAAAACCCGCACCCTGCTGCTGACCACGCACTACATGGTCGAAGCGGATGAATTGTGCGACCGCGTCGCCATCATCAACAAGGGCCGCGTGCTGGCCTGCGATACGCCCTCGGCGCTCAAGCAGAGACTACAGCGCGACGCACTGTTCGAGATCGAGACCAGTCCGCTGAACGGGCTGACCGCTCCAGCATTGGAGGCCCTGCCCGAGGTCAAGACCGCCACGCTGACCGAGATCGAAGGCGGCGCACGATTGAACCTGGCGCTGCTTGCAGAAGCCGGGCTGGCGGGCGTCATCAACCTGCTGACGCAGAAGAATGTCAAAGTCATGCGCTTGAGTAAGCACGAGCCGACGCTGGAGGATGTGTTCGTGGAATTGGTTGGGCGCAGCATGGCTGATGTCGAAAAAGGGGGCGGGAATGAGCAATAGAACAGACCGTGGACCGAAGACGGTGGACCATCCACCGTCCACAATTCTCGTTCCAGTGGGGCCGAAGGCGACCGGCTGGCGGCTGTTCCTGAAAACCATCATCGCCCGCGCTTATCCGCGCGTCATCGGGCAGCAGCGGGATACCTCGTGGATGCTGTTCGACATGCTGATGCCGATGGGTGGAGTCATCGCTTACGTGCTGGTCTACCGCGCCATCGGCGCGCCGGAGGAATACGTCGGCTTCGTGGTGATGGGCGGGGCGATGACCGCCTTCTGGATGAACATCCTGTGGAGCATGTCCAGCCAGTTGTATTGGGAGAAAGAGACCGGCAATCTGGCGCTGTATATCATGTCGCCCAACTCGATGATGGCCGTCCTGCTCGGCATGGCGCTGGGCGGGATGCTCGCCACCACCCTGCGCGCCCTGGTCGTGACGGTACTCGGCTCGTTGATCTTCCACGTTCAGTACGAGGTGGTCAGTTATTTGCAGTTGTTCACCGTCTTTCTGCTGGCGATGGTCGCCTTGTACGGGATGGGCATGATGTTGGCCTCGTTATTTCTTTTGCTCGGACGTGAAGCCTGGCACATGGCGAACCTGGCGCAGGAACCCATCTACCTGGTTTCGGGCTTCTACTTCCCGATCAAATCCTTCCCGTTCTGGGTGGCGGCGGCGGCTTCGATCATCCCGCTTACCCTGGGCATGGACGCCATGCGCCAGTTGGTTTTCCCCTCCGGCGTCAAACTCGGCTTCCTGACCGTCAGCACCGAAATCAGCATCCTGCTGGGACTAGCGGTGGTCTTCATCACCGCGGCGAAGGTATTGCTGGCATACATGGAAAAACTGGCGATCCGCGAGGGAAGGCTGACAGAGAGTAGAAGGTAGTTTGGTAGTTCCATAGTTTGATAGTCTCATGGTCAGGTAAAATGGAAAGTAAAGTGGTGAAGCATGGCTGTCGCAGCGCATAACTCGCAACCCGCAACTCCTAATTCGCAATTTATGATTCGCATCTCTGAATCCTGGCGTTCGTTCCGCATGGCGACCTGGCTCGGCTGGCAAATCGAGTCGAACTGGACCGATCCGTTCCTGTTCGCGGTCTATTCCATCGTCAAGCCGCTGGCCGGCGCGTCCATTTTGGTGGTCATGTACGGCCTCATCACAAACAGAAACTTCACCAATCCGATGTTCCCGTACATCTACCTCGGCAACGCTTTTTACATCTACGTCGGAGCGGTGATGACCGGTGTCTCGTGGGCGGTGGTGGACGACCGCGAGCATTACAAGACGCTCAAATACATGTACATCGCCCCCATCCGCATTCCGCTCTACCTGCTCGGACGCGGAGTGGCGCGCTTCGTCACCGGCTCGATTGCGGTCTTCATCACGGTCACGGCGGGGGTGCTGTTCCTGCACGTCCCGCTCGACCCGTTGCAGGCGAACTGGCCGCTTTTCTTCCTGACGCTCTTTCTCGGCGTCATCATGCTGGCGTTGATGGGACTGCTGCTGGCAGGCGTGACCCTGCTCATCGTCCGGCACGAGGGCTTCATCGGCGAGGCGACCGCGGGTGCGCTGTACATTTTCAGCGGCGCGGTCTTTCCGCTGGATGTCCTTCCGGCCTGGCTGAGACCGGTCGGTTTCGCCATGCCGACGACGTATTGGCTCGAACTGCTTCGCCGTTCGCTGGTGGGAGGGGTGGCGCAGGCCTTCCCGACCCTGTTCGGGTTCAGCAACCTGCAGCTGCTCGGCATCCTACTCGGACTGAGCATCCTCTTCGGCATTTTGGGAGTTTTCACCTTCCGCCGCTGCGACCGGATCGCGCGCGAGCGCGGCCTGATTGATCGGACGACGAACTACTAGAGAGTCGAGAGTAGTGAGTAGAGAGTAGTCAGCAAGGAGGCTGATATGAGCAAGCAGTTGCCACTTTACATCGGCGAGGTTGGCGCGACACTGCTCGGTAAGCTCTGGCTGGCGACCTCTGACCTCGGGCTAGTCGCGGTGGAATGGAGCCAGTCCCAGGCTGAGTTCGAGGCATATCTCGCCAAGCGCTTCAAGCGGCCTGTGGAGCACAACCCCGGCAAAGTGAGAGATGCCGCCAGAGAACTGAGCGAATACCTGGCCGGCAAACACCGCCAATTTACCCTTCCGATTGACTGGTCGGTCATGCGGTCTTTTCAACAAGCCGCGCTCCAGGCGACCTTCGCCATCCCTTACGGCGAGACGCGCACCTACGGCGAGATTGCCCGTCAAATCGGCAGGCCGCGCGCCGCGCGGGCGGTCGGCCGCGCCGAGGCCACCAACCCGATGCCGCTGGTTATCCCCTGCCACCGCGTCATCGGCGCGGACGGCAAATTGCACGGCTACGGCGGCGGAGAGGGGCTGCCGACCAAGGAATGGCTGTTGAAGATGGAAGGAGCGGTGATAGCCTGATTTGAAACCCAAACACTGGCTCGTCTTCATCCTGCTCGGCGCGGTGTGGAGTTCATCCTTTCTTTGGATCAAGATCGCCTTGCAGGAGATCGGTCCGTTCACGCTGGTTGGTTTCCGCGTCTTGTTAGGCCTGGTCGCCACGCTGGCTATCGCCGCATTTGCCCGTTCGCAATGGCCGCGCGAGCGCGCCACCTGGCTGATGCTGATGCTGCTCGGTATCACCAACACCGCGGTTCCCTTTGTGCTGATTTCGTGGGGCGAGATTTATATCGACTCGGCGGTGGCCTCCATTCTGAACAGCACTACACCACTCTTTACCATCCTTATTGCGCATTACTTCCTGCACGATGACAAAATGAGCCTCCCGAAGGTGCTCGGCTTGCTCCTCGGCTTCATTGGCGTGCTCATCCTGCTTAGCGAGGATCTGATCGCCGCGTCCCACGCTTCTGTGCTGGGGCAGGCCGCGGTGCTGATCGCCTCCCTCTTCTACGCCGGCAGTTCGGTCTTCGCACGACGTAAGACGCAGGATACTCCGCCCTCCATCCGCGTTGCCATCCCCTTTCTGGCTGTCAACCTGGTGGTCTGGCCGCTGGCGCCCATTGCCGATGGTGTCGGCTTTGCCCTGCCGCAGCTAGCCATCACCTGGGTGGCGCTGCTCTGGCTGGGTCTGCTCGGTTCGTGCGCCGCGCTGCTGATGTGGTATTATCTCCTCCACGAGATTGGCCCGACCCGCACCACGCTGGTCACGTACATCTTTCCCCTCGGCGGCGTGATCCTGGGCGTGGTCTTCCTACACGAAGCGCTCTCCTGGCAGTTGGCCGTCGGCGCGCTGCTCATCATTGCCAGCATCGCGGTTGTCAACTGGACTCCAAAGTCACCAGTGAACACTGTTCACTGATTACTGATCACTATTCACTATGGAACACCACTCCGGTTTCGTCGCCGTCATCGGCAAACCCAACGTAGGCAAATCCACGCTGATCAATGCCCTGCTCGGGCAGAAGATCGCGCCCGTCTCACCGCGCCCACAGACCACTCGGCGGCGGCAACTGGGCATCCTGACCCTGCCGGATGCCCAAATCGTCTTTGTGGATACGCCCGGCATCCACACCCCGCGCCACAAACTGGGCGAGTTTTTCAATCAGGAAGCCCAAGAGGCCCTCGACGGCGTGGACGTTGTCTTATTTCTGGTGGACGCCAACGTTGAGCCGGAAGACGACGACCGGCGCATCGCCGCGCTGCTGTCTGCGCTGCGACGCCGTGACAACGAATGCAAACCGACCGTCATCCTGGCGCTCAACAAAATAGACCTGCTTCCCGCCGACGCGCTGCCCGCGCGCCACGTTGCATACGCCGAACTCGCGCCGCACGCCGAAGCGACCGCCATCTCCGCCACGCGCGGGGATGGCCGCGCTGATTTGCTCCAGTTGCTGATTTCCCATCTCCCTGTCCGTCCGCCCGAATTCCCCGAAGAACAGGTCACTGATCTCTACGAGCGTGAAATTGCCGCCGAACTCATTCGCGAGGCCGCATTGGTCTTTCTTCGCGATGAAGTCCCCCACAGCCTGGCCGTGCGCATGGACGAATTCACCGAACGCGGTGAGGCGGGCGCATACATCCATGCCACGCTGTTCGTCGAGAAGGTCTCGCAAAAGGGCATCGTCATCGGCGAGGGAGGGGCGATGCTGAAAAAGATCGGTTCAGCCGCGCGCAAGGAGATCGAGGCGATGAGCGGGCGGAAGGTCTTTCTCGAACTGCGGGCGAAAGTCGAAAAGAACTGGCGGGACGACGAGAACGCCCTGCGCCGCTTCGGGTATAAGATCAAGAAACGTTGACCGAACGCGGATGAACTCGGGGAGGTTTGACCAAATCCGCGTCCCATAATTTTCACGGGGAGGGCCGCATGATTTACACACTTATTCTCACCTTGATTTTCGCTGCGCTGGATTGGCTGGCAGTGACGGTCTGGCGCAAGTGGAAGATATTGGAATATATCGCCAAGCCGCTCACGCTGGTCACGCTGACGGTGGGTTTTGCGCTCGTCACCCGGCTCGAAGGCATCGCCCTGTGGTTCGGGCTGGGGTTGCTGCTCTCGCTGGCCGGCGATATTTTCCTCATGCTGCCGCGCGAACAGTTCATCGTAGGGCTGGTCGCCTTCCTGCTGGCGCACGTGGCTTACATCATCGGCCTCACCGCAGGGATGACCGCGCTGCCGACTCTCTGGGCGGGGATGTTGATCATCGTGTTGGGAGTGGGTCTGACGCGGGTGATGCGGCCGATCGTCGGTGGGTTGAAGGCCAAAGGACTGACGCGGCTCGCGATGCCTGTGCAGGTCTACGGGCTGGTCATTACCGCGATGCTCTTCACCGCCATGCTGACCGTCTACCGGGTGGAGTGGAAAGCCTCGGCTGCCTCCCTCGTCAGCGCGGGGGCGTTCCTGTTCTACCTCTCGGATATCATCCTGGCCTGGCACCGCTTCGTCAACCCAATCAGGAATGGCCGCGTGATGAACCTGGTCACCTATCACCTCGGCCAGATGCTTCTGGCGGCAGGGGTGATCTTTCAGGTGACGATGTAAAGACAGGCCGAAACCCCTCCCCCAGCGCCTCGTGCGCCGCGCCGACCACCATAAATGCCTGCGCGTCGGCCTCGTGGACGAGGGCCTTCATTTGTGATCCTTTGTGCCCTTTGTGGTTAATCAGTTTGGAGCTTTACTCCCGCCAATGCCTCGATCACCCCGACCACCGCCGAGTTATCCAATTCGCCCATGCCCATTTGTAGCATGGCATTGAACATCTGCGCGTTTTCGGCAGTTGCGGGCAGCGGGATGCCATACTCGCGCGCGGTTTCCAGGATGATGTTCAGGTCTTTGGCCTGCATGTAGGCCTTGAAGCCCGGCGCGCGGTTCCCGGCAAACAGGCGCGGCGGCTTGACATCCAGCGTCCAGCACTGCGCCGCGCCGCTCTTGATCGCCGCGACCACCTTTTGCGGGTCCACGCCGGACTTCTGGGCGAAAATCAACAGTTCGCCCATCGCCACCATCTGCGCCGCGACCATGATCTGATTGGCGGCCTTGGCCACCTGTCCCGCCCCCGCTTCGCCGACATGTGTGACCGTCTTGCCCATCGCCAGGAAGACCGGCATCGCTTTTTCGAGCGCATCCGCCGGCCCGCCGACCATGATTGTCAGCGTGGCCTCCCGCGCGCCGATATCCCCGCCGGAGACGGGCGCATCCAGCGCCAGCACGCCTTTTTCGGTCAGTTGCGCGGCAATGCTGCGCGCCGCGGCCGGTTTGATGGTCGAGTTATCCACGAAGATCAGGCCGGGGTGTGCGCCTTCGATAATGCCATGCGGCCCAAGCACAACTTTCTCCACACCCGGCGTATCCGGCAGGTTGGTGAAGACCACCTCCACTTGGGCAGCAACTTCGGCGGGCGAAGCCGCAGGCTGCGCGCCCTCGGCAGCCAGTTCGTCCACCGCGGCGCGCGAGCGGTTGTGGACGACGAGCGGGAATCCGGCTTTTAAGATATTGCGGGCTATGGATTTACCCATCAAACCCAGTCCGATGTATCCGACTTTAAGCATAATACCTCCTCCAGCTTACCGATTTGCATGGCATTATACCAACACAAAAAAGCCCTCCCCCGTCCTGAACTTGTCGAAGGACGGGGGAGGGTGGGGTGGGGGTCAATTACTTTAGTTCGTACACAATCGTGACCGTGGTGGTGAGTTGGTACTGTCCAGGGGAAACCGGCACCGACGCTGCCATCGCGCCGCCGCCACCCTTGCCGTAGTCAGCGGCCGGTAGGGGGGTGTTATCGTAATAGGAGATGATCTGCACATCGCCCAACGTCACACCCGAGGCGTCAACCAGTTCCTGAGCCTGCTGCTGAGCGTTCTCGACTGCAGCTTTACGAGCCTGGCTCAGCGCCTCGGTCTTATCGGCCACGTCGAACTGGATGCTGTTGATGGTGTTCGCACCCGCACGGACAGAGGCATCCAGCAAACCGCCTAGTTTGGTCAGGTCGCGCACGGCAATGTAGATAGTATTATCTACCATGTAAATGGTACCGGTCTTATTGCCCTTGTCGTCGTACTGATCAGAAGGCCAGATGCTGAAGTTGGTCGTCCGGATATCCTTCGCCTCGACGCCGAAGCCCTTGATGGCTGTAGCCACAGATTGGGCTTTGGTGTTGTTTTCGGCCATGGCTTCCGCCGCGCTCGCATTTTCGGTGTGGACGCCAATATAGATATAGGCAACATCGGGCGTCAGCGAGACCATCCCCGTGCCGGTGACGGTCAGCGTGCGCTGCGCGGGCTGGGGTTGGATGGTAACCGTGGATGGCCCGCAGGCGGCCAGAGCAGCCGCGAGTACCAGTACGGAAAGTAGAAAAACGATTTTGTTACGCATAGGTTCCTCCATAATTTATATTTTTATATTGTTTCGAATTGTACACCTGTAAGACGATCAGTGTGATGAAAAGTTCCTGGGAAGACCTTCCCCTCCCTCTCCCGCGGGAGAGGGAGGGGGCGCGAAGCGCCGGAGGGGTGATGAGGTCCGGGAAAAAAGCCCGGCTCTTTGCAGAACCGGGCTGAATGCCTGCTCTTAACGACAGCGTAGCCGAAGGGTAAGTCGAAGGGAGAGGCAGGCGAAAGTTGCGTAAAGAACCGGATTACTTGATCTCGTACACGATGCTTACGTTGACGGACACCGCTATTTGCCCAGGGTTGATGGGAGCTGCTTCAGCCGCCACCGCCGCGCCGCCGCCACCGCCCATACCATAACCGTAATAAGGCATCGGCTGGTAATCCATGTAGGAGATGGTTTGGATGTCGCCCAGCGTCACGCCCGCCACACCGGCCAGTTCATCCGCCAGGCTGTTGGCGCTCTCGACGGCTTTCTGGCGGGCTTCCGTCAGCGCGGCCGATTTGTCAGACACGTCAAATTGGATGCTGTTGATGTTGTTCGCGCCCGCGCCGATGGCTGTATTCAGCAGCTCACCCAGTTTGTTCAGTTCACGCACGGTGACATAAACGGTGTTATCCACCGCGTACTTCGTCACGGTGTTCTCACCGGTGAGGGGGTCGGTCGTCTGGTAGGACCAGAGGCTAAAATTGCTGGTCTGGATGTCCTTTGCCGCGACGCCGCTCTTGCGCAGGGCATCCACCACGCGCTGCGTCTGGGCATTATTGCGGGCGACAGCCTCGGCAATATCCGCGTCTTCGGTGTGGACGCCGATGTAGATATATGCCACGTCGGGGGTCAGGTAGACTGTCCCGGTTCCGTTGACCGAGAGCGTGCGGTTTTCGGTTTTGGGTGCGGGCAGCGCCGGGGCGCAGGCGTTGAGCGCCAGCGCCAATATCGGAACAAGAAGCAAGATTTTTGAACGCATAGGTTCCTCCTGAAATAGTGATATAACAGTATAGAGACGCCAGCGAATGAAAAAAGTTCCCGGCTTGTATTTTACCCTCTTTCCCTGTAAAATTGGGACAAATGTTCTACGAAGTGCCGCGTGAGCGGTAGGAAAATTATGTCGCTAAACTTCCAACAGGTTTACGAAAGAATTCGCGAGATCGGCGCGACAGCCGGCCCCCGCCAGAAACAACTGGACGGCCTGCGCCAGCGCGCCCTCGGCCTGCTGAAATATTATGCGGATAAAGCGGCGGAACTGGGCGAGAAAGTTGACCGCGCCCGCCAGGCGGATCCCTCGCTCCGCTGCGCCATCCCGCTCGACGGGCGCCTCGACGCCTCCCACCCCGCGCCTGTGGACGAAAAACCCGTCACCCTGCTCGCCGCTGACGGTTCGCAGATCGCCCCCGACCGCCACGCCTCTGTCCTGTTCAGCTTGGTTAACGTGGGCGCGCTGGTGATGGAACTCGGCTCCGGCAAGGCGCCGCAGGTTTTCACGGATAGCAGCCTGCTTTACGATGATGAAATCTATACCGATACCGGCATCTTGACCGGGGAAGCCATCGAAATGCGCCGCGACATCGCCGAACGGCGGAAACTGCTCGAACTGGCGCGGCAAGTTGAAGGCGCCGCCCCGAGCCAGTCGAGGGGTCCGCTAGTGGCGCTGACCGACGGGCCGGTGGAACTGTGGGGCGCGAAAGATGGCGGCGAAGGCGATTATCAGCGCAATCTTGAAATCCACAAATCCATTCTCTCGCAGTTGCAGGCCAAAAATGTGACCGTCGCCGGTTACGTGGACAAGCCCGGCGCGGACCTGCTCGTCCGCACGCTGGAGATTGCCACGCTGACGGATGAGCAGATGAAAGACATTCGCAAACAGCATCCCCTGCGCGGCGTGAGCGACCGCTGGCTGTATAGCGGGATATTGCAGGCCGGACAACGGTCGTCCGTCTTCGGTCTTCAATCCAGTTCGCGCGCCCACTACACCGGCGACCTGGCGCTGCATTTCTTCTACCTGAACGTCGGCGACGAAAAGCATCCAACTCTGGTGCGCGTCGAAATCCCCAAGTGGGTGGCGGATGACGAGGAGAAACTTGATCTGCTCCACGCGGTTTTGCTGGAGCAGTGCCGCATCATGGGGGCGAAGCCATACCCATATATTTTGCACCGCGCGCACGAAATTGCGGTGGTCAAATTCGATGAGAAGCGGCAGGTCGAGGCGATGCTCGAACTGGAATTGCGCAAGGCTGGCGGCGAGGTGGATGAGGGATCTGGCAAGCAATCGGCAAAGGGCTTGCCGGGAAGAAAGAGATAGTGTCAAGGCTTTCCATACCGGAATGTCACCCTGAGCCAAAGCTCTGAGCGGAGCGAAGGGGCAGCGAAGGGTCTCCCGCCCTGCGGGCGGGGATTCTTCGCCCTTTTGGGGCTCAGAATGACAACCATCAATGAGAGAATTCGGTCAATTCGCGTAATTCGATGCAAAAATTCTCGAGGTGCTATGACTACCATTCAAATCGGCCACTTACTTCGTTCGAGTACTTCTGAGTTCGTCGCCGGCTGTTCGGTCTCGCAACTGGAAGCGCCAGCCTTCGGCGCGCTCGTCCGCGCCCCGCTGGATGCGGATTACAGCGTCTACGGCATGATCTACGACATCCACATCGAAGACGACGGGTTGGTGCGCCAACTGGTCACCGCGGGGGAGATCAAGGATGACGTGAGACGCGACAGCCGCGAGCGGCGCATCGTCCCGGTCGAGATGTCGGTGCTGGCTGTCGGCTACGAGCAGGGCGGGAAGATTTCCCATCTCCTGCCGCCGCGTCCACCGCTGAGCCTGGATGTTATCTATCTGTGCTCGGATGCCGAGCTGGTCAAATTTACCGGCGCAGGCAGGTTTGGTTACTTCCGCCATGTCCTGCGCGCGGATGACGTGCCGGTCGGCGAAGTGCTGGCGGCGCACATCCTGGACGTAAAACGTAAAACGAAAAATGTAAAGTGGGTGGAGGAGGCGGTGCAGGAGTTGATTACGCTGCTGCGGGATGATTATCCGAGTCTGATGGCCGTACTGGGCGCTTTGGGCGATATAAGCGATTAACCACCAAGTCACAAAGGCACAAAAATCTTCGAGGCTTCGTGCCTTCGTGGTAGAGGACTATGACAATAAAACGCAAGTCCACAAAAACCAGCGCATTCGGCTCCCCCGGCCGAGTCGGACACGATTCCGCGCCCTTTTACGCGGGCAAACTCTACGCCGGCCAGCCGCGCGGACAGGATGTACCGTACCTCGAGAACCCCATCCCGCCCGAATCGCTCGACCGCATCTTCTGCCACTCCGCCGAAACGATGACCGAACTCCCGGACTGCTCGGTGCATCTCATGGTCACCTCGCCGCCGTACAACGTCGGCAAACTTTATGATCAAGATTTAACATTGGAGGAATACCTGGCCTTTTTGCAGCGCGTCTGGGCTGAAACCTATCGAGTTCTCGTCCCCGGTGGGCGGGCCTGCATCAATATTGCCAATTTGGGGCGCAAGCCCTACATTCCCTTGCACTCATTACTCATTACTGATTTACTTCATTTGGGCTTCCTGATGCGCGGCGAAATCATCTGGAACAAGGCTGCCAGCGCATCCCCGTCCACGGCCTGGGGCAGTTGGAAATCGGCGGGCAACCCCACCCTGCGCGACGTGCACGAGTACATCCTGGTCTTCTGCAAGGATACCTTCAAGCGCCAGAACCCTGCCAAACGGGAAAACACCATCAGCCGCGATGAATTCCTGGAATACAACAAGTCCGTCTGGAATTTCGCCGCCGAACCGGCGCGCAAGATCGGCCACCCGGCCCCGTTCCCGGTGGAGTTACCGAGGCGGTTGATTCAGCTTTATACTTTCGAAAACGAAATCGTTTTAGACCCATTTATGGGAAGTGGTCAAACTGCCATTGCAGCGTTGAAGAGCAGCCGGCATTATGTTGGATATGAAATCGATAGAAAATATACAGAGTTGGCGACAAATCGAATCAGACAAATAGCAATGGAGGGTGAAAATGATAATTGAAAGTGTTCATATCAAGAATTTTCGGTCAGTGCTTGATGAGACTTTGCATTGTGCGAACCTCACTGCTCTTGTCGGACCTAATGGGGCTGGCAAATCTACTTTTCTTCGGGGATTGAGTATGTTTTACAATCCTCCTTCTAAGCTTGACGATGAAGATTTCTACAACCGAGATACTACAGTAGAGATTGCCATTGTTGTTACTTTCACTGACTTGTCCGAAGAGGCAAAGGAGCTTTTCGCTGCCTATCTACAAAACGAAAAACTGACCGTTGAATGCGTTTTAGCGTTGACAGATGGTAAGGTTCGGTCGAAATATCATGGCGCATTATTACAGCATCCAGAATTCCAGCACGTGAAAGATGCTTTTGAAATAAAAGATCGTGGCAAGACCGCGCGAGGGTGTTACGATACTCTTCGAGCAAGACCCGAATTCAAAGATTTACCTGAATGGGCAAATATTGAAACTGTAAGAGAAAACTTAAAGCAGTGGGAAGAATCGCATCCAGACCAATGTGTAAGGAATCGAGATGATGGTCAATTCTTCGGCTTTAAAGGTGTGGCTCAAGGCTATCTGGGAAAATTTACGCGTTTCTTATTCGTTCCTGCAGTTCGTGATGCTGGAGATGATACAGCAGAGGGGCGAGGAACTGTATTCTCTGAGTTAATGGATTTGGTTGTTCGTAGTTCGCTAGCGACCAATCAAGAACTACAAAAATTGAGGCAAGAAACACAAGATAAATACAATGCGATAGTAGATCCAGCAAAACTCAAAGAACTGTCCAATTTGGCCGCGAACATGACTGGCACTCTGAAGAGTTTTGCCCCAGATGCCAGTGTAGATTTACTTTGGTTACCCTTATCCGATGTAAGCATTCCTCTCCCTCAGGCAGAAGTTAAATTAGTCGAAGATGATTACGCGTCCGCAGTAATACGAGTGGGACATGGTTTGCAGCGTGCATTTATTCTTACAATGCTACAGCATCTTTCTGTAGCGCAGACTTTGGGTGCGTCCGAAGCAGAGGAAAACAAAGAAGTAAAACCAATATTGCCTGATTTAATCCTTGCGATAGAAGAACCTGAACTATACCAACATCCAAGCCGACAAAGGCATATGGCTAGAATCCTACTTCAATTAGCAACTGGTCAAATTCCAGGCGTTGCTAAACGCACCCAGGTATTTTATGCAACTCATTCCCCCTTATTTGTTTGTCTTGATAGAGTCGAAAATCTCAGACTCTTTAGAAAATGTGCGAATGAGAAAGGGAAACCTAAAATCACGAAAATTATTCACATGAATCTTGACAAGGTTGCAGATGAGGTTTGGAGAGCAGATGGCGAACCAGGCCAGAAATATACTGGTAAAACACTTCTCCCTCGACTTCAAACAATTATGACCCCATGGATGAGCGAGGGATTCTTTGCAGATGTAGCTGTCTTGGTAGAGGGAGAGGATGATCGCGCTGCAATATTGGGTGTTGCCAGAACTATGGGGCATGAATTAGAAAGCATGGGATGCGCTGTTATACCTTGCGGCGGTAAGACAAGTTTAGATCGACCAACAGTGATTTTTAGACAGTTAAGTATTCCTGTCTACGTACTTTGGGATGGTGATAAAGGAGATAATGAAGCAAATCCACATGATAATCATCGGCTGCTCAGGCTTTTTGGGCAAGATATTGCTGATCATCCATCTCTATTAGAAGATGAGTTTGCATGTTTTGAGATTGATATGGAGACAACGTTGCAGCAGGAAATTGGTACAGAAGAATTTGATAAATTGCTAGCCGAATGCCAACGCGAATTCTCAATTCCGAAGAAAAAACATGCCAAGAAGAATCCTGCCGTTATTGCTGCTCTAATCAACAAGGCTAAAGAAAACGGGCATAATAGTCCTACGCTTGAAGCCATTGTGACGAGGATTCTTGCATTAAAAACATCAAAGTAGATTAGAGGAGAATTTGGGATGAAAACGAACCATATTGTCCTGTGTTCTGATTTCCCCTGTCTCGACACCCGCCGGGTAGTTCTCTCAAAATCCTTCGTGTTCCTTTGTGTCCTTTGTGTTAAAAAACGGTGAAAAACTATGACAGATAACCTGAATCCCATTGGCTACATCGTCGGCGGCGGGCTGAAGGAATCCTTCCGCGCCCGGCTGACCGTCCCCGCGCAGGAAGTGCAGGAGGGCGCGTTCGTCGTCATCGAATCCGGCGACTGGCAGTTCTACGGCCTGGTCACCGACCTGCAACTGGGCGCGACCGACCCGCGCTTCGCCGATGAGCAGTCCGAGACGCGACTGCCTCCCGCCCTGGCGCAGGCGCTGCACGGACAGACGCTCTACACCAACCTCGAGATCCTGCCCGCCCTGATGCTCGAGCGCGGACCCGAGCCGGGCGCGCCGGAGTACGCGGCCTGGGTGAAGGAAAAGGCCGGGGAAACGCCGCGCCCGCTGCCGGTCAAGACCGTGCCGCCGCATCACGCCGAGGTGCGCATGGCGAGCGGGGGCGACATCGCCGAGATCTTCGGCGACCCGGCCGAAAAATCCAACTTCGTCATCGGTTACACGCGTGAGCAGGGACATCCCGTCTGCGTCAACCTGGATAGACTCGTCCAACGCTCGGCGGGCGTCTTCGGGGCGACCGGCACGGGCAAGTCCTTCCTGACCCGCATCGTTTTGGCCGGGCTGATGCACTACAACCGCGCCTCGGTGCTGGTCTTCGACATGCACAACGAGTACGGCTTCGACGACACCGCCTCGGATACCGGGCTGCGCGTCATCGGCTTGAAGAGCAAGTTTGCGTCACGCGTGCGGGTGGTGGGGCTGGGCGCGGGCGCGGCCATCCGCAATAATACGCCGGACTTCAATCTCGAAATCGCCATGTCCGACATCACCCCCGCCGACATCGAACTGCTGACGCGTGAACTAAATCTCAAAGAGACCACGCCGACCACGCTCCACGCGCTGGTCACGTCTTTCGGCAGGGGCTGGTTCAAACATTTCAAGGCGATGAACCGCGACGAGGTCGAGATCGAAGACGAGAAGGGCAAGCTGAAAAAAGTGCCGCATCCCGGCAGCGTGGCGGCCTGGGCGGATGGGGTGGGCGTCAACGTGATGGCCGCCGAGGGCTTGCACGACAAACTGCGCCGCCTGTTCGACAAGGAATATATCGTCGAAAATCCCGCCGCCGACTCGGTGAGCGAAATCATCAAGGCATTGGAAGGCGGCCAGCATGTGATCCTGTCATTCGGCAATTTCGAGAGCGACCTGGATTACCTGCTGGTCTCGAACCTGCTGACGCGCAAGATCCGCGATGCTTGGGAAACGAAAACCAACGCCTTCCGCACATCCCGTAAAAACGAACCGCGTCAACTGGTCATCGTGCTGGAGGAAGCCCACAAACTGCTCAACCGCGAGATGGCCGGGCAGACGACGTTCAACACCATCGCCCGCGAGATGCGCAAATATTACGTCACCCTGCTGATCATTGACCAGCGCCCATCGCAGATCTACGACGAGGTCATGTCCCAACTGGGGACGCGCATCTCCGGCTGGCTGGGCGACGAGGACGATGTCCATGCGGTGCTTTCGGGGCTCTCCGGGCGCGAGTCGCTGCGCGGGATGCTGGCGCGCTTGCAGCCCAAAGAGGAAGTGCTGCTGCTGGGTTGGGGAGTCCCGATGCCGCTGCCGGTCAAGTCGCGGCGGTATGATGATAATTTCTGGAAGGAGTTGTTGGGCCGCGGCAAGCGCGAGCAGGATGAGATTTTGAAGGAATTGGGGTTTTGATATCCAATTGTTCTTGTCACCGGTGGTGAAAATTAGCAATATTCCTGAACGCTTGTTCTGGAATAGAAGCTTGTGTATAATAATAGTGTGAGCATTCCTTCTGTAAAACCCAACTAAAAAGTTCAATTAGCCAGAGCGTTCTACGATGAAGACCGATTCCAGTCTGTACTTGCAGGAAGTTTATGAGAAGCTCGAGTTTCGGACAGGAGCCGGTTTTTATTCTTTAACCGACTTGGGCTCTCAACCCGATCTGAGTCTAATCGGCTGGATCGAGCAGGCGCGTAAGCTGCAAGCCGAAGCATTATATTTCGTGGGCGATTATCCGGTTGCTTTGTTTTTTAAGCTGGATGGCATTTTAGAAGCAGATACCGATGAATATGAAAAGAAGATTCGTGACCTTCACCTGCGAGTCTGGAATACTGGTCGTGTTCCTTTATTCTTCGTAGCTTTGCCATTCGAGTTACGTGTTTACAGCGCCTATCAAAAACCAGTTCAGAATTTGGACGAGTGGCTGTCAGAAGATCGCTGGTTGGGCAAAGTAAGAAGAATTGCTCAGGTGGAAAAAGATTGGCAGGCGTTTTCCCGCTCCGGGGTAGAAAGTGGCCAACTGTTTCAGTCGCTGCACGAGAGTTTCAGGGCAGAGGAACGCGTAGATCAATGGCTTCTCAGAAATTTGCGCCAACTGAGGCAAAAACTGGGGGGCAATGACAGCCAAAAGCGCGGACATGTTCACGCATTGATTGGACGCTCTATTTTCATCCGCTACCTGGAAGATCGAGGGGCGCTGGTAGAAGACTATTTCGATATAAATCTGGCACAGAAGTACTGCCGATATGTAGAAGTGCTCGGTAACAAAGACGACACCTACCGGCTGTTTCGTAAATTGCGTGAAGACTTCAATGGGGATTTATTCCCCTTGAGCGAAGCTGAAGAAGATTCGATCTCCCAGGCCGATTTGAGCCTGCTCGGCGCTTTTCTGGACGGGCGTAGCATGGGAGATCAACCTGATTTACTGTTCTGGGCTTATCAGTTCGATATCATTCCCATCGAGCTAATCAGCAGTATCTACGAAGAGTTCTATCATGAAAACGGGGGAGAAGACGACCGTGGAACCCACTACACGCTAACCACGCTGGTGGATTTTGTGCTTTCCCAATGTCTGACGCCGGAAAGGCTGGATCGCGGCGCGCGGGTGCTGGACCCTGCCTGCGGGTCGGGAATATTTCTGGTAGAAGCATTCAAGCGCATGGTGTACCATGAATGCCAGCGCAAAGGCATTAGCGTCACGCAACTGTCGAGCAAAGAACTGATTGATTTACTGACCGGGCGAATTGTGGGGATTGACATCAACGCTTCGGCAATTCAGGTAGCGGCGTTCAGCCTTTATCTGGCTTTTCTCGATTTCCGTGATCCGCCGGATATTCGCCAGAACAAACAGCTCCCCAAGTTAGTTTACGATCCACAGCAACCGGCGGGTGGAAAAAGCCTGTTTTGCGCTAACACGTTCTACCCGACTCGCTCTGAGCAAGCGACTCTGGCGGGTGAACATACATTGCCGTTAGAAAATGCTCAGTTCGACGTGATTATCGGGAACCCACCCTGGGGACAGGCTACCGGTCAGGAAGGGCAACTTGCTGTTGACTGGTGCAAGGCTTTTGGCTATCCGGTGGGAGATAAAGAATGGTCGCAAGGCTTCATCTGGCGCGCCCAACACCTGTTGAAACCAGGAGGCGAAATTGGTTTGCTGGTCTCGACAGGGGTGCTGTTCAAACACGCAGAGAATAGCAGAGCCTTCCGCCAGAAATGGTTGAGTACGAATCAAGTACGGGCCGTATATAACTTTGCGCACGTTCGCCAGGTGTTCTTCCGTAAGCAGAAAAAAGACGCGATTTCCCCATTTGCAGCCATCTTCTTTGCCCCAGCCTCACCCGAAAAGATCGAACAAAATCGAGTGGCTTATATTGCGGTCAAACAGAGTACATTTGTTGAGCAGTTACAAGCTGTAGTGATTGACAAAACCGACCTGCACAAGATTCGCCAAAGCGAGCTTCTGGCGAAAGACTGGCTTTGGAAGACGTACATGTGGGGCGGTCTAAGCGATGCGGATTTGATTGAGGAGTTGAAAGGCACGGGGCAAGTATTAGGTGATGTGGTTACTGATTATTCACGCGGTTTTATAGATGGCAGTTATCCTCGCAATAAATCAACCAAAGAGCTAGGGGTTAATTTTGAATTAGATGTTGATGTTTTTCACCATAAAACTGATTTGGCAAAGTTGGTAGTGCCAATAAAGCACCGAACATTATATCGTTTAGGAAAACCGGCTGTATACCAGGGGCCACGATTGATTATCAAGCGAGGAATCTCACGCTCAGGAAATAAGTCGGGCGAAATACAAGCCAGGTTGGCCTACGAGCCGTTTGCTTTTTCTAGTTCTTTGATCGGTTTCCGCCTGGATGGGTTAAGTGTTGAAAAACAACAAGTTCTATTTGGGGTTGTGCTTTCGTCGTTGGCGAAGTATTATCATTTCTTGACTTGTTCGACTTGGGGATTCTGGCGTTACGAAATTCACGAAGAAGAGTATTTGAGCCTGCCGGTTCGTTTTCCAGACAGCCCAGAGCTTCAACAACGCATCTTGAACGCTGTCCAGCAAATCACTACCCAAAGCGGGACTCCCAACCTGTTCGATCCTGATACTCCAGGCTGGCGGGCCATGCAAAACGAACTGGATGACGCCATCTTCGACCTGTACGAGTTATCCGAGCCGCAACGAGACCTGGTGCGCGACCTGTGCCAAACGACGTTAGAATTTTTCTATGAAGGCACTGACTCACAGGCAGTCAAGCCGCCTACGGTCGAATGGCTGGAAGCCTATCGCGATGCCTTTCTGGAGACCTGGATCGAGCGGTTAGCGCCAAAGGGGGCAGAACTGGAAGCCAAAATTTATGCCCCCCACTATGGCCTGTTGTGCGGGATGGCATTCGAGTTGAAAGAAAAAGGTGCGGCGCTCCACCAGCCAGCAGTAACCGATGACGTGGAATGGCAGCACTGGTTCAGACAGTTGAGCACAACTTTGCGTAAAGAATTGACCGAGGGTATTTATGTGGATCGAGTGGTTAAAGAAGTGAGCGAGTCAGGCGTGTTCCTTATCAAACGCGCCGAACGCCGTTTCTGGACAAAGTCGCAAGCGCGGCAAGACGCGCAAGAGTTACTGACCGAGGTTTTTAAATTAGAGTGGCAGCAGTAGGGGCAATCTATGATGCTGTGGAAATCGTTAAATCTATGGGCTGAAGAGGAAAAGCGCATCCATCAGTGCCTCACAGAAGCTTTGCAACAACTAATCACCAAGCGCATTGTAAAGCCTACCGATGATGAGAAAACAATTACTGGACAGCTACGCCCAATTCTCAAGTCCGTTTGCAAATCCAAAAAAGTTAAGGGTTGGGTACCACAATTTGAGTCATCGTCGTTTGCAAAAGAAACTGATGCCAATCCAGCTGGACATCCAGATATACGCTTCGTTGGTGTTGATACCAACAATAACTTTTATGATTACGATATTGAATGCAAGCTCGTCCGCATAAAAAGGTCTGGTAAAAACTGGGACTATTGTGCTCATTATGTCAAAGATGGGGTGATGAGATATCAATCAGGCAAATATGCGCAATCCAGCCCGCCGATGGGGACGATGCTTGGATATGTTCAAGAGGGAGATTTTTCTGCGCTTTTAGATAAAGTCAATGGGAAGGCGAAGCAGCAAGGGTTGAGCGTAATTCAGTTGCAAGGGGCGGTGATGACCAAGGGAGTTACAACACTTTTCCAAAAACTAAAAAGGCGTCGCGATCAATTTATTCTCTCTCATCTTTGGGCGGATTTTCGTTGAAGTCCTATATCTTAGCTGGACTTTGTCCATTTGCACATTAACAAAAAACGGGGTAAGCTAAGCC
>CAZTZE010000037.1:0-33870 GCA_964618215.1 uncultured Chloroflexus sp.
CGGCCCGTTGGCGGGGACGATCTCCGGCCTGGACGAACTGCCGGGGGACATGCCCCCGAGGCTGGTTAGTCCCAATCCATATTAAAGGAGATTACTGTGAAACGCATCTTGTTCGTCCTCGTTCTGGCGCTGACCCTGGCGGCCTGCGCCCCAAAACAGGAAGCTCCATCTGGGGCTGTCCTGAAAGTGACTGATGGCACGGTCGAGAAGACCTACTCGGTCAACGATCTGAAAGCCTTGGGAGCGGTACAAGCTTCAGATAAAGGTGTCAGCTATGTCGGCGTGCCGTTGAAGGTTTTGTTGCAGGACGCCGGGATAGACCCGTCAAAGCTTTCGGCGGTTAAGGCGGTTGCCTCGGATGGCTTCACTGCCAACTATGATCCCTCCCTGTTCCTGGCGGATAATACGCTGGTGGCCTATGCTCGAGCAGATGGTCCTCTAGCCGAAGATGAGGGTACTTTCCGCATGGTCGTCCCCGATCAGGGCGGAAAACTGAACCCGCGCATACTGGTCGAGATCGTCGCTATCCCATGACCGTAAGCAAGCCCCATGCCTCCCCCCTTCAGATTGGACAAGCCAGGCGGCTGGTCGGCAGCGTAGGGCACCTGGTTATCTTCCTGTGGTCGCTGGGGATCATCCTGCTGACCCCGCTGCGAGGCGGCTTTCTGCTGGCGGGCATCTGCCTGGTACTTCTCAGCCTGCTTTACCCCTCCGCCCTGCAACGCATCCTGCGGCCCAGGTGGTTGATATTGCTAGGGGTCTTATTAGTCATCAGTATCCTGTTCGGAGGCAGCGAACCTGATCTAGAGGTGTGGGGTATCCCTATTTCCACGGAGGGTGTTACTGCTGGCGTGCAGATGACGTTGCGCGCCATTGTCATCCTCCTGGCTGCGGACGGCCTGGCCACTTCGATGGATATCACCGAGGTGGCCGGGCTGTTCGAGCGCGCCGGGCTTCAAGGCCTGGGGTTTTCGCTTGGCGTGGCTGCAAACCTGCTGCCGAACTTGCGCCAGTCGAGCATGAATGCCTGGCACAGCCTGCGGATGCGGGGTGGGATGCGTGCCCAGTGGTGGCGTGGTTTGCAATTGCTTTTACTCACGGTTTTGACCAACGCTTTGCGCCGCTCCGAAGATATTGTCCTGGCAGCCGAGGCGCGGGCTTTTCGTCCTGATCGTAGCAAGGCAATCCCAATCCGGATCGGCCGCCTGGACTGGTGGCTGATCTTGGCCGGGCTGCTTTCTACGCTTGCCATGCTTCTTTTGTTATAGACTTTTGTGAGGTGATCTATGGAGACTCTGGACAGTCTCTTGCAAAAGAGCGCCAGCTTCCATCATCACCTGTGCCCAAGACAGGTGCTGGGTGTGCGCATGGGAATGTTGGCTGGAGAGATCTTGGGGCTTGATCTGCCCCAGGCAGACAAACGCCTGCTGGTCATCGCTGAGACGGATGGCTGCGCTGTAGACGGCATCTCTGTTGCGACGGGGTGTTGGGTTGGGCGACGCACATTGCGGATCGAAGATTATGGCAAAGTCGCCGCTACGTTTGTGGACACGCAGATTGAAACAGCTGTCCGAATTGTCCCTCGACGAGAAGCCCGGCAGGTGGCTAGCGACTACGCGCCCAGTGCATCCAACAAATGGGAAGCCCAAGTGTTTGGCTACCAATGTATGCCGGCCGAGGTATTGTTTACCGTTCAATCTGTCCGGCTTTGTACTCCCCTGGCGAAGATTATCAGCCAGGCTGGTATGACGGTGGTCTGCGAACGCTGCCAGGAGGAGATCGTCAATGAGCGAGAGGTGGCCTGCGAGGGAGTTGTCCTGTGCCGGTCTTGCGCGGGAGAACAGTACTATGAGCTAGACCTCAGCGCTTCGGTATTGTTTGGAGTAGGGCACTTGCAGAAGGAGAACATAGATGTCTATTCCGGTGATAACGATTGTCGGGAGATCGGGATCTGGAAAGACGACGCTGCTGGAAAAACTCATCCCTGAACTCAAGCGGAGGGGATACCGTATTGGAACCGTCAAGCATCACTCGCATGCCGGTTTTGAGATTGACCAGCCTGGTAAGGATAGCTGGCGACATGCACAGGCGGGGAGTCAACATGTCATCATTGCTGCGCCTGAAAAAATCGCGTCTTATCAGTTTCTTGAACAAGAATTGACCCTGAATGAGATTGTTGCCCAGATCAACGATGTGGATCTTATCTTGGTAGAGGGGTACAAACAGTCTGGTAAGCCTTCCATTGAAATTATTCGGGGTGAATTGAGCATGGATCTGATCAGCACGCCAGAACAACTCGTGGCAGTTGTCACGAATGTAATCCTTGAAATATCGGTTCCTCAATTCCGTTTCGATGATGTACAGGGAATCGCAACTCTTATTGAGACTCAGTTTTTGAAGAGCAAAGATGATATCCTATAACGAAGCCTATCACCTCACGCTGGATCACATCTTATCACTTCCGGCTGAGACTGTATCACTCTCGGCTGCTCTTGAGCGAGCTCCCGTAAATAACTTGCTGGCTCGCGTCGATTCTCCTTCTTTGGATGTCTCTTTCAAGGACGGATTTGCAGTCCAATCCGCGGATATCAGCCAGGCGACCGCACGGACCTATGTGCTGCTGCGTTTGGTTGGGAGCGTGGCGGCTGGGGGAACGTGGGATGGGGAAGTAAGCGCCGCTCAGAGGAGATTTCTTGGCGGCCGGAGTGGACGCCTTCAGTCCAGAACGAAGTCGCTCAATTCCGCTCACATTAGGACGACTGGATGGGTGGCTGCTCGCAGTCAAGCTAATGTCGCTGCTGCTCTTGGTCTTGTGGATTCTATGCTATATTTGGTTATTAGCAACTGCTCAAACCATTGACGCTGTCTGAGCAGTGACAAAAGGAGGCACAAAAGGCGAACTATTCAGCGGCGACGATCTACCCAAGTCACTCCTTGTTTTACAAGGAGCTAATGCCAGCACTAACTCAGTTGAAAGCACAAGTGCGCTGGTGCAATTGTGTAATGTATTTGGTGAAGTAATGAGTATCGCTCAACATTTGCTTTGATCGCGCAAATGTAGGTCGGATTGCCAATCCGACTTACTTTGGTTGCAGCTGGAAGCCGCACTATGTATAGCAGATGGCAGCTGGCAAATAGGCGAAAGTGCGCCGCCCCTGCGTGGTGTATAATACCTTTAGATACAAGGAGCAGTTAGATGCCGGAATTATTGACATTGGAAGGTAAGGTCGCCCTGGTGACCGGCGCTTCGCGTGGCATCGGGCGGGCTGTGGCATTGGAACTTGCCCGGCGCGGCGCCGCTGTGGTGGTCAATTACCTGAAATCCGCTGAAGCCGCCGAAGATGTGGTCAACGCCATCCAGGAGGGCGGCGGTCGGGGGGTGGCTTTTCAAGGGGATGTCTCCGATTATCAACAAGCGCAGGGGTTGATCGCCTTCGTCGTCGAGACCTTCGGCAAGATTGATATCCTGGTCAATAACGCCGGCATTACGCGTGATATGCTGATCATGCTGATGTCTGAGGAGGATTGGGATGTCGTCCTGGCGACCAACCTGAAAAGCACCTTCAATTGTTCCAAGATCGCCGTCAAACACATGATGCGCAACCGCTATGGGCGGATCATCAACATTACTTCAGTTGCCGGGCAGATGGGCAACCCCGGTCAAACCAACTACTCGGCCTCCAAGGCCGGGCAGATCGGATTCACCAAGGCGCTGGCGCGTGAGGTGGCGGCTCGCAATATTACCGTCAATGGTATTGCCGCCGGTTATATTGAAACTGATATCTGGGCCAATGTCTCAGAAGGTATGCGCGAGGCGGTTATGCGCATGATCCCGACGGGACGGAGAGGCCAGCCGGAGGAGATCGCCTATGCAGTCGCTTTCCTGGCCTCTGACCAGGCGGCATACATTACCGGTCAGATCTTGGGGATTGACGGCGGAATGGCGATGATGTGAAACATGGAGGCTTTAATGACCGAATATCATTCTAAAGGCAAGACCACCCTTACTCCGGATGTCATTTTGATCATTGCCCGCATGGCGGCCCTGGAAGTGGAAGGTGTTAGCGGCTTGGCGGCCGTTCGCGGTGGCGTCAACCGCCTGTTTGGGCGCGGCCATGACGGGGTGCGAATAGAGATCGAGGATAATAACGTCTTCGTAGATATCCATCTGGTGTTGAATAAGGATGTCAATATCCGCGAAGTCAGCCGGAATGTCCAACTTCAGGTGACGCGCGCCATTATTGAAATGACCGCGCTCGAAGTCGGACACGTCAATATCCACATCGAGGATATTCACTACCCGGCCAATGAGGGTTGATATATTATGAAAGCCCGAACCAGGGCGCGCGGTTTGGCCCTGCAAGTACTTTTCGAAACTGACTTGGTCGGCCATCCTGCGGCGGATGTTCTTAAAGAACGGCTGGAGGATGAGCCTCTGAGCGATGATCTGGCCGAGTTTGCCCGCCAGATCATCTTCGGCGTTCTCCCCATTCGCGACCAACTGGATATCATCCTGACCAAATATGCGCCTGAATGGCCGCTCGATCAGATCGCGATCATTGATCGGAACATCCTGCGTTTGGCTGCCTGGGAGTTTGGCGTGCAAAAAGACACGCCCGTCAAGGTTGCCATCAACGAGGCAGTCGAACTGGCCAAACTATATGGCTCGGATAATGCCTCCCGCTTTGTCAACGGTGTGCTCGGCAGCCTGGCCGCTCATCAGAACGAAATATTTCAGGTAATTCAAGTAACGAAAAAAGGTAAATAGTACATCATGGAATTCCTTGGCGTCGGGCCGCTTGAATTACTTTTCATTGTGTTCATCGCGCTGATCATTCTCGGCCCAAAGGATATGGGGAAGACGGCCAAGACCATCGGCAAGGGGTTGTACCAACTCGTCCGATCCGATACCTGGAAAACTGTGACAGAAGCCTCGCGCAAGCTGCGAACACTTCCCAATGATCTGATGCGCGCGGCGAATCTTGAAGAACTTAAGGGAACGGCCTCCCAGGAACTTTCTAATACCATCATGGAAATCCAGAAACCGTTCGAGGCTTGGACAACCCGACCGACGCCGATCGCTAGTCACCCCGAGAATCCACCAGAACTCACCCATACCATTGCAGCTCAAGAAAAAAGCGACGAAATGACTCCCCAATAATTCAGGGAGCTTCGAGGTTTTATGCGAAAATTCTTCATCATAGCCTGGCGCATCATCTCCTTCCCCTTACGGGCAATTTGGTGGCTTCTTTCCCTGCCGGTCAAGTTCTCCAAACGGGCCTACGCCTTTCTGACCTTCGAACCTGAAGACCGGTCAATCAGCGATGCTTTCTCCGATACGATCCAAAAGCCGGCAGCCTTGCTTGATCATCTTTTTGCGCTTCGCAAGCATCTATTTCGGATGCTGGTCGGAGTCTCCATTGGGGTTATTCTGTGCGCAACCTTTACCACCCAGGCGATTGACTTTCTCTCGAAACCAATTGGCGGCATTCATGCCCTGAAAGCCATTGATGTCACTGAAACGGTGGCTGTGTTCATGCGCGTGGCCTTGTTTGGGGGTATCGCAGTCGCATTACCTTACATCGCTTTCGAGGCCTGGCTGTTCGCTGCGCCGGGATTGAGCGCCCGTTCGCGACGCATGGGCTTGTTGGGCATTCCTCTGGCTGGAATTTTCTTTGTTGCTGGGATGGCATTTGCCTATCTCTTCCTGCTCCCAACGGCATTGCCCTTCCTGCTCAACTTCATGGGGATCGAGACCATCCCGCGTCCGTCCTCTTATATAAACTTCGTGACCGGTCTCTTATTCTGGCTTGGCATCGCTTTCGAATTTCCGCTTGTCATCTATGTCTTGACCCTGATGGGCATTGTGAAGCCAACCTTCCTGGCGCACAACTGGCGGATTGCGGTCTTGGTGATTGCCGTCCTGGCCGCGGCGATCACGCCGACTATTGACCCGGTCAACATGGCGCTGGTCATGGGTCCGATGGTCATGCTCTATTTTCTCAGCATCGGGATGAGCTATCTGGCTTTATTCGGGCGGAAACGACAGTCTGAGCCAACCTCTCCCCGCTTGCCAAAAGTCTCGCGGCAGCACGAAAAATCCTGCGTAGCACCTACACGGCAGGAATCCACCTTATCTTCTTCCGCTCACGACCCGAAGGAGGGAGAATGAAAAATCGCGCTACCATCCCCCAGATTGTCCGACTGGCCGCGCTTGCCAGCCTGATCGCGCTGCTGCTAAATAGCTGCACGCTTTCGCTGGTTGATCCTTCCGGCATCCTCCCACCGACCCCCAGCCTGCCGTTCCCCATCCCGCCAACCGCCACGCCTCAGCCGCATGCAGAAGTCACTTTCGAGGTGAGCCTGCCTTCGCCTTTGCTTCCAGGTGAGTCGCTTGTCCTGAGCATCGTGGATGAAGTCACCGGTCTGGCGCTGAATGCCACTAATTATCCAATGCAAGGCAAGGACGCACTGCATTACAGGCTCGCCTTGCCGTTACCGGTGAACAGCGTGGTGAAATACCGCTACCTGCGCCAGACCACGCTGCCCATCTTGGAGGATAACTCGGCCGATCAGGCCGTGCGCTATCGCATGGTCTACGTCACCGGCCCGCTTTCAGTGCAGGATGAGATCGCGGGATGGAGCGACAGCCAGTTCAGCGGTCAAACTGGTCGTATCTTCGGCCAGGTGGTCAACGCCTCGGACGGAGCGCCCATTCCCGACATCCTGGTAGCCGCGGGCGGATTGCAGACCTTGACCGATTCGAGCGGCGTTTTTTCCCTCGAGGGCCTGCTGCCTGGAACGCACAACCTGGTGGCCTATGCCCTGGACGGGATGTACCAAACTTTTCAGCAAGGCGCGCTCGTGGTGGCGGATAAGCTCACGCCGGTCAAAGTCACGCTGGCCCCTGCCGCGCTGGTCAACGTCGTCTTTGCCGTGATCGTACCCAGCAACACAGTCCCGACCGCGCCGATCCGCCTGGCCGGCAATCTCTATCAATTGGGGAATACCTTTGGCGACCTGGAGGGAGGACTGAGCACGGTCGCCACGCGTATGCCGGTGCTTACCCCGCTCCCGGATGGCCGCTTTACGCTCTCTCTGATGCTCCCGGCCGGCGCCGATATCCGCTATAAATACAGCCTGGGGGATGGATTTTGGAACGCCGAGCACCGGCATAACGGTGAGTTTGTAGTTCGCCAGTTGATCGTCCCCCAGGTCAACAGCCTCGTCGAGGACGTGGTCGAAACCTGGCAGGCCGGCCCTTCAGCGCCGATCCTGTTCGAGGTCAGCGTGCCGGTCAATACGCCGGTTACGGATGTGATTTCCATGCAGTTCAACCCGTATGGTTGGACTGTCCCGATCCCGATGTGGCCGTTGGGCAACAATCGCTGGGTTTATATGCTCTTCAGCCCACTGAATATGCTGGGTTCGTTCGAATATCGCTATTGCCGCAACGACCAGTGCGGCAGCGCGGACGACCTGGCCACACCCCCCGGCCAGCGAGGCCGGCTGGTCGCCACCAGCCTGACCCCGCAAGACCTGCAGGATACGGTCAATGGCTGGAACTGGCTGCCGCCCTCCGCGCCGGGTACGCTGGTCGGCCTTCAGGTGACGCCTCGTGCGGCCGGGTTCTGGGCCGGCGTTGAATTCCAAGCCGATTATGATCCTTCCTGGCAGGCGCTCATGCCCCAGGCCTTACAAAACGTCCAGGCGCTCGGTTCAAATTGGGTTATTTTGACGCCAACGTGGACGTATAGCCGTAGCTCGCCGCTGGTCTTTGCGCCGCTGCCGGGCTACGACCCGCTGTGGGCCGACACAAACGAGACCGTCAGCCGGGCGCGCGCCCTCAACTTGAACGTAGCTCTTTTCCCATCCGCCAATTTCCCGGCTTCAGCAGATGACTGGTGGTCGGCCGCGCCGCGCGACATCAATTGGTGGGATGCCTGGTTCGCACGTTACCAGGCTTTTGCCGTCTATCATGCCGACCTGGCGACAAAATCCGGCGCGCAGAGCCTCATCCTGGGCGGCGAGTGGTTGACTCCAGCCCTACCCGACGGTAGGCTGGGCAATGGGGTCAGCTCCAACGCCCCCGCCGACGCGGATGCCCGCTGGCGTAACATCTTGGCGGAGGTGCGCAAGCGCTATGCTGGCAGTATTTACTGGGCTTTGCCCTATCCGGCCGGTTTGCAGACCGCGCCGGATTTCATCGAAGAGTTGGACGGCATCTACCTGCTCTGGTACGCGCCTTTGAGCGGCTCGGCGGCTCCCTCCGTCGAAGAAATGCAGGTTCAAGCCGGGCAATTGCTGGATCGGGATATCTTGCCTTTCCAGACAAGGCTACAGAAGCCGCTCGTGCTGGCTGTGGCTTATCCCTCGGTCACCGGCGCGGCGAGCGCCTGCCTGCCGGACGGCAAAGGCGCTTGCCTGCCCTGGACGGCGCTCAACCAGCCGAGCCCGGATAATCCGGCTTTCAATGTGGATATGAAAGCCCAGGCGGACATCTACCAGGCGCTGCTCGATGCGGTCAACTCACGGGGTTGGATCGCGGGTTTCGTCAGCCGCGGCTATTACCCGCCCACGCTCTTGCAGGATAAATCGGTTTCGTTGCATGGCAAACAAGCCGCGGATATCCTCTGGTACTGGTATCCGCGGCTGTTAGGGGTGGTGAAGTAGAGATGATATTTATGGTAGCCTACCGAGTAGGTGCTGCGCACTGGCTACCACCGAGTAGGCCTTCGGCTATCCTTCGCCGGATAGCTCCGCTTTCTTGGCGGCCAATTGTGCGATCATCCAGTCAATCATCGCGATCTGGGCTGCCTTTTTGTCATCAGGTGGGGGCGGAGGGGGTGGCGCGCCCAGCTTCAACCAGGCGCACATGTCCGCGACTGTGCCATTGAAAACGTTCAGGTCAACGCTATTGGCGGATGTACCATACTTTTTGCCTTCTCCCGGAAAGTTTCTCTCACAGGCATATTGATAGATAATCCAATCACCGCTTTTCCGTTTTTTCGGCAGTCCGGGGTTTTTATCCGGTGACGGCTCGTTCCAATATTGGGCAATCCAGAGAGGGTAATCTTTCATCCAATCGCCATACGTGAATAGGTCTGCATCATAGTGTGTCGGGTTTGTGTACAGTAGCACCGGCTTGCCTGTTTTGGTTTTAACATATTCGATCCAACTTCGCGCCATGTCTGCGAATGGGGCGCCCATCGTGTTGTTTGTCCCCTCGAAGTCCAGGTTATAGAAGTGGAAGTCAAACCCGCTGACCGTCGAAATGAAAAAGTCGGCTTGAGCTTTCCAATCAGCAGCCGAGCGCAGATAGTGATATGCGCCGCGGATTGGGACTTTCTGGACCCCAGACCAAATCTCGGCAAATTTTTTATCTCGGAAAGTGGCGTCACTGACCTTCATGATGGCGAAATCAATCCGGCCGGTTGCTTTTGCCGGATCAAAGGCGATATCCCAGTGACTCAAATCAACACCGTGTGCTCTGTTCATGCTCCTCCTTTCCCGAAGGACATCGGGACGATGTGCCGAAGACCTACTCGGCTGAAGGCCTACTTGGCTCAAGAAAAACGATTGAACGGATTGTTGTCGAGTAGGCCTTCGGCAAGTCCGTCTTTATGTACCCCCATATAATTCTATTCTAAATTTCGTGTTGATGTCAAGTTCCGCCGTAAAAATACGGAAAAAATCCGTCCGATCCGTGAAATCCGTGTACAAGAGGTCTTACCCCGGACTTTGAGAAAGCCATGTGCCGAGCAGACCTTCGGCTGGTCAATCGAGTATATAATGTACCAAATCCCATTTGCCAAATGGAGGTGAATATGTCCAAAAACAAGAAGGGTTTGCGAATTCTTATCCGGGTGGTGAGCGCGCTGGTCATCCTGGCCGTGTTGCTGACCACCTTCGGCGTTTACAGCGCCCGGCGTTCCTTCCCGCAAGTGAGCGGGGAGATCCATCTCAAGGGGCTGGATGGCGCGGTGGATGTCTATCGCGACAACATGGGCATCCCGAACATCTACGCCACCAGCGCACATGACCTGTTCATGGTTCAGGGTTACGTCCACGCCCAGGACCGTTTCTGGCAGATGGACTTCTGGCGGCACATCGGCTCCGGGCGGCTGGCCGAGATGTTCGGAGAGTCGCAGCTCGAGACGGATGCCTTCCTGCGCACGTTAGGCTGGCGGCAGATCGCCGAACAGGAATACGCGGTTGCTGACCCGGAGGCCAAAGCCATGTTGGATGCTTACGCGCAGGGCGTCAACGCCTACCTGGCCGAGCGTAGCGGGACTGAACTCAGCCTGGAATATGGCATCCTGAAACTGCTTAATTCATCCTACCAGCCCGAACCCTGGACTCCGCTCCACACGCTGACTTGGGCTAAATCCATGGCCTGGGATCTGGGCGGCAACATGAGCGCCGAGATCGAGCGCGCCATACTGCTCAAGTCTCTGCCGCCGGAGTACGTGGCTGAACTCTTCCCACCCTATCCGGGCGACCATCCGGTCATCGTCCCCTTCATTGGAGAATCGGCTGCGGCGCAGGTTACGAGAGGCGAGTTAGGGGTTGCGCAATTCCTAACCCCTACCTCGCAACTCGATACCGTTCAATCTCGTCTCGCTTTGCTGGATGCCCTCCTTGGTCCGACCGGTGGGGATATCGGCTCCAACAACTGGGTGATCGCCGGTTCCCGCACTGCCACCGGCATGCCCTTGCTGGCTAATGATCCGCACCTGGGCATTCAAATGCCATCCATATGGTATCAGATTGGCCTGCACTGCCGGCCGAAGAGCGAGGCCTGTCCTTACGCGGTGACCGGCTTCTCCTTTGCGGGTGTGCCAGGCGTGATCGTCGGCCACAATGACCGCATCGCCTGGGGCGTGACCAACGTCGGCCCGGATGTGATTGACCTGTTCATCGAGAAGATCAATCCCGCTAACCCGAACCAGTACGAGTACATGGGCAAGTGGGTGGATATGGAGGTTCGCACCGAAACCATCCTGGTCGGCGGCGGCGACCCGGTGGAGTTGACCGTCCGCAAGACAGTCCATGGGCCGATCATTTCCGGCAGCTATGGCCCGCTCAAGCAACAGGTTGAGGCCGGGGAGCAGTCTTTCACTGAAAAAGCCGGTATTGACCTGCCTGAGCATTATGCCATTGCCATGCGTTGGACAGCCCTCGAACCCACCCGACTCTTCGACGCCATCTGGGGCTTCAATCGAGCGCAGAACTGGGAGCAGTTCCGCACTGCGGCGCGCGACTTCGTCGTCCCGGCCCAGAATCTGGTCTACGCGGATGTGGACGGCAACATCGGTTACCAAATGCCCGGCAATATCCCGATCCGCAAGGCCGGAAACGGTCGCCTGCCAGTGCCCGGCTGGACTGGTGAGTACGACTGGGAGGGCTATATCCCCTTCGAAGAACTGCCTTATGTTTATAACCCATCTTCCGGTTATGTCGCCACGGCCAATAACCAGGTGAATCCCCGGGATTACCCCTACCTGATCACCACCGAATGGGACTTTGGCTTCCGCGCCGAGCGCATCGTCGCGATGATCGAGAACGCCCCCGCTCCGATAGATATTGCTTACATCCAAAAGATGCACGGCGACAACTACGACACCAGCGCGGCTGCCCTCGTCCCGCTCTTGATGCAGGTGGACCTGGGAGATAAAAAGCTGGAAGAGGTGCGCGCTATCTTCGCTGGCTGGGACTATCAGGACAAGATGGACTCGGCGCCTGCCGCGCTGTATGCTGCCTTCTGGCGCCGATTCCTGACCAACACTTTTGGCGATGACCTGCCCGAAGACCGCCAACCGGGCGGCTCAAGCCGTTGGTTCGAGGTTGTGCGCAACATGGCCGAGCAGCCCGACAGTCACTGGTGGGACTCACAGTTGACCGCCGATAAAGTCGAGACGCGTGAGGATATCCTCAAACAATCCTTCGCTCAGGCTGTCGCCGATTTGCAGGAAGCTCTCGGTAAAAATCCGGCCAAATGGCGCTGGGGCGACTTGCACACCTCCACCTTCGAGAACCAAACGCTTGGCAAATCCGGCGTGGCGCCAATCGAAGCCATGTTCAACCGGGGGCCATTCCCCACGGCTGGCGGCGCTTCGATTGTGAATGCTACCGGATGGAATGCATCCAAAGGCTTCGAAGTCACCTCGGTCCCATCCATGCGCATGATCGTTGACCTGGGCGATCTGCGTAACCCCCCGTTGGGGGGTAACCCCCCGTTGGGGGGTAATTCGCTCACCGTTCACCCGACCGGCCAATCCGGTCATGCTTACCACCCGCATTACATTGACATGGCCGACCTGTGGCGGAACATCCAGTATTACCCGATGCTGTGGAATGAACAGGCGATTGTCAGCAGCGCGGAAGCGCATTTGAGGTTAGTTCCATAGTTGGTTAGTTTGATGGTTGGGTAGTCAGTTGAACATAAAGAGGCCGGGCATCCTGCTCCGGCCTCTTTGCTTTATCCTTTTCTCGTTACTCATTACTTCACCCACGATCAGCACACGGCCGATCTCCGCTCAGAATCCTCAGGTACTGCCGGTGCCGCATGATGCGGATGCGCTCGCGCCCAGCGAGAAGAAACTTCCCCCGGATACCTTGGATGCAAAGGTTGAGATTCTCTTCTTGACCTGTTGGCTGCTGCATGATGGGCAGACGACCTTACTTGTATCGCTGCCGTTACGCAGCAGTTCTTCAAAAGGCTGACCACAATCATTACAGGCAAACTCGAAAATTGGCACGGTTGGCTCCTTGAAATTGGTGTTCTCGGCGAGGGGTTGCGTACCTGCCAATCAAATTAGATGCAAAAGGTGTGAAAAGGTTACATCTTATCTTCTCAACCGGCTTATGGCCGACTGCTCACTAATCACTAATCACTGTCACTCTCTCCCTCCTCGCCTTCACCGCCTCCACCACCATCGGCAGGATTGAAATGAGGATGATGGCAATGATGACCAGCGAGAAGTTGTGCTTGATAAAGGGGATGTTGCCGAAGAAATAACCCGCGGCCACGAACAGCGTCACCCAGACGATACCGCCAAACACGTTGTAGGAAATAAAATAACCATACGACATCTTGCCCACCCCGGCGACGAAAGGGGCAAAGGTGCGCACGATGGGTACGAAGCGCGCCAGGAAGATGGTTTTGCCGCCGTGTTTCTCGAAGAAGGCGTGCGTGCGCTCCATGTATTCTTTCTTGATCCACTTGATCTCACCGCTGAAGGCGCGCTCGCCGATGGCGTGACCGATCCAGTAGTTGACCGTGTCGCCCAGGACGGCTGCGACTATCAACAGACCGGCGAGCAGATAAACGTTCAGGGCACCCAGCGCGGCGAACGTCCCGGCGGCGAAGAGCAGCGAATCGCCCGGCAGGAAGGGGGTCACCACGAAGCCGGTCTCCATGAAGATGACGATGAAGAGCAGGGCATAGGTCCAGATGCCGTAAGTTGAGATGACCTGGCTCAGGTATATGTCCAGGTGAAGAAAGATGTCAACGATTTGAAGAAGTATCTGCATGATCTATCCTTATCGTGAAGTAAGATGGGCGATTATACAACAATCTTCGGGTGGTGGTACAAAATAAGTGCTGTGCTTCGTGGGGCGGGATGTTATCCCGCCAAATCAAGGGTAAGCGGGAAAACATCCCGCTCCACTTATTCGTCTTGCGTCGGCAAAAAGGGCATCCCCGGCCCCTCCACGCCCATCAACTCAGCCAGCGCGGCGCGCATGGCAACGCGGTCGTCCCAGGGATACTCGGTCACGCCAAAGCACATGGACTGCTCGTGCCCTTTGCCGCAGGCGATGACGACATCCCTCGGCTGCGCCATTTGCACCCCAAAGCGGATCGCCTCGCCCCGGTCGGGGACACGCCAGAAGGTTTGAGCCTCGACGCCGCCTTTTGAACGCGCCCCGTCTGCCATTTCTTCGAGAATGTCATCCAGCGATTCGGTGCGCGGGTCTTCGGCAGTCAGCACGGTAATATCCGCCAGCTCTGCCGAAACTTCTGCCATCATGCGGCGCTTTTCGCGGTCGCGCAGACCCGCCGAGCCAAAAATGGCAATGATACGCCCCCTTTTTTTACCGCGAAGGAGCGAAGCCCGCGAAGTTTTATCAGCCTTCGCGAAGGTTAATATCCCTTCGCGCTCGCCTGCCCCCGTTCTTTGGGGGTCGTTTCTTCGCGGTGAGATGTCGAGCATTTCGCGCACAGTCTCCAATGCCACGCGCAGGGCGTTGGGCGTGTGGGCAAAGTCCACAATAGCAGTGAAGGGCTGGCCAAGTTCGATGCGCTCCATGCGCCCCGGGATGCCGGGAAACGCGGCGATGCCGCGCGCGGCAGTTTCCGGGTCAATGCCGAGTCCGGCGACCGCAGCAGCCAGCGCAGCCAGGCAGTTTGAGACATTAAAGGCTCCAACAAGATTACTATTAATGGCTACGCGTATTTTGTCGCTCTTTACCATAAAGCGAAGGCCGAAGGAATCATATTCAATACTTTCGGCGCGCACATCCGCCCCCTCCCCCAATCCATAGCTGATGGCTGATTGCAGATGGCGGATGGCGGATCGAATGATGGCGGAAAGATACTCATACGAACTATCATCGCGATTGAGCACCGCCAGGCGCGGGTTGCCCTGCGGCTTGACCTGTGTCTCCGCGAGTGACTGGAACAGACGGGCTTTGGCGGCGCGATAGGCCTCGTACGAGCCGTGATAATCCAAATGTTCGTGGGTGATGTTGGTCACCACGCCGATGTCGAACTCGCAGGCGTCCACGCGGTACTGAGCCCAACCGTGCGAAGTGGTT
The DNA here is from genome assembly GCA_964618215.1 of uncultured Chloroflexus sp. GTDB lineage: Bacteria > Chloroflexota > Anaerolineae > Anaerolineales > Villigracilaceae > CG2-30-58-95. Next base: position 14,821 of record CAZTZE010000037.1, read on the forward strand.
TCCAGCACGACGTGCGTCAGGCCGGCAGCCAGCATCATGGACAGATAGCGCTGCACATCCGGGGCGTCTGGCGTGGTGACGTGGAAGCCGGTATCCAGCGCCTGGTCGCCGATGACGGCGTTGACTGTGGAAATCATGCCGGCTTTGATCCCAGCCGTCAGCAGGATTTGATAAAGAAGATTCGTGGTGGTTGTTTTGCCGTCCGTGCCGGTGACGCCGATCATGGTCAATTTTCGAGCTGGATAGCCATAAAAGGCAGCCGCAAGATAGGCCAGCGCCTGGCGGGAATTTTCTACTTGAATATATGGCACAGGTATAAGACCTCCGAGGTCTTCGGAGACCTCGGAGGTCTCCTGTTCACCGACGACCGCGGCCGCGCCTTTGGCAATCGCATCTGGAATGTATCCATGCCCGTCGGCAGCGCCGCCAGTGCAGGCGACGAAAAGCGCGCCAGGCTGGACCTGGCGGCTGTCCGCAATAATGGCGGTTACAGGACAGATCACCCCACTCAAACCTTTGTAGGGAAACGGAAATGAAGAAAAGAGTTCAGACAGCGAAATAGACAACATGCAATATTTGGTGGTGGTTAAGTTGTATTTGTTTGTATCACTACCCAATAGTTTTACCACAAATGCACGAAGGCACAAAGAATTTTGCTTCTTTGTGCCTTCGTGGTGAATGCCCTATAGATTCAGCGCAAACTCTGGCGAAGACCTTCGACCTTTCCGGCTATGGAGTCGTCCAGAACTTTGTCGCCGACGCGAATGATCAAACCGCCCAGGATGGCCGGGTTGACACGGAAAGTGACCGTCGCCTGTGTGCCCATCCTGGTCAAAACATCGCGTTTCAAAATAGTCTGCTCGTCATCAGTCAACGGCAAAGCGCTGGTTACCTCAGCGGAAGTACCGCTAAGCTTCTCGCCTTCGAGAATAACGACCTTGCCCGACTTGACGCCGGAGAAAAAGCCTTCCAGCAGGGCATGCTGACGTTTCTCGTCCAGCGACTCGCCGAGGAGTTTTTGCGCGGCAACGATAGCCAAAGCAGCCACCTGGCCGCGCAAGTCGCCGAGCATACGATTGCGCTCATCAGCCACTTCGGCCAGGGTCGCTTCACGTTGTTTTATGATTTCTTTATCGGCTTCGGCCTTTACTTCGAGGACGACTTTTTCGGCCCGCTCGGTAGCCTCATTGACGATATGGGCGGACTTGGCCTGTGCGTCCGCAATGATCCTGGCAGCTTCCTGCTCGGCGTTGGCGCGCGCCTCTGCCGCTACACGGGCATCTTCCTGACCCTGTGCAATGGTATTGCGCCGTTTGTCTAACATATTCGCCAGCGGAGAAAACATCCACTTGCGCAGGATGACAAAGACGATCAAGAAGCTGAGAATCTGCAATAACAGTAAACCGGGGTTAATCCCAAGCCCTTCCATGAGCAGTCTCCTTATGTGACCTTAGGCAACGAAGAGCAGGACCAACGCGACCACCAGAGCATAAATGGCCACGGCTTCAGCGAAGGCGATGGCCAGAATCATGTTGATCTGGATATCGCCGGCCGCATCGGGGTTGCGGGCAATGCCCTGCACCGCACCGCTGCCCAGAATACCGATGCCTAACCCGGCGCCCAGCGTACCGACCATTGCCAGACCTGCGGCCAGATATTTCAAGCCTTCCTTGATTGCCTCTGCAGCAACTTCGTTCATGATTGATTTCTCCTTGTTGATTAATGTAATGATAATTGACTATGCGTGAGCCGCCTGAGCCTCGCCGTGTTCCTCGGCATGTTCACCGTGGCCTTTGGTAGCAACAGCAATAAACACCAAGGTCAAAACGCCAAAAACCAGCGCCTGGATGACGCCAAAAAACAGCTCCAGGAAATACAAGCCGAACTGGCTGACCGGCAGGAGCGTTCCCAGTACGATCACCAGCACTGCGCCACCGAACATCGAGCCAAGAAGACGGAATGAAAAAGAGATGATCTTGGCGAATTCCGAGATGAACTCCAGGATACCGACGAAAATATCAATAAATGGATTGATCGCGTCGAACGCGTTCACTTCCCGCTTCACCCACATTTTGAAAAACCGGCCAAAGTTCAAGAATTTGCCAAAGTATCCCGGGCCATTGGCTCGTATTCCAAAGACCTGTACCATGATTACTGCAATGAGCGCCAGCGATGCAGTGAAGTTCAGGTCGGTGGAAGGTGAACGAAAAAATGGTATTAAATGATAACCGCCGTGGTCAGCCTCTACTGCGGTCAGGCCGGCCAACCCGGGAATGATTTCGATCACCTCGTTCCCATGCCCCTCCGAATGTTCGATCAGGCCAATGCTTTCCATGCCGGGAAAGAGCTTGAGCAGGTTAGCCGTCAGCACGAGGATGATGATCGTGCCAATCAGCGGAAATACCTGTTTGGCCCATTTCTTACCAACCGTCTTCTCGACAAGATTGTAAATGGCCTCAAAAATTGTCTCGAAAAAGGCGGCGATGCCTTTTGAAGGCGAACCATCCGCGCGGATGCCTCGCCCGGCAGCCAGCGCCAAGCCGATGACGACTAAATCCACAATGATGGTGGTGACCAGCGTATTCGTCAAGGGGATCTCACCCAAAAAGGGTAAGACCACCAACGGCGCTTTAGTTATATGTTCGCCCGCAAGCGAGACGACCGGCCGGGCCGGTTTCACCAGCGCTCCCGCAATGCCGACGGCAATAAGAAGCGATAAAACCAGCCAACGGGTTATATGGATGCTTTTCTTCTCACGAGTTGTCACGCGTGCCTTCCTCCACAATTAAGGTTTTATATCCTGAGGCGAACCAGGGACAGCATTTTTAATTTGTTTTTTCGCCCGGTTAACCGACAAAAATATGAATATCCATGTCAGGGGAACGCTTGCCAGGATGAGCAAAATGACGAACATCCCGTTGGTCGTAAAGGCGCGATCCAACCAAAGCCCGGCCAGCAAAGCAACAAAAACAATCACGAATGTAAAGCAACCAACCTGAATGGCAACGCTGACCAGGTATCGGCTCATTACCGAGCGAGAAAGTGCTTTTTTATCTTTATCCGGCTGGTTCATGGCGGCGAAATTATAACATACGGGAGTGACATTAGAACAGATTCGCCGCCGAACTGCTTGCCAATCCAAACCAGGGGCCGAAGATTGCACCGACCAGGATAATGCCGATGGTCAGGGTGGTCAGCGCAATTGCATACGGACGTGAGATTGGAATCGGGTGTTTCTCCTCGTCCTCATTTTCCATCCGATATAGATAGACATACTTCAGCACTGTCATATAGTAGTAGAGGCCGATAATCGAATTCAAGACACCGACCACTGCCAGCCAGACCCAGCCCTGCTCGATGGCTGCGGCAAAGACGAACACCTTGGCGACAAAGCCGCCGAAAGGCGGCATGCCGGCCAGGGATAGGAAAGCGACCATCATCATCAAAGCCAGCGTTGGCGCGCGGCGACTCATTCCATAATAGGCTTTCACATCATCCGAACCAGTCACGCGGCCGACGGCTGCGACAATGCCAAAGGCCGCAAGATTGGTCAAGATATAGGCGATCAAATAAAAGACTGTGCTGGCCGCGCCCAACTGCGAGAAAGCGACCACGCCGATCATGGCATAACCGGCATGGGCAATCGAAGAATAGGCCAGCATGCGTTTTATGTTCTTCTGCGCCAGGGCGATCAGGTTGCCGACGGTCATGGTCAGGGTGGCCAGGATAGCCAGGATCAGGCCCCAGTTGGCCGATATGGACGGAAAAACGACCATGAAAAGGCGCAAAATGACCGCAAACCCGGCCGCCTTCGATGCTGTGGACAGGAAACCAGCGACCGGCGTGGGCGCGCCCTCGTACACATCCGGCGCCCAAAAATGGAATGGAAAAAGTGAAACTTTAAAAGCCAGCCCGATCAGGACGAGGAAAAGCACACCCAGCGCAAGCAGGCTAAAGGTCGGGAAAGAGGCGGCCAGTTCGTAAAGGCCGGTTTTACCGCTAAAGCCGTAAATCAGGCTGAAGCCGTATAACATGACAGTCGAAGTCAACGCGCCGAAGAACAGGTATTTGAAACCCGACTCGGTGGATTTTTCGTCGCCGGTCAGGAAACCGGCCAGGATGTAGAGCGGGATGGAAGTCGTCTCGATGGCCAGGTAGAGCATCACCAAGTCGGCAGCGGAGGCCATCAGGGACATACCCAGGGTGGCAGCCAGGAGCAGCATGTAGGCCTCGGCGCGGCGTCCGAGTCGTTCCACGTCCATCATGAAAAGTGAGGTGATGGCCGCGCTGAAGAGGAAGAACATCTTGAAGGCAAAGCCGAGCCAGTCGTAGCGCAACATCCCGCCGAAGACCAGGGTCGGGACCGAAGGACGGGCGAGCGCCAGGCTGACAGCCAGGATGAGCAGCAGGCCGCCGGCGGTCAGCCAACCCAGGTTCAGGCGGCGGCTCGCCTCCTTCCAAAACGGATCCAGGGTCAGAACCAGGAGAGCGAGGGCCAGCAGGAGGATCTCCGGCAGGATAGCAAGGATGTTGGAGGGAACAAAAGCAGTCACTTATGCACCTCCCAGAAGGCTCAAGATGTGTTGGACGCCGGTCTGCACCCACGGAACCATTACGGAGGGGAAGAGGCCCAAGCCGATCATGATGACGCACAACAAAACCAGGGCGACTTTGTCATAGACAGTGATAGTCCCGATATGGCCCTCGAATTCGGCCGGCATATTGCCAAAAAAGACGCGGCGCACGGCGAGCATAATATACGCAGCAGTGACGACGATGGAGATGGCAGCGATGATCGCCACGAGAGGTTTTACCTGCCAGATACCCATAAAGATTGGGAACTCGGCCACAAAACCGGAGAAGCCCGGCATACCCATCGAAACCAGACCGCCGATGATGAAGGCTACCGCCACCAGAGGCAGCGGCTTGGCCATGCCGCCCAATTTGGGGATATCCCTGGTATGCGCCCGGTCGTAGACCATGCCGACGGCAGCAAAGAAGAGAGCCGTCATCACGCCATGCGAGAACATCTGCACACCCGCGCCGGTCAATCCGAGTTTCGTCATCGTGGAGAAACCCATCATGACCAGGCCCATGTGCGAGACTGAAGAGAAACCGATGATGTATTTGAAATCTGTCTGCACCATGGCGATGAAAGCGCCATAGACGATATTGACCAGGGCCAATCCCATGATCAACCAGCTCCAGGTTTTTGCGCCTTCGGGCAGGAGCATGATGCCGACGCGCAGGGCTGCGAAGGCGCCCAGTTTCATCAGCACGCCGGCGTGGAACATCGAAACGGCGGTCGGCGCGGCGACGTGACCATCCGGCGACCAGTTGTGGAAGGGGAAGATGCCGCCCAGAACTGCAAAACCCAAAAAGACGAAGGGGAACCATAAATTCTGGAACGCTGGCGAGAAAGCCGCCTGCTCCAATGCCAGCATATCAAAGGTGCGCAAACCGCTCTGCCAGTACATCGCCAGCGCGCCGACCAGGGAGACGACCGAGCCGATGAACAGGTAGAGGGTCAGCTTCATCGCCGCGTATTCACGCGTCTTGATCCAACCCCAAATGGCGATGAGCAGATACATCGGGAAGACGGCGATTTCGTAGAAGAAGAACAACATGAACAGGTCGAGCGAGACGAAAACGCCGAACACGCCGCTGGCCAGGATGAAGAGGAAAGCGAAGAACTCACGCGGACGGTCCTCTATACCCCAGGAGATCAAGACCCCGGTGAACATGACCACGCCGGTCAGCAGGACGAGCGGAGCGCTGATCCCATCCACGCCGAAGTGAAGGCTGATGCCCAACATCGGCATCCAGTTGTATTTTTCAATGAGCTGATAACCGGCTGCCGCCTTGTCATAGGTGAAATAGACCCAGAGCGAGAGGAGCAACGCCAAAGTAGACGCGGCCAGCGCTGTGACGCGGATCTCGGTCTTGCGCTCAGAATTTATCAGCAGGATGAGCATCGCCGCGACCATGGGGGTGAAGACGATGACGCTTAGGATCGGAAATTGCATGAGTCACCTCGGATATAGAGAGAAGAGAGTAGAGATTAGAGAGTAGTTCACTATTCTCGACTCTCAACTCTCTGTTATCTTTAAAACAGCATTATCACAGCCTTATTAATCACTTCCAATATCCACGCCGGCCAAATACCAATGACAAGGATGAGCGCCATAAGGGGCGCCATGACGACGATCTCGCGAACGTTGATCTCGGTCAAGCGATGTTCGCCATGCGCCCAGTGCTCGTTCAGCGGGCCGTGCAAGACCTGCTTGACGCCTTTGAGGATGTACGCGCCGGTGAAGAGCAGCCCCAACATGGCAATGGCGGTATAGACCGTCAGGATCGGCCAGGCGCCGCGCACAACCAGGAATTCAGAGACGAAGCCATTCAGGCCGGGTAAGCCAAGCGAGGCCATGGAGGTGAAGAGCAGGATGCCGCCATAGACCGGCACCAGCGGGAAAAGCCCGCCGAAATCGTTCAGGTTGCGAGTGTGCGTCCGCTCGTAGATCACACCGACCAGGAAGAACATGCCCGCCGCAGAAAGGCCATGATTGAACATCTGCAGGACCGCGCCGTTCAAGGCGATGTTCTTGCTCAAATTGAGGGCGACATCCGGGTTATTTATTCCAACTTTAGCCGCCGCGGCAATGCCGAGCAGCACAAAGCCCATGTGGTTGACGGACGAATAGGCCACCAAACGCTTGAAGTCCGTCTGGCCGTAGGCGGCGAAGGCGCCGAAGACAATCGCCATCACGGCCAGGAAGGCCAAAGCCCCGGCGAAACGCTGTGCTTCCAGAGGATAAAGCGGCAGCACCAGGCGCAGGAAGCCATAAGCGCCCAATTTCAGCAGCACGCCAGCCAGGATCATGGAGCCGGCCGTCGGCGCTTCGGTGTGGGCATCCGGCAGCCAGGTATGGAAAGGCCAGACAGGCACCTTGATCGCAAAAGCGACTACAAAAGCCCAGAAGGCGACTGTCTTGACGGTGGAAACCGACAGGCCGAATACAGTCCCTTCCAAGGCATTCCACTTCTGATATAACAGCGGCAGGTCATAGGTCTGGAACAACACGCCCAGCATCTGGATAGCCAAAAGCAGGCCAAGCGAGCCGGCCATGGTGTAGATCATGAACTTGAGCGAGGCGTAGTTGCGCGCCTGCATCTTGATCCCACCCCAGAGCACGCGTTCGCCTTTCTCACTCCCCCACTGGTTGATCAGGAAGTACATCGGCACCAGGCCGATTTCCCAGAAGACGAAGAAGATCAACAGGTCGAGCGCCAGGAAGACGCCCAACATGCCAGTCTCCAGGAAAAGGAAGAGCATCATGTAGGCCTTGACTTTATCCTGGATGCTAAAGGAGGCCAGGATGGCCAGCGGCGTCAGCAGCGTGGTCAACAGGACCATGGTCAACGAGAGCCCGTCCACGCCGAGGTGGAAAGTCGAGTTGATCGCCTCGTACCAGGGATATTGCTCGCTGAACTGGAAACCGGCAGCGGATGGGTCAAAACGCATCCACAACCAGATGGAAAGTCCGAACGGAACCAGGCTGGCGATCAGCGCCGTCCAACGGATGACTTTTACCTCATCATTGGGCAGGAACAGGATGACCAGCGCCGCCAGGACGGGGAAGAAGAGGATGAGTGTCAAAAGGTGACTGCTAAGAAATTCCATCGGTTACTCCATGCCAAGTGTAGGGTAGGCTTGAAACCGTTCGGCTGAGCCTTCGGCTTGAGCTTCAGGCGAACGCTCACGGCGAAGCCTGCCGCCAGCTCCGGCGGGTAAAATACCCGCCCTACACTCCTCCAATCAGGAAGTAGTAAAGCACCACAAAAAGCACGATCATCGCGAAGGAAACGAGCATATAGGATTGGATGCGCCCCGCCTGGATGAAGCGCAGACTGCGGCCGGCTTTCTTCACCACGCTCCCCGTGCCATCACCGATGAATTCGTTTATGAATGGCTTGTCGAAGTAGTTGCGCAAGAAGCCGCCCAGCCAGAGCGAGACACGTCCAAGACTGTGCAGGATGCCATCAATAACTTTGGTGTCCATGAACATGTACGTGAAGGTCTCAGAAATCCAGTAGGCCGGTCGGACGAATAAAAAGTTGTATGCTTCATCGAAGTAATACTTGTTCTTCAAGAGCGGGATTTGCAGCCGATCCTGCTCCGGTGACTTGACTTTTCGATAGACCAGCCAACCCAGCAGCAATCCGCCGAGCGCCACGCCCAGCGAGGTGGCAAGCGGAAGGATGTTGAACTCCACCGCTTTTGGATGATGGGACAGCGTCCCGCCGATGAATTCATGGATCCAATTCGGGATGATTCCACCGATCACCGGGAAGTGTTCGGGGATGCCCACCCAGCCGAAGCCGATGGCAAAGACCGAAAGAATGACCAGCGGCAGGGTCATAGTCCAGGGAGTCTCCTGGGCGTGTTGCGCGGCTTTGCTGCGAGGTTCACCCAGAAAAGTCAATGTGATCTGGCGCATGGTGTAGAAAGCTGTCAGGAAGGCCGCCAATGCCAGGGTGGCGAAGACGGCCCAATGTCCATGCCCGAAGGCGTCAGCCAGGATTTCGTCCTTCGACCAGAAACCAGCCGTCAGCAGCGGGAAACCGGAGAGGGCGAAACCGCCGATCAGGAAGGTCCAGAAAGTAATCGGCATTTTCTTACGCAGTCCGCCCATGTTGAACATGTCCTGCGGATCAGTTGAATGGTCGCCGGTGTGCAAGAGGCCGTGTTCCATGCCGTGAATGACTGAGCCGGAGCCAAGGAAGAGCAACGCCTTGAAGAAGGCATGGGTAATCAGGTGGAAAGCCGCCGCCACGTATGCGCCGATGCCAAGCGCGGCGATCATGAAACCGAGTTGCGAGATGGTCGAGTAGGCCAGCACCCGTTTGATGTCGTTTTGCGCCACGGCAATCGTCGCCGCGAAAATGGCCGTGAACGCGCCGATGAAGGCGATGATGCTCATCGTGGTCGTCAGGCCATGACCGGTGAAGTCCGCCGTAATCAGCGGGAACATGCGCAGCGCGGCGTAGACACCCGCCGAGACCATCGTGGCGGCATGGATCATCGCGCTGACCGGCGTCGGGCCTTCCATGGCGTCCGGCAGCCAGACGTGCAGCGGCCACTGCGCGGATTTACCCACCGTGCCGATGAAGAGCAGCAAACCGATCAACCCGGCGGCCGATAACCCAAAGAAAGGCATGGCAGTAGTCGCCAGGACATGCAGGACTTCGGGTTGGAAGATTTCGCGGAAGGAGAGCGTACCGGTCGCCGAATACAGGAAGGCGATGCCAAGCAGCATGAACACGTCGCCGACGCGGGTGGTCATGAAGGCCTTGACCGCCGCGTCGCGGGCCGATTTCTTGCCATACCAGAAGCCGATCAGCAGGTACGAGCACAAGCCCATGATTTCCCAGCCGACGAAAAAGGTCAGCAAATTATTGGAGACAACCAGGGTGTACATACCGAAGGCGAACAGCCCAAGGAAGGCAAAGAAGCGCGAGTACATCGGCTCGACAGAAGGCACGCTATGCTTGTAGCCGTGCTCGTCCGTCACCGTCGCGCCGTGCGGAGGCAGGCCAGCGCGGTCGTGGTCGCCTTTTGGCTGGCCGAAGTTCTGGTAGCCCACACTGTACAGGAAAATCATGAAGATCGTCCAGGCGACGAAGAACAGCGTGGCGGCGGAGAGCGGGTCAATCAACACGCCGATCTTGAGCCAGGTATTCCCAGTCGGAAGCCAATTGATCGCCGATTCGAAAACTTCCTTGCCGAATTCATGCACCCCCAGGGCGCGCACAAAAATCAACATGCTTCCCAGCCAGGAAAGTCCCGCCGCGCCGACGGCCAGGCTGTGACTGAACGCCTTGTGCTTGTTGGTGAACAACACAATCAGGAAAAAAGCCAATAAGGGCGGGAGAGGAAGTAACCAGATGATTGTTTCAGTTGCCATGAAGCCTCCAAACCAGAGAGCAGAGAGTAGAGAGCAGAGACTGGTCTCTACTCTCTAGTCATCTAGTCTCTACCATTTCATCAAATCCACTTCATCGGCCACTACCGTCTTGCGGCGGCGGTAGACCGAGATGATCAGGGCCAGGCCCACGGCCACTTCGGCGGCGGCCACGGCAAACACGATGATCGCAAAAACCTGCCCAGCCATCTTCGCCGGGTCCAGATAACGCCAAAAGGCTACCAGATTGATGTTGACGGCATTGAGCATCAATTCGATGCCGAGCAGGATGGCGATGGCGTTCTTACGAGCAAGCACACCAAAAAAGCCGATGCTGAAGAGCGCAGCGGACAAGATCAGGAACCATGAAAGTGGAATACTCATTTCTACCTCTTACTTCCTGGTTGCCGCGAGATAGACGGCGCCAATCAGCGCCGCCAAAAGCAGGATTGAAGCGACCTCGAATGGCAGCAAGTATAAGTCCGGGGAGACCAAGGCTGCACCGAGCGCGCCGAGCGTGTCCAACCCCTCGGGTATGACCGCGGCGCTGCGGTTGATATCCGCTTGATTAATCAGCAGAAATGCAAGGCCAGAAAAGACCAGCAGTCCGAGCAGCGCGGCGAGCCACCAATTCTTGCGCAACTGCGGCCCCCGGTCGCGCATCTCACGCCGGGTGAGCATGACAGCAAAAATGAATAAGATGGCGATCGCGCCAATGTAGACCACCACCTGGACCACCACAAAGAAACCCGCATTCAGGACTGCGTAAAGTATGGCCACGCCAAAGAGCGCGGCAACCAGCCATAACGCAGCATGGATCAGGTTGCGCGTGGTCACAACCATCAGCGCAGAGCTGATAATCAACGCGGCGGTCAGAATAAAGATGATTTGATCAGGAGTCATACCATTTGCTCCTACTTTTTATCGTTCGTAGCGCGCCACGCAGCTTTACCTTGAGCAGAGCGAAGGGGAAGCGGAGTGGCGCAAAGGGAGCACTCCGCTACGCTTCGTGCTCGACTACAAGCAGAGTTTCTCCAGCTTTACGCTGGCGTCTAGCATACGCGCGCAGGATCTCAATCGTTGCCCAAGCGATGCCTACATTGGCCAGGAACATCCCAAGGATATAAAAATTGGATGTCGCGAGCAATTTATTCAGCAGCGCAGTAACAATCAACAGGACAAAAGAGAGCGGCGTGAGGAACTTCCAACAAAAGGCTAACATGTGGTCAATGCGGATGCGCGGCATGGAATACTTTACCCACATGATCACCCAGTAGAAGAACAAGGCTTTCGCCAGGAAAATCAAGACGCCCAGCAAGGGATATTTCTCCAGCCCGAAGAAGTTGTAGCCGCCAAAGAACAGGATGGCGATAAACCCGCCAAAGGTGAAGGAGTGCAGCAATTCGCTCGCATAGAACCAACCGAACTTCATACCAGTGTATTCGATGTGGAAGCCGGCCACAATCTCGGACTCAGCTTCATTCAGGTCGAACGGCGCACGACCCAATTCGGCGATCGCGCTGATAATGAAAATCACGGCTGCAAGCGGTGATAAGATGAAAATCCATACTCCGCCCCCACCCTGAAATTCGGTGATACCCTTCACGCTCATCGTTCCGGTGATGATCGTCGGGATGAGCAAGACAACCACCATGGGGATCTCGAAGGAGATCATTGTTGCTACCATGCGGAAGGCGCCCAATAAGGCATACTTATTGTTCGAAGCCCAGCCGGCCATGATAATGGAAAGCGTCCCCAAAGCGCCAGCCGCAACCAAATATAACAGCGCTACGTTGAGATCTACTCCGTAGATTGTGGAGGCCAGCGGGAGGATCGCCCAAAGCACGATGACCGCCGTCGCAGCCAGCACGGGTGCGATGTTGTAGACGACCTTGTCCGCTCCATCGGGGGTGATGTCCTCTTTGATGACCAGCTTGACGATGTCCGCGAAGGGTTGGAAAATGCCGAAGGGGCCGATCCGATTCGGTCCGAGGCGGTTCTGGAAACGCGCCACCACTTTACGTTCAATCCAGACGAGGAAGATATCCAGCACCATCGCGAATACGATTAAAATAATTATTCCTGACACGGCAAGCAGGATATTCGCCAGGTCAACGCCCAACCCCCAACCCGTTAGCAGGCCGCGCAGCCAGACGGCGATGAAGTTGATCGGGTCAGTCCAAAAAGTCATGGATCACTCCTTTTAGCCACACCTCTCGCCCCTCGCCTCGCGAAGCACCCCCGAAGGGGGCAGGGAGAGGTATGCCAACAAATAACAGGCTGAGAGGATAACGCCCTGTCAGCCTGTTATTATTCTCATTTGCTTTTACACCCATTCCAACATCCCTTTGCGCCAGACATATACCAGACCGGCAACGAGGATGAGAATGAACAGGATGCCTTCCAGCACCGCAAAGAGAGGTAATTTGTCCATTGCGAGCGCCCACGGGAAAAGAAATACGGTCTCAACGTCGAAGATGAGGAATACCAGCGCGAAAATGTAGTATTGGGCTTTAAATTGGACCCAGGAATCCCCCACTGTCTCGATACCACATTCATACGTACTCTGTTTGACCGGATTCGGTTTTTTCGGCGCCAACAACCAGGATAACAGCAGTGGAACGACCGGCACAATGATTCCAACGATCAAGAAGAGACCAATGTAAAGCCATGCGCTTTGCATAAGCACCCCGGAAAGGAAAATTTGTTGTCCCATACAGCCTGGCAACGGGCGAATTTTACCATAAACAAGTTCATTCGCTTACTAATCCCCGTCTTGTTTTTATGTGATTTTTGTCATATATCCATGTTCATCCGTGTCTGTCCTTGTCCCGCTTTTGAGCATTCGGACGGGACGACCTGCATCCCGGCCAAATCCAGGCGCGCTTCGGCAACGACATTGGTTGAGCAGTTACTCAAAAAACCTGTATTTTTTTGGAATATGGTAGTAATATAAGAGCAGTTGAGTTAACTAATACTATTCGCATCCATGAAGGAGGCCCGAAAGGAGTGAACGAGGAAGACCCGCTAATACTTATCCTCTATAACGTCGAGCTGAACGTCTCTTGCGGCGATCCAAAAGATCTGATCGCCCTTCAGGACACAGCCAGTGTGGCAGCGCATTTAGACGACGCGTTGAGCACTCGTGGGTATCGTACCCTGCCCATTGCGGTCCGAAACTCGCTCGACGAACTGAAAGCCTCGCTTGAGCCGTTCTCGACAGAAACGGCGTTTGTTTTTAATTTCTGCGATGGGTTCGGCGGGAAAAATAAAGATGCCACGAAAGTTATCCGCCTGATAGAAAGACTCGGTTTCAGGCACACGGGTTCTTCGGCAGAGACCAACTCATTGTGCATTGATAAGGGACGCACCAAACAGCGACTGTTAGCGGCTGGAGTTCCCACACCCTCCTATCAGGTTTATACACAACCGGAGGGCGTTTACCGGCATAATTTGCCTGCCATCGTCAAGCCCGTCGCCGACGACGCCAGCATTGGAATTGACCTGAATTCAGTTGTCAGCAATAACGAAGAATTACTCAACCGGGTCGCATATGTGATCAAACGCTACCGTCAACCCGCGCTGGTCGAGGAGTTCATCCCGGGGCGCGAGCTGGCGGTTTCCATTTGGGGGAATAAGTACATCGAAGTCCTGCCGATCACCGAATTCGATTACTCGCGTATTCCCAACCCATTAAATCGAATCCTTAGCTACGATTCCAAGTGGGTGCCAGATTCCTATAGTTTCAAGAATATTCCGTCGCACTGTCCAGCAGACCTGAGTACAGATGACCGGCGGCGGGTCACGGAGGCGGCCACCCGCGCTTACCGGGCGGTAGGCTTACGCGACCTCGGGCGGGTGGATATTCGCTTCCACAATCAGATTCCCTACATTATAGACATCAACGAAATTCCCGACCTGGCGCCCGGATCGGGATTCCCTAACTCTGCCAAACAAGCCGGCTACTCCTATGCCGAAATGGTCGAGCGCATTCTCAAGCTCGCCATGCAGAGAGAAAGATGGCTATGCCCGCAACTGACCTTGAACTTGTTATCCCCACAAATGCAGACGGCGCAAGCATTCTAGGAATAGCCAGGAAGATTGACCTGTTTGAGCCAGGCGATATAGACACCATCCAGGAACTATGGGCGGAATTCACCGCCAAGGGCGACGCTGCGAGCTGGTACCACTTCGTCGCCGCCCGCCGTGATGGACAGGTGCTCGGATTCGCCTGTTATGGCCAGCGTCCGCTCACACAGGGAACTTACGACCTGTATTGGATCGCAGTGGATAAAAACCATCAGCGCCAGGGGATCGGCGAGATACTGCTCGACGAAGCAGAAAAGCAGGTGAAGGCGCGCGGCGGCCGCCTGCTGATCGCCGAGACGGCCGGAAAACCGGCTTTCGAACCCACCCGGAGTTTTTACCTTAGGAGCGGCTACGAACTGGAAGCCAGGATCCGCGATTTCTATTCCATCGGCGACGACCTGGTCGTTTTCACGAAACGCCTGTAAACAATAGACATTATCGTAATAACTTTTTCTGCAATACCGAAAAAGTCACTCGAGGGTGAAAACCTTGGCGGGAGACCCGCCCCTTCCTTGTCATTCTGAGGGCGTACTTTGCCCGAAGAATCCCCTCCACAACGGGAGACCCTTCGGTCGCTGAAGAACGCTCCCTCAGAGCCTGCCCTGAACGGAGTGAAGGGGTGACAAAGTGAGTTTTGCGGTATTGCCTTTTTCTGCATCGAATTACACGAATTGGACGAATATTCTTCGGGAAATTCGTGAAAATTCGATGCAAAAGAAAATCTGGCCTTTTTGCCGATAAGGTTTAATACCCACTTGATAAACCACCAGGAACCCGTTTTCTCGAAGAAAACGGGTTCCTTTTTCGTTCAATGAGCGGCCGGTAACCTCAGATCGTCAGACAGGCGAACAGAAAACCAGTCGGTGTTGGCAACTGGAGCTTGTTGGGTGGAATGATCAAGATCTGACTCTCTCGAACAAACGGCCAGAATCCCCAGATCAACAGGGCAAGCGAAACCGCCAGCACGACCAGCGCCAGGATGAGGCGTATTTTCTGTATTGACATAAATTTGCTTGAGTTTAGAGTTCGTTTTTGAAACTTGATAAAGCGAGAAAACGTGGCACAAAAAGCGCTAAAAAACCAAATCTTGAACGCGGATTACACGGATTTGACGGAATTACGCGGATTTTTTAAGAAAAATCCGTGAGACTCCGTGAAATCCGTGTAATCCGTGTACCCCCGCAGTTCGGGGGTGTACAGAATCACGGCAATTCCCAGAGAGCCTGAACAATGGAGAATTGGAGCGAAATGGTTGGGGTGTATAATTGGCCTACGCTCACTCTGGTTCGCCATTCCAATCCAGTGCAGATGAAATCAAAGCAGACGGCTGAGTAGAAACTGGGATTCAAAGTAAAAAACATCCGCGTGATTCCGCGTTAATCCGCGTCCCACTATTAAGGTTAAATATCCCTATGGCTTCAATCATTCTTATCCGCAGCGGCGGCGACCTGGCTACCGGCGTCGCCCTCCGATTAATCCGCTCCGGGCTGAAGGTGGTCGTCACCGAACTGCCGCAACCGCTGGCCGTGCGGCGGACGGTGTCCTTTTCCGAAGCGGTTTACGCTGGGCAGATCACGGTCGAAGGCGTCACCGCCAGCGCGGTCAGCGACCCCTCGGATTTGCTGAAAATCCTGAACCTGCTGGCAAAAGGCTGGGTGCCGGTCTTGATTGACCCCAAATGCAAATCGGCGGCGCAATTGCATCCGGCGGTCATCGTGGATGGCCGCATGACCAAACTGCCGCCGGAAGCCATTGGATATTCCCCGCAGCTTTACATTGGTTTAGGCCCTGGTTTCATCGCCGCTGAAAATTGCCAGGCAGTCATCGAGACCCGCCGCGGTCTCAGCCTGGGGCGCGTTTACTGGCACGGCGCGGCGGAATCCGATTCCGGCCAGCCCGAGGGTGACCCGGCGCGCGTCCTGCGAGCCCCGGCGGATGGGGTGGTGATGGCGCATAAGCAGATTGGCGAGCATTGCGAGGAGGGGGATTTGATTGCAGAAGTGATCAGTGACCAGTGTTCAGTAATCAGTGACCAGTGTTCGGTGATCAGTCCGTTCGCGGGGCTGCTGCGCGGATTAATCCGTCCTGGATTTACTGTCACGAAAGGCATGAAGATCGGCGACATTGACCCGCGCGATGATCCGCGCCTGTGCACGCTGGTCTCGGATAAGGCGCTGGCGGTGGGCGGCGGGGTGCTGGAGGCGATTTTGGCGAGACCTGAGGTGCGCGCTCAGATGTGGACTTAACCACCAAATCACAAAGACACAAAGGCCTTTTTGTTTCTTCGTGCCTTTGTTGTTATATACGATGAACCTCGCACAAGCCCTTCGCTTTTCGGATGCTCCCTGCCTCGCCTTTGTCGGCGCGGGCGGAAAGACCACCGCGCTCTTCCAACTGGCGCGCGAACTCCCGCCTCCGGTCATCGTCACCGCCACCACGCACCTGCACGTGGATCAGGTCAAACTGGCCGATGCGCATTGGATCGGCGAAACCTGCGCAGATTTCGCCGGTCTCGAGGAAAACCTGCGCGGGGTGGTGCTCGTCACTGGCCCGCTAGATGGTGATCGAACCACAGGCTTGAATGAATCATTACTATCTTGGCTACGCGCAGTCTGTAATTCCAAAAACCTGCCCCTGCTCATCGAAGCCGATGGCTCCCGTCAGAAGCCGCTCAAGGCGCCGGCGGAGCACGAACCGGTCATCCCCAATTTCGTCGAGACGGTGGTGGTTGTGGCCGGGATGTCCGGCCTGGGCAAGCCGCTTACGGATGAATTTGTCCACCGCCCGGAGATTTTCAGCCGGTTGAGCGGGCTTGCTCTCGGTGAGATGGTCACGCCCGAGGCGCTGCTCCGCGTGCTCACCCACCCCTCCGGAGGGCTAAAAAATATCCCACCCGGGGCGCGGCGCGTAGCGCTGCTCAACCAGGCCGATACGCCGGAATTGCAGGCACAGGCGAAAGCGCTGGCTGAGGGACTCCTGTCAGCATATCACGCTGTTGTCATCGCTTCGCTCCAGCAGTTCCAAATCCATGCCGTGTACGAACCGGTTGCCGGGATCATTCTCGCCGCCGGTGAAGCCAGACGCTTCGGCCAGCCCAAGCAATTGCTGGACTACCGCGGCCAGCCCTTCGTTCATGCGGTTGCACAGACGGCGTTGAAGGCAGGACTTGCTCCGGTGATCGTTGTCACTGGCGCAAATGCTGAACCGGTAGAAGCAGCCTTGAAGGATTTGCCTGTGCAGATCATCCGAAATGTGGACTGGCAAAGCGGACAGAGTTCGTCCATCCGGGCGGGATTAATCGCCCTCACCCCCGGCCCCTCTCCCATAAAGGGAGATGGGTGCGGTGCCGCCATCTTCCTCCTCGCCGACCAGCCGCAGGTCACGCCGACGGTGCTGCGGGCGCTGGTGGAACGTCACAGCCTGGATCTAAGCCCGATCGTCGCGCCGCAGGTTCAGGGTCAACGCGCCAACCCGGTTTTATTCGATCGCGTCACCTTCCCCGATCTGCTCGCTTTGCCTGCCCTCCCGCAAGGACATCGGGACGATGTGGCGGCCAGTTCAGGGGGCGGAGACGTTGGCGGACGCGCAATTTTCTCGAAACATCCCGTCGCCTATCTCCCCTGGCTGGATGCGTTGCTTTTGTTGGATGTTGATACCCCAGATGATTATCAAAAATTAGATGACCACGAACACCTGAAACCGAGAGCCTGAGGCGATTATCCCCCTTGCCATTTCCCGCTTCTTGTGCTATTTTTATTCAAGGTAAACATGCTGCTGCGTTCCTTCATTGCCATCCAGATGCCCACCGCGATCCAGGATGAGATCGAGAAAAGCACCGCTCACTTGAAAAAGGCGCTCGCCAGGCCACTCGTGCGCTGGATCCACCCGCATAACGTCCACCTGACGCTGAAATTCCTGGGCGACGTTTCGTCTGCCAATCTGGAACTGCTGGCGCATGCCTTGAAGCGCGAGAGCGAACAGCACGCCGGTTTTTCGTTATCCATTGGAGGACTGGGCATCTTCCCGAACTCGAGGCGGCCGCGCGTTATCTGGATCGGGATCGAAGCCCCGGCCGCCATGCAAACGCTGTACCACGGGATCGAAGCCGCCGCCGCCCGCCTGGGCTACGCTTCCGAAACCCGGCCTTTTTCCCCGCACCTGAGCATTGGACGCGTCAATCAAAACGTCTCAACAGCGGATATGCAAAAGATCCGCGCCGCGCTGGAGCAAACCACAGTCGGTACGCTCGGCGCAGCGCCGGTGGATGCCGTGCACATCTATAAAAGTGATTTGCAGCCCGGCGGATCAGTTTACACGCACCTTTATACTGCCTCGCTCAAAATTATATCGGAGAGGTGAATCCTGAACACACTCGAAGTTGCTCATACAATCGTAGACGCCCTGGAGGAAAAGAAAGGGGAAAACATCGTCCTGTTAGACATCCAAAAAATCGCTTCGTTTACAGATTATTTCGTCATCTGCACCGCCACCAGCGACCGTATGCTGGATGCCCTGGCCGACGCCGTTCTGGAGAAAGTCAGGCAAACACATCACCACAAAGGTCGTCTGGAGGGTAGTCCGCGAGACGGTTGGCTGGTGGTTGATTATGGTTCTATCGTGGTACACCTTTTCGCGGCGGATTTGCGTAATTACTACCGGCTGGAAGACCTGTGGAACGAGGGGAAGGTGCTGCTGCACGTGCAATAAGGAAAGATGGTTTGGCGCGCTGGAGTGTTGCATTTTCTCCACCATTTTGCTATACTGATTTCAGTTTATCGTCCTAATTTAACCGATTGCAGCCCATAAGCCGTTAACCCGCCAAATGGCGGCTGAACACATAGTTAGGCGTTTGTCTTATGAAAAAGGAGACCTGTGAATTCCATGACTAAAATCTATAATTTCGTCAAGAACAACCAGGTGATCACCTTTTTTTGCCTTTCCGCTTTCCTTGGCTATGCACCATGGATCTTCACCGGCAAGCCAAACTGGTTTATCT
>CAZTZE010000038.1:0-33633 GCA_964618215.1 uncultured Chloroflexus sp.
AACGCGGCATCGCCCCCTGCCGGGATGCCTGCCCGACCGACCAGCGCGCCCAGGGCTACATCGCCTTGATCCACCAGAAACGTTATGAGGACGCCTACTGGGCCATCCGGCGCGAGCACCCCTTCCCCTCGGTATGCGGACGGGTGTGCAATAAACGTTGTGAGGAGGAATGCAGCCGCGGCCTGGTTGACGAGCCGGTCAGCATTATGAGATTGAAGCGCTTCGTCGCGGATTGGGCTTATGCTCACCGTGACGAACTGCCGAATATGCGCGATAAATCGGTGGTAGGCACACCCTTCGCGCACCGAGTAGGTACTGCGTACAAACCCAGATCAACCGGCAGGAAGGTCGCCATTATCGGCGCAGGCCCGGCCGGCCTGACCGCCGCGCTGGACCTGGTGCGCCTGGGACATGCCGCCACGGTCTTCGATTCGCTGCCGGTGGCCGGCGGCATGATGCGGGTGGGCATCCCGCCCCATCGCCTGCCTTATGAACTCATTGATTGGGAAGTGCAGCAGATCCTGGACGAGGGCGTGGAATTGCAGCTCAACACCTGGATAGATGACATTCCCGGATTATTCAGGGCTGGCTACCACGCGGTCATCGCCGCCACCGGCGCGCATAGCGCCACCAAGCTAAAAATCACCGGCTCCGACCATCCGGATAACTGGTTGAGCCTGGATTTGCTGCGCCGCGCCTGCCTGGGCGAAAAGATTGACCTGAGCGGGAAAGAGATCGTCGTGGTCGGCGCGGGTGACGTGGCACTGGATGCGGCTCGCACGGCCATACGCTTGGGACGACCGCATGTGCGTGTCGTCTGCCGAGGTATGCGCGCCTCCTTCAACGAGGTGGATGAGGCCGAAAAAGAGGGCGTTGAGATCATCCGCAATCGCGTGTTCAAGGAAGTTGTCATCAAGAACGAGAAGATTATCGGCATGCTCTGCCTGGAAGCCCGCGTGGGCGGCATCGTGGACGGCAAACGCCAGGTGGAAGAAATTCCGGGCAGCGAGCATGTTATCCCCTGCAACCTGGTTATTTGGGCGGTGGGTCAATTGCCCGATTTCACCTTCCTGCCCGGAGATGGCAGCATTGCTACCCGCTATCCGATCGGGCTGTGGGCCAACGACGAAATGATGACCACCCGGCCGGGTGTCTTTACGGCCGGTGACGTACGGCGTGGCACCACCTTCTTTGTCGTAGATGCGATCGGAGAAGGCCACCATGTCGCCCGCTGCGTGGATCGTTACCTGCACGGCGAGACGGGCTTGCCAGAACCGTCCAAGATGTCTGTCGCCAAGTACGAAAAATCCGAGGTCGAAGCCATGATCGCCCAGGGCCAGGTCTCCGCCCGGCCGCGTGCCAAGATCAGCACCATTCCTGCATCGCAGCGCGAGAACAACTTCGCAGAAGTTGACCTGCCGATGACCGAGGCGGAAGCCTTAACTGAAGCGGCGCGCTGCTTGAGCTGCGGCGTCTGTTCAGAGTGCCTGGAGTGCCTGGTGGCTTGTGAACGAGGCGCCATTGACCACAATATGAAAGATGAGGTCATGGATCTGACGGTCGGCGCCATCGTTCTGGCAACCGGATTCAAGGATTTCGACGCCGCCCGCGTCCCTGAACTGGGTTACGGGAAGTACGATAACGTGCTAACCGCCCTGGAATTCGAGCGACTGATCAACGCCAGCGGGCCGACGAGCGGCAAGGTGCTGCTCAAGAACGGCCAGCCGCCAAAATCGGTCGCCATCCTGCACTGCATCGGCAGCCGGGACAGCAAGTACAACGAGTACTGCTCGCGGGCCTGCTGCATGTATTCGCTCAAGATTTCCCAACTGGTTCACGACTACGTCGGCGCCGAAGTCCATGAGGTTTATCGTGACATGCGCTCCTTCGGCAAGGGTTACGAGGAGTTCTACAACCGCACCGAGCAGATGGGCGTCCATCTCTACCACGGGCGGGTCAAGCGCATCACCAAGAAGGGCAAGAAGCTGGTCGTCCGCTGGGGTGAAGCCTTCTATAACCAACCCAACCACGTGGAAGTGGACATGGTCGTCCTGGCAACCGGATTCGAGCCGCAAGCGGACGCCGGGCAGGTGGCTACAACCTTCGGCATCAGCCGCAGCCGGGACGGGTTCTTCCTCGAGCGGCACCCCAAGCTGGGACCGGTCGAGACGGCCACCCAAGGCATCTATCTGGCCGGCGCCTGCCAGGCGCCCAAAGATATTCCCGATAGCGTGGCGCAGGCCGGCGGCGCGGCCGCCATCGCCCTTTCGCTGATGGATCAGGGCAGCATCGCCCTGGATCCATCCATCGCCGAAGTCAACCAGAACCAGTGCGCCGGCTGCGGGTATTGCGTGGCCGCCTGTCCCTACAACGTTATTACCATAAAGGATCGGGTCGCGACGGTAAACAGCTTCCTGTGCAAAGGCTGCGGCACCTGCGCTGCGGCCTGCCGCAACAAGGCTGTCTCGCTCATCCATTATAATGACCGTCAGATCATCAACGAGATGCTGGGAGCTTTATCGGCAGACGCGTTTTTCCCAGTTGCTGTGGATAATAATGGTTGCGCAAGCAGCAACCACAAGGTTTAGGAGGTGAGGCTGTGGCTTATGAACCGAGAATAATTGCCTACCTGTGTACCTGGTGCTCTTACACCGGTGCTGATACGGCCGGCATCGCCCGTCTGAAATCGCCGGCCAACATCCGCGATATCCGCGTGCCTTGCTCAGGCCGCGTCTCGCCGGAACTGGTCATGCGCACCTTCGACCAAGGCGCGGATGGCGTGCTGATCCTGGGCTGCCACATCGGCGAATGTCACTATGACAGCGGCAACCACCGGGCTGCCAAACGGCTGCCCATCTTGCGCGCATTGATGAGCTATGCGGGCCTGGAACCCGAACGGCTGCGCCTGGATTGGGTCTCGGCTTCCGAAGGCGAACGCTTCTCGCGCATCGCCACTGAATTCGTGGATGTGGTGCGGGCGCTGGGGCCGGTTCGCTGGCGAGTTCCCAGTTATCAGTTATCAGTCATCAGTGATCAGTTACCAGTCATCAGTCATCAGTCGTCAGTCATCAGTGAGCAGATCCCACTGATCACTGAACACTGTTTACTGATCACTGAATCCATCCGCGCCAAGGCCAAAGAATTGCTTGCCAGCGGCGCGGTCGGTTATGTCGTTGGCTACGAGGTGGGGCCCAGGGGACGAACCCGTCCATCCTTCGCCAACACACCGGAGGAGGCGGATAAGCTGGTCTGGAACCCGGACTGCACCTACAACCTGACGACCTATCTGGGCAAAAAGCGACGCCCTGCTATCGAGGGAATAGAACAGCCAAAGCCGGTCGCCGTGGTGGTCAAACCCTGCGACAGTCGCGCCATCAACGTCCTGCTGACAGAAAATCAATTTACACGTGAGCAAGTGCATATCATCGGCGTGACTTGTGAGGGCACGCGCCACGATCGTGGTGCGTTGCAAGTTCGCTGTCAGACGTGCAATGAACGCGTACCGGTGGTCTACGACACGCTCATTGGCGAGCCGCCGCCTCCGGTCGCTGACCGTCCTTCGCCGGTGGCCGAAAAGATCGCGGAACTGGAGAATGCCACCCCCGCCGGGCGCATGGATTTTTGGCTCAGCCAGTTCGACCGCTGCATCCGCTGTTACGCCTGCCGACAGGCCTGCCCGATGTGCAACTGCCCGATCTGCTTATATGAACGCGATGACTCGCTATGGATCGGCATGGGCGTCAACATGGACGAAAAGCGCACCTTCCACCTGGGACGCGCCTATCACCTGGCCGGACGCTGCGTGGGCTGCAACGAGTGTGAACGCGCCTGCCCGATGAACATCCCCATCAGCCTGCTCAACATGAAACTGGCGCAAGAAATCGAAACTGCTTTTGGACACCGGGCTGGTATGACCCCGGCGCCTTCGCCGATCGTCACCGTCCTGTCGGGCGAGTACAAGGAAGGTTAAGTATGAACTTCATCACTCAAGCCCAATTAACCGAATGGTTGGATGGCCTCACCCGTCAGCAGACGCTGAGCGCCCCACGCGATGTCTCCGGGGTCATGCTCTACCGGCCTGTGGAGAGCAGCCGGGAAATCGCCTGGGGATTCACCCGGCCGGTCATGTCGGTCAAGGAAGCCTTTTTCCCACTCACTGAACGCCTGCTGATCATCGAAAAAATTGGTGAAGGAATCCAACTCACTGAAACCCTGCCCGAAGATAAGCAGGTCATCTTCGGCGTGCGCCCGTGCGATGCGCGCGGCGTCAAAATCCTGGATGCGCTCTTCCTGGATAAAGAGCCGGTTGACCCATATTACGCCCGTCGCCGCGCCAATACCACGCTCATCGGCCTGGCCTGCAAAGAAATGGGGCCGACCTGCTTCTGTACCTCGGTCGGCGGCGCGCCAGATGAAGCCAGCGACATGGACATGATGCTCTACGAGGTGGAGGGCGGCTACGCCGTCGAGGCGGTGACAGAGAAAGGGAAAACCCTGATTTCAGATTTGCGATTTACGATTGAAGATCGCGGGCGCCCAGCTCCAATCATCAATCCGCAATCCACAATACCCAATCCTAATTCCATCTCCTGGCCGGCTCACTTCGACGACGAATACTGGGCGCGCATGTCCGAGCGCTGCTTGAGCTGCCGCGCCTGCGCTTACGTCTGCCCGACCTGCCGCTGCTTCATCGTGCGGGATGAAATTTTGCCTTTCGAGGCGGCCACGGGCAGGCCCGGCAACAGCCAGTTCGAACGCATCCGCTGCTGGGATTCGTGCGAGGGCGAGAACTACCGCCGCACTGCCGGAGGTCATCGACCACGCGCCGAAAAAAGCGAGCGCCTGCGCAACCGCTTCTTCTGTAAGTTTTACTATTACCCTGAACAATACGGGCTGGGCAAGGCGTCTGCCTGCACCGGCTGCGGCCGCTGCGTGGATGTCTGCCCGGTCAACGTGGATATAACTGAAGTGCTGGCAGATTTGGCTGCCTGATTTACGTGTTACGTTTCACATTTTATAGTATTACTCTGTAAAAACTATGCCAACCGCGAAGATTTTGTAGCGCGATATTCATATCGCCCTTTGGTTGCGGAATGAATTCCGCGTTACGCAATATGCACGCAAAACGTAAAGCGTAAAACGTAAGGAGATAGTTATGAGCGATTCTCAAAACCAAAATCCGATGAAGCCCTACTTGGGTACATTGGTCGCGGTCAAGGACCTGGCGACCGAGATCAAGCTCTTGCGCGTCGAGTTGCTCAACGGCGGGAGCCAAGCTTTCAGCGCCTACCAACCCGGACAGTTTGCCTTCGTCTCGGCTTTCGGATTTGGCGAAGCGCCCTTTGGCATCGCCAACACGCCCCAGCGTGGTCCATACCTGGATTTCGCGGTCAACAGGCTCGGCTCGGTGACGACCGGCCTGCACGAGCTGGGCAAAGGGGATATGGTCGGCGTGCGCGGCCCGTTGGGCAACTGGTTTCCCATGCACCAGTTCAAGGGCAAGAATCTTATCGTCCTGGGCGGCGGGATCGGCGGCGCGCCCTTGCGTCCCGTCATCCAGAACGTGCTGGATAAGCGCGCCGATTACGGTCGCCTGACCATCCTGTGGGCCGCCCGCAACCCCTCCCTGCTGGTTTTCACCGACGAGTACGACGAGTGGCGCGCCGCGCCGGATACCACCCTGCACCTGACGGTTGACCAGGCGGATGAGAAATGGGATCGCAATGTAGGCTTGATCACCCAATTGCTCGAAAAGGTGGCCCCCTCGCCGGAGAATGCCGTCACCATCACCTGCGGCCCGCCAATCATGATCTACTACGTGACCCGCTTGCTGGAAAAGATGGGCTTTGCCGCGAAAAATAACTACGTCACGCTGGAGGCGCGTATGCACTGTGGAATGGGCAAGTGCGGCCGCTGCAATCTTGGAGCGAAACTGATCTGCGTGGATGGCCCGGTGTTCAATATGGCTGAAGTGGGAGAATTGATGGAGACGTTCTTGTAAGTCAATAGACTACATCGAAATAAAGTGACAGTCACTTGCTTGACCAAGTGGCTGTCACTTTTTACCCATCAAAGAGCTATGGCTTTTTCAAAGTCTGGAAAAACCGAAAACATGTCACCCCTTCGCTGCTCTCAGGGCAGGCTCTGAGGACGCGTTCTTGGCGTCCGACCTGTGCCACGAAGTGGTAAGGGTCTCCCTGCACCGTTTTGGAGATGCTTCGGCCAAAGGCTTGCCCTGAGTGCTTTTCGAAGGGATGCCCTCAGCATGACAGTGCCAAGGGACTTTGAAAAAAGCCATAATCAACAAGCAAAGAGCTGCAGGAAGATTGCCGCCCGGCTGATATAATGCGGGGAATTGTTAAAAACCAAATATCCTGAGGTTGTATAAGTGAAAAACCCTGTTGCCCTCACCGTTATTCTTGTGCTTCTATTTCTCCTGTGCTGTTGCTGCCTATTGGTCTTCGGCGCTGGCAGTGTTGCTCTGTATGAGTTGAGCATCCGTAACCCGCCGCTGCCC
Organism: uncultured Chloroflexus sp.; assembly: GCA_964618215.1. Classification (GTDB taxonomy): domain Bacteria; phylum Chloroflexota; class Anaerolineae; order Anaerolineales; family Villigracilaceae; genus CG2-30-58-95. Next base: position 6,518 of record CAZTZE010000038.1, read on the forward strand.
TACTTGACGCCTTTCTCCTTCGACGCCCCAGTCCCAACACCGACGGTGGTCGTCACCCGCCCGCCGCTGGAAACGATCCCGACCGATACACTCACTTTACTGGAACAAACCCACGTCCCCGAAAACAATCTTCCAGACCTGGCCTGCCGGCTGGAGGGCAAATGCAATATCCCACTGACGCTGAATCCGCCGGCCGCGCCGCGCCAGGTGGGCGAGCAGGATGTTTTCTGGGTAGTCAACTCAGATACCAACGCGCATTTTCAGGTCAGGGGCAAACTGGTCTACGTCACCGTCTATGTTTATTTCTGGGTGGAGGAGGGGGTTAAATTCAAGCCGGCCGAGCTACAGGCCCTGACCGAGTCCTTCGAGATGAAGAGCTATCCAACAAATCGCGCCTTCTTCGGATCAGAGTGGACGCCCGGGGTGGATGGCGACGCGCATATCTACATCCTCTATGCCAGGGGATTAGGCTCTAACATTGCAGGTTACTTTTCATCCGCGGATGAGTATCACCCCCTGGCGCATGAATACTCCAACGCCCACGAGATGTTCCTGCTCAATGCCGATACCATTCGACTGAGCGAGGAGTTTACCTACGGCGTCCTGGCACACGAATTCCAGCACATGATCCACTGGTATCAGGACCGCAACGAGACCTCCTGGCTGAACGAGGGCTTTTCCGAACTGGCGGCTTTTCTCAATGACTATGATGTGGGCGGCTTCGACTGGGCGTATATCAACCAGCCCGACCTGCAACTGAACGACTGGCCGAACGACAAGGAATCCACCACACCGCACTACGGCGCTGGATTCCTGTTCACGACCTACTTCCTGGATCGCTTCGGCGCAGAGGCAACCCAGGCTCTGGTCAGGGACGCGGAGAATGGCCTGGAAAGCGTGGATAACGTGCTGCGCCAGATCAATGCCGCCGATGCGCACAGCGGCCAACCGATCACGGCGGATGACTTTTTCGTGGACTGGACAATTGCCAATTATCTTCAGGATGACCGCGCCGCGGATGGCCGCTATGTCTATCACAACTACACCAATGCGCCCCAGGCCAGTTACACCGAAAGTGTCGAAAACTGTTCCTCCCGGCCGGCGCTACGGAGTGTCCATCAATACGGCGTGGATTATATCCGCGTCACCTGCGCCGGCGATTACACTTTACACTTCGCCGGCTCCACCGTCACCCGGCTGCTGCCGGTTGATCCTTATTCCGGCGCCTACGCTTTCTGGTCGAACAAGGGCGACGAATCGAACATGACGTTGACCCGCTCGTTCGATTTCACCGGCATCTCCGGCCCGATCACGTTCACCTACCGGACCTGGTACGATCTCGAAGAAGATTACGACTATCTCTACCTCGAGACCTCCAGCGACGGCCAGCACTGGCAGATACTCGTCACACCCTCCGGCACGGCGGAAGACCCATCCGGCAATTCATTTGGGTGGGGTTATAACGGCGTCAGCGGCGGGTGGATCCAGGAATCGGTTGACCTCTCGCAGTTTGCGGGTCAGAAAGTCTCGCTGCGCTTCGAGTACGTTACCGACGCGGCGGTCAACGGCGAAGGTTTTCTGCTGGACGACCTCGTCATTCCTGAAATCGGATACCAGACCGATTTCGAGGCGGATGACGGCGGTTGGCAGGCGGCCGGTTTCGTCCGCATCCAGAACAGCCTGCCGCAGACTTTCCGCCTGGCGCTGATCTTGAAGGGGAATAACGGCACGCGCGTGACGATCATCCCCATCCATCCCGACCAGACCGCCGACATTCCCATCCACCTCGGCAGCCGCGAGGAGGCCATTCTGGTCGTCAGCGGCACGACACGCTTCACGCGTGAACTGGCCGCGTATCAATTTGATATTCGATAGGGCGGCCCCCGTAGCGGGGCTTACCCATTACACAACAAGAGACCGTTCGGAAACATCTTTGTTAACCGGAGATGAACAGAGATAAACGGTGTGAAACCTTGATAAACAGGCAGATTCCCGTCTTTTCAGCCCTGAATTCCAGTTTTGGAGGTGGTTTTCTGCCAAAATGACTCTGTTCATCTTCACATCAGCGTTCATCCCCGTTTACACCTGCACTTGCAGCAGGTGCAAGTGTCTCCGGTAAATTGTAGTTTCCGAATGCTCTCAACAGGAGAAACCATGTCCACCACCCCCACTGCCCAAATCCTACCCCTCGCCGATCTGATCGGCTACCAGGATGGCGCCATTGTCAGCCGGGTCATCCTCAAGGCCGAAACCGGCAACGTGACGCTCTTTGCCTTCGCTGAAGGCCAGGAACTGAGCGAGCACACCGCCCCGTTCGACGCCCTCGTCCACGTGTTGGATGGCGAAGTCGAGATCAGGATTTCCAGCCAGCCTTTCCACCTGAAAACCGGCGAGGCGATCATCATGCCCGCCAACCAGCCTCATGCCGTCAAGGCGATCAAGCAATTCAAGATGCTGCTGACGATGATCAAGGCGTAGTACGGTTGAAATCGGTATTGTGCTATTGACACCCGTATATTTTTATGCGATACTGCTCTCAACGCCGCAGGCCTACCCGGTGGAAAAGCCTGCCTGAATCCGCCATCCTTATAGAAGAGGAGGTGATGCCCAAAATGGATAGTAGTACGAGACGAAGCGCTGCGGCATCCCTCCTCGCTCTGCGATAAAGATGCCGTAGCGCGCCCAGGAAGACCGCCCTTTCGGGCGGTCTTCCGCGTTTAAGCCCTCACCCGCCCTTTCGGGCACCCTCCCCCATCCGAATTTTGGATGGGGGAGGGACGGGGAGGGGGTCACTCGTCCCCAAACGAAATCCCCAGGCCGCGCGCCGTGAGCATGGCGTCGCCGTTCAAATCAACACGCTTGGGGACGGCCAGGGCTTCCTGGAGGGGAATATCAATCACCTGCCCATTCCGTAATGCAACCATCTGGCCGAAACTGCCAGCCGCGGCCGCCCTGACCGCCGCCGCGCCGTAACGCGTCGCCAGCCAGCGGTCGAAGACGGTCGGGGATCCGCCGCGCTGGACGTGCCCCAGCACGGTGACGCGCGTCTCCGAGCCGGTTTCCTTCTCCACATACTCGCACACCTTCTGGCCGATACCGCCCAGGCGCGGCGTGTAGATGGCGTCGCCAGAGCGCGAATAGACCTGGTCACCGCTCAGCGGCCGGGCCCCTTCCGATACCGCGATGATACTGAAGAGCGAGCCGCGCGTCAGTCGCCCGCGCACCTTTTTCGCAACCGCCTCGAATTTGAATGGTATCTCCGGGATCAGGATGACATCCGCGCCGCCCGCAACCCCGGCGTGCAGGGCGATGAAGCCTGCATCCCGCCCCATCAATTCCAGCACCATCACGCGGTGATGCGCCTCGGCGGTGGTGTGTAAGCGGTCGAGGGCTTCGGTGGCGATCATCAGGGCGGTATCAAAGCCAAAGGTCACTTCCGTCCCGCCGATGTCGTTATCAATTGTCTTTGGCACGCCGATGACCGGTACGCCTTTATCGAACAATTCCATCGAGATGTGCAGCGTCCCATCTCCGCCGATGACGATCAGCGCGTCCAGATGCAGGTCATTGATCGCCTCAACGACCTTGTCCGAAACGTCAATGACCACTTCCTGGCCCTCGCGGATCACTTTGCGGGCAAATGGATTGCCGCGGTTGGCTGCCCCCAGGATCGTCCCGCCGCGCGGCAAAATGCCGCGCACCTCGGCCAGTCCAAGGGGAACGACTCCGCCGGTAGCCAGGAAGCCATCGTATCCATCTATGATCCCAAGCACTTCGCAGCCGAAAACGTTGATGGCGGTCTTGACCACCGCCCGGATGACCGCGTTCAGGCCGGGCGCATCGCCCCCGCCAGTCAACACAGCAATGCGTTTCATCGTCACCTCCTCAAAAGTATTATCGAGTCCACTGCCGAAGGCCCAATCGGCAAAAAGAGATTTACCACGAAGTCACCAAGTCACGATGTTTCATCATCAATATGCTTTGTGCCTTCGTGTCTTGGTGGTAAAAAGTGTTTTTTCAGCAGTCTCAGTAAATCACATATTTACAGTGGAGCAGGCTCCTCGACGAGGAAACTGTGATCTACTGAGACTCATTATAGCAAAAAATACAGGGGCACGATTGATCTCGTGCCCCTGAAGTGAAATCGCCAGAAATATTATAGATTACTATCGAGAGACTATCACGATCGCGAAGATTTTGGCCGTAACGCGACATTCAAGTCGCCCTTTGGCTGCGGCATGAATGCCGCGTTACGGTATCAGGAAAACAAACTTCCAACCTTGATCGTCCTGCTTCACCTGCGAATTGATGCCCATCACCTCGAACCAGGTCGTCCCTGGCTTGAACGGGAACGGCTTGCCGTCTTCGGTGGTCAGCGAGACGACTGAATCGGCTGCCTGTCGCTGCCATTGGACCGGGTAAACCTGTCCATCGCGGAAGGCATAGGCCACCCCGGAGCCGCTGAAGAGCATGTCCACCACCTCCGGGCTGCGATTGTAATATTCGTGGGTCACGAGCAAGACCACCACGTTATCGAAGGCGATCGGTTGGCCGGTCAGCCGGTCGGTGAGCTGCGCGTACTTCTCATTGGGAGCGTTGTTCACATCGTTCTCGATTTCCGAGAAACGCAGATATTTGCCGCTCGTCGCATCGTAGTCCCAGCGATTATAAATTGCTCCCGAATAACGAACATAGGCATGTTCGGCTGGCTGGCCTCCGACGGGCGGCTGTAACTGGAAGAACATGCCATCCAGGTTCTGGCGTCCATTCGGGATGCCTTTTTTCGTGATGTAGGCGCTCAGCTCGGCTGTGTCCACCACCAGATGATTGTAGCCACCCGGATCGTAACGGCGGAGGGGCGAGGAAGGCGACTCAACCACCAGGCGGTCAGCATACTCCGCGTTGAAGAGTCGCTGAAACACCTTTTCGTAGGCGGAACCGAAAGCAAATACTGCCTTGTAGCCGCGGATGATGTTGGCGTCAAAAAAGCGCGCCGAGCGGATCGGGCCGACCACTTCGGCATCCTGACCGTAGAATACCGCGGTGAAACGCGTGGTGCCTTCCTCTGTATAGTATTCAAAGACCAGATCGGCCAGCGACAATCCCCACTGCGGGCGAACGTACCGTGGCAGGTTGGAAATCTTGACCGCCAGTGGGCGCCGCTCGAGCAGGGCCGGGTTGGCGACCTTCAGGCCGGTGAGCGGGTCCACGTCCGCCGGGAAGTTCGACGGTCCGTAGCCTTCGGGCGGGTAACTGGGCGTCGGCGTGGGAGCCAGCGTCGGTGTCTCGGTCGGCGGGAGCGGCGTGGGAGTCGCGGCAGGCAGGGTCGGCTCAGCCAAAGTCGGCGTGGCGACCGGCGCGGTCGGGCCGCAGGCGGTCGTCAGAAGGATTATCATGGCTAGTGTGTCTAGAATTTTTTTCATACTGGGTCTCCTTAACTTCCCAAGACGTAATGATACCGCATTTGTTCCACTTTGGATGAGCGCTAATTGGAGAAACCTGGTTTCTTACAGGGGTGGCGGCTATGGAAAGCCGCCCTACAGGTCAAACTGCCAGAGAATAGCCGCAAGCTTGATTTTCAGAGATAAACACCCTATAATAGTAGGGTAGTCGCCTACCATAATGGACACAATATGCCACAAAATAACACCGCCCGCCTCAAAGCCGCATCGAAGTACCTGGTGATTTTGGCCGCTCTATTGGTTTTTATGGGGTGGATGCTCAGCACCCCACCGGGTTTGTTGGGTAAAGCCGACGCCGCCGGTTACGCCGTCTGCCATCGCATTGACGCTCGTTCATTCCACATAGGTGACCGTCAACTGCCGCTGTGTGCACGTTGCAGCGGTATGTACTTGGGCGCGATGCTGGGATTGACATACCAGATTATCTTTGCCCCCAAGCGCAGCGGTGTGCCGCATTGGAGCGTCATCGTTCCGCTGGCCCTCTTCGTCGTCGCCTTTGGTATTGATGGGACAAACTCGTACCTTTATTTGATCAAAGAAACTTATCCGGGCGCATTCACGCGCCTCCCCAATCTGTACGCGCCAAGTAACACCCTGCGCCTGTTAACCGGCAGCGGGATGGGCTTGGGTATCGCCGGGATGCTCTTTCCGGCTTTCAACCAGACCGTCTGGATGGATGCCGACACTCAAAAAACGGGTGCAGGCGAACGCCGCGCTTTTCCGGACCTCAAATCCTTCGCCCCGCTGTTCGGCCTGACTCTTCTCCTGGACCTGCTCGTGCTGACCGAAAGCCCGATCGTCCTCTACCCGGCGGCATTCATCAGCGCGGGCGGCGTGCTGGTCCTGCTGACGATGGTCTATACAATGGTCTGGGTCATGCTCATGCGGCAGGAGAACCACTTTACCCGCTATGCACAATTATGGCTGGCGCTGGCAGCCGGCTTCACCCTCGCCATGTTACAAATTGCGGCTATTGACGCACTGCGTTTTTGGCTGACGGGTAGCTGGGGAGGTTTTCCGCCTGGCTAGTGTAAAGTTGGAGATATTATGGAACTTCTAACTGGCATCCTTTCTGCTTTTGGGCTTTCAGCCAGCGCCGGGCTGAACGCCTACATTCCCTTGCTGGTCGTTGGCGTGCTGGCGCATTACACCGACCTGATCCAACTGAACTCCCCCTGGGACACCCTGGCGAACCCGTGGATCCTGATCCTGTTGGGTGTGCTGGTCATCATCGAGTTCCTGGCGGATAAAATCCCGGCCGTCAACCACATCAACGACATCCTCCAGACAATCATCCGGCCGGCGGCCGGCGCGATCGTCTTCGCGGCCAGCGCCAGGGTCATCAGCGACGTTAATCCGGTGCTGGCGTTGACCTGCGGTTTGCTCATCGCCGGGAGCGTGCATGTCGTCAAAGCCGCCGCGGTGCGGCCAGCTGTCACCGCCACGACGGGAGGCGCGGCCAACGTGCCGGTCAGCATGGCGGAGGACTTCATTGCAACCCTCCTCTCAATTCTGGCTGTGGTAATCCCAATCCTGGTCGGCGCGTTCATTTGCCTGGTAATTGCCCTGATCATTTGGTGGCTATGGCGGCGCGCGAATGCCGCAAAATGATGTAGAATAATAACAAATCCCTAACACTAAATTAAGGAGGAAAGAATGTCGAGCTATCCAACACAGGTTGTGCTACCCGTCTATCCTGCCAATGCTGCAGAAAGTGAAGTTGTGCGGGAGGTCAGCATGCCCATCTACCAGAGTAGAGGCTGGTTGAAATTCCTGGGAATACTCATGATTATCGGGGGGATTCCAGGCATTATCGGCTTGGTGGGCATCCTGCAGATCTGGATGGGGATTATACTCATGCAAGCCGCCTCGTCCATTGAGACGGCAGCCTCCACTGGGCAGAAGTACGCCCTCGTATCTTCGCTGGGCAACCTCAAGACCTACTTTGTCATCAGCGGGGTGCTCGCGCTCGTCGGCATTATTGTTGCTTTGCTGGCGGTTTGCGTGGCAGTTGTCCTGCCGCTATTGGGCCTCGGCCTGACCCTCCCCTTCCTGGACTATAATTACTAATTATGGACGAATTCTCCGCCACTCCCCCGCCTCCGAGGAAAAGCAACACCGGGCTGATCATTGCCATCCTGGTCATCGTGGTGTTATGCTGCTGTTGTCTCGGCTTGATTGGTTTGACCATCTCCTTCGGGCCAGACATCTTGCAAGAGTTAGGGATTGCTTTTATCTCCCCCGCGCTGGCAACCTTGATTTAACCAGCAAGAAACCCGGTTTCTTCGAGAAACCGGGGTTCTGCTTTCACCGAAAGCGCAGGTGTAGCTCTTCCAGCGCCTTTTGTGCCCGGGAGCGGGTTTCAGGCTCCAGGTCGAGGGCGGCAAACTCGTCCTCGTCCAGCACCGTTTGCGTCCCATCCGGCGCAATCCACAGGTCGAGAGCCAGGTCCACATACGAGAGCCGGTCGTCGGCTTCCAACACAGCGGGGTATCCAATATTGCAATACCAACCCTTGATCCGGTCGTCGTCGCGGTCATGGATCTCGAAGATGTTGTACCAGCGGTCGGTATAGTAGGTCTCCACGAAACGATCGTTCTCTTTCAGCAAAATGCCCTGGAAGGGCGTATCCGGGCGGTTGAAGCGCGCCTCCAATACCAGCGCGCCTGCCTCGCGGCGCAGGATGAGGCCGCTATAGCGCCAGGTCTCTTCGCTGGCCAGGTTGCGCTTGATGACGGTGATGGGCTGCTTCATGCCAGACAGTGTACCGCAGATGAGGGGATAGAAATAACAATCGCCTCGCCAATTTTCGGCGCTGCGGGGAGATGGAAATACAGCCCGTTTTCGAGCGTGACCTTGAACTGATCCTGGTGGAAGACAACGTCTGCCACCACCCCGCGCAGATTCCCGTCCGCAGCGATGCGGACCCCGGACGGGCGCAGCAGTAAATTGACCTTTTCCCCGGCCGGATGCGGATGCCCGCAGCCCAACCCAAAAACGCCTGCCGGTGTTTCGACCTTCAACTTTCCAGCGTTCGACCTGACAACACCCTCGACGACATTGCCCAGGCAGAGAAAGCGCGCTTCCCAGGCCGATCCCGGCTCGTTCCAGACCTCGGACGGGCTGCCGTCCCGGACGATCCTCCCCTCGTGCAGCAAGAGCACGCGGTCGGCGATGGCGAAGGCCTCCTCCTGGTCGTGCGTGACGTAGATGGCCGGGATACCGGTGGCGTGCAAGATGCCGCGCAGTTCGTCTTGCAGATGGTCGCGCAGGGCGCGGTCGAGTGCGCCGAGAGGTTCGTCGAACATCAGCAGGCGCGGACGGGGCGCCAACGCCCGCGCCAACGCCACGCGCTGCTGCTCGCCGCCCGAAAGCTCGGTGACACGCCGCCCCTCGAAGCCGGAGAGATTGACTTGCGCCATCGCTTCTCGCGCCCGCCGCTCGACCTCCGTCCCTGGCAGGTTTTGCATCTTCAGGCCAAAAGCCACGTTCTCGAAGACCGATAGATGCGGGAAGAGGGCGTAATCCTGAAAGACCAGGCCGAAATTGCGCAAGTGGGCCGGCATGGCGGTCAAATCCTGGCCTTGCCAATAAACCATCCCTTGCTCTGGGGGTTCCAGCCCGGCAATGATGCGCAGCAGCGTGGATTTCCCGCTGCCCGAGGCGCCCAGCAAGCAGACAGTCTCGTTGGCGGCCACGCTGAACGAGATGCCTCGCAAGAGAGGTTTGTTTTCGTAATCTTTGGTGATGTCGAGAAGTTGGAGCATGGCGAACCTTCCGTAAAACGTGATGCGTGAAGCGTGATGCGTGAAACGTAAGCCGATTACGTATTACGTTTCACGTTTCACGTTTCAGAATTCTCCTGCACCTGGAAGCCGGAATCTCTCGATAAGCAAAATGCCCGTACCCGTCACCACCATCAAAATCGTCGCCATGGCCATGGCCTGTCCGTAGTTCAGCCCGCCGGGTTGGGAAAGGAAGCGGTAAATGGCGATGGGCAGGGTCGGATACTCCGGCCGGGAAACCAGCGAGGTAGCCCCAAATTCGCCCAGTGACACCGTAAAAGCGAAGATCGCCGCGGCCAGCGTCGCCCGCGCCATGATCGGCCAGTCCACCGTAAACCATGCCCGCAGCGGCGAGGCCCCAAGCGTAGCGGCCGCCTGGCGGAGGCGGTCAGGGATGGAGGCCAGCGCAGGCTGCAGGCTGCGGATCACGAAGGGCAATGCGATGATGGTGTGAGCGAGAGGGACGAGTAAGGGCGAAGTGATCAGTGATCCGTGACCAGTAAGCAGTGGACGGTTGAAGGTGATGATGAAGCCCAGTCCAAGGGTCACGGCCGAGGCGCCCAGGGGCAGCATCAGGAAGGGGTCGAGAAAACGCTCCAGCCGCCTGGGGCGGGTCAAGGCGGAGGCGACCGGAAATCCGAGCGCCAGCGAGAGGATGACTGTCAACGCGGCGTAGCTCAGGGAGTTGGCCAACGCCTCGAAGGGCGGAACGTAGAAGAGCGAGCCGAGCCGGTTGACGAAGAGTTCGGCGTAGTAGTCGCCCGTCAAGCCATAGCTGACGGCTGTCCGTTCGCCGCGAGCGGATTCCAGGCGCGCTACGGAACGCAGCGGCAAAGAGACCATCGGCAGCAGGAACAATACCAGCAGCAGCAAAATCATCCCGCCGACGAACAGCTTTTCGCGCCATGCCCTTGCCCGGCGCAGGTTGGAGGCGGCCGCGCGCGGGGCAGTGGTCACGGCCACGCGTGTCACGATGCGGCTGTAAAGAATTGAAAACGCCAGCGTGCACAGGAGCTGGATAAGGGAGAGCACGGCGGCCAGCGGCAGGTTGAAAATCTGGATGGCCTGGATGTAAATCTCGACCTCCAGCGTGGCGAAGCGCGGCCCGCCCAGCAGCAGGATGACGCCAAAACTGGTGAAATCGAACAGGAAGACCAGCAGCGCAGCGGCCAGGATGGGCGGGCGCAAGAGCGGCAGCGTCACCCGCCAGAAGGCGCGGCGTGCGTCCGCGCCCAGCAGACGGGCGGCCTGCTCGAAGCGCGGGTCGAGGTGCGCCAGCGCGTTCCCGACCACGCGGATGACGATGGTGGTATTGTAGAAAACGTGCGCCAGCAGGATGGCCCACAGGGTGTAGACGAAGGCGATGGGCGGAGAGTCGAGGCCGAAGAGCTGCATCAGCCCGAGGTTGATCCAGCCGCGCGGGCCGAGCAGGGCGTTGAAGCCGGCCGCTACCACCACCGTCGGCAGCATGAAAGGGATGGCGGTCAGCAGGCGCAGCAGGGATTTGCCGCGAAAGTCAAAGCGGGCGAAGAGGTAGGCGGCAGGCAGGCCGATGAGCAGGGTGAGGAGAGTGGAGAGGATGGCCTGGTAAAAAGTAAAAAGTAAAACAGAAAACGTAAAACGTAAAGAAGAGGTTCCGATACCGGAGAGAGAGGCTGGGTTGAGTCCCAGCCAGAGGATGCGGGCGAGGGGGTAGAAGAAGAACAGGCCGAGGAAAATAGAAACGCCCAGCCAGGGCAGCGAGGGTCTTAACCACGAAAACACGAAGGCACCAAATTTATTATGCCTTTGTGTCTTCGCGCCTTCTTGCCCCCGTACTTTGGGGGCGTGGTAGGTGAACATGGTCAAGAAGACCTCTTACCGAAGAACCACTTCCGTCCAGGCTTCAATCCACTCCTCGCGGTTGGCGGCAATCTCTGCCGGATCGAGGCGGGCAGGCTGTTCAGGTATCTGGGCGTACTTCACAAATTCTTCCGGTAGTCCGGCATCCCTGTTGACCGGATAGACGAACATTTGCAGGGGCATATCCTCCTGGAACGTCACATCCAGCATGAAGTCCACGAACTTCTCGGCCAGGGCGCGGTTCTTGGTTCCATTCAGGATGCCGACGAACTCGATCTGGCGGAAGCAGGTATCGGGTCCCAGGATGGAGGCGGTAGGGGATTCGGTCAACGGCGTCTCAGCATAAACGACCTCTGCTGCCGGGCTGGAGGCGTACGAGACGGCCATCGGCTGCGGCCCATGCCCCGAGGAGGCGCTGAAATTGGTGTAGTAGGCTGTCTCCCAGCCATCCACGACCACCACGCCGTTGGCGCGCAGCGAACGCCAGTAATCGAGGTAGCCATCCGCGCCGAAGTGCTTGACTGTCGCCAGCAGGAAGGCCAGGCCGGGCGAGGAGGTGGCGGGGTTCTCGACGACGAGCAGCCCCTTGTACTCAGGCCTGGTCAGCTCCTCCAGCGACTGCGGAACCGCCAGGCTGTGGTCTGCGAAGTAGGCCTTATCGTAATTGATACAGACATCGCCGTAATCCACCGGCAGGGCGCGGTTCTGGGGATCGAGCTGGAATTCGACCGGGATATTTGCCAGCAAAGGCGAGGCATAAGGCTCATAGATGCCGGCCTTGAGGGCGCGCGAGAGAAAGGTGTTGTCCACGCCGTAGAAGATGTCGGCCAGCGGAGCATCCTTGGTGAGGATGGCTTTGTTGAGGGCTGCACCAGTGTCGCCGCTCTTGAGGAAAGTCAATTTTACGTTATTGGCCTGCTCGAAGGCTGTGACCACGTCTGCACTAACGGCAAAGGAATCGTGGGTCATCACGGTCAGGGTGGCGGGGCCTTTGGGAGCGCACGCCGCAAGCGAAAGTGAGACAAGAATAGTGAGGAAGAAAAAGCGTTTCATGGGAACCTCCATACGTGTTACGTGTTACGTTTTACGCTTTACGTTTTGGCTTTCTGGCGGCGATGGATGCAAAGCAGCAAACCCGACTCAAGGCTGACGACAGCACTTTCGCCGAGCATCTCGTTGCTGACGCCGCGCGTCTTATCGGGATAGAGCGTCTCGCCGCGCAGAGGCCAACGTAAGCCCTCGGTCTTCACACCCTCCGCCGGGCCGCCCCATGGGATCAAAGAGACCGTATCGCCGGGGCGTCCCTGGAAATTGGCTTGCTTGCGCACAAAAAAGGCTGCCTCTATACCATCATCGAGTCGAATGTCAAACGTCGAAAGTCGGGGATCGGAGAGCAGGGACAGGTTGGCGAGGGTCTGGTCGAGGCGGCCGCCCAGCGCAGCGACGACCAGGATTTCACGATACCCGGCTTCGACAGCATAATGTAAGGCGAGCGCCAGGTCGGTATCATTCTTGTCGCGTGGATATTGGCGGATTTCGACGCCCGATTCTTCCAGCCGTCGTCTGTCCTCTGTCGTCAGCGAGTCCAGGTCGCCAATGACAATGGAGGGCAACAGACCTAGCGCCAATGCGTACCGCGTCCCGCCATCCGCGGCGATGAGGAAATCATCGGGGCGGATTACACGGCGGGCAGGCTCGAGGTCCGGTAAGTGACCGTTGGCAAAGATAATGGCGCGTGTCGAAGACATTTTCTCAATCAAAAAAACCATCCTCGCCGGTGGAGGATGGTGGATGTCAGTCTATACTCCCTCCGCCGGCATGATCCGGATCAGGTTCTGCGGGTCGAGGCTGTCAGCCTCCTCTCAGCCTGAAAAACACTCAAAAAACGAGTGCAAGCACTCAAAGGACGAGTGCACGCAGGCTCCCCGTTCAATTATGAGGTGAGTATATGCGCCTGGCAGGAGGCTGTCAAGGATGAGTGTCAGGTCTCTGGAAAAGTGATTATAATGGTAGCCTCAGTGCGGCTACCATAATCAAGCCACTTCATTCCATTTTACCGGTAAAAACTAAGGTTCCAATGGCTCTTGACCGCTTCGGACGACGCATCCATTACCTGCGCATCAGCCTGACCGACCATTGCAATCTGCGCTGCCTGTATTGCATGCCGGAAGAGATGACCTTCCGTCCCAATGCAGAGCTATTGCAGGATGACGAAATCCTGCTCCTGACGCGCCTGTTTGCCGGTCTCGGCTTCGACAAAATCCGCCTGACGGGGGGCGAGCCGACCGTGCGGGCGAACATCGTCGCACTGGTCGGCGGCATCACCCATACGCCGGGAGTGCGCAGCGTTTCGATGACGACCAATGGCGTGCTGCTCGCGCGCCTGGCTTTTCCCTTGGCCGAAGCCGGACTCCAACGCGTCAATATCAGCGTGGATACTTTGAATCCCGCCAAATTCCGCCGCCTGACGCGCTGGGGCGACATGGAAGATGTTTGGGAAGGTATTTTAGCGGCCGAGCAGGCCGGATTGACGCCGGTCAAACTCAATGCGGTGGTCGTCAAGGGCTACAACGAAGAAGACGTGGTTGACCTGGCGCGCCTGACGCTTGAACATCCCTGGCAGGTGCGCTTCATCGAAATGATGCCCTTCGCCGGCGCGACCGAACTGCAAATCACGCAGATGGTCACCGCGGCGCAGATCCAGGCACAGGTCGAAGCCGCTTTCGGTGCGCTCGAAGCGGCCAACGGTGGGAAACTGGACGGCGAAGCACGCCTCTTTCACATCCCGGGCGCGCAGGGTGATATTGGCTTCATCTCCTCCGTGTCTGCGCCTTTCTGCGTCACCTGCACGCGTGCCCGCCTGACCGCGGACGGCGTGCTGCGCATGTGCCTGCTGCGCGAGCATGAGATTGACCTGCTCAAGCCGCTGCGCGCCGGGGCGACGCTCGACGACCTGCGTAATTTAATACTGGAGGCCGTCTGGAACAAGCCCTGGGGTCACGGGCTGGCCGAGGGAGAAATTGCGCTCAATCGGGCGATGAGCGAGATCGGCGGTTAAGGCAAGTTACTCTTTTTTCACCAGTTCACGCAGCAACAATCCCAGGCGGGTGATACCCTCGCGAATGACCTCCGGCGAGGAAAAGGAGAAGTTAATCCGCATGGTATTCTCTCCGCCGCCATTGGGGTGGAATGACCCGCCCGGCACGAAAGCGACTTTCTTCTGGATGGCGATTTTCAGCACCTCGGCCGCGTCCATCCCCGGCGGCAGGATGCCCCACAGGAACATGCCTCCTTCCGGGTGTGTCCAACGCACCCCGGATGGGAAGACCTCTTCCATCGTCTCGAGCATGACATCCCGGCGCTCCTTGTAGGTGGCGCGGATGAACTTGACGTGTTCATCTAAAAAGCCATGCTTGCCGACCTCGTAGGCCACCATCTGGTTGAAAGTGGCGGTGTGCAAGTCGGCGGCCTGCTTGGCCATCACCAGTTTGCGGATCACCTCCTGCGGCGCGACGACCCATGCCAGGCGGATGCCCGGCGCGAGAATTTTCGAGAAGGTACTCAGATAGATGACGTTGCCGGTGTAGCTGCCGTTGTCGCCGCGGTATTGGCTGTCGAGCGTGACTACTGAAGGGAGGTGTTCGCCCTCGTAACGGAGCTGGCCGTAGGGGTCATCTTCGATGATCGGTACGCCGTAGCGGTCGGCCAGTTCGACCAGTTGCTTGCGACGTTCCAGGCTGAGGGTAGTGCCGGCCGGGTTCTGGAAGTTCGGCAGGACGTAGATGAACTTGGGTCCCACCCGCAGTGCTTTATCCAGTTCGTCCACGACCATGCCGTTCTCATCCGACGGCACGGAAATATATTGCGCCCCGTAGGCATTCCAGGCCTGCAGAGCGCCGAGGTAGGTGGGGGATTCGACCACAATATGGTCGCCTTGATTGATAAATACACGCCCGATGAAATCCAGGGCCTGCTGGGAGCCGGAGGTGATCAGGATGTTATCGGGTGCAATTTCGATCCCGAAGCGGGTTGCGTGACGGGAGATCATTTCCCGCAGCGGACGATAGCCCTCGGTAGTGCTGTATTGCAATGCCTGCGCGCCGAATTCATCCAGTACGGTGTTACAGGCTTCCTTGAATTGCTTGACCGGAAAAACTTCCGGCGCAGGTAATCCCCCGGCAAACGAGATGATATCCAGCTGCTCGGTCCATTTGAGTAGTTCGCGGATAATGGAACTCCCCATGCGCTGTGTACGATTCGCATAGCGGTATTCCCAGGGTGTCTGCATTCTTTCTCCTTATCATGAATTTGGTATTCTCCTGCCGAAGGGATGCTCGGCGAGAGACTAAAAAGGCCTGACAGGTGTGTGTGTTCACCCATCAGGCGCTGGCTGACTTTACGGCAAAAGGGTGCCGGACATCGCTAGGTCAATAATTACTTGTGACATGCCAGTATTATATTATCATTTTTCGCCAATCCTGTCATGTCTATTGACATGACAGGAAGTGATACCTGTTTCTGGAGATGAATTTTAAACCCTGGCCTGAGCCAGGGCGAAGGCACGGATTTCACGGATGGCTGCACTGAAAAACACCGTTTTACCACCAAGACACTAATATTACAGCGCAAGGTTGCTGTTTCCTGTGTCATTCTGAGCGTCCCGATGCCCTTTCGGGGCGCGAAGAATCTCCCGTTTGCGGCGCGGAGACCCTTCGGGCGCAAAGAACGCGCCCTCAGGGTAACACCTAGGAGAGGATTTTCGTGAACATTGCGCTGTAATATGAAACATCGTGCCTTTGCCGAAGGCCTATTCGGTGACTCCGGGGTAAATGCCTTTTTGCCGAGTGCACAGCATCTACTCGGTAGGCCTTCGGCAAAAACAGGTTGAGCAATTACCACTTTTGAAAAATCAGATACTATCTGAAGCTTTTTGATAGGTTCCGCAAGCCCGGCATGACTATCCTGAACATGAGATACATGGAGTAAGTCGGATTGTCAATCCGACCTACATTTGCGCCTGGCGCGAGCAGATTTACATGTTCATACAAGCAGCGGTAAAATTCTCAAGGAGGTGCTCATGAAACGCCCCAATGTTCTCTGGATCACAGCCCTTGTTCTGGGTTGGCTCTTCGACTTTCTGTTCTGGAAGCACGCCCCCGGCATCTCGTTTGCCATTTATGTCCTGTTGTGCCTGGTCGGTGGATTCATCGTGTTAGGCGCGCAGGGGATCAAACCTGACTGGAAGGCGCTCCTTTTGACCTTGCCCATCGCCTTCTTCGCGGCGATGACCTTCGTCCGGCAGGAGCCGTTGAGTCTCTTCATGTCCCATGCCTTCACACTCTTCCTGCTGGGGGTGCTGGCGATCACCTTCCTCGGCGGACGCTGGCTGGCGTATAGCCTCTCGGATTACGCAGCCAACTTCTTCCGACTGGCCGGGAGCATGATCGCCCGGCCGCTGATCTTTGCCAGCCAGAACCGTCGCCAGTTGGAGCAGGGGGGCGAAAATCACGGAGCGCGCCGGGTCTGGCCAATCCTGCGCGGCGTCCTGATCGCCATCCCAATCCTGGCCGTCTTCACCGCCCTGCTTGCCTCGGCCGATTTGATCTTCGCCCAGCGATTGGACAACCTCATCGCCCTCTTCCGCCTGGAGAAGCTGCCAGAGTACATTTTCCGCGCGGTGTATATCCTGACCGGCGCGTACATGCTGGCAGGAGTCTTCCTGCACGCGGCCAGTCAAAGCCAGGACGAAAAGTTGATCGGTGAAGAGAAACCCCTCCTCCCGGCCTTTCTGGGCTTCACCGAAGCGACTATCGTGCTGGGCAGCGTGGTATTGCTCTTTGCCGTCTTTGTCGTCATCCAGGTCCAATATTTCTTCGGCGGCCAGACGAACATCACCCTCCAGGGTTACACTTATGCCGAATACGCCCGGCGCGGTTTCGGCGAATTGGCGGCGGTAGCTTTCTTCAGCCTGCTGCTGTATCTTGTTCTGAGCGCGATCGTCAAGCGTGAGAGTCCCAGCCAACGCTGGGGATTTTCCGGCCTCGGCATTGGGATGGTCGCCCTGGTGGGAATCATCCTGGCCTCGGCCTTCCAGCGCCTGCTGCTTTACGAGGCCGCCTATGGCTTTTCCCGCTTGCGCACTTATACGCACCTTTTCATGCTCTGGCTGGCCGTTCTGCTGGTGGTTGTAATTGCGCTGGAAATCCTGCGCCGTGAACGCGCCTTCGCCGCGGCAGCCTTGTTGGCCGCAATTGGCTTTGCCATGAGCCTGACCCTGCTCAACGTGGATGCCTTCATCGTCCGCCAGAACGTGGCCCGCGCCGCGCGAGGTGCGGAACTGGACGTGGCTTACCTGGCCTCGCTCTCGATGGATGCCACGCCTGCGCTGGCGGCAGCCTACAAATCTGCCTCGCTTACTTCCGGGACGCGTGATGCGCTTGGCGCTTCCCTGGCCTGCATCTCGGCTGGCAACCGCGCCGGTCATCTGCGCGACTGGCAGTCGTTCCATCTCTCCCAATCACGAGGGGAGCGCACTCTGCAAGCGCTGCAAACGGACTTGAAAAACCACCGGATTGTGGACGACAACTGGCCGACAAAGGTTTTCACTCCGCAAGGCCAGGAATACAAATGCTGGGCGGGTGGGATGATTGATTAGCCCATAGGTTGCCGATTTGGCGCTACGCGCGGCTGGAGTCCGCGTTAAGATTGCTTGACCTGAAAAACATCCAGATCGCGCGCCACGCTGACGTTTGGGAAGACGGTCTGGGCTTCGGCCAGAACGTCTTTCTCGCGATAGCGGCGCGAGAGGTGGGTCAGGATCAATTGCCGGACGCCGGCCTCCAGCGCCAATTGTGCAGCCTGTTTCGCCGTCAAGTGCGAGAACTGCTTCGCCATCTCAACTTCAGACTCAAGATAGGTGGACTCGATGACCAGCGTGTCGGCCGCGCGGCAGGCCTCGACCAGGTCCGCGGTGCGACCCGCATCGCCCACGTGCACCAACTTGATCCCGGGCCTGAGTGCGCCAAGCACCTCTTCCGGGCTGACGCGGCGACCGTCTGCCAGGCTGATGCTCTTGCCGTTCACCAGGTCGCGGCGTTGCGGACCGGGCGGTACGCCCAATGCCTCCGCCTTTTCCGGCAGGAAGGGACGGTGAGACTTCTCCTCGAACTTGAAACCCAGGCTATCTGACCCACGGTGGAAAACCGGAAAGGCTGTAAGCGTGAAATCCTTCGCCTCGAAAAAGACGCCGGGTGAAATTTCATGCATTTGGATTTTCATGGGCGGTTGCGCGCCGCGCAGAACGACGCCATAAAGCAAGTCGTGGATGCGGTCGAGCGCCCAGCGGCCGCTGTAGATGTTTAATTCATCAATTGTCTCCCAACGCATGAACGTGGAGAGCAGGCCGCCCAGCCCCAGGATGTGGTCGAGGTGGCCGTGAGTGATGAGGATGTGGTTGAGGTGCTTGAAACCCAGCCCGGATTGCAAAATCTGCCGCTGGGTGCCTTCGCCGCAGTCAATCAAAAAGCGGAACTCGTCGTGCTTGACGATTTGCGCTGAAAGCCCGCGCCGCGCCGAAGGGGCGGATGCCGACGTACCGAGGAAAACGATTTCAAACAAGATAGAACCCTTTCAGTGAATTTCTGTAATGGTAGGAGAATGTCCTACCATTATTGTACCTCAGAGGGCAGCACCTATCCGGTAGGCCTTCGGCGCTTATTTCTTGATCTGTTTGATAAATCCGGGGGTATTTAGCTCTCGTTCCAAGAGATAAGTAAAATTACGCTGCATGAGCGACTCGACCTCATTCTGGATCGCGGCGAGCGGGCGCGCCCGCTTCGCCTCGCGGTAAGTGCTGCGCTGGAAATGACGCAGGTACTTGAGCGCGTCCAGCGACACTTCCCAGACCCCAGGCAGGCCCACGCCACATTTCGGGCACAACACCCCGCCCTGAGAGGCGGAGAAGTACTGATCCACCGGCTGGATCTCGGCTTTGCAATTGGCACAGCTAAACAGTTGTGGGCGAAAGCCGAGGTGATTGAGCAGGTGTACCTCGTAATAGCGGAGAGCCAGCCAGGGGTCCGGCTCGTTGCTGATTCGAGATAGGGTTTCGGTCAGCAAGCGGAAAATGGTCCGATTCTCGCTTTCGTCCTCGTAAGTGAAACGATCGAGCAGTTCGGCCACGTAAGCTGCATACCCTATTTTGAGCAGGTCTTCGCGCAGCGGCTGGTAGGCATCCAGCGTCTCGGCCTGGGTGACGATGAGCAGGTCACGGCCACGCGCCAGTTGCAGGGTGACACGCGTGAAGGGTTCCAGGTGGCCGGCCTTGCGCGAACGCACCTTGCGCGCCCCCTTGGCAATCGCGCGTACTTTGCCCTTCTCGCGCGTGTAGAGCGTGAGCAAACGATCAGCCTCGCCCCAATCGGAATGGCGCAGGACGACGGCTTCGAGGCGGAAACTGTGGTCGCTTAGTTTTCTGATCATTCGGTCTCATAGTTCCATAGTTTTATAGTCTCATAGTCTCGTAGTCGCATAGTCTCATAGTCCTAT
Source organism: uncultured Chloroflexus sp. (assembly GCA_964618215.1). Classification (GTDB taxonomy): domain Bacteria; phylum Chloroflexota; class Anaerolineae; order Anaerolineales; family Villigracilaceae; genus CG2-30-58-95. The sequence continues at coordinate 26,154 of CAZTZE010000038.1, forward strand.
AGTCTCGTAGTCTTATTGTCTCCTTATTGTCTCCTCATTGCCAACCTGCGACTACCCGACCATCCGACTATCCAACTACCCAACCACCCAACTACACAACTACCCAACCACCCATCCACCCAACCACCCAACTATCTGACCAAATCCTCAGGCCCAAATGCACCGGGGAGAAGATCACCGATCGGCAATTCGCTCAGTAATTGCCCTTCACCATCCGCAATCAGCACGATAGTATCCAACCCAAACTCAGCCAAAACCTGCCGGCATCCGCCGCACGGCGAGCCGCCATTCGGCGTGACGATGGCGATGACATCGAACTGCGTTTCGCCTTCAGAAACGGCCTTGAAAATCGCCACCCGTTCAGCGCACATACTGGTTGGGTAGGCGGCGTTCTCGACATTACAACCAGTGTAGAGACGTCCGGAGCTGGTGCGCAACGCGGCGCCAACCTGGTATTTCGAGTACGGCGCGTAGGCCCGGCGGCGGGCTTCGTTGGCCAGGTCAATCAGAGCCTGGCGTTCTTCGTCAGTTAGAGTAATCATCGTTTCGTCTTTCTTGAAATTGCCCGAGCCGGCATCCCAACAACCAGCGTATCCTCCGGGACATTTTTCGTGACCACGGACCCCGCGCCGGTGCGCGAGCGGTCGCCAAGCTTGACCGGCGCGACCAGCATGGTATCGCTGCCAATGAAGACATCTGCGCCAATTTGCGTCGGGTGCTTATGGACACCATCGTAATTACAGGTGACCGTCCCCGCGCCGATGTTGACGTTGGGGCCGATGGTGGCATTACCGATATAGGAGAAATGTCCCATCTTGGTACCCGGGCCGAGGGTGGAATCTTTGACCTCGCCGAAGTTGCCCATGTGGACGCCTGTGCATAAGTGCGCGCCCTTGCGCAGGTGAGCGAAGGGACCCACATCCACGTTATCTTCGAGAATGGCGCCCTCCAAGACCGAGGCCAGCACGACGCAGTTTTGGCCGGTCACCGTATCGCGCAAAATGCTGTCTGGCCCAATCTCGCATTTCTCACCGATGCGTGTGCCGCCCTGGAGGTAGCTGTTCGGCCAAATGACGGTATCCCGGCCTATGGTCACGCCCGCCTCGATGTACGTCGTCTGCGGATTGATCAGGGTGACACCGGCCAGCATGTGGGCGGCGTTGATGCGCTGGCGCATGGCGGCCTCCGCTTCGGCAAGGTGCAGGCGGGTGTTGATACCGATGGTCTCGATCGGGTCATCCAAGAGGAGCGCCTGGACAGGCAAACCCGCCTTGACGGCCAGTTCGACCGTGTCGGTCAGATAGTATTCACCCTTCGGCGAGAGCGGGATGCGATGCAAAGCATCCCACAGCCAGTCAGCAGAAAAGCAGTACGCGCCGACATTTAATTCCTGGATGGTTAGCTGTTCGGGGGACGCCTGCGCATCCTCGATGATGGCCGCTACGCTGCCATCCTGCTTGCGGATGATCCGCCCAAAGCCGCGCGGGTCGTCGGCGATGACAGTCAGCAGGGTGATCGGGCCTGGGTTCGCGCCCTGGGTCGCGACTAACCGGCTGATGGTCTCGGCGCGCAGCAGGGGCATGTCGGCATAGGTCACTATCACATAATCGCTCTTGCCGCGCAGGAAGGATTCCGCTTGCAGCACGGCATGTCCGGTGCCGAGCTGTTTTTCCTGAAAGACGAGGCGCGCCGAATCATGGACATAATCCTTGACGGCATCCGCAGCATGTCCAATCACCACGACGGGGGGTTCGCTGCTGGCTGCCTTGGCCGCTTGAATGGCATAATAGATCATCGGCTGCCCGCAGACTGCGTGCATCACTTTTGGCAAATCCGATCTCATCCGCGTGCCTTGTCCAGCGGCGAGGATAACGGCGGTAGCTTTCATCGGTTGCTCCTACCCCCCTCTGTCCCCCCATTTCTGCACTTCGAAATGGGGGCTGAGAAAAAAAGCCCCGCTTGCCAAAGACTTACTCGGCAGGCGGGATATTCAGGCTGGGGCGCCTGGATTCGAACCAAGATACTCAGCTCCAAAGGCTGATGTGCTGCCGTTGCACCACGCCCCAAGGCGGGCAAATTGTAACATAAGCTGGGCGGCGGGGCAATGTTTAGCTCTTCTCTTCGGCTGGCGTCAATCCTAATTGGCGCGCCTGGTCATAAGATAATACGTCCGGATTGAGTGGCACGGTCTTATGCTTGCCGGTTGCCTTGCTCCAGAAGGCATCTACCTCTTCCGGTTTGAATTTCTTCTCAGCCTGCTTGAGCAGCGGCTCCAGTTCATCGCTGCTCTGTTCGGCTGCGGATTCTGCTTGTGGTACAGCCCGCGGCGCTTTGATATAAGGTAGCGCAGGTACATCCAGCGCCTGGAGCGTTTCCTCGATTTTCTGTCGGAAAGCGGAATAAACGTGGAAGGTATTGAGTATCCGCTCTTGCGCAGCAAGCCTCTCCCCGACCACAAGCATGGCATGAGTCGTTCCGACAGGCGCGAAGATCAGATCGTACTCCCCGCCATTGAAGATATGCCAGTTGGAAGGGACCAATTGGCCGATCAAGTGGGAGAGCTTTTGCCCGGCGCTGAAGATAGCCATCAAAGAGGCTGTCAGGGAGACCTCCATGCTGCTATCGGGCAGGTCGCCAGCGCGGGCCTGGATGCGGCCGCGGTCGTGGAGCAGGTAAATGGCCGTCGCATCCAATTCCTGACGCAAGCTGACCATCAATTCCGCCAGGCTTGGCCGCTCCCCGGATGCATCCACGCTGATCGGCTCTGCCGGGAGCATGGTCCCGACCAGGCCGAGGTGGCGTTCGACTGCATCCAGAAAATCGGCAATCGGGACCGGCTTGATGAAGAACGCGTCTGCACCCGCCTCAGACACCTCTTTGCGCACTTTTCTATCGGTCATACCGGTGATCAGGATGACCTTGGCCGCCGGCCGGTGACGGCGCACCTTTTGCATCAGTTCGATACCCGTGATACCCGCCAGACGATAGTCTGTCACCAACAGATCAACATTGTTCCTCGAAGCGTCCAGGATCGCCTCTTCGCCAGAGGGAATCTCGACCACCTCCAGATCGTGTTCGAGGGTCTGGAGCGCCGAGCGCAGCAAGTTGCTGACTTCACGCTGATCTTCAACAATCAGAATGCGATAAGCGGCCATAATAGTAAAATTCTATCACAAGTTATAAAATCCGTTGCCTGTCTATTATAGGGAGTGGCTAAATTCGTGGGTATAACACTGAACGTCGCCCTTGAATGGAATGTTCTACGCGCCTCGGCGCTGGTGATCCTGATGTTCGTGGCGCTGTCGCTGGTCACGCTCTGGCGCGCCCTCAAAACCCTGCCGGATTAGTTCCATCCCCCATCGGCCAGCTCCACCACCAGCGTATCCAGAGCCAGGTCGAGCGGTACCTGGCTCGTCTTTGCCCCCTCGTCAATTTCCAGCAGTTTGTGATAAATGGACTCCAGCGTGGAGATCGAGAACCGCCGCGCTTGTTCACAAATTTTCCCCGCCACGAACTCGTGCAGCCCGAGCGCTTTCTGGACCTCTGGGACTGTTGCGCGTTCATCCAGCATTTCCCGCGCCTGGAGCAGCAAGCGGAACTGGCGGATGACCATACCCCATAATGAGAACGATTCTTCATTTTCGAGCAGGCGGTGCAGCGCGGCCTGGGCTTTCTGGCCTTCGCCCTTGCCGAGCGCATCCACCAGGGCGAAGACATCCCCCTGCGCGCTGAGGATGCTGACCTGCTCCACGTCCGCGGCGGTGACGGGACGCGCGTAATTCGCATACGTCAGTAGTTTGGTGATTTCCTGGGCGGCGATGCGGGTATCTTCGCCGGTCATCCCGGCCAGCAAAGAGGCCGCTTGCGGCTCCAGCCTGCCGCCCTGTTTCCGGGCTTCGTTCTCAAGCCATTTTGACATCTCCCAGTGTTTGGGCATGAAATAGGCTTTCACTTCCGCCTTTTCCCCGGCAGGTTTAACCCATTTCAGCAGCCAGTGGTCAGGTTTGAGCGCCTCCTGTTCCACCAAGACCAGCGTGGCCGTCGGCGGGATGTGATCCAGCATTTCGAGGAATTTCTTGCGGTTGGCGGAAGGGGCGATCTCTGTACCCGGTTCAGCCTCCGGCGCGGCTTGTTTTGGAGTTCGCCCCGGGAACGCCGCCGTGGGATTGCGCAGCACCACCAGCCGCCGCGCGGCCAGGAATGGCATGGCATTGACCGCCGTGTACAGGTCATCAAAATTGAAGGAGGCGTGGCCGTCGAAGCGGGCGATATTCATCTCCGCCGTGGACGGGTCGCCGAGCGCGGCAAGGAGTTTTTCGATCTGCGCGGCGATGGCATATTCGTCGCCGCCGTGGAGAAGGATAACGGAGGGAGTAGCAGACATTTTTTTATCAATTCGTAGGGCGGGATTCTATCCCGCCATTGGAAGTATCTTGGCGGATTAGAAATCCGCCCTACCCTTGCGTCACCACGCGATGGAGGGTAAACCAACCGACCTTGACCGGGACGATGTCCACGATGGTCATACCTTCGGGGTTGCCGGAAGTGGTGATGCATTCCTGGATTTTCGGTCCCAGTGGTTGGCTGATAATAAAGCCCAGCATCGCCAGCGCGATGACAAAGGGCAAGCGATCAACTTTCTCGCGCTTGGACTTCGCGCCGGCCATCCCCAGCCAGGCCAGCAGTCCAGCGACAAAGCCCGAGGCGACTATGTTCGTGCCGCAGTTGGCATGGATGGCCAGATGACGCTCGCCTGCGTGCAAACGGGTCAGAGCTTGCATGACCGCCGCGCGCAGGTCTTCGGTCGCCAGATTGCCGAGGACGAAGAATCCGCTCGGGGTCGAGAAGCCGGCCAAAGTCCGCTCCGGGAAACGCGGGTTGAGAATGTTGAAGCTGGCGTGTTCCAGTCCATGGTTGCGGCGGATGCGGGAGATGATGGGAAAGTCCAGGATAGTCAATGATAGTCTCCAGTCGTCGGGTTGAGGAGATTATACACGTAAAAACCAGAAACCCGTTTTCTTCGAGAAAACGGGGTTCTGGTTTGCAGTACTAATCTGCCGCGGCAGATTGCACAGCGGGCACTTCGTTTTTCATCGGCGTGGTGGCGCGGATGAAACCGGCAAAAAGCAGAATGATGCCCAGGAATTCACCCAGATACAACGCGCCGGGGAATTGCAGCCGACTGAAAACGCCGCCGAAGGCCGGTAACATCGCGCCGACGGCGATCAGGATGTTGCCGATGGTGCGGTGCAACAGGACGCGCTTGCGCCAGAAGATGAAAGCCGAGTAGGCAGCGCCGCCAACCAGCGCCAGCGTGCCGTATATGTTGAAGAAGGGCGTCAGGATGCGCACGCCGCCCGTCAGGATGGCGTGACCGGAGAGTTCACTGCCGGTGTGTGCGCTGGCAATCATCAGCGCTGGATCGAGCTGCGCGGTGAAGACCTTATCCACCGCGAAGAGCGAAGCGAGGGCCAGGACGATCATCAGGCCGTGGGCCCACTTCGCTTTCGCCAGCAGGTAGACCGTCCCCTGGCCGAGCCAGGCGGCGACCAGGATGGCGCCGAACAGGTACCACAGGCGGAAAACCAGCGCGTTCCAGCCGAAGGCGCCATAATAAAACTCGCAGAAACCGCCAATGCCATAGAAAATGGTACCGATGCCCCAGAGGAGCAAATGTGCGCCTTTGCGCTCAGCGTAACGCTTGAAGACGAAGAAGGCAAAGACGAAACTGATAAGACTGGAAAGCAGGGGGAGCAGTGTGTTCAAGAGATACCTCCAAAGGATTATTATGCCACGCGGGGATAAACGAACGAAATTCGTGACCGAAATTAAACCGGGCTGGCGAACAGTCCCAGCGCGACGCCGATGGTCACGACCAGCAAAATGAGGCTGATGATGACAATAAGTCCCAGCGCGATGGGGATGATTTTCTCGTAGATGAGCGGGTAGCGGCGAGCCGGTTTTTCTTCCATCCAATTTTCTCCATTAACGGTGATTACTTTCAAAAGCCTGATAGGTTTCAAGCAGCGACAGCATGATCTGGTCGGTAAAGGCATGTACCTTGTGGAGCATCTCTCCCCAGGCCGCGCCGGAAGGGATGCGCGTCTCTTGATAGACGGCCATCATTGCCTGCAACAGGATATTGCGGAAAAAGAGGAAGGCTTGCGCCGCTTCGATATGGTTCAGGTTGCAGCGGCGGCCGAGCGAAGCATATTCGTAGCCGAAGGAACGCGCCTCGGCAATCGCCTCCTCGCCTTCGGAGGCCAGGCAGTTCGCCAACCCCTGCATCAGGCCCCGGCCGCTCTGCCGGTATTGGAGGCGGGCTTCGTCGTCAAGTTTCTGGTACCAGGGCTGGGCCTCCAGGTGGCCTTCACCGATCTGAAAACGCATCCGCACCAGGGCGTGCTGGATGACGTTCTCCGGTTCGATGGAGCGCGGCTGTCGGGCGGTCCTGACCCACAACTCGACCTCGGAGCGACGGTAGCGGCGGTGCTTCCCCTGCGTGCGATGGACGGGCAGCAGACCCTTGTCCGACCACAGGCGCACCGTGCTTGGATGTACGCCGAGCAGTTCAGCCGCCTGACTGAGGTTGAGCCATTTTTCGCTTTCTGGCATGATTAATTCTCCGCGCGCAGCACCTACTCGGCAGCCATGGCTGCCGTCTCGAAAAAGGGCATCTGTTCAGCCTGACGTCGGAAAGCGGATGGGTCAATGCGGCGCAGCATGGAAATGGCGATCAACATCAGCCCAGCTTCGATCGCGAATACGATCACATAACCCAATACGGAACTCTGGGTGAGTTGGGCGACGATGTCGCGGATTGCTCCGCCCAGGACTGAACCGCTCAAGCGGGATAAGGCATTGGATACGCCCCACGCCCCAATGAACAAGCCGACGCTGGCGGAGGTGGTCATGTCCAGCATGAGGGAGAGGTTGGCGACCGTGGACAGGCCGGTGCCCAATCCGAGCAGGACGACTCCGGTATAAAACACCAGCGGACTGGCGATGAGCCCGCTGAACGCGATCAGGACAAAACCCAACAACGCGCCGAGGTTGCCTGTCTGCGCAATTTTTCGCTTGGAGGCGCGTCCTTCCAGAATGCCGCCAATTGACAAAGCTACCAACATGCAGCCTCCCCAGATGGAGGTGATGCGCGTGGTGGCCTGCACGCTCAAACCAAAGGCTTCACCGGCGAAGGGTTCCAGCAGCACATCCTGGCCGAGCAGGGCGACCAGGAGCAGCCAGAGATAAACAAAGAAAACCCGCGCCTGGGGATTTCCCAGAATGGCTTGCGCCATCTGGCGTAGGCTGTAGTGTTCAGCGCGAGAGGTTTTCTCGGCTCGTTTTTCGAGACCGATCAGGCCGAGCAAGCCCAGGATAAGCGCCATGCCTCCCACAATCTGGAAGGCCCGCTGCAAGGCCTCAGGCGTGTAGGGGTCAATCATGTGGGCCAGGCTGAGGGCGGTCAGGATGATGCCGA
>CAZTZE010000039.1:0-31692 GCA_964618215.1 uncultured Chloroflexus sp.
AAAAGCGTTCCAGTTTTGTCATCGTTGACCTCATCGTGATTCAAAATCAGATTCTCGCCGGTAGGCCTTAGGTAGGAATCGGCGCCTGCCGGAAGACATTGCACCCCAGGCAAGCTTCGCGTAAGACGCCGTTATTTGACCGGAAAACCTGCCAGCACGGGACTTTGGGCTGGGCAGCCGCCGGGCACGCCTTGCGCTTCTCCTCACCGCATCTTTTGATCTCCCAACAGGGTTTACCGGCCGGGGACGCCAGCGCTTCGGCCGAGGCTTCTTTCTGCCAGCGCCGATCAAGGCAGTGGAGCAGATAGATAACCCCGGCGGTCACCGCCAATGGGATGCCGATCCGCAGGATCAGGCCGAGGGTAAAAGTAAAAAAAGTGTTCAGCCACTCCATTAAGCGCCTCGCAGATTACCTGGCCGCTCGTTATGGCGTTTGATTGCTTCGCCAATCGTCAGCAGCAAGGCTGCGGGTACAACCAGTCTCAAGATCATCAAGGCGATCACGATCAATGTGCTTGTCATGGCAACCTCCTTTCGAGAGTCGTTAGATACTTTCATCTTCAGTGTAGTCATTGCAGGATGGGAAGTAAATTCGGCGTACTACCGATCTTTTTTATTGGGCTGCCACCCCATAGCGCCCTACGATTTGGAGATTATTTACTCTCGCCACCCCACGTCAGAATTAGCGGATTGGGTTTAAATTGAGTCATGCGCCCCAATAAAAAAGCCTGCCAGAATATTTCTGGCAGGCTGCAAGTGTGTGATGAGAGATCAAGGTTTGATGATCCCTTTGCGGATGGCGTAACGCACCAGTTCCGCCCGGGAGTGCAGGTTGAGCTTGCGCATGATATTTTCACGATGGCGGGCAACCGTCTTCGGGCTGATGACCAGCACTGCGGCAATCTCGCCGTTGGTCGCCCCGTCAGCCAGGTATCTCAGCACTTCCTGCTCACGGTCAGTCAAGCCGTCGAGTCTGGCTGCTTCGCCGCTGCCCCGATCTTGAGCCAGGAAATCTTTAACCAGCAGCTTCGCCAGGGATGGATAGAGATAAACCTCGCCTTTGGCGGCCGCCCGGATGGCGGTCAATAGTTCTTCCGGCGCGGCGCGCTTGGGCACGTAGCCATTTGCCCCGGCTTCGAGCATTTTAAAGAAATATTCCTCATCCTCGTGGATGGTCAAAGCCACAACCGCCACTTCCGGATAGAGACGCTTGATCTCACGCGTCGCCTGAATGCCAGAGATATCCGGCAGGCCGATATCCATAAGCACGATATCAGGCCTCAGTTGCCCCACTGCATCGAGCGCCTCTTTTGCCGTACCGGCCTCGCCGACGATTTCCACGTCGCTTTCGCCACCCAGCAACATCCGCAGGCCGGAACGGACAACCTGATGGTCATCCACCAACAGGAGACGTATTTTCATCGGACACCTCTGCATCCTCTTGATAGGGAATGGATACCTCAACCTTGGTCCCTTCCCCTGAGCGTGAACTCAACGCGAACTTACCGCCTAATAGGGTTGCCCGCTCTTTCATACCCGTCAGACCCCAGGAAATCCGTTCGGAGGAGGTCGTTGACCGGATATCAAAACCCCGACCATCGTCCGTCACTTGCACACGCACCGCGTTGGGGCCATAGCTCAGGTTGATACTGGCGTTCCTGGCGTTGGCGTGCTTGACCACGTTGGTCAGCGCTTCCTGTGCGATGCGGAACAATGCGGTTTTCACTGCCGAAGAGACTGGCCGCTCATTCCCGTTGATTTCCACCCGGACGTATATCTGGGCGCGTTCCTGGATATCGTGGGCGTACCAACGCAAGGCTGCCGGAAGGCCCAAATCATCCAGGTGGGATGGGCGCAAGTCGCCGATCAGGCGTTGCAGTTCGTTCAAGGAATGGGCGCTCAATTCCTGCAACTGTTTCAGGGTCTCTTGTGCGTGACTTATGTCCGCATTCTCCATTCTTGTTGACAGCCCGCGCAAGCCCATGCCGATGGCAGTCAGCGCCTGGCCGGTCTCATCGTGCAGCTCGCGCGCAATCCGTTGACGCTCACTCTCCTGGGCAGCCACCACACGTCTAAAGAGTCCCCCGCGCATTGCTTCGCGCTGCTCAGCTTCCTTCAGCCGGGCTTCCTGTAGTTTGGCGATCTGGTGTTCGATTTCCACCTGGAAAGCTCGCAGGAAGCGGATTACGAAGAAAGATGCCAAGACCGCCATCGCAGCCCGGAACAACTGTACCGGAAACCCAAATAGATCCATGAACAAAGCTTGGTTAATGACATTCGATGGAGGCAAGGGCGTCGCCTGGGAGAACAATTGACCGATCAAGCCATACCAGCCAAAGGCCACAGCCGCCCAGAGTGCATCCCGGCCGAAGGAAACCAGGCCGGCTTGCCGGAAGACGCGCTGCTGGACGACCAGCCCGATGGCAGCCAGGAGCGCAGCCGGGATGGCAAGCGAATACCGCGTCCAGACATCTGCAACGTTCCAGATGAGAGCGGCCGGATAATTTCCCCTCAGTATAAAGAGACCGAAAACCCAAACAGTTTCCAGACCAAGCGGGACAACCAGAATGAGCCGCGAGACAGACGGGGAAGTGGCAAGCAGGTAACTGCCGAAGGCCGCCAATGAGACGAATGAAAATGCCAACATCGCCAGGCGCACTGCGGAAAGCCAGTCAGGTAACGGCTGCCCAATGAGTAATGCGATCCCCTCATACATTTCAATCCATTCATTAGCCGCATGAACCAGGCCAAAAGCTGCAAGCGGGCGCAGTGCGCGTCGAAGGCGGGCATCCGAAGAACGTCCACCTTCGACCATCACCAGCAAACCCATGCTGAAGAAAGCCAGGCCGTAAAAGAAATAAATCAGGCTGATTGGGGGAATGCTCACACGATCGTCCTGGCGATCCCTGGAGGCTTATTGCTCCCCACGGCGCATGCGCGTGCCACAGGCGCGGCAGAAAACGTCGCCCGGTTGAGCGCGCCGTCCGCATTGGTGACAGTAAATCGCTCCGCTTTGCTCACCATTCGCCTCCCGGCGCGGGGCGTGGTGTTTACGCGCCTCAGTACTGGGTCCCCGGAGGCGGCCTTGCCAATAGACTAAACCTCCTGCCAGACCGAAGAGGATCAAAAGGATTCCCAGTCCTCCCAGAACCCAGGGGACATACTTCGCCAATGTCACACGGCCGGGGGCATTGGTAAGATTCTCTGCCGGTTGAATGTTTGGGCCAGATACGCTCAGCGTATCGGTCGTCTTCTGGTAATCCACCTCTAGCGTAAATGCCTGACCGGCAGGCAGGGATCCGAAATCCTCAGCGTAGTATGTTAAGCCAAAATCGCCAGCAAAGCTGGTGTTGAGCGCCGGTACGGTCTGCAATTCAGAGGCATCCACCGGCATTTGAAACCTGATCGCAAAGGAATCCACTGCATAATCGCTCGGCCAGCGATAAAGATAATGGCGCGCATTTCCTTGTTTCTCCAGATTGTCGTAATACTCTATGCGAATGACGCGCTGGCTGACGCTTTTTATGGATACCGTTGTCCATAGACTACCTTCATCCACTTCGTAAACGATCCCCGTATCGCTGACCGTTTCTGGCGTTGAGCCAACCGCGATCACATGCAGTGTTCCATCGGCAGGCATCCGGAAATCTAGATCCAGTGGGAGAGCGGTATCCTCTGAAAGCGCAATTTCGTAAATTACCAACATGCTGGGCTTATCGAACTCCGGCCACAGTTGGACAGATACCGAGCTCAATTTGACTTCCGTCTTTGCTCCAGCTTCGATGGGCAAGAAAAAGAGGGCCGTCAAGGCCAATATGAAGAACCATTTACGCATCCAGTACCTCCAAAAAAAGAACTGCCGTAGCATCTCACTGTTTCGAGGGTTTGCGAATGTTCTTTACCCTTTCGCAAACCCCTATACCCTTTTTTAGCGAGATATTACAAACTGCCTATATCTTACCATGCCTGATAATTCAGGGGAAGAAAATGGGCTCATTGGGAGTTGCCGTGAAACAGCGCCAAATGTGGGACAAATTGGCAATTTGTCCTACGACTTACCAGCATATCAGGATTGCCAGCCAGCGCGCCGACCAGTTGCCACATCAGCCGGTTGAGCGGAGCCTGTATGCCCACCGCCTCCCCGGCGCGGACGATTGCCCCGCAGATGGCATCAATTTCGGTCGGCGCGCCGCGCAGCACGTCCTGGAGCATGGACGAACGATTGGCTGCCGTACGCCGCGCCACCTCTTCGGCGGCGCTTTCCGGAACCTCGAACGGCAGGCTCACCCCTTGCGCCCGCGCCACCGCGGCAGCCTCGCGCGCCAGTTCGGCCATCAAGAGGCGCGCCGCTGGTCGCTGGAGCAATTCGCCATTGGGCACGCGCAGCAAGGCAGTCAACGGATTGATGGCGGCATTGATCACCAATTTGCCCCAGACGAGCGAACGAGCGTCGGCGACCACATTGACCGCGAATCCGGCCGCGCGCAGCATCGCCTCCAAAGCCGCGAGACGCGGGTGCGCCTCCAGCGAAACCGGCCCCTCGCCGCCCAGTCGCGCCAGGCCGGGACCGAGCAGGGTCGCGCCGGTGGTGGTCACGCCGAGAGCCACGCGCCCAAGCCCCAGTCTCTCTGCGAGTATCTCGCGATTGCCCAGGCCGTTCTGCAGGGTCAGCGCTAGGCCGTCTTCTCTCAGGCAACTGGACAATTGTCTTGCCGCGCGTTCGGTCTGCCAGGCTTTGACCAGCACCAGCGCAAAGCGCGCCCCGCGACATTCCGCCGGGTTGCCTGTTGCGCAGACGGGGTATGCACGTTCCACGCCATCCGCATCCGCCAGGCGCGCCCCCTCTTTGCGCAGCGCCTCCAGGCCGGCCGGCCAGGTTCCGAGCATGGTCACATCCACGCCCGTCGCAGAAAGACGCGCCGCAAAAAGCGTGGCAAGAGCGCCGGTGCCGATGATGAGGATGGATTGGGTAGTCATAGTGGAAAGTGATCAGTTTTCAGTGTTCAGTGTTCAGTGTTCAGTGTTCAGTGTTCAGTGTTCAGTGAGTGGTACTGGTGACTGATCACTGGTAACTGATGACTGGAATGCCTCCCACTCTTCGTCTGGCATCTCGACGGTATGCTCCTCTGCCGGAAACGATTTTGCCTCCACGTCGGTGATGAATTCGCGGAAGGCGCGTTTCATATCGGCGTGAAAGTCGGCATATTTTTTGACGAACTTGGGCGTGAAGCGCTCGAACAGGCCGAGCAGGTCGTGTGTGACCAGCACCTGACCGTCGCAGCCCAATCCAGCCCCGATGCCGAGGGTCGGGATGCGCAGCCGCGAGGTGACCAACTCCGCCAGCCGCGCCGGGACAGATTCCAGCACCAGGCTGAAGCAGCCGGCTTCCTCGAGCAGGATGGCATCTTCCAGCAGGCGCTTGGCGGACGCGGCCGTGCGTCCCTGCGGACGGAAGCCGCCCAATTGATGCACCGATTGCGGCGTCAGGCCGAGGTGTCCCATAACCGGGATGCCCGCGCCGAGGATAGCGCGGATGGCTTCGACGCGCTCGCGCCCGCCTTCAAGCTTGACCGCGTCCATGCCGCCTTGCTGCAAGAAGCGGCCGGCGTTGCGCAGTGCATCCTCCACCGAAACCTGATAGGACATGAACGGCATATCCCCGATCAGCAGCGCGGACTTCGCCCCGCGCGCCACCGCCCGGCAGTGGTGCAGCATTTCTTCCATCGTAACGGGCAGCGTATTGGGATAGCCCAACACCACCATGCCGAGCGAATCGCCGACCAGGATGGCGTCCAGCCCGGCCTGATCCATCACCAGCGCGGTGGGATAATCGTAAGCCGTCAACATGCTGATCGTCTCGCCGCGTTCCTTCTTTTGGCACAGCGTCAGCGTGGTGACTTTCTTGCGTTCAGAAGTCGAAAAAGAAGCAGGAGATAGCGTGGACAAGGTACCCTCCGTGAAAGGTAGGGGCCGGCCCGCAGCCTGGGCTGGGAAGCCTCTTCCCCCTCTATTCCCTTACCCACAGCCGGGCAGCCACTCGCAACAGGATATATCATTTCCACCGTCGTGTTCACGTAGAACGCTGCAGGGTGATACCCACAGGGTGATACACGCGGCAAAGCTATTATTCCACAAAAAGGATGGAATGGCAATCTTTATTATGCCCACAAGGAGCCCGAAATCATCAGAATCCGGTTTCTTGCCATGCCGACGACAGGGGTCATCGGACTACGTTGCCCATAAATTATGCGGCAACCAGTGCTCTAAAGTGATAAAATACATTTTGATCTTTCAGCTTCATAACTTTGCAAAGGAGTAGATTATGCGACGGACACTCAGTTTCTTCATCGGCGTGATTCTGGGAGGCCTGGCCGGGGCAGTTATTGCCTTGCTCTTCGCCCCCGAATCGGGCCCAGAACTGCGCATTAGATTACGCGAGCGCGCCGATAACCTGGGCGGAGAAATCCGCCAGGCGGCTGCGACCAAGCGCATCGAATTGCAGGAACGGCTGGACACTCTGCGCGCCCCCAGGGTGCAAGAATAAAACGCAAAGCGTGATGAGTGATGAGTGATACGTACTGCGTACTGCGTAATGCGTAATGCGTAAGGTGCATTGCTCAATTACGTTTTACGTTTACGTTTCACGTTTCACGCTTCACGTTTTACGTCTCACGCTTCACGTTTTACGTCTCACGTTCTCGTAAAACTCCTCCACCTGCCCCATGCAGCGCGGGTAGTCGGCGCGCTCGGAAAGGATGTGGGCATTTTGTTTGGCGGCCCGGGCGCGTAGAACGGGATCCTCGAGCGCAGCCAGGATGGCCTCCGCCAAAGCCTGCGGGTCGGCGGGATTGACCAAAAAGCCGTTCTCGCCGGGATTGATCCATTCGCGCATCGACTCGATATCCCCGGTAATGGGAAAACATCCACAGGCCATTGCCTCCAGCAAAGAGTTGGGCGTCCCGTCATGGGCGCTGGGTGAGACAAAGACCCTGGCGCGCTGAAAAAGCGCCCACAGCTGCGGCTGCGATAAGCGCGGCCACAGGCGCACATTGGCCTGGATGCCCAGCGAGGCGATCCAGTATTCGGCTTGCAGGTCAGCGGCCAGCGGCGGACAGACGAAACAGGCCTGTGGGATTTTTTGTACCACCAGTGGAATGGCGCGAAAAAAGGTGTCGTTACGCAGGCTGCCCGGACGTGCGCCGCGCGGGTTGACGATCAGTGGCGCATCCACCGGGAGGTCGGGCAGAGATCCGGCTTCCGCAGTCGCGCGCTGGATCTCGTCGAGGCGGATGCCGCCTGCCCCAGGGACTACCAGCGTAGGCTTTTCCTGCCGACCGAGTAGGTGCTGTGCAAGGCCTACCGGCGAGAAGCCCCATTCCCGCCCCAGACGGATATCGCGGCGAGCATCCGCCATTAAACCCTGCGCCCGGCGGAGCGTCCGACGGGTCAGCCATTTCATCAGTAGAGAGCCGTGAGCATGAAGGGTGAGGTCGTTGCCCCAAATGGAGACGACCAGCGGCGCTTCCCGAGGCGCGCAGGAGGCCAGCATTCCCTCGAAGGGGATGCGCAGCGCATGGATCAGGTCTGGATTGATCACCGCGACCAGGGCGCGGAAACGCTTGATATAGGCCAACAGGCTCAAAGGTCCGAGGCTGTAGCGTAAAGGCCGCAGCAAGCCGCGGAAACGTCCGACCAATCCCCGTTTTGAGGTCTGCGAGCTGTTCGCAGCCTGTCCCCCACCCAAAGCGCCAAATGCCACCGCTAAGACGTGGAATGAGGTCAACCCCGGCGGCGGGTCACAGGGAAAGGTCGAGATGAGGTGGATTTCATCCCCGCGCTCGATCCAGTGGCGCAGCCAGCTCAGGGTGATCGGTGAACGGCCATCGGCGACGAAAAGCAGGCGCATAAGTCAACTCCATGAGCAATATACCACCGATTAGGCCTTTGGCAATCTCAGTTACATATTCATTTGACGAAAACGGCCAGTTTGGGTATAGTGATGTGGCTTGGCATCAACTCACATTATCGAGGTTAAATTATGAAACAAATCTGTGTTATCGGCGTCGGCTATGTCGGTCTGGTGACCGGCGCTTGCTTTGCCGACCTGGGCAACCGCGTCATCGCCCTGGATATCAACGAGCAGCGCATCCAAGGCCTGAAAAACGGCGTCATGCCCATCTACGAACCCGGCCTGGAAGAACTGGTCAAGCGCAACGTCAAGGCCGGTCGGCTATCCTTCACCACCTCTTACGCTGAAGCATTAGAGGGGACGGAATTCGCCTTCATCGCCGTCGGCACGCCCTCCGCGGTCAACGGCGAAGCGGACTTGACGTACGTGGCTGCAGCGGCGCGCTCCATCGCCGAGAACATGACCGCGCCGCTGGTCATCATCAACAAGTCCACCGTTCCGATCGGGACCGGGGACTGGGTCGCCGATATCGTGACGGAACACCAGCCCAAGCCGGTGGATTTCGCGGTCGTCTCCTGCCCGGAGTTCCTGCGCGAAGGCTCGGCCATCAGCGACTTCATCAGCCCGCACCGCACGGTGATCGGCTCGCTGCATCGAGACGCGGCGGAAAAGGTAGCCCAACTCCATTTGCCGTTGCGCGCCCCAATCCTCATCACCGACCTGCGCACCGCGGAGATGATCAAGTACGCCTCCAACGCCTTCCTGGCGACCAAGATCTCGTTCATCAACGAGGTGGCGGATATTTGCGAGGCGCTGGGCGCGGACGTGAAAGAGGTGGCGGCCGGCATGGGCTACGACAAGCGCATCGGCTCGGCGATGCTGGATGCCGGTCTGGGTTGGGGCGGCTCGTGTTTCCCCAAAGACGTCAAGGCGCTGGCGTTCATGGCTGAGGAGAAGGGGCTTAACCCGCGCATCCTGCATTCCGTCATGGAGGTCAATTACGACCGCCGCAAGGAGACGATCAAACACGTCGAGGCGCTCCTGGGCGGTCTAAAGGGTAAGACAGTCGGCCTGCTCGGCCTGGCTTTCAAACCCAATACGGACGACATGCGCGAAGCCCCCTCGCTTGACATCGTCGCAGGTTTCATCCAGGCGGGTGCAACGGTGCGCGCTTTCGATCCGGTGGCGATGGAAGTGGCGCGCGGCATCCTGCCGGCGGTCGAGATGTACGCTGACCCCTACGAGATGGCCAAGGGCTGCGACGCACTGGTCGTCGTCACTGAGTGGAACGAGTTCAAGCAGCTCGACCTCGAGCGTGTCAAGGGGCTGCTCAAGCAGCCGGTCATCTTCGACGGGCGCAATATCTACGACCCGGTCAAGATGAAGGCGCTGGGCTTCACCTATCGCGGCTTGGGACGCCAGTGATCAGTTTTCAGTAATCAGTGATCAGTTTTCAGTGATCAGTGGTCTGAGGGCTATTGGGACTGATTTTCGATAAGGAGGAACAAATGTCCGGATTGGCTCATGCGAATAGCTTTCGTGACCTGATTGTTTATCAGAAGTCGAGGGTGTTGTCACGAGAGGTTTTTACACTGACGAAGGGTTTTCCCAAAGAAGAAATGTTCTCCTTGACCGATCAGGTTCGACGTTCGTCGCGTTCCATCGGTGCACAAATTGCGGAGGCATGGGCTAAACGCCGGTATGAGAAGAATTTTGTCAGCAAGCTGACCGACTCCGATGGCGAACAGCAGGAGACGCAACATTGGATCGAAACCGCGTTGGACTGCGAATATATTTCCCGCGCGCAGGCCGATGCGCTCCTTGCACAATGCGCTGAGATTGGCCGCTTGCTTGGCGGCATGATGGCAAAAGCTGGACTCTTCTGCAACCCCGACGCGCTTTCTGTGCGTGAAGAACAAGCCCCCTACTTCACCACTACTGATGACTGAACACTGAACACTGATGACTACCCCCCCTGTCTGCGATTACACCGATTCCGATTACCAGACCTCCTTCTGGGATGCTGGCGGGCGCGCATACGAGGACCGTTGCGAAGCCATCGCGCTGAAGCGCCTGCTGCCCAAAAGCGGACAACTGCTGCTCGAACTGGGCGCCGGCGCGGGGCGAAACACACCGCGTTACGCCGGTTTCGAGCGGATTGTATTATTGGATTACTCGCGCACCCAACTGGAACAGGCCCAGGCGCGGCTGGGGCGCAGCAACCGTTATATCTACGTCGCCGCGGACGTCTATCGGCTGCCATTCGTGTACGGGTCCTTCGACGCTGCGACGATGATCCGGGCACTGCACCACATGGCGGACGCGCCAAAGGCGCTGCGCCAGGTGCGCAACGTCCTTCAACCCGGCGCGGCCTTCATCCTGGAATACGCCAACAAACAGAACCTCAAGGCCATCCTGCGCTACGCCCTGCGCCGCCAGGAATGGAGCCCGTTCACGCTCGAGCCGGTCGAGTTCGCTAGGTTGAATTTCGACTTTCACCCCAAAGCCGTGCGCGGCTGGCTTAAAGAGGTGGGCTTTGAAATCGAGAAGACGCTGACCGTCTCACACTTCCGTCTCGGCCTGCTCAAACGGCTGGCGCCGGTCAGCATTTTGGCTGGAATGGACTCACTGGCGCAGTGGACGGGCGCGCTGTGGCAGGTCACGCCGAGTGTGTTTGTTCGTTGCAAAGCTGTAGGGCGGGATTCTATCCCGCCGCCCGTCGGACAAAATGACATTTTGTTCTACTTCAAATGCCCCGAATGTGGACATGCGCCGCTGGTAGAAAAGAAAGGCTATCTGGCCTGCCCGACATGCAAACGGAAATGGGGGGTAAGGGATGGGATTTATGATTTTCGGGAGGCAATCCCCTGAAAGCAACAACGGCCAATCATCCAGGAATGGCCGTTGTTTTTTAGCCCAAGTGCCCGAAAATCACGACGTAAAACCGCGCATGTTCGGGCTATTTATGCTATACTGAAAAACACGGCTCAGTCAGGTGTGGATTGGCATGCGATGAAACAAATCGTCATCGAAAACCCCATTCTCAATTCCCCCTTCGAGGAACCTCGAAGGCATTTCAAGTTCACGGACGAGGGTATCACGGACGAAATCGTCGAGGCCCGCCGCGTCAGTTCATATTTCGTTCCCGTCCCACACGCAAAGAAGAAAAGCCCAAAACAGTTGTCCTTTGAAACCGAGTGGACAGCGGATCGTGTTGAAGAAAACAAGGACATTAATCGCATTCGCGAGCGCGTTGCCATCTGGCGCAAGGGGGGATATGTAGGAATTACAAGAATAACAGCCAGCTTGCTGGAATATTGGAAACGAGAAGACCGTGAACGCAGGTTATTTTTCTGCCAAATCGAGGCTCTTGAAACTGCAATCTGGATTACAGAAGTTGCGCCAAAATATGGCGAAGCATGGGTTGAGAATTTCCTGCGAGAGAAAAATTATCAGTCAAATCCCTTGCTGTATCGTATTGCTCTCAAAATGGCTACTGGCTCCGGCAAGACGCTGGTGATGGGGATGCTGATCGCCTGGCAGGCGCTGAACAAATTCGCCAACCCGCAGGATGCCCGTTTCTCGGACACGTTCCTGATCGTCACCCCCGGCATCACCATCCGCGACCGGCTGCGGGTGCTGCTCCCTAACGACCCCAACAACTACTACCGCCTGCACGACCTGGTGCCGCCCGAGCTGCTGGCTGAGCTGGGCAAGGCAAAGATGATCATTACCAACTTCCACGCCTTCAAGCCGCGCGAACGTGTGGCGGCCGGGAAGTTGACCAAGGATATCCTGAAGCAGAAGAACGGCAGTCCCTTCACCGAGACACCCGACCAGATGGTGCGGCGTGTCTGCCGGGAACTGGGCAACAAGAAGAACATCGTCGTCATCAACGACGAGGCCCACCACTGCTACCGGCGTCTCGTGCTGGAACCGGGACTACCACGCAAGGTGGAAGAGAACGAAGAAAAGCTGACCGGCGACGAGCGCCGCGAGGCCGAGCAGCGCGAAGAAGAAGCCCGCATCTGGATCTCCGGGCTGGAAGCCGTCAAGGAAAAGATCGGCGTCAGGGTGGTGTATGACCTGTCTGCCACGCCCTTCTTCCTGCGCGGCTCGGGTTACTCGGAAGGGACACTCTTCCCCTGGGTGGTCTCGGACTTCTCGCTGATCGACGCCATCGAGTCGGGCATCGTCAAGGTGCCGCGCGTCCCGGTGGCGGACGACTCGATGACCGGCGAGCAGCCCACTTACCGCGATCTGTGGCTGCGCATCCGCGAGAGTCTGCCCAAGAAAGGCCGCAAGACTGAAAAGTTCGCCGGCGACCCGCTCCTGCCGGCCGAGCTGGAAGGCGCGCTGCAAAGCCTGTACAGCAACTACGTGAAATATTTCAAGCAGTGGGAGAAAGCGACTGACCCCACAGGGGTGCTTCGCGAAGTCGCCACTACCCCAGATGGTAGTAACGACTTCAGTCGTTTGACCCCGCCGGTTTTCATCGTGGTATGCAACAATACCAACGTTTCCAAAATGGTTTTCGACTACATCGCCGGTTGGGAAAAGGACCTCACCCCCGGCCCCTCTCCTGAAAGGAGAGGGGAGTCGACAGTGCTGGTGCCGGGGAAACTGGAATTGTTCAGCAACGTCGCCGACGGCCGCTGGAGCGCCCGTCCGAACACCATCCTGATTGACAGCCAGCAGTTGGAATCCGGCGAGGCGATGAGCGCCGAGTTCAAGAAGATCGCCGCCGTCGAAATCGAAGAGTTCAAAGATGAGTACCGGGCGCGCTTCCCCGGCCGGGACGCCGAAAGCCTGGCCGACGAAGACATCCTGCGCGAGGTGATGAACACGGTCGGCAAGCCGGGCAAGCTGGGCGAGCAGGTGCGCTGCGTGGTCTCGGTCTCGATGCTGACCGAGGGCTGGGACGCCAGCACCGTCACGCACATCCTGGGCGTGCGCGCCTTCGGGACGCAGTTGTTGTGCGAACAGGTCGTCGGTCGCGGGCTGCGGCGGCGGAGCTACGCCACCAACGCGGACGGACGCTTCGAGCCGGATTATGCCGAGGTGTACGGCGTCCCGTTCTCGTTCATCCCCAGTGCCGGTTCAGCCACGGACCCGAAACCGGGTCCCACGCCGACTCGGGTGCGCGCCCTGGAGGATCGTCTCGCCTGCGAGATGACCTTCCCGCGCCTCGTCGGCTACCGCTATGAGTTGAAGGGCGAACGCCTGAATGCGAAATTCACGCCGGATTCCAGGATGGCAATCTCCACCGCCGACGTGCCGACCAGGACCGAGATGCAGTCCATCATCGGGGAGTCGAGTTTCCATGACCTGTACGGGCTGAAGGACAAACGCCTGCACGAACTGGATTTCCGCCTGGCGGCGCTGCTGTTGGAGCGCTATTTCAAGGACGCCGACGGCAACCTCAAGCCCTGGCTGTTCCCGCAGTTGACCGGTATCGTCCGGCGCTGGCGGGAGGAATGCCTGACCTGCAAGGACAATGCCTTCCCGCAGATGCTGCTGATGGTGGAGTTCGCTCACAACGCAGCCGAGAAGATCTACCAGGCCATCGTCGCTTCCACGTCCGAAGAGAAGACCCTGCTGCCCATCCTGCGCCCGTTCGATACGCTCGGCTCCACCCGCTACGTGGACTTCGACACCGCCCGCGACGTGTACCGCACCCGCCCGGACAGGTGCCACATCTCGCACGTGGTGCTCGACAGTGGCTGGGAGGCCAAACTGGCCGAGTCGCTCGAAGAAATGGACGAGGTGGTCTGTTACGCCAAGAACTTCCAGTTGGGCTTTGCCATCCCCTATACACTGGATGGCCAGGAACATTCCTATATCCCCGATTATCTCATTCGCTTACGACTCCCCTCTCCCAATGGGAGAGGGGCCGGGGGTGAGGTCGAACCGCTAAATCTCATCCTGGAGGTCAGCGGCGAGGCAAAGAAGGAGAAGGCCGCCAAGGTCTCCACGGCGCGCACCCTGTGGGTGCCGGCGGTCAATAACCACGGTGGCTTCGGGCGCTGGGCGTTCATCGAGATCGTGGATCCGTGGGATGCAAAGAATACCATCCGGGCGTTTCTGAATGGCGTGAAAGCAGATGGAATTGGAATTGGGCCGTTATTTCGAGACGGGCAGAATGTATAATAGTGTTACGCGTCATGCTCCATTCAGGAGAAAAGTGAAATGAATATCAGCCATGTAGAACTATACAGTTGGAAAAATTTCCGCAAGGTCAGTGTAGACGTGCCAGAGCGCGTTTTCCTTGTTGGACCTAATGCATCTGGAAAATCAAATTTTCTGGATGCCCTGCGCTTCCTGCGCGATCTGGCAGCTCCGACCGGTGGCCTTCAGCGTGCCGTGGAGGAACGCGGTGGCGTTTCAAAAATTCGCTGCCTTGCGGCGCGCCAGGACCCCGATGTCGGGATTACCGTCACTCTGGTGAACGGCAGTGGGATTGAATGGAAATATGAGATTAAATTTGGTCAGGAGACCAGTGGATATCGCCGTCCTGTTCTCAAGCGCGAGGCGGTCTACAAAAATGGGGAATGCATTCTGGAACGGCCTGACAAGGAAGATGCACAAGACCCGGCGCGGCTGACTCAAACAGCCCTGGAGCAGATCAATCAGAATGCGCTCTTCCGTGAGATTGCTCTCTTTTTCGAGAAGATTTCTTATCTGCATCTTGTACCGCAAATCATCCGCGGCAGCCGGGGCTGGGCCACTCTGAACAAGCAGGCGGAAGCCTACGGATACAACTTCCTGGAGCGCGTGGCAAAAACACAGGAGAAAACGCGCAATGCCCGCCTGCGTCGCATTCTAAAAGCGCTCAAAGTCGCCGTGCCGCAACTGGAAGACCTGTACTTGAAAAATGACGAAAACGGCGTTCCGCACCTAATTGGTTCCTATGCTCACTGGCGGCAAAAACCTGCCAAACAAAACGAGGAGTCATTTTCAGATGGAACCTTACGATTGCTTGGCCTCTTGTGGTCTTTGCAGGAAGGCGAAGGGCCTCTTCTTCTTGAAGAACCTGAACTCTCCTTGCACAGTGGCGTTGTGCGCCGCTTACCGGGGCTGATTCACCGCATCCAACGTGAGAAAAAACGCCAAATATTTATCAGCACGCACAGTTATGAACTACTTACCGATCAAGGCATCGGCGGTGAAGAAATTTTGATGCTCATTCCAGACCAGGAAGGGACACAGATCTTTTCTGCTGCCAGCAAGCCTGAAATCAAAGCGGTGCTCGATGCCGGCTTGACGGTAGCGGATGCAGTTCTGCCCCATACCGAGCCGGAGAACCTGAAACAGTTGGAGTTATTCACGCTGTGAGCCCCACTCAAGTCAGCCTGATTGCCGAAGGGTCACTCGACGAACTGGTTCTGCGCCAATTGTTGGCGCAGAACGCGCCGCATTTACAGGCTGGGGCTTGCTATGGAAAACGCGGCCGGGACTGGATGGATAAAAACCTGACAAAGTACAATAATGCCGCTCAACATTGGCCCTTTATTGCTCTGGCTGACCTGGAGCGGGCAGAATGTCCGCCTGATTTACTTCATCTTTGGTTCCCTCATGGAAGGAACGACAATCTTCAGGCTCGTATTGCCGTACGCATGGTCGAGACCTGGCTGCTGGCAGACCGGGAAGCCTGTGCCGAATTTCTTGGCATTGCGGTTCACCATATTCCGCAATTTCCAGAAGCCGAGAACAACCCTAAACAATTATTGGTCAACCTGGCACGACGGTCTCGTTTTCGCGCCATAAAGGATGATATTGCGCCTGTCCCCAATGCGACGAGCGTTGTGGGGAGAAATTACCTGGGGCAACTCGGAAAATTCGTTATCGAGCATTGGCAATCTAATCGCGCCCAGATTCATTCGTACAGCCTCCAGCGCGCTATTCGAGCGCTTCATCAATTTCAGCCAAATGTTCCAGGGGAATAGATGTCAGTTTTAATTTCGGAAAAGGCGCCTCGCGCTATTTTGTGATGGCTGTCATTGTCACCCTGCAGCCACAGGCATTACGCCAAAGGTTGGAAGAAGTACGCCAGGAATTGAACCTGCCCGTATAAAACAACCCGCCCTGCTAGCCGATCCGTCATCACGTCCAGACGGGGGCGGGGCCGCCACAATAGGCGACCGTTCGCAGGGCAGGACAAGTCTTTACGACTTTTACACACCTATCATAACAATTTTTATCCCCGGAGTCAATATGGCCGGCAAAACCAAGAAACCCACCTCCCCCACCCCCATCTCCTCCCACACCCACGCGGACACGCGTCCCAACATCCCGACCGAGGAACTGCGCGACTTCATCGCCGAGGACGAGAAGAAGCCCAAGACGGTGTTCTACCCGCGCGACCCGTCGCTCGACCCGCAGCTGGTCTGGAAGGGCAAGGATGAGCAGGATGCCGCCGACCTGGCTGTGCCGGCTGTGCCGGTCTACATCCAGGAGCACATCAAGCCGCAAGCCATCGTGGAGTTGGTGCGGGCCGAGGCGGGCAAGGGCCAGCCCTCCCAGCCGATGCTCTTCGCCGACTTCAACGGCCTGCCCTTCGAAGACCGCGTGGATTTCTACCATCACGACCAGCACTGGTCGAACCGCATGATCCTGGGCGACTCCCTGCTGGTGATGACCTCCCTGGCCGAGAAGGAGGGACTCAAGGGCAAGGTGCAGATGATCTACCTCGACCCGCCCTACGGCATTAAGTTTGGCTCGAACTGGCAAGTCTCGACCAGGAAACGGGATGTCAAGGACGGAAAGGCCGAAGACGCCACCCGCCAACCGGAGCAGGTGAAGGCCTTCCGCGACACCTGGCAGTTGGGCATCCATTCCTACCTGGCCTACCTGCGCGACCGGCTGGTCGTGGCGCGCGAACTGCTCACCGAGAGCGGCAGCATCTTCGTGCAAATTGGCGACGAGAACGTGCATCGAGTACGTTGTGTAATGGATGAGGTTTTTGGAGATGAGAATTTTATTGCACAAATTGCTTTCATGACCACAACCACTCGAACAGCAGATTACATAAATTCGGTTTTTGATGTGGTTTTGTGGTATGGGAAGGATAAGACTGAAACTAAATATCGACAATTGCTTGCACAATTAGAACGAGATCACCTTGACACATACTATCAGTATGTCGATATCGAAGGGGGGTGGATAAAACTTACTCAACAATACTTTGATGGAATAAGCCCAATTCCCAAAGGCCCGCGCTATAAGTTACAGGCATTGAACTCCCAACATCCTAGCGATACAAGGTCATTTACATTTGAATTTCAGGGCAAGAAATTTGCTCCTCCATCTGGAAGGCAGTGGAGTACATCGGAAGAAGGTTTGAAAAGGTTGGTAAAAGCACACAGGGTATTTGATTTTGGAAAGCAGGTACGATTTAAGAGAATGGTGGATGATTTTTCATACAGCGAAATACCTAATATTTGGCGCGATACCCAATTCGGCGGTTTCAGTGACGAAAAGGTCTATGTAGTTCAAACGAACACTAAAGTAATTGAGCGTTGTATGTTGATGACCACCGACCCGGGGGATCTGGTGCTCGACCCCACCTGCGGCTCCGGCACCACCGCCTACGTGGCTGAGCAGTGGGGGCGGCGCTGGATCACCATTGATACATCCCGCGTCGCCATCGCCCTGGCGCGCACCCGTCTCATGGCAGGCAGGTATCCGTATTACCTGCTGGCCGATTCTTACGAAGGGCGCAAGAAAGAACGCGAACTCAACCCCGCTGTCATGCTGAGCCGCAGCCCTGACCTGGAACGAAGTGAAGGGGAAGGGGCGGCGAAGCATCTCACCCCCGAAGAGGAGACTCTTCGCGGAGTTTACACTGAACGAAGTGAACGTGCTCAGAGTGACACTGGCTCTGGCGACATCAAGCGCGGCTTCGTCTACAAGCGCGTCCCGCACGTCACGCTCAAGTCCATCGCCAACAACGAAGAGATTGACGCTATCCACGAGAAATACCAGAGTCGCCTCGAAGAACTGCGGGCGAAGATCAACGCCGCCGCCGTTCAGGCCTGGGAAGAATGGCAAATCCCGCGCGAAGTTACTAAAGACCTGACAGGTCTCGAAGACCTGTCAGGTCTGCTGGCCGAATATTGGCAAACCCGCCGCGCCCGCCAAAAAGAAATAGATGCCTCCATCGCCCGCCGCGCCGACACCGAGTTCCTTTACGACCAACCCTACGAAGAACCCCGCCGCATCCGCGTCGCCGGGCCGTTCACCGTCGAAAGCCTCTCCCCGCACCGCATCCTGGCCCCCGACGACCCCGCCACCGCTTTCCGCGAAGACGCCCTCAACACCCAGGACTTCGCCGGGATGATCATCGAAAATCTGCGCGCCT
Organism: uncultured Chloroflexus sp.; assembly: GCA_964618215.1. GTDB lineage: Bacteria > Chloroflexota > Anaerolineae > Anaerolineales > Villigracilaceae > CG2-30-58-95. The sequence continues at coordinate 18,270 of CAZTZE010000039.1, forward strand.
CCGGCGTCCAGAACACCATCAAAAACGAACGCCTGAAATTCGACCGCCTCGAACCCTACGCCGGGACGTGGATCCATGCATCCGGGGAGTACACCGAAAAACTCCCCTCTCCTTCAGGAGAGGGGCCGGGGCCTGCCCTGAGCAAAGTCGAAGGGGTAAGGTCCCGCCGGGTGGCGGTCAGTATCGGCCCCGAACTCGGCACCGTCGGCCCGGAACAGGTCAAGGAAGCCGCCAAGGAAGCCCTCAAGGGTGTTGGCTTCGACCTGCTCATCGTCTGCGGATTCGCCTTCGACCCGCACGTCAGTGAAGAAGCCAAACGCTACGGCAAGCTGACCGTCCTGCCGGCGCGCATGAACCCCGACCTGGCCATGGGCGACGAACTTTTGAAGAAGACCGGCGCCGGCAACCTGTTCATGGTCTTTGGCGAACCCGATCTATCCCTGGACCGTCAGCCGGATGGCCGTTATAGCGTCCATTTGCGCGGCCTGGACGTCTACGACCCGACGACGGGCGAAGTCCGCTCCAACTCCACCGACGACATCGCCTGCTGGTTCATCGACACCGACTACAACGAGGAAACCTTCATCGTCCGCCACGCCTACTTCACCGGCGCAGACCAGCCCTACGAAAAACTGAAACGCGCCCTGCGGGCCGAGATCGACGAGTCCGCCTGGGCCGCGCTGTATTCGACAACCTCCTATCCCTTCGAGAAGCCGAATACCGGCAAGATCGCGGTCAAGGTCATCAATCACTATGGGGATGAGGTATTGAAGGTATATGAGGTGTGAGTTTTTACTTCTCCACCACCCAAAAATGCGACAGCCCCAGTGCCTTCAGCGGGGTCTTTTCGAGCGTTTGCAGCAGCCAGCGCAAGGTTTTCCCCAGCCTGCCAAAGCGGGCAATAACGTTATCATACGCGCCGAAGATGACAGTGCGCTCGATGACTTTCACCGGCAAGCCAGCGAATAGTTTTTCGAGATCACGCTTAGAATAGACGCGCACGTGCGGGGCAAGTCTGTTCCGCCATTTGTGCGGCAGGTAGTTGACCAGGGGAATATTGCCAAAATGATATCTCCCCCTCCAGTAAACCCCGTGCGTCTCGAAGGGATAACCGCGATTGGGGACAAAGAGCACCAGCCGCCCGCCAGGTTTCAAGGCGCGGACGATTTCCTCCACGGCTCGACGGTCATCGCGGACGTGTTCGAGCACTTCGTGGCTGAGGATCAGGTCGAAGGTTTCGGCGGGATAGGGCAGCCCCTCCCCGGCCGCGCAGGCCAGCAGCTCCGAGTGCTGATGCGCCTCACGCACGCGCTCGAAGTCGTATTCCAGGCCAAACACCTGTCCGCCGAAAGGTTTCAGGTGCGCGACGTACATCCCCACCCCGCAGCCGTCTTCGAGGATGCGGCCTTGGATGCGATCTTCGGCGGCGCGTAAAATCATCGCTAAGCGGCGTTCCTGTCCCGCTCTCCAAACGTAGGATGGTTCGCCGCGCAAGGCTGCTTTTTCGAGGTCGTGTTCTTCCATGCGGATAATTATAACCTTGCATGTTGGCGACATGTATGCTAGAATCACGCAACACGTAGAGCTAATACCGAACGCATCGAAAAGTGGGTGCCCCCCACTTTTCTGCATGTATAACCAAGACCCCACCGGCCTTGAAAACCGGTGAGGTCTGCCAGAAACTCTGGGGAGTTGTTTTCGCATGAAGAACGAATTTAGCCTGGCTTTCAATGAAGTGCTGGAAGAGAAGCAATTGCCGAAGGAAATTATCCTTCAGGCGGTTGAGGCTGCCATGGCTTCGGCCTATCGGCGCTCGGTTAATGCTTCCACCGCCCAGCTCGTTGAAGCAAAAATTGACACTGAGACCGGCAAAGTGACCATTTTCGCCGAAAAAGAAGTGGTCGAAGAGGTCCAGGATGAACGCACAGAGGTCTCGCTGGAGACTGCCCATCAGGTAGATCCGGAAGCCAACCTCGGCGATATGGTCATGATTTTATCCACGCCGACCGACTTCGGCCGCGTGGCCGCACAGACAGCCCGTCAGGTCATCCAACAGCGCCTTCGCGAGGCCGAGCGCCAGGTGCAGTCGCAATACTTCGAGAAACAGATCGGTGAGATCATCAGCGGCGTGGTGCAGGCTGCCAACAACGTCCAGGGTATAACCATTGGCCTGGACATGAAGGCCGAAGGCGTCATGCCGCCCAACCAAAAGATCCCGGGCGAACACTTCAAAGTGCACGACCGTATGCGCGCCATCGTCCTGGAAGTCAAAGACAGCCCGCGCGGCCCGCAGATCATCCTCTCCCGCTCGCATCGCACCTTCCTGCGCCGCCTGCTCGAGAACGAAGTCCCTGAAATCTATCACGGTATCGTCGAGATCCGCGCCATTGCCCGCGAGCCGGGTCAACGCGCCAAGGTGGCCGTCTCGGCTTCCCAGGCCAACGTGGACCCAGTCGGCGCGTGCGTTGGCCAGCGCGGCACGCGCATCCAGCAAATCGTCAAGGAACTCCACGACGAGAAAATTGACATTATCGAGTGGAATCCAGACCCGGTGATTTACATCTCCAAGGCCATCAGTCCAGCGCGCGTCTCTGGCGTATATCTGGCTGAAGGCAATAAGACTGCCACGGTCGTCGTCCAGGAAGATCAATTGAGCCTGGCTATCGGACGTGACGGGCAGAACGCGCGCCTGGCCGCAAAATTGACTGGCTGGCGGATTGACATTAAGTCTCTGGCTGAAGCCACGGCAGACGCCATCACCAAGCTGCACAGCGATGCAGCACTGAGCGCGCTGGCTGAAGTTGAGAAGGAACATGTCTCAACCATCGAGGCTATCCTGACCAAGAAGGACGAAGGCCGCCCGGTTACCCCCGAAGAATACACGCTGCTGGGGCAATTCGTGGAACGCGTTGAGCGGCGCACGGTGGAAAAGAAGAAGGCGGATAAAGCTGCCGAAGAGGAACGCAGCGGCGCGGCGCGGGCTGAAATCCCGGCTATCGCCTTCGAGACACCGGTCGAGAACCTCGGCCTGGCTGAACATATCGTCAACATCCTGACCGGAGCCGAGCACCGCACCATTGGCGATCTGCTTCTGGTTATGAAACTCAACCGGGATAAAGTCCTGGGACTGGCCGGCATCGGCCCCAAGTCCATGCAGGTTATTGAGAATGCGCTTGCCAATGTCACCTTCCCCGAGCCAGCGCCTGTGGTTGTACCCCCGCAGTTCGGGGGTGAACCAGTTGTGGAAACCGAGATTGCCGAGTCTCCCGCCGAAACTTTGATCGAGGCCGCAGTTGAAGTCGCAGTTGAGGCCGAAGCAACCGCAGAGGTCGAAGGGATCGCCGAGGCTGAAGCAGCTATCGAGGATAAACCGCTCGAAGAAATCTTTGCCCTCAAGCCTGAGATGTTGCAACCCGTCAGCGTAACAGAAGACGAGGAAGCATCCTCGGATAAGAAGAAAAAGAAGAAAAAGAAGCACGTCGAAATCGTGTATGATCCCGAACAAGACCAGACCATTGCCCACAAGAAGCACAAGCGTGGCGAAGCAGGCTGGACAGAATGGGAAGAATGAAGGTTGTAAAACGCCCCAAACATATTCCTCAGCGTACCTGCGTGGGTTGTCACACTGTGCTTCCCAAGCGGTCGCTGACCCGCCTGGTACACCGGCCGGAAGGCGTGCAAATTGACCCAACCGGCAAGCTGGCCGGGCGCGGGGCTTACCTTCATAATCGTCGTTCCTGCTGGGCAAGAGCCCTTAAAGGGCCTCTGGCCCACGCCTTGAAAACGAAACTGAAACCTGCCGAAATCGAACACCTCCGAGAGTTCAGCTTGACCTTGCCGGAGGAGGCCGAGGAAGCAGATGCAGGCTAACAAGGGTATCATGGGCTGACGAGACCACTCTCTCGCCGATCGCTCAGCCGAGTAGGCCTTGCACAGCACCTACTCGGTCGGCAGGCACGCTGGAATTCCAGGCTTGCTTTGCACCACTCAACCGAGTAGGCCTTCGGCGAGTGGAATTTCGCGCACAATGGTAGCCAGTAGGCTACCACAACCAGGATGCGCACCATAGGAGGCGCCGTATGAGCGATAACGAGCATAAGAAAATAGAGTTACCCATAAATATCACCGTCCGCGAGTTGGCCACGCATATTGATGCCAGCGCAATCCAGATCATTAAAAGCCTGATGTCCAATGGCGTGATGGCCAATATCAACCAGCAGATAGACTTCGATACTGCCGCTATCGTCGCCGCTGAAATGGGCTACGAGGCAGTCCTTGAGAACCAGGAAGCGCCCGAAGGAAAAGAGAGCGGTGAAGTGCCTCTTTGGCGGAGGATGATCGCCGATGAAGACGAATCGCTTCTGATGCCGCGTCCGCCGGTCGTGACCATCCTGGGTCATGTGGACCATGGCAAGACTTCTTTGCTGGATGCCATCCGTCACGCCAATGTTGCGGAAGGTGAGACGGGCGGCATCACCCAGCACATCGGCGCCTATCAAGTGGAGCACAACGGTCGCACCATCACTTTCCTGGATACTCCCGGCCACGCGGCTTTCACTGCCATGCGCGCCCGCGGCGCACAGGGCGCGGATATCGTCGTCCTGGTCGTCGCAGCGGATGATGGCGTGATGCCCCAGACCAAGGAGGCCATCGCCCACGCGAGAGCGGCGCGCGTGCCCATCCTGGTGGCGCTGAACAAGATTGACAAGGCCAACGCCAATCCCGATATGGTGAAGCGTCAACTCGGCGACAATGGCCTCGTCCCGGACGAATGGGACGGGCAGACGATTGTCGTGCCGGTCTCTGCCAAGCAGAAACTAGGCATCGAGGATCTGCTCGAGGCGATCACGCTCGTCGCGGATAATACCGACATCCGCGCCAACCCCAAGGGACGCGTTATCGGCACTGTCATCGAAGCGAAGCTGGACAAGACCAAAGGGGTGATCGCCACTTTCCTGGTGCAGAACGGTACGCTGGAGTCCGGCGACCTGGTAGTAGCCGGTAGCTCCTACGGGCGTCTGCGGGCAATGTTCGATTACCGCGGTCAAAATGTGCAGAAGGCCGGGCCATCGGTGCCTGTCTCGGTGATGGGTCTGAACGATGTGCCGGCCGCCGGCGACCTGTTCCGGGTCGTGCATACAGAGAAGGAAGCCCGCCAGATCATCCTGGAACGCAATGAGGCGGCCAAAAATCAGGCTGCTGCGCCCAAGAAGGCGACGCTGGAAGAACTCTTTGCCAATTACCAGGCCGGTGAAACCAGGGAATTACGCCTGATCCTCAAAGCCGATGTGCAAGGCTCGCTGGAGCCGATCGTCAATTCGCTCAACGAACTGAGCAAAGGTGATATCTCCGTCAACATCCTGCACGCTGAAACCGGCAATATCAGCGAAAATGATATCATGCTGGCCTCGGCCTCCAAAGCCATTATCGTTGGTTTCAGCGTCCAAGCCGATGTGTCGGCACGCCGTCTGGCGGACTCGGAAGGCGTCTCGATCCGCTTGTACGATATCATCTACCGCCTGACCGAGGATGTGGAAAAAGCTCTCAAAGGGATGCTCACGCCTGAATTTACCGAGAAGTTAGTCGGCAAGGCCGAAATCCTGAAGATCTTCGCGGTTTCCAAGGTGGGTAAGATAGCCGGATGTCGCGTGCGCGAAGGCGAAATTCGACGTAACTGCAAGGTGCGCCTGTATCGCGGCAAAGATATTCTCTACGAGGGCGAGATCGCCTCGCTCAAACACGAGAAAGAGGACGAGCGCGAAATCCGGCAGGGATTCGAATGTGGTCTCAGCCTGAAGAACTTCAATGACATCCAGGTCGGCGATGTAATTGTGGGCTATATATTGGAAAAGAAAATCGAGTGATTGACGATTGACGATCTATGACTTTCTTCAATCGTAAATCGTAAATTGAATTATGCCATCCCAAGTTCGTATTCAACGCATTGCGGACCGAATCCGCCAGGAACTCTCGGAGCTGCTCGTCCGCGAGATCAGCGACCCGCGCCTGCAGCAGATCTTCATCACGGATGTGAGCGTGGATCGCGAGCTGGCTTACGCCGACGTGTACGTCTCGGCGGTGGAAGGCGCGGCGCGTTCCGGCGAAATCCTGAAAGGCTTGAAGCATGCCAGAAGCTTCCTGCGGCACGAACTGGCCGCCCGCGTGGAATTGCGCGTTATTCCACAGTTGCGCTTCTACTGGGATCCCACGCCCGAGAATGCAGACCAGATCGAAAAATTGCTGGCGCAAATTAGCAATGAAAAGACCTAAATATGGATCAAGGTATAATCATAGCCATTAAAGAACGCTTATCGGTCGCGCAGAATATTCTCGTGGTTTCCCATGTCCGCCCGGATGGGGATGCCATCGGCTCGTTACTGGCGTTCGGCTTGGCGCTGCAAGAGGCAGGCAAAAAGGTCCAGATGGTGCTGGCGGACGGCGTGCCGTCCAGCTTCCGTCATCTCCCAGGCAGCGAACAAATCCGCAAATCAGCCGATGGAACCTTCGACCTGATCGTTACGCTGGATTGCGCCGACTTGAAACGCGTTGGCAGGGTGTTGGAGGGCTACGACAAACCGGATATCAACATTGACCACCACATCACCAACGAGCTTTTCGGCGCGCTCAACTTGATCGAGCCAGACGCCGTCGCGACTGCGAGCATCCTGTTCCGCCATTTGCCAGAATGGGGATACATGATCACCCAGCCTGTGGCGGCCAACCTGGTGACCGGGATCGTGACCGATACGCTTGGTTTCCGTACCACCAACACCACACCGGAATCGCTCCGCCAGGTGGCGGCGTTGATGGAACTAGGCGTGGATATGACGAACCTGTATTACCGCGGGCTGGTGCGTCGCTCCTTCACGGCGGCGCGTTACTGGGCTGCAGGCCTTTCGAGCCTGCAGCGCGCGGATGGAATCGTCTGGGGCGCAATGACGCTTGCCGACCGTAAAAATGCCGATTACCCGGGCAATGACGACGCTGACCTCATTAACGTAATTTCTTCTATCGAAGATTGCGACATCAGCATAATCTTTGTCGAACAGACCCACGGATCGGTTAAAATATCCTGGCGGACGCAAACTCCGGAACTGGACGTTTCGCAAATCGCCAAACAATTTAGCGGCGGCGGGCATCCGGGCGCAGCCGGCGCCGACGTTACCGGTACGCTGGCCGAGGTCCAGGAAAGTGTCCTGGCAGCGACGCGCCGCGCTTTGTATTTACGCTAGAATCACTCAGGGGATTCATCCTTAAGGAGGAATACAAAATGGAAAGTCAAGATCTCAAGAATGCCATCTCAGGTATCCTGGTAGTGGATAAACCGGTCGGCCTGACCTCGCATGACGTGGTGCAGATCATCCGCTCCGGTAGCGGCATCCGCCGCGCCGGACACACCGGCACGCTCGACCCGCGCGCCTCAGGCGTGCTGGTCGTCCTGATCGGCCCGGCGGTGCGCTTGAGCGAGTTCGTCTCAGCCACGGACAAACGCTACCAGGCCATCCTGCGCCTGGGCAGCGCCACCGACACCTACGACGCCGAGGGTCGTTTCACCCGGCAGTCGTCCGCGCCGGTGAATGTCACCGAGGAAAAATTCGAGGAGGCGCTCAAAGGGTTCATCGGCGAGATCGAGCAGACTCCACCGCCTTTTTCGGCGGTCAAGGTGCATGGGCGCAAGGCCTATGAGATGGCGCGCCAGGGCGAAGAGGTTGAATTAGCCCCGCGCAAGATCCAGGTCTATCACCTGGAGGTGTTGGAATGGGCGCCGCCGGAAGTGGTCATTGACGTGCACTGTTCGTCTGGCACCTACGTCCGCTCGCTGGCCAACGACATGGGCAACGTGCTGGGCTGCGGCGCGTACCTGGTCGGCCTGCGCCGTACCAAGAGCGGGCGCTTCAGCCTGCGGGACGCCATTCCCTTACGTAAGTTACAGGAAGCCTTCCAGGCCGGGAACTGGTACCAGTACTTGATCCCCGCCGCGGAAGCCCTGGCGGATTGGCCGGGGATCGAGCTAAACCCTGCTGAGGTGGAAGAGGTCACCCACGGTCATCGCGTCAAAGCCGCGCCGGATGCCAAGCCCGGACTAGTGCGCGGGGTCAGCATGGCCGGCGAACTGATCGCCATCATGGAATTAGCCCAGGGCGAAGACGGCTCCCCAGAGTGGCAGCCAAAGAAAGTGTTCTTCTCGTAATGTGACACATTTTTGCTCCCTCGACGAGATCACCCTCCAGAACGCCTGGCTGACGATCGGCGTCTTCGACGGCGTCCATCGCGGCCATCAAGAGATCATTCGCCAGCTCACGGCAGGCGCACATGCAGACGGGTCGCTGGCTGTCGTGTTGACGTTCTTTCCCCACCCAGCCGTGGTGCTGGGGAGGAAAGCCGATTTGAAGAGTCTGACCACGCCAGAGGAACGCGCGGCATTGCTGGAAGCGCTGGGCGTGGACGTTGTCATCACGCATCCTTTTGACCGCGCCCTGGCCGATCAAACTGCGGAAGAATTCATGCGTCACGTTGCGCGCAACCTCGGCCTGCTCCGCCTGCTTATCGGGCATGATTTCGCTCTCGGGCGCGGCCGCGAGGGGAATGTTGCCCGCCTGAGCGAATTGGGGGCAAGCCTGGGATATGAAGTCCGATCAATTGCACCGCTGGCGGCTGGAAATGAGATTATCTCATCCACCCGCATCCGCGCCCAGATCGCGTCCGGTGAGGTCGCGGCAGCCGCGCTGGATTTAGGTCGTTATTATTCTCTCACTGCTGCCATCATCCACGGCGATGGGCGTGGGAAGAAGATCAACATCCCCACCGCCAATCTGGAAATCCCGGCTGAGAAGGTCATCCCTGCCAATGGCGTCTACGCCTGCCGGGCCTGGGCGGGCGATGAGAGACATTCCGCCGTGACCAACGTCGGCATCCGCCCGACTTTTACCCCCATTGAATATGTCCCGCACGTCGAAGCCCACCTGCTTGATTTCGACCGCGACCTGTACGGGCAGGAGGTCACACTGGAATTCGTGGAGCGCCTGCGCGAGGAAAGGAAGTTCCCCTCCGTGGAGGCTTTGGTGGAGCAGATCCATGCCGATATTGCCAGAGGGCGAGAAATATTGGAATAGGCGCACTCCCCGTCGTCAAAAAATGGCGGGGAGTTTTATATCAAGGTTTGGGCGGCGGGAGAGTACGTCTTTTGGGGAATTTCGTTGTAAAATAGGGTACTACGAAAAGAAAGGAATAAATGATATGAAAATGACACTACCCCTAATCTTGACTTTGTTGATCATCGTTGTATCGCTGACTATCGGTGGAGGCTTGCTGGCTTTACTGGCGTTTGGCGTGGGCTGGGTGATCAACCTCGTCATGCACCTGGAACCATTCCAGGCGACCATTATCGGTTTGGCGAGCATTTTAGCTTTTGGCATCTTGGCAGAACGCCTCTGGTCGGCCTTCATGTCAACCGCGCGGAATTTGGATGATATTGAAGAATACGACGAGGATTACGAGGATGAGGATGAGGATGATGAGGAGGAGGATGAGTTGCCCTTCCATCCAGGTGTGCCGCGTTGGCGGCAGCCGCTCAAGCCGGTGGATTTTTCAGATTCCAAACCCGATGACCGTTGTCCCTGCGGCAGTGGGCGCAAGTACAAGAATTGTCACGGGGTGAAATGGGCAAAATAGAAGATTTTTGTTCCGTTTGTCTGTTCAAACGAAAGGAGGTCTCTTATGGCACAGGCAGGCATTCACAGTATGGTCGGTGTGGCGGTGCGCAAGTGGGCGCCAAAGGCCGAGTGGCTGGTGCTGGGCATCGTGCTGGGCAATCTCTTCCCCGACGCCGACAACCTGGCGGTGGCCGTTGCCACGCTCGCCAAAAAATCCACCGAGGGACTGCACCGCACCTTCACCCACAGTCTCTTCAGCGTCGTCGCCATCCTGGCGGTTTTCTTCATCGTCAGCGCGATCACGAAGAAACCGCGCTGGAACAACTTGGGCATCGGACTGGGCATCGGGGTGCTGATGCATATCCTGATCGACTTGCTCGTCTGGTTCAACGGCGTGGAGATACTGTGGCCAATCCCATCCTGGGTCAACTTTTGGGCTAATGTCACGCCGCCGGTATGGTTCGACAAACTCATGCTGACGGCTGAGTTCCTTTTCATCGCCCTGTTCTTCGTCATGCTGGATACCCTGGCCCGCAAGCAAAAGACCGACGCCAATTACCTGCCAACGCTGCGGGTCTGGACGATCATCCAGGCTGCCTTGTTCGTAGTTTTCACAATACTGGTCTATATAATGACCAAAGGCTTCATGACCATCTACGGACTGCTATACTTGCTTTCATTGGGGTTGACGTTTGGCGTCATCATCCGTATGCGCAAGACGGTCGAGGCCGTTACGGAATAACTGCCGAGTAGGCCTTCGATATTCGCTTTACGTTTTACGTTTTACGCTTTACGCTTTACGTTTTACGTTTTACGAGACCCCCATGCCCCCTCGCCAAATCTATCTTCTCTCCCCCAAAGAACTCAGCCCCGAGACCATCGCGGTCACCTTCGCCAAGACTTCGCGTTCGCCCGAATCCTTCCGCGAAATCGCCGCTGAACTGAGCGACGAGACGAGCGCCCAATTCCACGAAAAATGGGTGGTCGGCTACGGGCACGCTTCGGTGGCCGAACATGCCGTGCTGCACATCGCTATCGAGAACGTCTCCCGGCTGGCCGTGGAGAGCATCGAATCCAACCGGCTGGCCTCCTACACCGAAAAATCCACCCGCTACCAGAAATGGGGACAGGCAGACTTCTACATTCCGCCCGAACTGGAAGGCCACCCGCTGCGGGAAAATTACATCCAAACCTGCCGTTTGCTCTTTGACACCTATGCGAAGTCTTTGGCGCCGGTGCGAGAACTTGTCGAGCGCCAATTCCCACCCCGTGACACCGTTCGTGCCGCGAACACCGGCGGCACGCCGGTGCGAGACGGCAACGAATGCTCCGCCCCCGGCGAGGCAGAAGAGGCCTACGACCGGCGCATCCGCTCGCAGTACGTCGATTCCTGCCGTTTCCTGCTGCCGGCGGCCTCGCTGGCCAACCTGGGCATGACCGCCAACGCCCGCGTGCTGGAGAACGCCATCCGCAAGATGCGTTCGCATCCGCTGGCCGAGGTGCGCCAGATCGGCGAGGAGATCAAGCGCGTCGCCCAGGGTGAAGTCCCGACGCTGGTCAAATACGCCGAGGCAGCGCCTTACCTGACTGAAACATCCCAAGATTTTGAACGTAGGGGTGGGGTTTACCCCCACCCAGAGCGACCGCAAGATAATTGGTGTACGTTGATTGACTACGACCGCGACGGCGAGACGAAGGTGCTGGCCGCGGCGTTGTATCGCTTTGGCGAGATGGCCTACGCCCAAGCCTTGCAGACGGTGCGTTCCGCCCTTGAGCCTGAGCGCGTTAAATTAGCCGAATCCCTGCTGGGGCGTTTATCCCGCTACGACACCCCCTTGCGCGAACTCGAACACACTGCCTACACCTTCGAACTGATACTCGACCAGGGCGCATACGCCGAATTCAAGCGCCACCGCATGATGACCCAGACCCCTCAGGCGTTGACCGCGCGGCTCGGATACGCGTTGCCGCGTCGGATCGCGGCAGCCGGCTTCGAGGTCCCCTACCGCGGCGCGATGGAGGCCGCCGCGCAGATGTACGAAGAAATAGCGGCCTGGAATCCGCAGGTCGCCGCGTACCTCGTCCCCAATGGTTTCAACCGCCGGGTGCTATTCACAATGAATCTACGGGAGGCCTTTGCCTTCTGCCAGTTGCGCGCCGCGGAAAATGCCCACTTTTCCATCCGCCGCGTGGCGTTGCGCGTGGCGGAGGAGATCCGCCGCGTCCATCCGCTGCTGGCAGATTATATCCAGTTGCCTGAAGGGGAAACCTGGCAGAGCCTCGAGGCGCAATACTTCGCCGCCTGCGCCTGAAGGGCATCTGCCTGCGACATACCATTTTCAGGCAGGGTGGTTGTCATCGAGCGTTAGCAAGCGCACATCTTCCAAATCAACATCACGGCCTGCTGCACGCTTGGATGCAATCAGACCTTGACGTGATACCACGTGAAAGGATTGTTCTTGGTATTGCATCGTTTCCCGTCTTTCCCATGCCGACTTAAAATCAATTCCAGGCGTTGAAGTCTGCACGTCAATTCGCACGCGATCTTGAAAGATGGTGATTTCGTGCGCCACTAATTCGTTTGCAGAGATCATGGTCGCCGTCCCGAAGTTGACTGCCACCAGAGCATCCAAAAGATGCTGGGCATTCTCTTGCGTGGCCTCAATCAAAATATCGAGGTCGAATGTGGCGCGCGGCACACCGTGCATGACAGTCGCAACTCCCCCGATGACCAGGTATTTGACATCATGCTTTTGAAAGGACGCAAACACGCCCTTTAACAGGTTGAGCATCCTTCTTCACCAGAATCTTCGGGTTGACCGCCAGCGCCAATTCGGTAAATTCGTTCAAGATTTCCGCACGCTCATCTATAGAAAGCGAGCGGAACCAGCGTGTCTTTTCTTCAATCGTTTCCTTTCGGCGGTCGTGAGTGATGGTTTTTTCCATAAAGTTTTTCCGTCATGGTGACTTCTGTATTGTATCATGCCCCGGCGGCTATTCGTGGAAATCTTCTACCTGATACACCAACACTTCTAAGTGCTTGCGCCTCCAGAGATCAGGCGAAGCGCCCATTTTCAGACACAGATGATCGAGAAATTCTTCCTTATCAGCCACTTTCTCCCAGACCTGCGGTAAAAAGGTCGCCCGCCGAAAGCCATCCTGCAGGATGACACCGTCCATGCCCGGGCGCAGCCTCTCGAGCAGGTCCTCGGCTGTGGTGTATTCGAGCGGCTCCGGCAGGCTCAGGCGCGAGACTTCGATCTCGATCTGCGCAAGCTCGTGCCCATCCACCGGCGGGAAGCGGTAATCCTGCAAGGCGGCCGCGACGGCGTGCTCGCGCACGTCTTCCGCCAGGGATTGGCAAGGTTCCAACGCGCCGATACAGCCGCGCAGCTCACCTTGCACGGTCAGGGTGACGAACGAGGCGCCCTCCGCGCGCAAGGTCGGTGACAACGTTGCAGGATCCAGCGCAGGCAGGGGTTGGCCGCGCACGCCGCTTTCGAGGGCCTGGCGGGACAGCCGGAGCAATGTTTGTTTTTCTTCAAGGGTGAGAGCAGACATGGTTCTGATTTACGATTTACGATTTTCGATTGTCGGGCATCCGTCTTTTACATTTACGCTATCATGATACATGCGCGCGGGTCTGGCGTCAAGCCATTGCTCTTCTCTCTGCCGAGTAGGCGCTGCGCGCAGAAAGGGTCTTAAGAAACAGTCTCTAAGCTGGACTTTGTCCATTCTTGATTGATCAAGGTGTGTAAAAAGCGGCGTTT
>CAZTZE010000040.1:0-31120 GCA_964618215.1 uncultured Chloroflexus sp.
AACGTGTGGCTTTGAACCCGCAATTCCCGTACCGGCTGGCTTCTGTGGAGGAAGTGCTGGCGTTGAAGCCAGACATGCGTCCGCCCGAATAGCGAATGTCCGCTTCTCTTTGAAAAAGACGAACTCCGCCACGAAAATGCTGGCGGGGGCGGCGAAGCATTGCCAGGAAAAGAAAAACCGGCCGCGAAAGGGGCGCTTTCACAGCCGGTGACTCGTTATCAGGCAATTTTCAGCCAATTTCCTCTTTCCCCCTTGACACTGAGGTTAATCGGTAGCCCGCTCTTTGCGATTTAAAAATTGAGGGATTAACTTGAGCATTAGCGAGGATTCTTGATAACATTTGCAACTTCTTGGGCAATTTCTTCAACTGTGAAATCAGATGTACTGCGAGCGAGTTTTCCGGCTAGCGATGGACTATAATCCATGACCTCGCTTTTAGTAATCTGGTGCCAAATAGGAAGAATAACCTGTTCACCTGCCATTTCGCGTGTTACAAGGCCCTCTAATTCATATTGAGGCCAATTTTTTGCAAAAAATGAGCGGGAAAGCACAACAAGACCAAAGCGGCTTTGAGCAAGGCCGGTATCTATCTTTCGGCGTAAACTATCTCCGATATGTAACTCAAATTCGTCATACCATACGCGCAAACCTTTAGCTACCAATGCCTTAGCAAGTGGGCGAACAAAATCCTCTTTATCCTCGGTCGCATGTGAGATGAATAAGTCATACTTTGTAACCTTGCCAAATGCTCGATTGAACAAGCTTATCGCCGAATCCAATTGCTCAGTAGTTAGTTTTCCTTTGACAACCTGCTGTCGAAAATAATCCTCGTGTTCTGAACAAAGTCTTTTTACTCGAAATGTCTCATCTATTTCTCGAACGTTACTACAGTAATCGAAGGGACATCCGCGTGTTTCCTCATGAATGAACGTGTCACCTAGCGGATCCAAAATGATGGCCGCAAATTCGCAAAGTAAATAAGGTTGAAGTGCGCGTCTTCCTGAAGGCGAGCTTTTCAAACCCACATTCTTATTTGGTGGTAAGTGATCCCAGACGAATGTGCTTATTAGGGCAGCGTTTCCCTGCGGATATTCATACACCTCATGGAAGTAGCATTGGCTTAACTCGTCTAAAAGCAGTTTTCCTCGAAACTCACTAACAAGATTCTTGTCCGAATAGGCCAAAGAGGTTACAAAAATTGGATTCTGTTTCAGGAGTTTCTGAAAAGACTCTCGTCGCTTTGCTAAATCATCTATCGCATTATCTAGATCAAAGGCTCCATTCTCTAATTCATATCTAGATGAATTTATATGAATAATGTGTGAATCTAATATAAATCGATATGAATCTTGAGCTGCATTAGCAACATCAACCGCATTTGCCAATTCAATCTCGTTCCTCTCTTGGAAAGGAACAACTGTTATCTGTTTGCCAGAAGATGGATGGCTTTTCTGGATACCCTGTTGAAGGCTAGATGCCAGTTTCACTGATACCTCCTCCACGATGTTGAGACGTGGAAATTACTACATACTGAATTCAATTTCAATATGCCAAAGAATTTGCAAGTGTTTCTAATTCACGCGCTTTGGTGTTAGTGTTCTTGCAGCTTAGTCACCAACGCTTTTATTCCTATATAAATCAGCCAGAAAACACCAAACACCAAATACAAAATCGCTTTGAAAACAAAAACTGCCAAATCGTAAGTAGGCTCTCGGTCGCTCATAACCAATTCCTTTCAATAACTGTTGCTACGAAATGAGAACAACAATAATAACGGGCGGGCTAACGGACAAGCTCACCGGCGCCGCCGCCCTGGGCGGCGTCCGGTGCAGCGAGTGTTAGCGCGAGCCCCGAACACTCGGCCACGCCTTTGCCAGCTACTCTCAGCTCAATGATTGAGCTCGCTTGCAATGAGCGCGCGACTCGGATGTCGTTCGCCTCGCCGTCTCATTACGTGTCGCCTATCGCTCTTGCGTTCTGCTCTCGTGGAATATCTCGACCATGCGGTCTCATGCCCGTTGATGCTCGAAACCAATGGATCAGCCAGATAGCCTTCCTCAGAAATGTCCATTCAACCCGGCGCAGAGTTGCCCACGGAAGTCGGACTTCGCATCGTTGCTGATGCATGATTAGTGTCATCTTTAATACACCGGGATTGTCGCCGATGATCTCGGACAGTCGGACAAGCCATTGGCTCTCGTCGACCGGCAGACCACCACCTGCCACTAGCTCATCGAGCAGGCGACGGCGCGTGAAATTGACAGCTCCAATGAAACTATCAGACTCTAAGAATGGCGCGACATGTGCGTCGTCCGAGGGCACTGGTGGTGCAAGTCGGGTATCCGCTTTCAACAGAGGAATCTCATTGTAAAGGCGTACCAAAGCGGATTTGTTTCGCGCTGGTCGCCGATCCCAGACTTCATCGGCCAATAACTCCTGAAACATCTGCTTGACGTGATCTCCTTCCAGCACCCTAGCCACCACTCCTAATCCGGGGATCGTCCATACGTCTCGAAACCAATGCAGGAACTCTACCAGCATTGTGTGGCGAATACCTCGAATCTCAGCGCTGTCTTCTGAGGATGTATGATCCAGAGCAGCGGTGGCTGCAGCGAGCGCCGCCCGGTGGTACCACCAGGCCCGAAGATGATCGCCGGCTAGCCAGTAGTTTCCTGCAACACGATTAAGACGTCGCAACGACTCGGCATGGCTCTCTGGCACGATCTCACGGAGCACTCGTCGAGATCGGCAGTAGTAGCCTTGATCACGGTAGCCAATGTCGAGACTCCAGAGCCGTCGGTTGTGGTTGCCATCAGTCTTACTGTCTTCTTCCATACAATGACGGAGCATAGTCTCGCGCGAGGTTATCTCTTGGCCAATACCCATAGTCTCAAATAGGTACGTGGACGAACATACTTGCTCACACCAGGTTACCGGAGTCGAAATAGTGAGTGACGAGACTGGCAGCGATGACCGTGTCTTGAGTGGATAATCTTCGCGATACCATTGTCGTCGCAGAGTGTCAAAGAACTCCGAGGTACTTCCCACAACGTGTGCGACCCGCGCGCCACATGCTGCGAGCCCCGACAGCATAGCCATTCCCGGTGCATTGGGCAGACTCTCAATGACTCTAAGTGCGGTCCCATCGATATGGCATATCCAAATCGCGTTCAAATGACTCAGTCTCAGCCCGGTCTCCGCTAGATTCCGGAAGAATGGATTGACATCGAAAAAGTCGGATCCACTGTATCCAGCAAAGACAATAGCCGATGAGTGGTTCAGTATCTGGATGAGCTGCGACTGAATGTCAGCCGTCAGTCCACTGGACACGGTGGCAAGGCGTGCTCCAAGTCGCCTCAGAGACTCAGCGTTTGAATTGTAGACTCCGTGTATGTGGATCACGCCACGTGGCGAGCTACCAGATATCGCTCGTTCGATGCAGTCATCAAAGTTCACTGTCACGCATTGACCACCAGCTTCAAGATGTTTTGCCAAGAACAGATGCAGGTCATTTGGCGGCACCTCAACGAACTTGGAAAGTGCGCTCAAGCATCGCAATCCCACAGCATGTGTGAGACAATCGAAGACAACCTCTAATCTTGGGCCTGTCTTCATGTTTCCTTCGGCATCTCGAAGTTCCGCTCTTGCATAATAGGCCATAAGCTGCTCGTATGTTCCCGGCATGCAAAAGTGGTCAATGACCGCCCGGGTTAGATCGGAGCCGAGTGGTAGATTGGTTGGGGAATTCGTTGAAACACCAGCGCCAATCCAAAACGCAGTTTCCATGGCGTTATCATGCGATAGACCGAGAGACGCGATCGTCGAAATCACCTATTCAACTCGCATATCGAAACTCACTTGTGGACCGTGCGCGAAAAACTGCGACACGGCTCCTTGGCCCTCACGACATACACTCCCACCGTTGCGCCCTTGCGCAAACTCCTTCAACCTGCCTGTAAGCGCTAACGGTTTGCGTTAGCGGCGGGTGGGCGGGCGTGGACACTGTTTGAGATGTAGAAAAACCCGAAACCAGAAAAATGCTTGTAAACCGCGCAGACTCCCACCCGTCCGCTGCACGCTTTGTTAGAAAGACAGGGCGGGAGCAGGAAAAACTACCAGACGAGAAAATGCTCGGGAGCGGATGCACTAAACACCGCTGGCAAGACACCACAACCATCATACCTGCTGACATTATCGCGCCATTGCTACCAAGACGCCACCGCCAAAATATACAACGAACGCGGCGAGACATTGCCTAAACGCGCCACAATTGACAAAACCACATTGCTGGCAAAGTGACTCAACCAATCGTTACCATTGCTGGCAAGACACCTTACCCGAAATACCTCAAACCCATAAAATACATCGCTGGCAAAACCGCACTGTGAGCCCAACCGATTTTTGAATTTCCAAGAGCGGAGAGAAAACCCCTGTCTTTCTAACGGTTTGCGTTACTGGCGCAAAGCCACAACGGATTTTGACTTTACAGAACGGCGGCTGGCTTTGCGTCCAGTGCACGCTGTGTTAGCCAGCCACCCATGACACCAACCAAGCGCATATTGCAAAACTTCGTTGATTTCATCGAGTAACTCTAGCGGGACGTTATCGGTATCTTTCACGCTCTCTAGCGCAGATTGTAATTTGAGTAATTCTTCCATATTCCTCCGAGGCTGGCTAACGGTTTGCGTTAGCGGTTTGCGGATTGTGCAGGACGAGCCAATTTTGCCAGCCCGTAAAGCAAATCCGCTGCACGCTTTGTTAGCCACCGTGCCCGTATGACAGACCATCATACGCTTCGCCTTCGCAGTTTTCAATTTGCTCGGCGGTAATTGTTTGCAAGGCGTTCAAAAACTCTTTTCCCTTTTCAGTAAGCCATGCACATCGAATTGACGTTCCGTGTTCTGAAAAGCCTAAACTATCAAGCCTTCCAGCCAACAGATAAAAGACGCCTTCATTGCCATTGAATAACTTTTCGTAGCCTTGACGCTCCATGATGTTTTCTGACATCCATTTGAGCAAGTCTTTCACGACATTTATCATTGCTTCAAGGTCAGAACATCCGCACGCGCCAAACTCATTGTAGAAAAAAGCCTGAATATCAACTGGCTTTGTGAAATCGGGGGCTTTGTTTTCTTCTGCCATAAGACTCCTTTTCTTAGGTGGCTAACTCGGTATTCACCCGCCATTTGGCGGGTTAACGGCTTATGGGCGGTCTACAGGCCGCCTAACCTCCTAAACCGTTTCGGACATTAGACGGCACAGGGTTAAAATCCGATTGACACTGGAATTAGTATAGCATTAAAAAGTCACCCGGCGCAACAGGCAAGCCTCTACGGATTCATCTCATACGCGTCCTTCAACGCGTGCACCTCGCTCCACACACGCCCGAAGCGGGCCGCGTCGGCCGCCGGTTTGCGCATCATGCGCAGGCAGTAGTCCATCTGCTGCGGGGTGCTGATCGGCTTGCTGTAGATGTTCAGGGCGTGCTTCGAGAAATCGCGCACCATGAAATCGGCGATCTGGTCGAGCAGGTCGCCGCCCACGGCGCAGGTTTTGGCATTCTCCAGGATGAGCTGGCCGTAGACCACCAGGGTGAAGATCTCGCCCAGGGCGAGCAGGAAGTCCACGTCCTTCTGCTGGGCTTCGTCGGGCGTGGCAAAAGCCAGGAATTCCTTGAAGGCCGCCATCTGCTCCTTGAAGATGTTGACGTTGGGCAGGTTGAATTGGTCGAAGACGGGGTTGTAATCGTGGAAGCGGATCTTTCCGAGGCCGCGTGCCGGCCCCTGCTCGAAGAGGAAATCATCGTTCCTCGGCTCGTCGCGGCGCGCGATTTCGGGATATTCCGCCGGGTTGAAGAAGTAATTTGGCATGAACTTGACGATCAGGGCGATGTTGACATGCACAGTGCCCTCCAGTTTGGGCAGCGCGCGGATGTCACGCGCGGCCATCTCGAAGAAAGCATCCCGCTCGAAGCCTTTGGCGGCGATCACGTCCCAGAGCAGGTTGACGACTTCCTCGCCCTGCGTGGTCACCTTCATCTTCACAATGGGATTGTAAAGCAGGTAACGCCGGTCTTGCGCGGAGGCCGAACGCATGTAATCCGAGGCGCGCTGCGCAAAGAGTTTCATCGCGATCAGGCGCGTGTAAGCATCCACGAACATTTGCCGCACGTGTGGAAAGTCGGTCACGGCCATGTTGTACAGGCGGCGGTTGGCGGCGTGACGGATGGCCTCGTAGAAGGCATGCGTGCAGATGCCGATGGAGGCCCAGCCCAGGTTGAACTTGCCCACGTTGACCGTGTTCAGGCAGGCATCCCAGGCTTCCTGTCCGCGATGGAGGATTTCCGCCGCGCTGACCGGGTAATCGTGCAGGGCATACTGCCCGACGTAACTCTGGCTGGCGCAGACGTTGCGGATCAGCTCGTAGTTTTCCTGGCGATAGTCCGCCGGAAAGAAGACGTATTCCCCCGTATCCGCCATCTTCCCGAAAGTGGAAACCATCGGCGCCAGGTTGGCGTTGCCGATGTAGTACTTCTCGCCATTGGCGCGGTAGCTGCCATCCGGCTGGGGCGTCAGGCTCATCTCGGTCGAATAGATGTCCGCGCCGTGCGTCCGCTCGGAGAGGCCGAGGGCAAAGACGTTCCCCTCCTCGAGCAAGCGGGCGGCCTTGCGCTTCAGCGCCTCGTTCCTGCTCATCCAGATCGGGCCAAGTCCCAGGATGGAGACCTGCCAGGTGTACCAGTAAGCCAGCCCGTAAAAGGCCAGGATCTCGTTGAACTCGCAGTTGCGCCAGGTGTCCCAGCGGTAATCGGCGGACTCGCCGTATTGCGCCGGGGTCAGCAGCGTGGCGAAGAGTCTCTCCTGCTTGACGAATTCGAGAAAGTCCGCGTACCAGGCGCGGGCGTGGTCGTCTTCCTTGACCTTCTTCAGCCCATTGTTCTCGAAGAAGGCGATGGTCTTGCGCATGATCTCGCGCGAGCGCTCATCGGGGAGCAGGCTGACGTGCTGTTTGGGGTTCAAGAGGATCATGTTGGCTCCTTATTTCTCCAGCCAGATTGTCAGCGGCCCATCGTTCTTGATCTCGACCAGCATGTGGGCGCCGAATTCCCCCGTTTGTGTCGGCACGCCTTGCGCGGCGAGCAATTCAGCGAAACGCGCCACGAGCGGCGCGGCGACTTCGGGCAGGGCCGCTTCGGTGAACGAAGGCCGCCGTCCCTTGCGCGTATCGGCGTAGAGGGTGAATTGGGAAACGACAATCGCCGCGCCTCTCACCTCAAGGATCGAGAGATTGCTCTTGCCCTCGGCGTCCTCGAAGATGCGCAGCGTGGCGATCTTCCCGGCCAGGAAGCGCGCCTGCTCCTCCCCATCCCCGTTACCGACGCCGAGCAGGATGACCAGTCCCTGCCCGATCTCGGCGATGGGCTTGTTGTTTACAGTAACCTTGCCATGTTTGACGCGTTGCAGAAGGGCGCGCATAACCAGCCGTAACGTGAAGCGTGAAAAGTAAGGCTCTTGATATGTTTCAAGGAGGTCAAGCAAACTGTCAACGAATTGGCAACGAATAAGCGAATTCCTCGGCGCGCGGATGCTCATTCGGTTATTCGTTGGATATTCGTTGACAGCTTTCCTTGAAATCCATATTGAGCCAAAAGTAAAGCGTAAAACGAAAAACGTAAAGCGTAAGAAGTAAAACGTAAGGCATAATAAGTAAACTATTTCGGGGCGTTTGTCGTGCGCCACGCAGCTTGCGGAGTGGCGTTTCATGGCCTAAAAGCACTCCGCTGCGCTTCGTGCGTCACTACAAACGTTATCTGCTGAACGTAATGCGCCTCTTACGCATTACGCATTACGCATTACGTTTTACGTATTACGTTTCACCGAGTAGGCCTTCGGCGCATTACGTATTACGATTTATGGCAGTTGCACCGCCGCCCTTACTTCTTCCATCGTCTTCTCGGCAATGCCCCGGGCGCGGGCCGCGCCATCCTCTAGCACGGCATGGACGTACGCCGGTTTGGCCGCCAGTTCGGCGCGTTTGGCGCGGAAGGGTTCCAGGTCTTTGTTCAGGTTCCCGGCGAATAGTTTCTTGCAATCCACGCAGCCAATGCCGGCCCGGCGGCACTCAACGTTGATCATCGCCACAGACTCGGCCGGGGTGATAATCTTGTGCAGCGAGAAGACGTTGCACACCTCCGGGTCGCCCGGGTCGGTACGCTTAATGCGCTGTGGATCGGTGACCATCATCATCACCCGTTGACGGGTCGCCTCGGGCGTGGCGGCGATTTCGATCTGATTATCCAGGCTCTTGCTCATCTTCTCTTTGCCGTCAATGCCGAGCACCTTGGGCGTTTCGGTGTTCTTCATCTGCGGCTCGATGAGCACGTTTGCGTTATAGCGATAATTGAACGAACGAACCACTTCACGGGTGAACTCGATATGCGGCGCCTGGTCAACGCCAACCGGCACAACGTCGGTCTTATAGAGGACGATATCGGCGGCCATCAGAACCGGGTAACCGACCAGCCCGTAGTTGATATTGTGCGGCTGCTGACGGGCTTTCTCTTTGAATGTCGGCAGGTCGGTCAGCTTGCCCAGCGGCGTGACCATCGAAAGAATGGTATGCAACTCGGTCACCTGCGGGACGTGTGACTGCACGAACAGGATGGTCTCCTCAGGCCGGATGCCGGCCGCCAGCAGGTCGAGCGCCATTTCATAGGTGTTTTGGCGCAGATTGAGCGTATCCTCCACCGTCGTCAGGGCGTGCAGGTCCACGATGCAATAGACGCACTCGTATTCATCCTGCAATGCGACATAATTTTTGATCGCACCCAGGTAATTTCCCAGGTGGGAATGTCCGGTGGGACGGATGCCGGAAAAAACGCGGCCTATTTTGGGAGTCATGTTTACCTCATAAATTTTTGTACCAGACCGACGACCTCGCCGGCTTCGGCGTGACGCCCAGCCTGTAGTTTGGAATAAACCAGCTTATCGTTGATCGTGACCTCGAAGCGGCCTCCATCCGAGGGGACCAGGCTGAGGCTCTCGATCTCGGCCTCGAAATTCTTGAGCAGATCCGCTGCCAGGCTCACGGCCCGGTCGGTGTAATGTCAAACCGCGCAATACAGGATTGATATCTTGAGCAACATGCGAATTTCTCCATCCGGTAATTATCCATCCTTTGCTGGGAATACCAAAGGCTCAAATTCAACCATCACAAATGGAAATTATAACATACGGCTTCGGCGACCATTTCCCTTTGACGCATGTCATCCTTGCATGTATAATCATTTCACCATCCAATCACTTTTGCCCCCACGGGGGCACTCTTTGAGGCCCGCACATGGCTCTTCGGGGCAACCTGCGTGATTTCAGCATTACCCAGCTCTTGAACCTGGTCAACCTGGCTCGTAAAACCGGGACGCTTTTCGTCGAAGGCCCCAGCGAGACAGTCCAGGTTTCTTTCCGCGACGGCAAGCTCGCCTATGCTCAGACCGGCCAGGAAGACAGCCGGCTGGCAACCATCCTGCACAAAGCCAATAAATTAACCGCCGGCCAGTTCAAGATCATCCAACAACGCGCCGGCAACTTCAGCGATAAAGAGCTGGGACTGCTGTTGATCAACGCTGGTTATGTTACCCAGGCAGATATACTGGACAATCTCCAGCAGTATTTCACCGAGGTTGTCCGCCGCTTGTTCACCTGGGTGGAGGGGCTGTTCCACTTTGATATTGAAACCCTGCCGCCTGCGGAGCGCATCAACGTCCGTCTCGACCTGGAAAACCTGATCATCGAAGGCTCACGCGCCTTGCGCGAGTGGGAGCAACTGCAGGATGAAATCCCCAGCCTGGATATGGCGCTTAAGTTCGCCGACCGCCCGGGCGCCAACCTGCGGAAAGTCAACTTGAGCGTCGAGGAGTGGCGCGTCGTTTCTTACGTAAACCCAAGAAACACCATCCATCAGATCGCCAGCGCGACCAAGATGAACGATCTGGAAATCCGCCGCATCATCTATGGACTTCTGCAAGCCGGCCTGGTAGAGATCATCCGCCCGGTGGGTGCGTCGCTCCCGCCGCCCGTTCACGTCTTCCCCACTGAAGATAAAGATGAGCAAAGATCGCTCGTCAACCGCTTGATCAACCGCATTCGTTCGTTATAACCTCTCCAGAGGACAGCGATTATGCAAACAGTCAAAATGGTCGTCACTGGCCCCTTTAATGCTGGAAAAACTGAGTTTATCCGAGCAGTGAGTGAAATTGACGTCGTCTCGACCGAAAGGAAAATATCTTCAATGGTTGAGAAATCGGTCAAAGAGGCGACGACAGTGGCCATGGACTTTGGCCGCATCACCGTAGATGAAGACCTGGTGCTTTACCTTTTCGGAACGCCCGGCCAGAAACGTTTCGACTTCATGTGGGAGATCCTCTCCGAAGGCATGTTGGGCTTTATCGTCATGGTGGATAGCACCCGCCCGGAGACCTTTCGCGAGGCGCGCTCCATCCTTGAAACCTTCAGAGCCTACGCGCCGACCCCTTACGTGGTGGCCGCCAATAAGCAGGATATGACAGATGCCTGGGAAATTGACGATATCCGCCATGCCCTGCGTTTGGATTCGAAGATCAAGCTCCTGCCTTGCACCGCCACCCAACGGGATACAGTCAAGAGTGTATTGCTGGAACTTCTCTATAGTATTCTCGCTGAAATGGAGAGTGGAGAGAAGTAGCCTCTCCATATATGCTACAAGCGTGTCCTCTATCACCACCGATCAAGGCATTGTTCATTATGAGGTTTTCGGGCGCGGACAACCGGTTATCTTGCTTCACGGCTGGCTGGGCTCGTGGGGGCTATGGCAGGAAACGATGTCCCATCTCGGCCAGGGATATCGCACCTACGCGCTGGATTTCTGGGGATTTGGCGAATCAGGCAAGAAACGCGAAAGTTACGCGATACAGGATTTTGTCGGTTTAGTAGATCAGTTTATGCATCTTCTCGGCATCCAACGTGCCCCGCTGGTTGGTCACAGCATGGGTGGCACGGTCGCCTTATCGGTTGCCATCCAACACCCGGGACGGGTCAGCCAGGTGGTCGTGGTCGGCTCACCGATTGTCGGGGCTGCGCTGGCCCCGGTGCTAAAGCTTGCCGGGCGACGGCGGATCGCTTCCATATTGTTCAAGCAAATGTGGGCCTTCCGCTTGGGCATGCGCATCGCCTCACCCCTTATCTGTAGAGATGCGCGTTTCGCTGAAATGATGGCTCGAGACCTCTCGCGCACCACCCTGGAGTCCTTTCTGTTCAGCATCGCTTCCCTGCATCGCACCGATCTACGCCCGAGGTTGCCTAAAATACAAGTCCCGGTGCTGGGGATGTTCGGCAAGCGGGATAATATCGTCCATCCGATGCAATGGCAGCTGTTGAAGGAAGGCATTCCCCAGGCGCGCATCGAGCGCTTCCCTCAGGCCGGCCACTTCATCATGCTGGACGAACCGGTTGCCTTCATGCACAAACTCAAGGAATTCCTGGACAAAAAGACGTAACGCGGAATTCATTCCGCAACCAAAGGGCGATATGAATATCGCACTACAAAATCTTCGCGATTGTGATAGTTTTTCAAGAGTAATTCTATATTGATCAGAACCCATTATGCTCAAGGAATTCCTGGACGAAAAGACGTAACGCGGAATTCATTCCGCAACCAAAGGGCGATATGAATAGCGCACTACAAAATCTTCGCGATTGTGATAGTTTTTCAAGAGTAATTCTATATTGATCAGAACCCATTATGCTGAAGGTCATTTTACATGCATCCCATTCGATCCCGCCATTCAACGAGCCGGCGCGTGATCTCAGGATCCAGAACAAGCCGCTCTGGCTCAACCAACGCGACTTGCTGGCGGCGTACACCAGCCGGGAACTCGAAATCCCGGCAGATGCGAACCTGCCTGACAGTCGCGAGCCGATGATCGTCTATCGGGATAACCTGTACTTCGATGAGGGCTACATCCGGGCTTTCATCCACGAAGCCAAACGCCGCAAGCGTGCCTGCCGCGCCGCTTTCTCCGCCGACGACCCGGCCTTTCGCGAACACGCCTTACCGCTTTCGGTCTCTTATACGCCAGCCGGAAACCTGTATCTTGCCGACTTGTGGTATTACTCCAACGGCCCTGCGGAGGATGCCGAGCCGCTGGTCATTGATTTGCAGGCGCGTGAGATCGGTTATTATCACGTCCCGACATATATGGCTTCCGAGTGCGGCGATCTGGTTTATCAGGTGCCTTTACGCGCGCTGATCGCCATTGATTGTTGGGTGCATATCTTCTTCGCGGATATTGTTTTCGGCCTGTTTGCGCGTGGCGCGCGCTTCGAGGATCGTCTAAAACGGGATTTAGGCTATAAACTAAAAATCCTGGGCAAGGCGGCCTATGAGGGACGCCAATTGCTCGAATGTTCCGAACTGGTCAGGATCGGTCATAACTGTGTGATTGACCCGCGCGCGGTTATCCATGGCCCGACGACCATCGGCAATAACGTCACGATCGGTGCCGGGGCAGTCATCGAAAACTGTATCGTCGGGAGCAATGTCAACATCTCGCAAGGCTGCCAGTTGATGCTCTCGGTCGTGGGGGATGGCACTTTCCTGCCCTTCCGCGCCTCGCTTTTCATGACCACCATCATGGAGAATGGCATGGTCGCCCAAAATACCTGCTTGCAGATGTGTGTCATCGGGCGAAATACCTTCATCGGCGCGGGATCAACGTTTACAGATTATAATTTAATCCCCAAGCCCATCCGCGCCATGGACGGCAGCGATGAACTGGCAAATGCCAATCGTCCAGTACTGGGAGGCTGCGTGGGGCACAACTGTCGGATTGGAGCGGGGATGCTCATCTATCCGGCGCGCACCATCGAATCGGATGTCGTGTTGATCGCACAAAAAGGAACCCGCGTGATAGACCACGACATCCAGTATGAAGATAGCGACCACCATAAACTGGAAGAAGGCAGCCGCCACGTGCGCTTATATCCCCGCCGCGGAGAGTCGGATTTGGTATCCTGGTAGGTAGGAGGCTGACATGGGAAAAGAACGCCTTTTGATCGTCGAAGATGACGCCGACATCTCGAACATGCTGAAAATCTATTTCACCGGCTTGGGATTCGACGTGGACGTGGCCTGGCGCGGCGCCGATGCGCTCGAAAAAACGCGCCAGGTGCTGCCGCATCTGATCGTGTTGGACATTATGTTGCCGGATATTGACGGCTATGAAGTTTGCCGCACCCTGCGCACCAACACGCGCACCAGCCACATCCCGGTCATCTTTCTCACCCAGAAGGACGAGCGCAGCGACCGTCTGCAAGGGCTGGAATTGGGCGCAGATGACTACATCACCAAGCCGTTCGACATCGAGGAACTCAAACTGCGTGTCCAGGGCGCCATCCGCCGCGCTGAACGTGAAAGTCTGACCGACCCGCGTTCCGGCCTCCCCGCCGGCCAGTTGATCGAGGAACAGTTGCGCCGCACGATCCGCGCAGACGGGTGGGCCTACATGGACATCCGGATCAATTATTTCGATCAATTCAAAGAAGTTTATGGCTTCGTAGCCGGAGACGACGGCCTTCGCTTTACTGCCATGCTCATCGGCGAGGTGGTGGATGAACTTGGCTCGCCAGGCGATTTTATCGGCCACGCCGGCGGCGATAACTTTGTCATCGTAACCAGTGAGAACTCCGCGGCAAACATCCGCCAGCGGCTCATGCAACGCTTCGGCGAAGAAGCGCAGACCCATTACAACTTCATGGACCGGCAGCAAGGCTATATCATGGCCGCCAACCCGGATGGCCGGATGGAGAAGACCCCGCTGATGAGATTGGCGATTGGCGTCGTCACGCCCAAAATGCAACCCTTCGCCGACATTCGCGAGATCACCGAAGCGGCGGCCGAGATGCGCAGACAGGATGCGGCTGGCAACGTATCCAAAGGATAGCGTTTTCAATGTTACTAGGGCAGTCAGCGCTCCTGGGGATTGGCTTGCTCCTGACCGGGCTGGTCTTCGTCCTCCTGGTCGGGGCTTTGCTGCGCTTCCTCCCCAGGCTGCACCCTCCCCAGGCCTCAACCGCCCGTTTGCCTGTGGCGGTAGACCTGCCGCGACACAATCATGCCATTCTGCTGGTGCGTTCAGGCGGGAGGGTAGAGTATGTAAATCCAATCGCGCGGGGGTGGTTCGAGTTACGCCAGGGGGAACAGCCTAACCTGGAGACGCTGGCGCGGCGTATTCAACCCGGTGAAGATCTCTTGAAACTGTGCGCGGCCGAGGGGCGGGCACGCTTTTCTCTCAACGGGCGACCGCTGGAGGGCGTCTCTTATCAGATCCCCGGCTCGCCGCCAGCCATGCTTGTCTCACTCCAGCGGCCGAACCTGCCTTCCAGCCTGGCGGCTGAAAGCGAAGATATTTCCGGCTCAATGCTTGGAATTTTGACCGAATTCAGCCAGGCAGTCGCCGCCAAGTCGGGCCTCCCGGCCACCCTGAAGGCCGTCCTGGAGAACGTGGAACGACTGATCCCGGCCGACCTGCTGGAGATCAAGGTCTGGAACGCGGAAGAAGGGCGACTCCTTCCATACCACCTGCGCCCGGGTCCCGGCGGGGAACGCCGCCTCGAAACCGACCTCTCGCTGCTTCCCGCTGGCTACACGGCTCATCTCGTCGAAAAGCGTCAGGCCCTCTTCATCCCCGATTGCCAGACATACGCCGAAATACCCTGCCAGACACAGGGGCAGATGAAGCCAATCCGGTCGTATATCGGCCTTCCGCTATTGGCCGGCGGAGAGTTGGCTGGCACGCTGGAGGCTGGGCTGACCACTGGCGAGACCTACATCTCCGCAGACCTGGAAATTCTGCAACTCATTGCCGGGCAGGCCTGCACGGCTATCCGGAATTCTGTCATCCTCGAAGCGGAGCATCAGCAAACAACAGAATCAGGCGGGTTGGCGGATCTGGCCCGGGCGATCAGCTCGGCGCGCGACCCAAAAGACCTTTTCGGGCAACTGGTGCAAAGCATCGCGCCGCTTTTCGATGTCGAGATCCTTGGGTTTTTGATCTACAACGAAAACCACCTGGCTTTGGAAGCCCAGGTGCCATTCATTGGCCTGCCAGCCCAATTCATCGAACTCTACCGTGTCCCTATCCCTACAGATAGCCCGGCCGAAGGACACTTGCTGAAACAAGATATGCTGGCGACCCAAAATGCCGCCGAGGACGAAAGATGGCGCGAGCTAGGCTTCCAGGATCTTGCCCGCGCCGCCAGCATGCGCGAAACGGTCCTCGTGCCACTCGTCTCGGCCGGACGTTCACTCGGTTATTTGCAAGCCTCCAACCACCGTCAACCAGGGACGCCTTTCTCAAGCCAGGAAATCCGCCGGCTGAATATCGTCGCCAACCAGGCCGCGGCGATCATTGACAACGTCACCCTGGTACAACAGACCCGCCAGCGCGCCTTGCGCTCTGAGGCTCTTTGGCGGATTGCCAGCCTGGCCAGCTCTTCAGCGACCCTGGACGAGGTGCTGCGTTACGCCCTCCCGGAACTGGCTCGCCTGCTCCAGGCGGACATGGCGGCGGTCTTTCTGCTCGAAGAACCAGGCCGCGTCCTGCGCCTGCACGTGGGATCGCTGTGGGGCGTTTCATCTGAGATTGCCGAGCCGCTTTCCCGCCTTTTCGTGGATGAGCCGCAACTGCGCTCAACGGTCTCCGGCAGCCGGCGAGCGTTCCTCTCCGACCACCTCTCGGAAGACAAACGCGTGCTGGCTGTCTACCGTCCGCTGATCGAAAAATTAGGCGTTGAATCAACCCTGGTCGTCCCTTTGGTGGTGCACGAACGCGGCATCGGCGAGCTGATGATCGGCAGCCGGAAGTTACATTTCTTCGATAATTACGATCTGCAGGTGGTATCCACAGCGGCCAGCCAATTAGCGGTGGCGGTGGAAGGCGCTACCTTGATGGCGCAAACCGACGAGAGCCTGCGCCAGCGGATTGACCACCTGACTGCCTTGAACCGCATCAGCCGTGAGTTGAACAGCACCCTGGAATTGGAGCGCATCCTCCAGGTGGTATATGACGAGTGCCTGCGGACGACGCACGCCGATTGCGGCGCGATCCTGCTTATTGATGAAAATGTTCATGCTGGCGCTGAGCCACGCATCACCAGCTATGCGGGCGAGGCCCCCGGCGACAGGCTGCTGCCGCTCGAGAAGGCCATGCTCGAACACGGCAAACCGATCCTCGTCTCCAATTTCAGCCAAAGTAAATACCATCCCGCGCATGACGGGATACAATCCGCATTGATCGTCCCGGTCGCATATCAGGAAAAAACGAGCGGCCTGATCCACCTGCACGCCAAGTCGCCCGACCATTTTAACGAAACCACGGTCGAGATAATACAATCGCTGGCAGTTCAAACAGCCATCGCGCGTGACAATATCCTGCGCGCGCAGGAACAGCAGCGGCAGAGCGAGTTGCTTCGCCGCCGCGCCGACAGCCTGGCGAAACTATTCGAGACCTCCCGCAGTCTGCCTGCGGAAGGACCGCTCGAAGTGTCACTGGAATCGCTGGCATGCGCGATCCAGGAAGCCACCCCCTTCCAGGTGGTACTGATCAGCATAATCGAAGTTGAGACTGGCTTGCAACGCCGGGTTACAGGGGTAGGCATCCCGCCCGAGACCTTGAAAATGCTCAAGGCGCATAAACAGCCCTGGTCTGAACTGGAGCGATTGCTCCGCCCGCAGTTCAGGGTTGGTGAAGCATATTTCATCCCGCACGACCAGTCGCCGGTCGTCTCCGCGGAGATTGAATTTTCGACCCTGCTGGCTGAACAAACCACACATTCGCCCAATGCCTGGCATCCAGATGATACCCTTATCTTCCCCCTGCACGATTCCCAGGGCAAGCCAATCGGCTTGATCAGCCTGGATGCGCCCCGCGATGGCTTGCGACCAGACCCGGCCGCTTTGGAAACAGTTGAGATTTTCGCCGCCCAGGTTGCCTTGACCATCCAAAGCAGTTACCATTTATCGGATTACAGCGCCCAGGTCGAGACCTTGACAAGCAGCTTGAAGCGCCAGGAGCAGCTCCTTTCAGCCAGCCAGAGCCATCTCCCTGTTTTCTTGCACAAGGACCTGGAGCAGATGATCGCCATCCGCAATCTGGAGCGGCGCGCAAGCTGCACCCGCGCTGGTATGGAGATCATCGAGAGCATCCACCGCCAGGTGGATGCACAGTCGGCTTTGCTGGCCTTGGGCCGGGAGATGCTCACCCGTTTGGCGATGAACATTTCCATTGTCGCCGAGAGGACAAGCGAAGGGCCACGGCTGGTACAAATCCTGGGCAGCGTTCCGCCGGGCGTCAATGTGGAGGCGCTCTTCGGCCAGCGCAACCCCCTGCGCCACTGTCTGCAAACTGGCGAGACCCTCTTGGTCATGAACCTGGAGGAAGACGATATCTGGCAGGATACCCCCTTGCTGACCAGCCTGCGCGCCAAAGGCTTTATTTGCTTACCCATTCTGCTGGATAACGAACCGGTAGCCGCAGTGCTGGCGCTTGATCTCGAGCCGTTACCCGCCTTGAGCGATGAAGACCGGGGGATATATTTCCAGATCGCCCGCCAGGTCTCCACTATTCTGCAAAATATACGCTTGCTCAACCTGACCCGTGACCGGCTGCGCGAAGTCAATCTTTTACTTGATTTTAGCCGTCAACTGAGCGGCCTGGATGCAGATGGCATCCTCGCCACCCTCCTGGATAACGCCCTGCGCGTCGTCGCCAATGCCCATGCCGGCACTGTTCTGCTCTGGGACGAACAGGAATCTGTTTTGGTCCCCAGAGTTGCCCAGAACTACGCCAACAATGAAAGCTTGATGAAGATCACTTACCGCCTCGGCGAGGCATTGCCGGGTCAAACGTTTCAACAAAAACAGCCGCGCCGCGTGGCTGAGGTTGACTTTGCCCGCGATTACAAACTTCCGGCAGAACACCTGCTCCGCTACCGTGAAGCCAGCGCGGGGCGACTGCCGGTCTCCAGCCTGCTGCTGCCCATCCAGGCCGGTGAGCGCGCCCTGGGTGTGCTGGTGCTGGACAATTTCAACACCTCCGCCGCCTTCACAGCTGAGGACGAAACCCTGCTGCTCTCCCTGACCCGGCAAGTAGCCCTTTCGCTGGAAAATGTCCGCTTATTTGCTGAAACGCGCCGCCTGGCTGACAGGCTCGAGCAGCGGGTCGCTGAACGTACCGCGGAATTGGCGCGTGAGAAACACAATACCGAGACCCTGCTGCGCGTGCTGAGCGAGGTTTCAGCCAGCCTCGATCTGGACCAGACGCTTAATCGCACCCTAGCCCTGCTCAACGAAGTCACTGGTGCGCAGCAGGGCAGCGTTCTGCTGCTCAAGGCTGAAGATAACACGATCCATTACCGCGCCGGATATGGTTACAAGATGCCCCACACCTCTGGCCTTACAAAACCCACCGCGTTGAAAATTGATGAAGGAGTAGCCGGATGGGTGATCAAGAACTGCAAGGCGGTCTTGATCAGCGACGTTCGCAAGGATACCCGCTGGGTAGAATTGCCGCTCAAATCCTCTTATCAGCGCAGCGTGATTGCTGCACCGCTGGTGGTGGGAGAGGAAGTGATCGGGGTCATCATGGCTTTCCATCGTAGCGCAGATTACTTTACACCTGAAAACATGCAACTGGTGCAAGCTATCGGCAGCCAGGTGGCAGTTGCGATCAACAACGCCCAGTTGTATGAGCTGATCCGCGACCAGGCCGAGCGCCTGGGTAATATGCTGCGCAGCCAGCAGGTTGAGGCCAGCCGCCAGCAAGCCATTCTGGAGGCTGTCGCGGATGGCGTTCTGGTAACTGATGCGAACAACGAGATCAACTTTGTCAATACATCCACGAAGCGAATCCTGGGTTTGCAGGCAGAAATGACTGTCGGGCAATCGCTGGAAAACTTCGTTGGCTTGTTCGGTAAGACGACCCAAACCTGGACGCAAACAATTCGTTCCTGGTCCGAAGACCCGACCAGCTATCATCAAGGCGATACCTATGCCGAGCAACTGATCCTCGAGAACGGGAGCGTTGTTCTGGTACACCTGGCGCCCGTTATCTGGCGCGATGAGTTCTTGGGAACAGTATCCATCTTCCGCGATATCACCCATGAGGTCGAGGTGGATCAGTTGAAATCTGAGTTTGTCGCCACTGTCAGCCACGAATTGCGCACGCCGATGACTTCCATCAAGGGATATGTGGATCTGCTCCTGATGGGCGCCAGCGGCACATTGGACGAGAACCAGACGCACTTCCTGGAAATTGTTCGCAGCAACACCGAACATCTCAACATTCTAGTCAACGACCTGCTCGACATTTCCCGGATCGAGGTCGGGCGTGTCTCACTCTCGCTCCAACCGATTGACCTGCGCGAGGTCGTCGAGGATGTCATGGTTGAGGTGCTGCACCGCTCGCAAACGGAGAACAAGCCGATGGGTCTGAGTCTCGACGCGCCGCCGGACCTGCCGCGTGTTTACGGCGACCTGGAGCGCGTCCACCAGATCCTGGGCAACCTGGTGGATAACGCTTTCCATTACACTCCTGAAAATGGCCGTATCTCTATTCACCTGCAAACGGTGGACGGTGAAGTACAGGTGGATGTGGTGGATAATGGCATCGGCATCCCGCCCGCGCTCCAAGATCGCGTCTTTGAGCGCTTTTTCCGGGGCGAGGATCCGCTGGTGTTGGCCACGCCGGGTACAGGTCTCGGCCTGTCCATTGTCAAACAATTGGTGAACATGCACAAAGGCCGCATCTGGATAACAAGCACTGGGGCACCGGGCGAGGGAAGTACTTTCTCCTTTACATTGCCCTTATATCAAGCTAAGGAGTGACAGTATGGCAAAGATACTGATTGCAGAAGACGAACGCGATATCCGTGATCTGATCATTTTCACCCTGCGCTTCTCCGGCTATGAGGTGGTCGCGGCGAGTAATGGAGAGGAAGCCATTCAACTTGCCCAGCAGGAGATGCCGGATTTGATCCTTTTGGATGTGCGCATGCCGCGCAAGACCGGATACGAGGCCTGCGCAGCCATTAAAGCTGATGAAAAAACTAGGAACATTCCCGTCATATTCCTCTCAGCCAAAGGACAGGAATCTGAAATCCAGGCTGGTTTGCGGGCTGGCGCAGTTGAGTATTTATTGAAGCCCTTCGTACCCGACCAGTTGACTGCCCGTATTCAGGCCGTGCTTGCAGAGCATAAGAAATGATTGTATCGAAATTTAGATAATAATGAGTGCGCTTTTCCTCGACGAAAGGATCGTACATTACGAGGTGCTTGGACGCGGGCGTCCGGTCATCTTCTTGCATGGCTGGCTTGGCTCGTGGCGGTATTGGTTACCGGCCATGCAGACCACCTCAGTCTCCTTTCGCGCTTATGCGCTCGACTTATGGGGGTTTGGCAACACAAGCCGCGATCCCGAACGCTATACTCTCGAGCAACAGGCTGCCCTGCTCGAAAGTTTCCTCCAGAGATTGGGGATTGCCAAAGTTGCTCTAATCGGACATGGCCTGGGCGGGCTGGTATCCATCCTGTTCACCCACTATTTCCCCGAAACGGTTGATCGTCTCATGCTCGTGGATTGCCCACTGGATATCTCGGACATCCACTCCTGGCTGGGAACAGCCTCTCCCGCTGACCTGACGGATTGGCTGCTTGAAAAGAACGCCATTACCGAACCAGCGCGCATCGAGGCGCCCAAGGCCGACCCCCAGGCGATCCTCACCTCCCTGAAAGGCCTGAACGGCGCCGGTTTCAAGCCAATGCTAAAGCGGATGAGCATCCCCTGCTTGCTCGTGCATGGGCAGAACGATTTGGTTATCACTGCGCCGGATAATGACCGGCTGGAATCGCTGCCGGCGCACTGCCACCAGGTCGTCCTGGAGCAATCCGGTCACTTCCCGATGTTGGACGAAAGCGCCAGGTTCAATCGCTTGCTGACCGACTTCCTGGCGCTGGTATCCGGTGAAAGCCCCCGCCAGTTGCAGTTGAAGGAAGAGTGGAAGCGGCGCGTGCGCTAGAAATAAAATTTGGCGCTTGGAGCAATTTTTCCTCTCCAATCAACATCCGATTTCCAAATCCTTCCAGCAGGATCGCTGCCTTATGACCGCCTCTGACTCATATCCCCTTGCCTACTCCATCGCCTTCCTCCGCCACGGCGAGTCGGTCGGCAATGCCGAAGACCGCTTCCAGGGCCAGGCTGACTTTCCCCTGACCGAGAAGGGCCGCGCCCAGGCGCAGGCGTTGGCGGACAAGTGGCTGGCGGAAGGTGTTACCTTCGAGCAATGTATTTCCAGCCCGCTCTTGCGCGCCGCTCAAACGGCGGAAATCGTCACGCAGGTCTTGAACGTGCCGCTTGAATTTGATGCAGACTGGATGGAAATCAACAACGGCCTGCTCGCCGGCTTGACGGACGATCAGGCCGCACAGGTTGCCCCGCGACCGGCTTTCATAACGCCCTACACACGGTTTGGCAAGACCGGCGAGAGCCGCTGGGAATTGTATTTGCGCGCCGGAAGGGCGATACAAAAAATACTTGACCGGCAACCCGGACGTTACCTGATCGTAGCCCATGGCGGAGTAATCAACATGGCTATGTACGTTATGCTGAATATTCCTCCACAGACGGATTCCAGCGGGCCGCGTTTCATGTTCCACAACACAACTTATGCTATGTTCAGTTATGAACCGGAGCATCACAACTGGCGGATGCTTCAGTTTTGTTAAGATATGAAGGAAGGATAAGAGATGAAGTTTCTGGTATTTGGCGCTGGGGCAATTGGTACATATATCGGCGGCTCGCTGGCGCTGGCCGGGCAGCGCGTTACCTTTATCGAGCAACCCAAAGTAGCCGAGGAATTGCGGAAACGAGGGCTGCGGCTTGATCTAAAAGTAGAAGGCGGAAGGATGAAGAATGAAGAGTCATCTTTCATCCTTCATCCTTCATCCTTCTCTTGCATGTCTTCCCTCGCCGAAGCATTGAAGCAAGACGCTTACAATTTCGCCATCTTCGCCCTCAAATCCTTTGATACCAGCGCAGCCTTGGAGGGAATGAAGCCCTACATTGAACAGATGCCACCGGTTCTCTGCTTCCAAAACGGCGTGGATAACGAGCCTGCCCTCGCGGCTGCACTGGACGAAGATAGAGTGATTGCCGGTACGGTGACATCGTCCATTGGCCGCCGCGCGGCCGGGGATATTGTGCTGGAGCGATTGCGCGGGGTGGGGGTGGCAGCCGGGCATCCGCTCTCCGAGAAATTGGTTGCCGCGCTGGATGAGGCCGGGCTGAATGCCCATCTCTTTCCGCGTGCAGCCGACATGAAGTGGTCGAAAATGCTGACCAATCTGCTGGGAAATGCCACGGTCGCGATCCTGGATATGACCCCCGCAGAAGTTTTTTCTCACCCTGGTCTTTATCGCCTGGAAATGCAGATGCTGCGCGAGACACTGGAGGTGATGGCCGCCCAGGGATTCCGGGCTGTGGACTTGCCTGGAACGCCGGTGCGTGCCTTGGCGCTGGCGGCGCGGTTGCCAGCTTTTGTCGCTCGTCCGCTGCTGATCAAAGCGGTCGGCGGCGGGCGCGGTGGGAAGATGCCATCATTCCATATTGACCTGCATTCCGGTCGCGGCAAGAGCGAAGCAGATTATCTCAATGGCGCAGTCGTGCGCTACGCCGGGAAGTACGGCATCCCGACGCCGGTGAACCGCGCCCTCAACGATACACTGCTTGCCATGACGCGCGGCGAGATCCCGTTGGCCGAGTTCTCCCGCCAGCCCCAAAAATTACTTGCTCTGGTGTAATAATTGGATCTCATTGGGATTTGCCATGATCAGGCGGCAAATGTGGGACAAATTGGCAATTTGTCCTACAACTTACCAGCATATGTGGTGGTCTATTACGGAGATTCCCAGAGCCAAAAAACCAAACGCGAATTGCGCGAATACCCTTACGGGTACGATGTAAGCGAATTACGCGAATAAACTCATCAATATTCGCTTCATTCGCCCATTCGCGGCACGTGTGCCCGTCAGGGTATTCGCGTTAAAAGTCCGCAACTTTGAGAAAGCCATACAAATCCCAGAGAACCTAATCAATAGAGGGGGCAAACGGTGATAAAATACGCTTCCCTCTCGAAGGAATCAGATGAGCAAGCAATCTTCTATCCGATCCGTTCAACCCCGCGACACAGTGGAAGTCCACCTTCCGGATGGCCGCGTCCTCTCCGCTCCGCGCGGGTCGAGCGCGGGCGAGTTTTTGCAAGCAGTTGCCGGGTCCCTGCCCGCGCCGGTCGTCGCCGCGATCGTCAACGGCGAACTGCGCGAATTGACCTATCCGATCCAGATGGATTCCAAATTGGCCCCGGTCACCATGGCCAACGCGGACGGGGCGCGCATTTACCGTCGTTCGCTCACCTTCCTGCTCGAGGTCTCGTTCGCCGACCTTTTCCCGGATGCCAAACTGTTGATTGATCATTCAGTCGCCTCGGGCGGCTACTATTGTCATGCCAGTGAGCGCCCATCGCTGAGCGCCGAGGAGCTGACGAAACTCGAAAAACACATGCGCAACCTTGTTCAGCAGGACTTGCCCTTCGAGCGGCAGACGCTCCCGCTGGCCGAGAGTATCGAGTACTTTAAAAAGCGGAATTATCCTGACAAGGTTCGCTTGCTCGCCCACCGGCGCAAGGATTACGTCACGCTATACCGCCTGGGCGATCACCTCGATTACCACCACGGTTACATGGTGCCATCCACAGGCTACCTGCGCTGGTTCAACTTGATCCCGGCCAACGGCGGTTTCACCTTGCGCTTCCCGCAACGCAGCGCGCCAACCGAGCTAAAGCCCATGCCTGAGTACCCAAAACTGCTGGCTGCATTTCGCCAGTACGGTCAGTGGCTGGAGCGCCTGGGCATTGACAGCGTCGGCGCATTGAACGACGCCATCCAGGCCGGCCGCATCCGTGAGATTATCCTGGTCTCTGAGGCGCTCCACGAGCAGAACATCGCCTCCATCGCCAGCCAGATTGCCGGTCGCTGCGAGCAAACCCGCCTCATCCTCATTTCCGGCCCGTCCTCTTCCGGCAAGACCACTTTCTCCCGGCGGCTGGCCGTCCAACTTCTCGCGCTTGGCATTTCGCCTTTTGCCCTGGAATTGGATAATTATTTCATAGACCGCGAGAAGAACCCGATTGACGCGAATGGCCAGTACGATTTCGAGGCACTCGAAGCCCTTGACCTGGGCCGGCTGGGGGATCATTTGCAGCGTCTCGTCGCCGGGGAGCTTGTCCAGTTGCCGCACTATAATTTCAAAACCGGGAAACAGGAACCTGGCGACGTTATTCAACTGCGTCCCGACCAGCTCATTATTATGGAGGGGATTCACGGCCTGAACCCTCGCCTGCTTCCCGCGCCTCTGGCCGGCCGCGCCTTCCGGATCTATGTCTCCTGCCTGACGCAGCTCAACCTCGACCGCCACAACCGCGTCTCGACCACCGACACACGCCTGATCCATCGCATCGTCCGGGATGCGCGCGAGCGCGGCTACACAGCCCAACAGACCATCAGTCGCTGGGAGTCGGTGACGCGCGGCGAAGGGCGCAATATCTTCCCCTATCAGGAAAATGCGGATGTAATGTTCAATTCGGCGCTGGTTTGTGAACTTTCCGTCCTGGGACCACTCGCCGAGCCGTTGCTGCGCCAGGCGCCGCACGGCACGCCGGAATATATCGAGGCCAAGCGCCTGCTGGCATTCCTGGAATGGTTCTTGCCGGTCGAAACGGATTTGATCCCCGATAACTCGATCCTGCGTGAATTCATCGGCGGTTCGAGCTTGAAGGATTTCAAAGTCTGGCAGGCGTAGTTCAGTGAGCAGTGACCAGTAAGCAGTAATCAGTGACGCTCGGAGGGGGCTGCGCCCCCGATATTGGAGCATCGTTGAATTTTCTCGAAATCATCTTGATCGCCTTCAGCATGGCCATGGATGCCTTCGCCGTCTGCCTCGGCGCGGGGACATCCACGCAAACTTCCGGCCCGCGTCCCACCTTCCGGCTCTCTTTCCATTTTGGATTGTTTCAATTCATCATGCCGGTCATCGGCTGGCTGGCAGGGACGACGATTGTGCGTTACATTGCCGATTACGATCACTGGGTCGCTTTTGGCCTGCTGGCCTTCGTTGGGATACGCATGATCCGTTCCGGCCTGGATGCGAAAGGCGAGGAACAGGCAAATGACCCATCGCGCGGCTGGTCGCTGATTTTGCTCTCGATCGCCGTGAGCATTGACGCGCTGGCGATTGGCTTGAGCCTGGCATTGATCGGGGTCACGATCTGGTACCCGGCAGTGGTCATCGGCGTGGTGACCGGCCTGGTCTCCTGGCTTGGACTGCGGCTGGGGAACGTGCTTGGGGGCAAATTCGGCAAGCGGATGGAAATTGTGGGGGGAATCGTGCTGATATTGATCGGTGTAAGAATTGTCGTGTCACATTTATTAGCGTAGAGTAGAGTTTGCGCCAAAGGTTAGCGTCAGCCGCTGTCCGCTTGCAGCCAAGCGGGAGACTTCCGAAGGCAGCAGTCGGACTAAAGTCCTGCCTCAGTTCGTGGAAGTCGGTTAAAACCGACTCGTAGCGCCAGTCCAAAGGGACTTCCATGTACTGAGCAGGTGGCTTCGCGAAGCACCCTGTGGGTAGCCCCTCGAATCAGGCGACAGACAACCGTAATTTATGGCCGTGCCAAGTATAGCAGGCGGCGTCT
Organism: uncultured Chloroflexus sp.; assembly: GCA_964618215.1. Classification (GTDB taxonomy): domain Bacteria; phylum Chloroflexota; class Anaerolineae; order Anaerolineales; family Villigracilaceae; genus CG2-30-58-95. Next base: position 25,833 of record CAZTZE010000040.1, read on the forward strand.
ATGATTGATTGAGATCAGAAAGGTCGCACCTCTTGGGATGTTCACAGAGGCGGCTTAGCCACTCATTTGAAGAGACATCATCAAGGTTAGCTGCGCAACTTGCTTGCTCGCGCAATTGACGAAGCGATAGATGGGTATCAAGAACAGCTAACACTCCGGATCTTCCGGAAAGCGCATCAACTGCCTCGTGGAACTGCCAGCCGACGAGATCTGAAGGAAGCTCATCAATGGAGAAGTAACGAGCGTCTATTGTCTCCTCCGTAACTCTGACCAACTTGCCGCTTGAAACCTTGCCCTGGAGGATAATCTCACAAGAGCCTTTTTCCCACTTGTGGGGGAGCGAGTAGAGGCCGACAAAGTTGGTTATTTGGACGCCAAGGCCCGTCTCTTCCCTCGCTTCACGGACTGCAGCGTCAAGAACTGACTCGCCGGGAGAGAGATGACCACCGGGAATGCACCAAACTGGATAGTCGCGCCTCTTAGTGAGGAGAATCTTGCCTTTCTCGACGATTGCGATGCCGACGCCAATTTCCGGAGAACGCTCTTGTTGCATGGGCTTGAAATCCTTTACCGCCCGCTAACCAAGTTATACGGACGGCCTAATGATTAATAAATGGATGCCAGATAAAATGCGAAATCTTCGGAAGCGTCGAATTTCTTCCTGCATTTTAGCACGCCCCTCAACTCGCAATTCCTGCCCACATGAACACCAGCGTCACCACTGCTCCCATCAGCGCACAGACTAAATAGACCATGTCATTATTCAGCCACTTCCAGCCGCGGACTTGCACGGTTTCTGCCCCGCAGGTGTGCAGGGGGTCTTGTTTCTATCGTTTTTGCTCGCTCCACTCCCCGCGCGGCCCATCCAGCACAAGCGCAATGGTATTCAGGACATTCCGACCCATAATCCCGATTGGCTGGTCAAGCAACAAGAATTGTCCCTTGAACTTTCGACCCAGAAATGATAATTCCAGTTTGACTACGTTTGCAAGTTTGACATCACCGCCAAAGCCCTCCAACTCATATACTTTCCCTTCATCTGGCAAAATCCTAAGTTGTTCCACAAACTCCTGCGGAAGCAGAGTTACGTCCGCGCCAGTATCCATCAGCAACGGCACATCAGAAGCAATCGCGCCAGTTGTGGGATGATGCAGAGTCACATAGGCAACTGGCGCGGGTGGGTCAAAGCGATCAGCATCGTACGCTGGCATCAGATTTATCCTCGCTGACTTCCAATTTAAAATCGGATGCCTGCTCGGGATGAGCCAGACGGGGTGTACTTACCCGTGCAGTCTTCTCCACCTGCAGACCAGGTATAACAATGTAAACCCGGGTTTTCTCCGGCAAACGGATACCTGGACGCAGACGGATTTTTCCTCGTTCGACAATGCCTTCATACGTTGTAATTGTCATAATACGCCTCCAATCTCTGGTTGCTACAAATAGTATAGCACACCTGTCAACCGACCAGCGCCAGCGCCACTATTATCACCCCCGCCCCCATTGTGGCGCAAGCCAGGTTGACCATGTCATTATTCAGCCACTTCCAGCCGCGAATTTGCACGGTTACTGCCCCGCAGGTGTGGACGGGGTGGCGCTCGGTCTCCTTGTTGCAGGTCGGACAATGGTAGATGGCCTGCACGCTCGCGCCGAGGAGGGAATCGAACAGCGCGCCGGTCAGTCCGCTGATAGAAATGAGTAACAAGTGATAAGTAAAAAGTGAGGGTTGAGCGATAGGGTTGAGCGCAGCGGCGAGGATCGCGATCAACGCCGCGCCGGCCAGAGCGGAGAGCGTCCCATAAAGCGAGATGGCGCCCGAAGCGCCTTTGTCCACCGGTTTGCCGCTTGTAATCAGGCGCGGTGGGGTCGGGTTCAATACGCCCAGTTCGGTCGCCCAGGTGTCGGCGTTGACCGCGGCCATGGAAGCCGCGAAGGCCAGCCAGGGCCAGGTTGCTTGAGGGAAGAAGAAATGCAGCCCGGCAAACAAGGAGGCGACCGCGCCGTTGGCGAGCACCTGGGCGGCGTCGCGCTGCCCGCCCTTCTCGAATTTCTCGTTTAGAGCCAGTTTTCGCTTGCGAAAGGAACGCGTCAGCGCACTGGAGGAAATGAAGAAGGTCAGCAGGATAATCGCCCATTGCCAGCCGCCCAAACCGAAGATCAGCGTGCCGACCAGCACGGCGGCGTAAGCTCCGCTACGGCTCAGGCTGTGGGCGCGGTAGGCCAGAAAGGCGATAATGAGGGCAAGCAGGAAACCGAGGAGGAGTTGTTGCATGGGAAAGTCTGTCGGGTTGGGTGGGATAAGTGAAGTGTGAAACGTGAAAACGTGAAAACGTGAAAACGTGAAACGTGGGACGTGAGACGTGAGACGTGGGACGTGAGATGTGGGACGCGAGACGTAAAACGTGGTTAGATTGGGGTCGTGACGGCGAACAGCACGGCCAACAGGAAGAGCAAGGCGGTCAGGGCGCTGGCAGCCCAGAGGATAAAAGCCAATGCCCGCTGGCCCTCGCGGCGGTAGAAATACAATCCGCTGAGCCAACTGATGATGAAGAAGAAGACGCTGAGGATTGGCAGCAGGATCAGCCGAACACCGGCAACCGGTTCAAGCGGCGCTCCGGAAGGCTGAAAGCCTAAAGATACGCGCGGCAGGGCCGGGATGAGCAGGCTGACCCAGATGGACAAGCCGATGTTCAGGAATAATCCTGCCAGCCAGAAATAGCGCGCCAGTGTGCTTTCCCAGGCGTGTGCAATGACGAAGGTCGGGTAGAGCGACTGCGCCGGCGCGGCCTCCAGACTGCCCATTTCGATGGCGCGTTGGAAATCCTGGACGAAGGCAGCCGGGTTATTGGGTGAGATGGCGAAGACGCGCCGGGCTGTGGCGACCAGGAGAATCTTTTTCTTGTTGGCTGCCAGGAATTCCACCGGCCCAAAATCCGGGTGACGCCGTATGCCGAGCAGCGAACCAGGCAGGCGCAACCAGGGCAACGGCAGGGGCGAGGCCAGGTCCGCGATCGGGCGCACCCATTCCACATCCGAGACCGGGATGTGTTCAACACGGAGACCCCAATACAAGGAAAGCGTATCTCTGTCGAGCGTGTAGTTGGCCCGCATCAGGGCATATAACCGGTAAGCAAGGATGGGTAAGGGAATGAAGGCCGCCACGGCGAGCAGGACGGAAAGGGTCAAATTCAGGCCAACCTCAGACTCGAAGGCACGCCATGTACCCAACGTCGCGATCACTGCCAGCGTTAGAATGAGGCTGGCATGGATGGCTATTCCGGGCTGACGGGGAGGGGGGTATGCGGCAGGATTCATTCGCCCCTCAGCGCTTCTCGCAGCCTCTGGCAGACATGTTCGACTTGCGCTTCGCTCATCACGCCCGAAAAGGGCAGGGCCAAGCCGCGCCGGCCCAGGTCTTCGCTGGCCGGGAAATCGCCCGGCCGGTAGCCGAAACGTTCGACCATATAAGGCTGAAGATGGATGGGCGCAAAATATGGGCGCACCGGCACGCCGCGCGCCTCGAGCGAACTCGCCAGGGCATCGCGGTCAACGTGTTTTTCAAAGCGGGCGACGTACACGAACCACGACATGCGCGTGGTGAATGGTTCGACGTACTGCGTCTCGACCCCCGGGATCTCCGCCAGCCGCTCCGTGTACCAGGCTGCCACCCGCTCGCGTTTCTTGAGCAGTTCATCCAGCCGGGTCATTTGCCGCGCGCCCAGCCCAGCGGACATCTCGTCCAGGCGGTAGTTGTAGCCCAGGTAGGTATGCTGGAGCCAGGTATCGCCCACGGCGCGCCCCTGGTTGCGCAGGGCGCGCATGAAGTCGGCTGCCTGATCGTCGTCCGTGACGATGACGCCGCCCTCGCCGGTGGTGATTTGCTTGTTCGGGTAAAAAGCGAATACGCCGTAATCGCCCAGCGTCCCGGCCTTGCGCCCCTTGTATTCTGCGCCCAGCGCTTCGCAGGAATCTTCGATAACTTTCAAGCCATGTTCCTGGGCGACTTTGCGGATGGGATCGAGATCGGCGGGCTGACCGAAGACATCCACCGGCAAGATGGCTTTTAGCGGGCGGTTCAGCTCGGACCCTTTGCGGGGCAGCCATTTTTGGGCTTTTTCGCCTCCCGCGACCAGGTCGCGCGCCGCCTCGGCGACCAGGCGCGGGTCAATGTTACCAGTGCGTGCGTCCACATCCACGAAGACGGGCACGGTATTCTCGAACAAGAGGACATTGGCAGAGGCGACGAACGAGAAGGGCGTGGTGATGACGTAGTCGCCTGCGCCGATGCCGGCGGCGCGCACGCAAAGATGCAGGCCGGCCGTGCCGGAACAGACGCCGATGGCGTGCTTGCTGCCGCTGAAATCGCAGAAGGCTTGCTCGAACTCCAGGATCTTCGGCCCCATGCTCAACAAAGGGGTTTTCAGCACGTCCAACACGGCCTGGCGGTCGGCGTCCGTCAGGTCGGGGGAGGACATGGGAATATTATTGATTGCAGACTTGCCCTGAGCAGGGGCGAAGGGTTGCGGATTTCGGATTGGCACGGCGACCTTCAGTTACGAATCTTTGGCAGTTGACGGATCACTGACAACTGAAGACTGATCACTGGACTCTGGCCCCAAATCCAGCTCGACCGCGTCCTCCATGCGGATCTGGCCGCGCAGGAAGGCGCCCTCTTCGGTGGCAAAGGAGACTGTGACCACGTCCCCCCAGATGCGGCCGGTGGCGCGGATCTCCACCTTCTGGGCAGTGATGTTGCCGCGCACCGCGCCGGCCACGATGACCGTGTTGGAGCGGATATTTTCGCAGGTGACGCGCCCGGTCTCGCCGACCACCAATATGCCGCGCATCGCGACCTGCCCTTCGAAGGAGCCCTCGATGCGCACGCCGCCGGAGCCGCTGATGCTGCCCTGCCAGACTACCCCCGCGCCAAGCACCGAGGTGATCCGCTCGACGGCCTGTACCGTGCTGGGTTGGGTTTGTTGTGCGTTACGTTTGAACATTCTTCACCACAATCACAAAGAAAAATAGGACGCAGGATGTCCGCGTCCTATTTTATCATCTTCTTGCGCTCCCCTCTCTTTCAGGAGAGGAGCCGGGGGTGAGGGCTGACTCCCCTGAGTGTCTAATTGGTATGTCTGCGGTTTTCGTGGGGCGGATTGTTAATCCGCCCGCCCCAGATATGGCTTAAACCATCAGGTTTTAACCGCATTTGGCTTTGCAGGATGCCATCCCGTAGGCATCAAGCTAAGGGCAGGGCAAGTTGTGCTAATTGAGCATAGGCATTAGGT
>CAZTZE010000041.1:0-27974 GCA_964618215.1 uncultured Chloroflexus sp.
ACTACTACCTCGAATAAGTAAATCAGGGCTTCAAGAAAAGAAATACATGCCGCTGATAGCCCCAACCATATACAGTAGCACGCTTTTTACCGCGCCGGTAAAGATACATTGCCAATTTGACAGACCAGTCAAAAGCCGGCAAGCGCAGCAAAATAAAGTTCGCTCCGGGGATATTAGTGGGATGCCCCTGGATAAGTAAAAAGGTCTTAAATCCAGCATCCTGAAAAACTTTTTCCCAGAAGCACCGCTTATATTCATGTTCACCAAAATCGCGACGGGTAAAACTTTGCGTCTCTGGAATGCCATATCTTCTTTTTAACTCTGCCGGAAATTCCTTAGCTAGCAAGGCATCCAGTTCCGCCTGGGGGGTCTCATCAGCCCATGCACGGTCTACGGCAATCACCACGCCACCCGGTTTCAATACTCGGTACGCTTCCCGCGCCGACAAAGCAAGGTCTTCTGAATGGTGATACGAGTCAATTTCAAGGATCAGGTCCAGCGATTTGTCCGAAAGGCGGATATCATTAAAGTCACCGACCACCCGCCGGATTTTTTCTCCATTGGCCTGGAAGTACTGGAAAACCTCCGGCATGACATGTGTGACATGTTTTTCAGAGTACTCAATCGCATAGATTTCCAGAATTGCTGGATATTTAGAAATAATGCACGCACCCACGCCGGTCCCTGCCCCCAGGTCTGCGGCTACGCCTTGCACCGGCCAGCCAATCCTGTCCAAGAGTTTCATTGCACCGCCAACCAGTTGATCCAGTACTGCATAATTCTTGACGGTCTCTCCGTGCACTTGCGCCAGGTCTTCACCCTCCTGGACTCTTTCCAATTCGACCTCAGCGCGGTTGTCCATACCCGCCACCGTTCCTTGAAGGATGATGGGGGTCATTTTCCAGTAAATAGGGGGGCGCAATTCGCCGTTTGATTCCATAAGTCTCACTCGTGTATTTCTTGATAAGCTATGCCAACCAGGCCCGCGCCGGGAACAAGCGTTCCAGCAAGAGGCGGCGCAGCATTCCGACCCGGCGCTTGAACGTCACCAGTTCTTCAGGACGCAGGCTCCAGTTGCGAGACGCAACGGGACGGGTCAGAATAGTGATGTAGAGTGGTAGCAGACTGGAGCGCGGGCGTCCGTGTTTCTCCAGTCTGACAATTTCAAATCCGGCTTTTCTTACCGTCTCAGTCAGAGTGTGGGTGCTGTAGGAAACCAAGTGAGCAATCTCAAACGAATCGTGGGCGTAGAGATTAGGCACTTCGAACAGGAGCCAGCCGTCCGGGGTCAGGAAAGACTCGCGCAGATGGGCAAGATAGCCGACCGGGTCTGGCAGGTGTTCGAGGACATGCGCCATGCTGACAAGGTCGAAACGACACTTTTCGCGTTTCTGCAATTCTTCCAGCGCGGCATAGACGATCAGCCCCTCTTTACGAGCATGGACGCGGTGACCTTCGCCCGGTTCGATTCCAACCGCCTGACAATGATAAGCTTTCTGAAAACGCTGCAAAAGCAGACCGAGGGAACAGCCAATGTCCAGATGGCGAACCACGGTGTCAACGATAGGCCGGGTAAATGCGTAAAGCGATTCGGCGCGGCCGCGTTGGTCCACGAGGTTGCGGGACGTCGGATCCGTGCTGCCCTCGTAGAGCAGGCGATATTCCTCCGCATAAAATGCATCCGCCTCCGCCGCCGTCATGCACGGCGACTGGTAGACCAGCCCGCAATCCAGACAGATGCGGTTCGTCACACTCTGGCCGCGGAACTCGCGCCGATCGAAGGACTTGCTGCGGTAGCTGCCGCATAAAGGACAAATAAGGATATCTTCAGACATGGTTTAATCCACGTTGAAAAAATAGAGGCGGAAAATCTGGTTGTTAAGCCAGAGCAACGGCCGCCGGATAAAAGGCAGCCACAACAGCCGCCGTAACAGGGGCTTGCGTTTACGGGCAGGCGCGGCAATGCGGGCAGAGTCCGTCAGGGTATTGCCCATATGCCAGACGTAGGGTTTATCGGTCAACAGGCGCATATAGCCTAACCGGTTGATTTCAACATCAAGAGCACGCTCGCCGCGCATCGGCTGTTCCGAAGGGAGCGGGATGATTTGCCTGAACAATTCACTGCGCGCCATGAACTGGAAATGCGTAGCGCCGATAAAGGCCGTTTTGCCCTGGCACACCAGGCGGTGGTCGCGGCCTTTCGGGAACTCGGCCCGTGCTTTTTCTTCCGTGTAGCCGGTACTGCGGGCATGTTCCCAATAACAGTCCCAATCCAGGAACTGGCCTTCTTCGTAAACACCGGGAGCCTGCTGGCGTGCCCAGTCGAGTGTGGCGGATGAGTATTCCATTGGCGAGCGCAGCGGACGCGCTGTCACCATGCCGACATTCGGGAAGGCATCGAACAATGCCAGCGAGGCCGGCAGCCAGCCGGGGTGGAAACCAACATCCCCGTCCGCAAAAACGATGTACTTGCCCTGCGCCGCGCCGAATATAAAGTTCCAGGCGCCGATCTTGCCGATGTTCTTATCCGAGAGCACCAGATACTGGATGATGTCCTGTTCGTAGGCCTCTTGCAGGTACTGGCGCGCCTCGCGGCAGGAATGGTTATCGAACACCATCAGGTCGTGCGCTTCGGGCGTATTTGCATGGATACTGGTAATACAAGCCTTTAACACATCCAGGCTCTGCTCATAATATCCACTCAGGAACGGGATGCAGTTGACCACCGCCACCGTAATATCGGCGGGCTGGGCCACTTTCTCGACGAACCTAGCCGGGTTATGACCAACACGCATGACTTATCTCCTGGGTCTGGAGGCCAGCGGGCGCTGCATGCGCTGGAGACGCAGGGACAGTTCCCAACCCCAGCCTTTGCCTTTATCGTTGATAAAGACCCGCTCCAACCGCCGTAAAATGCGCACCAGCCGCACCTCGGGCCTGCGTACCCGTCCCCGGACAAGTTCGCGGTTGGTATCCAGAATGTTGTAGACGCGCTTCCGTCCCCCGGCCTTGGCCAGGTTGGACTTGGCCACCTCCGAGCCATACGGCGGCTTTCCGCCGGGCAGGTGACTGTAATCGTGGTTCTGGTGGACGACGAGCACATCCCGCGAGGCGTCGATCGCCATGCTAAAAGTCGTGCGGGCGTGATAGACCATCCAGTTATCCCAGGCCGGGCGTCCGATGGTGAAATTCGGGACTTGGGTATAGAGATGGCGCGGGAAGATGAAATAGTCAATGCCCCACGGCGAGTAGAATTTGCCGCGCTGCGCCACGTCGAGGCGCAGACGGGACTCCCAATCGCCGCTGAAATCGAGCGGCGCGGTCAGGTCCAGGTCCCAGCGCTGGCCGACCAGCAGGAAATCCCTGGCCTGCTCTGCAACCTGCCGCGCCGCTTGCACCACGTCCGACATCAAAATCATATCGGCGTTGGCGTAGCACAACAGCGGGCTGTCGCTGTGGGCATGGCCGATTTCCATCACAGATTTGACGATCGGGATGCCTTTTTCGTCACGCGCCACCTCTGGCACATTCCTGACGCCAAACTCTTTGGCGGTTTCGGGGATACCGGGTTCATCCCCAATTAGAATCACATCCACATCCTCCAACTGCGTCCAGGCCTGGACGGCGTTGCGCTGGATGAGGTTGATGTGCGGGTTGGTGAACGGCTTAGGGGCCGTGAAGATGGTTAGAAAAGTCATGAGTAATCTCTTTCACCACAAAAGAGAAAATTTATGATTGACACTGGTTTATGAATGTGCTAGAATGATGTCAGAGCGGTATCGTAAAGCCTGGTGACCTCGGTCACTCGTAGAGTGTCCTAGCCGTTTCTGAAATGAAACGGGACAAACTGAAATCAGGGCCCAGGGTGAGCCGCTCGTGAATTTCCCCCGCAAGGGGGATTTTATTTTTTATCATAGCCTGACCAGTCTTTTTCAATAATAACTTCCTCCGCAGTCACCCGCGAGGAGATCGCGTCATAGAAACGGCTATCGCCGCGTTCGTATTTCTGAAAGAATGCCCACGCAACCGCATCGGCTGCCTGCAATCCTTTGCGCGAGGAAGATTCCTCCTGGCTGATGAGCACTATTTTCTGAGGCAAATCCTCAATCACTTGCCGAATGCGTTTTTCAAGAAGAAAGCGCATTCGCGCATTGGTATAACGCCTGTCCAGGCAAATTTCGACGCGCGGGAAGCGCTCCACCAGGTGATAGACTGCCCGGGCAACGGCCTGGCGGTAGATGCTCTCAGCCTTTTTCGGAGGACAAAGGATGGCGTGTTGATCTACCATAATCGCTATAATGGCGATCTCCTCTCTCGCAATCGCCTGGAGCAAGCGCAGGATGGCAGGTTCCTGGAAGTCTGCGGCTTTGATTTCTCCCGAAGTCAAACTGGGGCCATATTTTTTCAGCGCCCGGCGCACTGGCAGTTCGAGCTCGCGGGGCTGGCTGGCGCTCAACGCGGCGACCACCAGGAAGTGGCTGCCCGTCGCAACGCCAACAGTTCCCGATTCATCTATGAAGGCATAACGAGGCGTAGTTTCCATCTCCATGATTGTACTCGATGGCGGTTATGAGGCGGAAAAGTCGGCGCGCAAGTCGCTGGCGGCTTCGGGGATACCGGGTTCATCCCTAATCAGGATCACGTCTATATCCTCCAACTGCATCCACGTCTGGATGGCGTTGCGCTGGATGAGGTTGATATGCGGGTTGGTGAACGGCTTGGGGGCCGTGAAAATGGTCAAAATAGTCATGTCGTCGAATAGTCAGATGGTCTGGTATGGCGTGTTCCGGTTTCACATTTCACGTTTGACTTGATACCCGCAAGGTGTATAATTCGAGTGATATTCCATCACGCGCATTCGAGGTTGCACCCTGAACAGGTGTCCCAATGAAAATTACAGGTAAAAGCTCCATTTCTAAAGCCCAGTCTTATCGGGAGATGGGAGAGTTTTGGGATACCCATGATTTGGCCGATTATTGGGACCAAACGCACCTTGTTGAATTCGAGATTGATATTCAATCCGAGATCATGTATTACCCATTGGAGGTAACGTTGTCGGATAAGATGCGATCTGTCGCCGAACAGCGGGGAGTATCGCCAGAGACTCTGATCAACCTGTGGGTGCAAGAAAAACTCCTTCAAGAAATGGCGTCATCTTGACCTGCTGATTAGGAACTCCGCAGACCAGGGAAAAGGGTGGACATAAAATTCCCAAGCCTACAACCCCATCTTCTGCCTCACCTGCCCCTCGATCCAGGGATAGGTGCGCGCCAGGCCGTCCTCGAGGGAAATCTGCGGCTCCCACTGGAGGACTTCGCGCAGGCGGGTGTTGTCCGAGTTGCGCCCGCGCACGCCCATCGGTCCGGGGATGTGCTTGATGGTGCTCTTAATGCCGGCAATCGCGGCGATGATTTCTGCCAGTTGGTTGATCGTCACCATGCGGTCAGAGCCGAGGTTGAGCGGGAAGGCGTGGTCGGAGCGCATCAAGCGGTAGATACCTTCCAGGCAATCGTCAACGTGACAGAAGGAACGCGTCTGCTCACCGTCGCCCCACATTTCAATTTCGTGCTTGCCGGTCAATTTGGCGATGGCGATCTTGCGGCTGAGAGCCGCCGGGGCCTTCTCGCGCCCGCCGTCCCAGGTGCCTTCCTCGCCGAAGATGTTGTGGAAACGGACGATGCGCGTCTCCAGGCCGTAATCCTGGCGGTAGTGGGTGCATAACCGTTCCATGACCAGTTTTTCCCAGCCGTAGGCGTCCTGGGGTTGGGCCGGGTAGGCATCCTCTTCCTTGAGCGGGACCACGTTGGCATCCGTCTGCTTGTATTCGGGATAGATGCAGGCTGACGAGGTATAGAAGTAGCGTTTTACGCCGTTCACGCGGGCGGCCTCCAGCGTGTGGATGTTGATCAATGAGTTGTTGTGCAATATCTCCGAGTGGTGGGCAGAGATGAAGCCCATCCCGCCCATATCCGCGGCCAGGCCGTAGACCTCGTCCACGCCGTGCGTGGCCTGCAGGCAGTTATCCCAGCGGCGCAGGTCGAGAATTTCGAATTCATCCGCGTCCACTTTGCTGTATTCGGGATATTTGATGTCCACCCCGCGCACCCAGTAGCCTTTGGCACGCAAGAAGGTGACCAGGTGATGGCCAATGAAGCCGCCTGCACCGGTAACGAGAACTTTGGTTTGAGAAGTCATCTGTTGTAACCCTTTCTGTTTTGGAATGCTTCGAGCGGGTATAATATAAGCACAGTTTTGCGTAGGAAGCCATTAAACGGAGCAATTCATGAAAATCGAAGGCATTATCTGGCTGAGAGACATCATAGACAAGCTGGCTTCCAAACACAGCGTACAAACTCACGAGATCGAAGAAGTTTTAGCAAGCAGATCCAGGTTTCGTTTTGTCGAAAAGGGTGAACGCGAGGACGAAGACGTTTACCTCGCGTTAGGGCAAACCAACGCCGGGCGATATTTAGCGGTGCTTTTCATCCACAAGGCGACAAAAGAAGCATTGATACTGAGTGCGAGAGACATGGCGAAGAAGGAGAAAAGGTCGTATGGCAAAAAATGAAACTAATCACTTACCCGATTTCCACTCGTTGGATGAGTTGGTAACGTTCTTTGACGATAACGATATGGGCGACTACCTGGCCCAGATGCCAGAAGTTGACTTCGACGTTAATCTCAAGCACGAAACACTTCTGGTTACTGTAGACACTGAGTTAGCCCATAAACTGGACGAAATCGCCAGGCTGCGAAAAACCTCTGCTCCAGCGCTCATCCAAGATTGGTTGAGGGAAAAAGTTCTAGAGCACGCCTAAGCTTTCACGCCCGGTGGAATTCGTTCCCGTCTCCAGGAAACACCAGTTTTGATAACTTTGGCAGGGTTACCTCCGACAATGACGCCCGATTCACAAGACTCGGTCAGGACCGAGCCAGTTGCCACAACCGAATCTTCACCAATGTGAACGCCTTTCAAAATCACCACATGCGGCGCAATCCAGATGTGGTTACTGATATCCACTCCGCGCACCCAGTAGCCTTTGGCGCGCAAGAAGGTGACCAGGTGGTGGCCGATGAAACCGCCTGCACCGGTAACCAGTACTTTTGTCTGAGGCATAGTTTATTCTCCTATTAGGTTTTATTTTTTGATGACGAAGAGCGGGTACTGCCCAATTCGCCCGAACAGAAGGGGATTTTTCTCTTCCAGACGATAAATCCATCTCATGATGGCAGCGCCAAACAGCCGAGGATGGATGTAAGTACGCATAAATGCCACTGCCACACTGCGCCATACCACAATCTGATATTCTATTCCCGTGAGGTTGTTTTCAAAATACTTCTGATCATGAGCATAGTAATATGGGGGCTCAGGAGAAGAACCCTGCGCCAGTATCTTCTTCCTGCTTTTCCATCGCAAAACCCTCTTGACGAACGACTTCAGTTTCTGAACCCATCCTCGGACTGTCCGCTTTACTCTGCGGGGGTAAAGAAACCAGTTCATCAGCAGCGATCCCGGCCAGGAATAGACCACCACCGCGGTCGCCTCCGGTTTTAACACCCGATACAATTCACGGAACGCCGCCAGTTGCTCATCTTTCGGCACGTGATAAATGGTGTGCAGAGAAACCGCGCCATCCACCGCATTGTCTTGCAGGGGAATGTTCGTGATATCGCCGAGGATGTAGATTCCCTTGTCACCAAGTTTTTGGCGCGCCTCTTTGAGCGCAAGATAGGATATATCCACGCAAATCCGGAAATCATAGCCTTGCGAATAAGTCAGGTAATCCGGATACTGAATCGGTCCTGAACCGGCATCAAGCAGATATTGTCCTTGATTACTAATATATCTATTCACCCGCAGATGGCAGTTATGAATGTATTCACTAACGACGGGTCTCAAATCTTCCCATTTCAGGGCGTCTATGAATAAATTGGCGCCTTCCTCGTTCTTTTTTTGCCATCCTATCTGATCATAGAAATCCTGCAGGATTTTCTTTTCGGCTCTGAGGAAAATCTGGGAGTCGGTCACTCCTTTAGCAAGGGGAATAGCCAAGTTGCCCAATAGGATAATGATTCCATCGAGGACGGGGTACGTAAACTGACCATCCAACGAGACAAAAACCGCCTCAAGGGTTGCCTTGATGGGAGTCCCGTCGTTATGGGTCAGTTCGCCGCTGGCAATTCGCTCGTTTAATTTCTTTATCTCCTGCGGCTGCAACAACCGTAGATCCTGTTTTGTAATCGGGCAGCGCAGGATATCTTGCACTTGTTCATGAATTGATGCCACGCTCATTAAATTTTCTCCTGCATCAGTTTATCCGCGCGCCAGCCATCTGCTGGAAGGTGGCCTCGTATTCGGCGCGTCCCTGCGGGCTGAGTACGTAGGAAAGCGGACGTTTCTCCAGGCTTGACCAGATTTTCTCGAGATGCCAGGGGAATGGGCGCGGATACTCCGCGAAGAAACAATAGGCGTAATTCCAGGCGCGCGCCACCTGCTCCGGCGTCAGACGCTGTCCCGGCCCTGTGCCCCGTACGGGAACCGGGACTACCTCGCTGGAACCGGGACTATCACGCAGGCCGGCCAGAGCAGCCTCCAGCACGGCGAAGTACTCGTCCCAGGTATCGGCGTCGAGGGTAAAGCCCTTCTTGCGATAATGGGCGTCGCCGCTGACCAGCACCGGGATGCCGCGCACTGCCATCTCCAACCCGGCGGTGGTGGTATAAACCAATGCCAGGTCGGCGATTTCCATCAAATCATAAGTGTTGACTTTTTCCTGCGGCGCAATCAGGCGGATGTGCTCGGGCAGGGAGGGAACCGCCTGACGGATGGTATCCAGGATGGACGGCCCAACGCTCCGGCTTTCGGCGGGGTGAATGCGGATGACCAACTGGACCTCGGTCCGGTCTGCAAAAAACGAGACAACGCGCCTCACCCATTCGGCGATGGACTGGCTGAAGAGCGTGCGCCCGAGCGTGGCGCTATCGCCGAATACGTTAGTGGGCAGCAATACGACCGGCCGCCGGTCGAGGCCCAGGGCGGCGCGGACTTTATCTCCGCCGGCCCTCGAAGCCTTCTGCCACAGATGAGCGAACTTCTGCGCAGCACCTACTCGGTCGCCGGAGGTGATGCCCTGCCGCGCCGCCAGGAATGATTCGAGCCAGGCGCGTTGTTCGGCGTTCAGTTTGCGCTTTTGGCGCGTCGCCCACAGTTCATCGGTGAGGTGGAACATCACCAGCCGCTCCTGGCCCAGCCAGACGCGCTGATCCTGCTCGCCAAATTCGTAGGTGACGGTCGGGATGTCGAGACAACGCGCCGCCTCATAAACAGCCCCGTATTCCTGGATCATGCCATTCGGGACGATGACCACCTCCGGGCGGTTTTTCTGGAAGCAGGCAAAGGCTTTGCGGGCAGCGGCGAGGTTGCGTTCTCGGCGCAGGTGGTAAACCGGCTCGCTGCCGGTCACGTCCTCACGTTGCAGGGTGTACTGCGTATCGTAGAACGTGATCCGCTCCACAGCCTGGGTCAGCGCCGCTGGGATGGCGCGCTCCGGTTTCAGATCCAGAAAAGAGACGGTTTTCAGGAGGGGATGAGCGCCTCTCAGGACGTGACGGGCATACAAGTCCTGACGGCGCAAATTAAAGCGGCTGATCGGGCGGTCGTAGTCGCTGTACGGCAGATAACCGAGGGTCACGTCGTGGCCCAGGCCGCGCAGCGTCAAACCGCTCAACGCTGTGTGGATGATCCAGTAGTGCCAGGAGGCAAAGAAAAAGATTTTCCTGCCGGAGGGGGCCGATTCGGCGTGCGGCGTCACCTGCGCGATGATCTCCGGCAGATGCTCCGCCAGCGCGTCCAGGTTGAAGCGGCTCTTGCTTTTCTTGCCGCGATAGCGCAGCAGCCAATCAATCTCGGCCGTCAGGGGCAGTTCGCCCAGCAGTTCTTTGACCAGTGTTTTACCGTTCATTTTGTCTCGATCTGCCATTCCAGGCGCGGACGCAGCACACCCGGGCGCGATTCTGCCCATTGCATACCAGGCGCGCCGGAAGTATCCACATTGAAGGAGAGCGCCTGTTCGTCCATGAAGTAACGGCGGATGCGGTAGGAACTGGCATTGACGCCCAGCGCGTAGCGCCCGCCATTCAGGAAGTCCGCAGGGATGGTACAGCGGCTGAGGTAATGCCCGGCCGGGCGCAAGCCGTGTTTTTCGAAGCGACGCTGGTCATCTGTGTCGAAAGAGGTCAAGACGTATTCGCCGCGCGCCGTGCTGAGATAGATGCCAATGCGCAGCCCGGTCAGCGGCGCGGCGAGGCTGTATTCCATCTCGATGCTGAGCGGCTCGGTCGAACGGACGGTATCCACGATGTTCCCCGTTTTATCACGCAGGCGCAGGGCGATGGGTTGGAAAGGCGCCGCCTCGGCCGGGACTTCGTCCGCATCCCAGATACGTTCACCGGATTTGCCGCAGGTCCCGGCCGAGAGATAGTAGTCCACTGCCTCAACAGACGGGGCGCGCAGGGCCAGCCGTCCCTTCTCCAGCACAATCGATTCCTGTGTCAGGCGCAGGATGGCCGACATGTTGTGGCTGACGAACAGCACCGTGCGTCCCTGCTGGGCTACGTCGCCCATCTTGCCCAGGCATTTTTTCTGGAACTCGGCGTCGCCCACGGCCAGCACCTCGTCCACGACCAGGATTTCGGGTTCGAGGTGCGCGGCGACAGCGAATGCCAGCCGCAGGTACATGCCGGAGGAATAGCGCTTGACGGGCGTTTCGATGAACTGCTCGACTTCCGAGAATTCTACAATCTCGTCGAACTTGCGCTCGATTTCGGTGCGTTTCATGCCCAGGATGGCGCCGTTGAGGAAGATATTTTCGCGGCCGGTCAGTTCGGGATGAAAGCCGGTGCCGACCTCCAACAATGACCCGACACGTCCGCGGATTGTCAAGGAACCTTCGGTCGGTTCGGTGATGCGGGAGAGGATCTTCAGCAGGGTGCTTTTCCCGGCGCCGTTGCGCCCGATGATGCCCAAGACCTGTCCCTCTTCGACTGCGAAGTTGACTTCCCGCAAGGCCCAGATGTGGTCCGATTGCGGATTGTGGATGGCGGACTTGCCTTGAGCGTAGTCGAAGGATTGCGGATTGCCGCCTGTCCGCAAGTTACGCAACGCACGCAGCGGCGCGCCGAGCGCGGTGGTGATTTTCTCGCTCAGTGTCTGGTATTTCTGTGAGACAAGGCCGATGCGATATCGCTTGCCCAGGTTTTCAACGCGAATGACAGTGGCCATGGCTAAATCGTATCCGCAAACGTTTTTTCCATGCGGCGGAAGTAGAATAATCCGCTGATCAGCAGGAATAACGCCACGCCCGCCGAAGCGAGCAGCCGGATATCCGGCGGGGTCGGCGCGCCAAGCAGCGCCCAACGGAAACCGTTGACCACGCCGGCCATCGGGTTGATGGCATAGATCAATTGCCACTTTTCCGGCACCAGGGTGGTGGAGTAGGCAATCGGGGAGAGGAACTTCCAAAATTCCGAAAGGAAGGGGATGATATAACCGACATCGCGATATTTCACGAATAACGCTGAAAGCCACAGCGCCACACCCAATGCCGTGACCAGTGCCAGGAGCAGGTAGAGCGGCAGGGTCAGCATCTCCCAGCGCAGGGTCAGGTGCGTGACGCCGATCAGGTTGTAATAAAGCATCATCCCAATCAGGACGAGGAAGGCGATCAGGAAGTCCACCACGCCGGCGACGACCGAGGCCAATGGCAGCACCAGGCGCGGGAAGTAAATCTTCGTCACCATGTTTTGGTTGCTGACCAGCGAGCGACTGGCATTGTTCAGGGCGTTGGCGAAGAGCGTCCAGGGCAGGAGGCCAACGTAGGAAAAAATCGGATAAGGCATCCCATCCGAGGGGATTTTAGCCAACATGCCGAAGAAAATGCTGAAGACTACCATGGTCATGAACGGCTGGATTACCGCCCAGGAAACGCCCAGCAGAGTCTGCTTGTAGCGCACTTTTAAATCGCGCCAGACCATAAAAAAGGACAGCTCGCGATACATCCACAGGTCGCGCAGATTTAGAGCCGCCCAGCCTCGTGAGGGGCGGATCACTATAGTTGAAGATTGAAGGTTTGCAAGTCTAAGGTCGGTTTGTGTCATGACCAGTTACCGATCTAGCATGTTGCCGGTTCTTCCTGTACCACTCGATTGTCCGGCGCAGGCCGTCCTCGAAAGATGTCGCCGCGCGAAAACCGAAGAGCCGTTCGGCGCGAGTTACATCCAGTCCGCGGCGCGGTTGGCCATTGGGCTTGGACGTGTCCCAGACCAGCCGGCCGCTGAAACCGGTCAAGCGGGCAATCGTCTCGGCCAGGTCTTTGATCGAGATCTCATATCCCGATCCCAGGTTGACCGGCTCCGAGCCAGCGTACTTCTCGGTCGCCAGCAGGATGCCCTCCGCGGCGTCTTCCACGTAGAGGAACTCGCGCGTCGGCGAACCGTCGCCCCAGACGACGATCTCCTTTTCGCCGCGTTCCTGCGCCTCCTGGCACTTGCGGATCAAAGCTGGGATGACGTGTGATGATTGTGGATCGAAGTTGTCGCCCGGCCCGTAGAGGTTGACCGGCAGCAGGTAGATGGCATTGAAGCCATACTGTTGGCGGTACGCCTGCGCCTGAACCAGGAGCATCTTTTTGGCCAGTCCATAGGGCGCGTTGGTCTCTTCGGGATAACCATCCCATAGATTATCTTCTTTGAACGGGACAGGGGTGAACTTGGGATAGGCGCACACCGTGCCAAGCGCGACGAACTTGCCCACGCCGCGCTGCCAGGCCTGGTGCATCAATTCCGCGCCCATCATCAGGTTGTCGTAGAAGAATTCGGCGGGGTGTTCGCGGTTGGCGCCGATGCCGCCGACGCGCGCGGCGAGATGGAGGATGACAAAATCGGAAGGCTGAGGGCGGAAGGTTGAAGGTTGAAGGTCGAAGGTCGAAGGTCGGAGATGAGCAGGTCGCAGGTCCGGGGCGAGAGCGGCATCGTCCAGCATTCGGCGGACGTCGTCCCGGTCAACCAGGTTGTAATGTTCGATGCGCGGGACGAGGATATCCGCCGCGCTGCGCTGGACCAACTTTTCGATGATGAAGGAGCCGAGAAAGCCCGCGCCGCCGGTGACGATCACGCGTTTGTCTTTCCAGCCGATTAGGTGCTGCGCATAATTCTTTGTGTTCAAAATTTACTCCTGCCGAGTAGGTGCTACGCAAAAGAAACGTGGCAACGATGGAAAAAACCGAGCAGCGATTCGCCGCCGTAGAGCAGGCTATCCAGTACGGTCACATGATAACCGCAACGCAATAACTCGGCTGTCAAGAAAGAACCAATGTAGCCTGCGCCGCCGGTTACCAGGATGTGGCGTTTGTCAGTCATGTGAACCTCCCAGGCGTAAAAAGACCTTGAGGCCAATAACTTCTAGTACCGGCGCGTCCCCACCTGGAACGACGGCGATGCCCTGCTCGAGGCAGGTCAGCCGGCAAACGTCGGCCACATCGCCTTCGCCCACCAGTCGCGTCTGTTCGTACCCAGCGCGGCGTATCTCCTCTATGTATTCCTTGACGCGCTGGCGCGTTTTGCGGTAGAGCAGGAATTGCTGCTCGATGTAATCCACTGTCAGGCGGGCGCGCAGGGCGATGCCTTCGGGTGTGATGATGTAGCGCAGCTTCTTGCGCTCGGCGCGCTTGATCTTGACGTAACCCTTGTCAATCAGGCGCTTGAGGTGCCAGTTGACCGTTCCAACAGCCACGTCCAATTGGGTGGCCAGGGATGCCTGGGTTACGTCGGGATCGCGCTCGATGTGTTCGAGCAGGGCCAGTTCGCGGGTAGATTCGGTCGAGATTTGCATAATTCAAAATTCAAGAACTGAATTATAACCCAGATATTTCATATCCGGAATGATAGAGTCGATAAGGATTATGGCTTCCTCAAAGTCGGGAAAAACCGAAAACGTGTCACCCTGAGGACGCGTTCGTGGCGTCCGAAGGGTCTCCTGCACCGCTTTGGAGATGCTTCGGGCAAAGAACGCCCTCAGCATGACAGCGTCAAGGGACTTTGAAAAAGCCATACGATAAGGAAGCATGATTATGGTTTTCGTTGGTAGACGAGTAAATAGGTCGAATTGTTGCAGGGATTAACAGGCGGAAGTACCGTTAAATCGTATGATTCGATATTGATCTTATCGTTCAGAGCCGGATAAGCGAACCATTCTGTCTGTTCAATGACCAGGACATCCGCATCTGCTAACCATTGCAGCGCCAACGCCTCATTCCAGTACCCGGACTTTTCCACCTGCGCTGCCTCACCACCCTGCCGGTAGGCATACAACCCGTAGACCTGGGCAGGGTGAATGTTGACATCTGGCAGGTAGAGCAGCGGGACAGCGGATGCAACAGTCCAATAAATCTGGCTGCCTGGCGGAATCAAATCTTTCAGCTCCCGTCCGATGTTCTCATAGTTCTCAAGCACGTCAATGGTTGCCAAGTGCGCAACCACTTTCGAGCAATCCCCACCTTCGCGGAAAGCCCCATTCATGAGCGGGGAAATGACGTAACCCAATGCCAGGAACACAACCATAGCCAAAGCGCCAAAGGTATACCCAACATGAATTCCTCTTCGTTTCAGCAAGCGTTGAAGGGTGAATATCAACCCGAGGAGAAGGATACCGCCCAGCAGACCAAGAATGGGGGGAAATAATACTCGCGCGGTTGTATATTCCAGATGCAATCTGTTCCCCACGTAATCCCATAGGGAAACCCATTCACCAAAATGGACTCCGCCACTAATGCGCGGGACGTTGAGTCCGAGAAGCCAGTCGCCAAAATCTTCGAAGGTGGCAAATCCCAAACCCAGGGAAACAAGCAACAGTATCAACACAATGATGATCTGGCGTGGGATGGATGGCTTTCTATCCCATGAAGATATCGAGACCACGACCAGGAGCAGGGCTGTATTGCTGAAGAAGGCGGTGTAAGGTGCAAAGCAAAAGGTACACTGGCTATATCCGAGAGTCGCCCAGCCATGCAGGACTAACAACGAGAAGAAGAGCGCCGCCAAGAAAATGCCTGCCCGCATGTTGGTTAGGTTTTCCCATTGCCTGCGCCGCGGCCAGAGTAACAGGACTGCCAATGCTCCCACAAGGACAATGTAATGCACTCGAAATCCTGTGAAAAAGGCGAGCAGTTGCGCCGCGATAGTCAAGCCACCGTTCAAAGCCTGACTGGTGGTACCCACCGGTGGACCATACTGGCTTAGAGAAGGTATCCATTGAGCTGGTAACCAATAGAAGGACCATAAACGCAGGATAGTCGGCCAATAGATGATATGCCCGATCAGCGCCGGCAGCAAACAGGCAAATGCGGACCACCAGCCGGCTTTCCGTCCATGCTGCCAGAATACGTATGCAACCAGGAGAGGCAGGAGGGGGATCAAATTGTGCCGCGTCATGATCAGCAGCCCGGCGAGGAGAGAAGCGGTCACAATTTTCCAGAGGGGGCGTTTCTCCCCCAGGATGAGCATCAGCGACCAGGCCAACATGCAGGCCACCAGCGCCTGAGAAAGCGCCAGGCTGTACATTTTGTTTTGCATTGGAGTAAGTGCCAATGCCCAGATAACAGCCGCTGCCCACCATTTTCCCCTCAGCCGCCTAGCCGTTACCCATAGGGCAAATGCCATTAGCACACTTAGCAGAATTGAAAAATAACGCCCGGTCCGTAAGCCAGGACCAAACCAGGATTGAATAGTTCCGGGAATCAGATATGAGAGGGGTGCATAATAATTCCATGCACCAAGATCACCATATGAGATATTCCCCCCTTCGACAAAACGATAACCCAAAAAGAGATACATTCCCTCATCCACATAGGATGTTTGGGTATGCGCGTACATCCATAATTGCAAGACAAAGACTACACCCCCTGCCAGGGCGACGAGATAAGCCAGCCATTTTGCCATCTTGAGTTTGGTCAAAATGTCGCGCATGACGAACATTTATCCACCTCGAAGCCGTTTGAGATCCGCTTCAACCATCATCTCGACCAGCCCCTGGAAGTTTACCCTGGGCGCCCAAGCGAGTTTTTCCCGGGCTCTGGCAGGGTCGGATACCAGCAGGTCAACCTCGGAGGGGCGGTACAGGTGTGGATCCTGGATGACATAATCTTGATAATTCAATCCGACGTGGCGGAAAGCATGCTCGCAGAATTCGCGCACCGTATGCGTCTCGCCCGTGCCAATGACGAAATCCTCGGGCGTCTCCTGCTGGAGCATTTTCCACATCGCCTGGATGTATTCGCCGGCGAAGCCCCAGTCGCGGCGCGCTTCGAGATTGCCCAGGCGGAGTTCGTTCGCCAGTCCAAGCTTGATACGGGCGACTCCATCGGAAATTTTACGGGTGACGAATTCCAGTCCACGGCGGGGACTTTCGTGGTTGAACAAAATCCCCGAGACGGTGAACAAGTCGTATGACTCGCGGTAATTGACGGTTATCCAGTGCCCATAAACCTTGGCGACTCCGTAAGGGCTGCGCGGGTAGAATGGCGTTGTTTCACGCTGGGGAACTTCGACCGCTTTGCCAAACATTTCACTGCTGGAAGCCTGATAGAACCTGACCTTCGGGTTCACCATCCGGATGGCTTCCAGCAGGCGGGTGACGCCCAGGGCGGTGACTTCGCCCGTCAGAACGGCCTGGCCCCATGAAGTCACCACGAATGACTGCGCCGCCAAGTTGTAGACTTCGTCTGGTTCGTACTGTTCGATAAGAGCAACGAGCGAACTTTGGTCGTGCAGGTCGCCCTGGACGATGGTGATGTCGTTTTGGATGTGCTGGATGCGTTCGGAGGTCACGGTGCTGGATCGGCGCAGCATACCGACAACCTCATAGCCCTTCGATAGTAAAAATTCAGCCAGATACGAGCCATCCTGGCCGGTAATGCCGGTGATCAATGCAGTGGGCATAAATGTCCGCCTATTCCCGCGCCAGGGATAACAGATAATTGCGATACTCATTCCGGCTGAGCCGTTCAGCCAGTTCCTGCAACTGCTCTCTGGAAATAAAGCCAACTCGGAACGCCACTTCTTCCGGACTACCGATCATCAGTCCCTGGCGTTCCTCCACTGCCTGGACAAAGTTGGCCGCCTGCAGGAGGGTCTCGTGCGTGCCGGCATCCAGCCAGGCGATGCCGCGTCCCAAAGGCTGGACGCGCAGTTGTCCGCCTTCGAGGTAGATGCGGTTGATGTCGGTGATTTCCAGTTCGCCGCGCGCCGAGGGCTGCAGGTTTTCGGCCAACTCGACGACCCGGTTGTCGTAAAAATACAAACCGGGAACGGCGTAATTGGAGCGCGGCTGTTTGGGTTTTTCCTCGAGGCTGAGGGCGTTGAACTGGCCGTCAAATTCCACCACGCCGTACTGCTGCGGGTCACGCACCGGGTAGGCGAAGATAAACGCCCCCTCTTGGAGCGCGGCCGCCTTGCGCAACTGGTCCCACAGCCCGGTGCCGAAGAAGATGTTATCGCCCAGGATGAGGCAGACGGTATCCCCGCCGATGAATTCCTTGCCGATGAGGAAGGCATCTGCCAGGCCGCGCGGCTCGGCTTGCTCGGCGTAGTCAAACCGGACTCCCCACCTGCTCCCGTCCCCGAGCAGACGGCGGAACTGTGGCATGTCCTCCGGGGAGCTGATGATCAGGATGTCGCGTATCCCGGCCAACATGAGCATCGAAAGCGGGTAGTAGATCATTGGTTTGTTGTAGACGGGCAGCATTTGCTTGCTGATGCCCAGGGTGAGCGGGTACAGGCGCGTGCCTTTGCCTCCTGCCAGGATAATACCTTTCATGCTTTACCTCTGCTTCCAGCACTTCCAGCGCGTTGTGCGCCGAGTAGGTGCTGTGCATAATTTTTCTCCAGCCAGTCATTGTACCCGGATTGCTGTGCGATGGCCGCCACCCATTCCGGATGGCCGAGATACCACTCGACGGTGGCGCGCAGGCCCGAGGTCAGGTTGTGACGCGGCGCCCAGCCCAGTTCGGACTGGATTTTCGAGATGTCCATCGCGTAGCGCCGGTCGTGTCCGGGCCGGTCGGGGACGTGGGTGATGAGCCGTTCGTGGGGCGCGCCCTCGGGATGGGTTTCGTCCAGCAGGGTGCAGATTTGCCGGATGATATCAATATTGTAAGGCTGGTTGCCGCCGCCGATATTGTAGGTTTCGCCGGATTTGCCCTTCGCCAGCACGAGTTGGATGGCCTCGCAGTGGTCTTCCACGTAGAGCCAATCGCGCACCTGACGCCCGTCGCCGTAGACCGGTAGGGATCTGCCGCGCAGGGCGTTTAGAATTATCAGTGGAATGAGTTTTTCGGGGAACTGGTAGGGGCCGTAATTGTTGGAGCAGTTCGTCAGCGTGACCGGCAGACCGTAGGTGTGGAAGTAGGCGCGCACGAGATGGTCGCTGCCCGCTTTGGAGGCCGAGTAAGGCGAGCGCGGGTCGTAGGGTGTCGTTTCGCTGAAAGCCGGGGCATCCGACGCGAGAGAGCCGAAGACCTCGTCGGTGGAGATGTGGTGGAAACGCCGTCCTTCATATCCGCCGGTCTCACCCCACACCTTCCGGGCCGCCTCGAGCATGGTAAAGGTGCCGACGATGTTGGTCTGGATGAAGGGCGCCGGGCTGTGGATGGAGCGGTCAACGTGCGATTCGGCCGCAAAGTGGACGAGGGTGTCAATCCCATGCTCCGACATCAGGCGCGTCACCAGCCCTGCGTCGCAGATATCGCCGTGGACGAAGGTGTGCCGCGCCGGGTCGGGTAGCTCTCGAAGGTTTTCCAGGCTGCCGGCATAAGTCAGGGCATCCAGGTTGACGACCTGCACTTTCGGCTCAATTCTGAGCAGGTAACGAACGAAGTTCGAGCCGATGAACCCCGCCCCGCCGGTGATGAGGATGTTTTTCATGGGAACTCATACTCCAAAATCGACTCGACCACCTGTTGTTGGTCACTCTCCGTCAGCGCGTTGTGGAAGGGCAGGCGGATCAATTGATCGCTGACGCGTTCGGTCACCGGACAATCGCCGGGTTTACCGCCGTAATGCAGCCCCATAGCGGAGAGATGCAGGGGAAGATAGTGAAAGACGCTCAAGATACCGCGCTGGCGCAGGTGAGCGATCAATCCCTGGCGCAGTTCCAGCGTCGGCAGCAGCATGTAGAACATGTGATAGGCCTGGTCACAATGCTCTGGCAGATACGGTAATAGCACTTCATGCGCGGCGCACCAGGCCTTCAAATTCTCGGCATAAAAATTCCAGATTTTCTGACGATGCGCTTGAATCTTCTCCCGGTTTTCAAGTTGGGCGTACAGAAACGCCGCCAGAATATCGGACGGCAGGTAACTGGAACCAATGTCCACCCATGTATATTTATCCACCTGGCCTCTGAAAAAACGGCTGCGATTGGTGCCTTTTTCGCGGATGATTTCGGCGCGTTCGATGTAATGGGGATCATTGATCAGCAGCGCCCCGCCCTCGCCACAGGAGATGTTCTTGGTCTCGTGGAAGGACTGGGCAGCCATCACGCCGAAGGCGCCGAGGTACTTGCCTTTGTACCTGCCGAACAGCCCGTGGGCGTTATCCTCCACCACCTGGACCCCGTGCCTGTTCGCAATTTCCTTGATCTCATCCATCTCACAACCCACGCCCGCATAGTGGACCGTCACGACCGCTTTCGTGCGGGACGTGATCTTCGCCTCGAGCCGGGATTCGTCGAGGTTGAGGGTATCCGGCCGCACGTCAACGAAAACCGGCCTGGCCCCGCGCAGGACGAAGGCGTTGACCGTCGAAACAAAAGTGAACGAGGGGAGGATGACTTCGTCGTCGGGCTGGATGTCGAGCAGAATCGCCATCATCTCCAGCGCGTGGGTGCAGGAGGTGGTCAGCAAAACCTTCGGGACGCCGAGTTCCTGTTCCAGCAGGGCGCTGCATTTCTTGGTGAATGCGCCGTCGCCGGAGATGTGGCCGCTGGCAATTGCCTCGGCGATATATTCCTTTTCCTTCCCGACCGCGACCGGGCGGTTGAACGGGATGCGTAGATCAGTCATATTAACCCTCTTCATAATCATACCACTTGTGATACCAGAGTTCCACCGAGCGGGTCAGGAACCCGCAGCGCTGGTAAAGACGCTGGGCAGCCACGTTGCGCCCTTGGGTGACGACAGTAACCCGCACCACACCGCGCCCTGCCGCCCAGGCGAGCGCCCCGTTCACCAGGGTCTGCCCCGCGCTCCGTCCGCGCGCACTGGCGCTGACTCCTATCAGACCAATCTGGGCTGTATCCTGGCCGGGATGGTGCTGGCATGAGATGTAGCCGAAGGGCAAGTTTTCGGCCGACGCGGCGACCAGTACAATTGCGGAACTATCACCGAAATCGCGCCGGAGCCAGGCTTCGTAGAGCGCCTCGGCGCGTTCACGCGGAAAGCCGGGATCATAGAAGAAACGCGAATCGGTAAACCCGGCACGCGCCAGTACTGTCAAGGTGGGCAAATCGTCTTCACGCGCGGGGCGCAGGAACTCCGCCTTTTGGGGCGGCGGCGCTGGTATTTTACATTCAAGGGTGACGCGCAGGTCGGTCATGTGAAAACCATGCGCTTCGGCCAGGCGCGTGGTCAGGCCATCGTCAGAACGCGCCAGGAAATACAGGCAGCGGATGTGGTTCCGGGCGCTCCAGTTTTCTATCTGCTCGATCAAGGTCCCGGTCAGCGTGTTTCCCCGGACGTGGCCGGTGCGGAAGCCAAAGAAGTCCGTATCCCAGTCCAGCAAAACGCAGGGAGGCGGTGGATGGGTCATGGAGTCTCTTGTTGAGCCGGTGCGGTCGTCTGTTCCCGCACGGTGTAAGTCGGTTGTTCCATCATGCGGAAATGCATACGGGCGAGATATTCCCCGATAATCCCCAATGCAAACAACTGCGCGCCGGAGAAAATCGCAATGATGGAAGCCAGGAACGAGAAGCCTGGCACGCTGCCGCCCTGGATGAGGTAACGTCCGAAAACGTAGATAAACACGGCCAGCCCAAAGAGGGTGAAGGCAAACCCAACAATGCTGGCAAATTGTAGCGGCAGGACGCTGAACCCGGTCACCATGTTCAGGGCGTGGGTGACCAGCTTGCGGAAGGTGTAGTTCGACTTCCCAATCCGGCGCGGCTCGTGGCTCACTGGGATGGCGCTGAAGCGGGTTGTCCCCCAGGTGAGCAGGACGTCAATGGAAAGTAAAGGGCTTTGGTAGGTAGCGAAGGCATCCCGGATTTTTGTGCGGAAGACCCGATAGGCGCTTACCCTTCGGGCAATATTCGCGCCCATGGCGCTCTGCAAGGCAAGTTTGGTGACCTGAGAGGCCAGGTCGCGCCACAGGCCGTGCTGTTCGCGCTGCGGCGTGCCGTAAACCACGTCGTATCCTTCTTCGAGTTTTTTAAGCAAGGCGGGGATTTCCTCCGGCGGATGCTGGAGGTCGTCGTCCATGGTGATGATGGTCTCGTATTTCGCCGCCCGGATGCCGCACAGCAGGGCGTTGTGCTGGCCGTAATTCCGCATTAGATTGATGCCGGTCACCCAAGGATATTCGCGGGATAACGCTTGGATCGTCTGCCAGCTTTTATCGCGGCTGCCGTCGTTGATAAAAATAACTTCATACGCCTCGGCAACATTGGGGAGAACCTGGCTGAGGCGCTCGATGAGGAGGGCAATACTATCCGCGCTATTAAATACCGGGACAACCACTGAAAGTTTCAATTCCTTCTTCGCCCTTTCCACATGCCGAGTAGGCCTTCGGCAGAATGGTGTTGATTTTACCATTAACGATAACCTTGAATTCTTCTGACTTCTGACAACCGTTCAAGTTACCAGGCTCTCCTCTTATGTTATTATTGGCGCATTCAGCAGTTTTTGACAAGCAGGAGACACTCGATGCAATTAAGACCGCGCTTAAAAAGATTTTCTCAGTTCCTCTTTTCAGAAAAAACCGCTCCATTTGCGTTTCTCGCTGTTTTGCTTTTTTCGTTTGGCATATTCATTCCAGTATGGGGCTTCTACTATGACGACTGGCCTACGCTTTACGTGATTCATAACGACTTGGACATTGTCCAATACTATAAGTTTGACCGGCCCTTCGCTGCCTGGACCGAGATCCTCTTTTCAACGATCCTGGGAACAAATCCCATCGCATGGCAAATCGCCAACCTGCTGATGCGCTGGCTGGCCGTGACCAGCCTCTGGTGGTGCTTCCGGCTGGTCTGGCCGCGTGCAAACCGGTTGGTATTTGGTATTGCGCTATTATTTGCCGTTTATCCGGTTTTCTCTTTGCAGCCTATTGCAGTTACTTTTACGAAAGTGTTTTTCTGGTACGCCCTCTACTTCCTTTCGCTTGGCTTCATGGTCATTGCCATCCAAACACCGCGCAAATTTTATCTCTTTACGGCATTGTCACTACTAACCGGCGCAATTCACATCCTTTCGGTTGAGTATTTCTGGGGACTGGAATTGTTGCGCCCCATTCTGCTATGGATCGTTGCCACAAAAAATACGGTTCCCATAAAGCAAAACCTGGCCAAAATGTTTTTACGATGGGCCCCTTACCTGGCTTTGCTCGGCGGAGTGGTCATCTGGCGGGTTGTCTTTGCTCAATTTGCCACCGATGGTGGCTATTTCAATTCCGATCCCAATGCTCCGAACATTCTTATCAATCTGTTCAAATCGCCTCTTGAAACAATTCCCGCTCTTGTCCAAGTTGTGTTCCAGGACACTCTCCATATCTTACTGAATACCTGGTCGCGCACCATACAGCCGGATGCCACCAACCTGGGCTCGCGCGCCTCGCTGATTTCCTGGGGAATTGCATTTCTCGCCGCGGTGGCCGCTGGCGTATGTTATGCGCGCGCTTATCCTAATAAAGCCGAAGGAGTTGAAGAATCTCCCCTCTTGGAAAACCAGATACTCATCTTAGGCTTTTATGCACTGCTTCTCGGCATGGCTCCCCCCTGGGCAGCTGGACACCAGGCATCCTCGCAAGGAGCATTTGACAGCCGATATGCTCTTCCTGCCATGCTGGGTGCAAGCCTGATCATATCCGGATTCGTTCATAGTTTGAGATCGCCGCTTTATCGAGCGCTTATTCTTGCCACGCTGGTTGGTCTTGCTGTTGGAGCCAATTTCCGGAGCGGCAATGACTTCCGCTGGGAGTGGACATACCAGCAAAGATTCTACTGGCAACTCTATTGGCGCGCGCCCGCCATAAAACCCAACACGTTTATCCTCAGCGAGTCCGAAATTTTCAAATATACCCGACGTTGGTCTTTAGGTCCAGCACTCAATGTACTTTACCCGGCTCAACAAACGACAACTGGTCTTGACTACTGGGCCTTTAATTTCGAATACTTGATGGATGGCTTGCACATCACTTCAAACGAACTGGAAAGCGGCACTGCGTTATTTGAAAACGTTCGAACTCTCAGTTTTACAGCACCAAGCCACAATGGCATTGCAATTTCTTACCAAGCGGGTGAACCTCGCTGCCTGTGGGTAATAATGCCTGTGGATATTAATTACCCATACTGGTCCGAAAGGGGAAGTATATTACCAGCAATTTCAAATCCTGAACGAATCTTGCCGGAGCCAAGTGATGCGAATTACCCCGACCCAACCATCTTCGGTCTCGAACCACCGCACGATTGGTGCTACTACTTCCAGAAAGCCAGCCTCGCCCGCCAGTTCGGGGAATGGGAGACCATCCGTACTTTGGGAGATGAAGCGCGTTCCCTCGGTTATGGGCCGAACAATTTGTATGAACGAATGCCTTTTATCGATGGGTATATCCACGTCAGGGATTGGAAGATGGCGGAACTATTGACCAAAGAGGTATTTCTGGATGAACCCAAATTTCAGCAGGCGTTGTGCGCCGTCTGGGCACGGGCGACAAACAACATGACCCTTTCCCCGGATGAAAAGGAGACCGTCAATTCAATTATTTCAGCGACAGGCTGTAATGCCCCCTAATATCCCTTGTTCTTTTCGGGGATGATGTGAGCCGCGAAAATCGCTGCTCCCCAATTGAAGTCAGCTTCACATTCTGCGTATACAGGATCCCCGATAATTACCGAACCCCAATATGTCGTGACGACTGAGCCGTCGCCTGCCACGCCTCCCATGAAGAAGCCCGCGGAGCTGGCGCTGCTCGGCGTAATTGCCTACCAAGAAGGCGGGACACTATCTTGATTGTGACAGCCCAGCGTTTTGACAGGAATGCTACGCTTTCTCGCGTGGATCTTTCCCTTTGCGCCACCAGTCCCATACCCACCTCCCAACAGGATAGCGGCAGCGCTCACAAAAATAATAACCACAATGACCGGCAACGACAGACTCCACAGCGGCCAGTCGGTGTAACGGTCGGCGTACCAGTATCCGAACAAAGCCAGGAAAACCCCTTCCACAGCCAGCAGTCGTCCCAGCCATGGATCGCGCCTCTCACGCTGCTAGGTGAGGGCTTTGGCGGCCAGGGCGGCCTGTAATAACAAGAGGATGACGCGGTAACGCGGGTTATCCCATTGATCGCCGCCGGCGCGGAAGGAAGATAGCAAGATCCAGCTCCAGGTCGCCAGCCAGAGCCACAACCAGGCCAGCCGCTCGCGCTTATGCGCAGCACCCTTCGATAAACTCAGGGCAACGCCTACTCGGTCGGCCAGTTTCCAGATAGGCCGCAGGCTGTAGAGCAGGAACGGAATAAGCGCGTACCAGCCCAGGCCGCGCAGGATTCCGAGCACGCGCATCGGCCAGACTCCCGGAGAAGCAATGGCTGCCGGAAGCACCGGTTGCCCCAAACCATATACGGTCACAAGCGGGACATGCAAAGAATCGGGCAGCGCGGTTTGAATTATTCCAGGGGTTCAGCGCCCGGCTTGTACAAGGTCAGCATCATGTGGCGGACCACAATAATAATGACGATCAACAGGGCCAGAGCTAGGACGGGTTGCGGGAAAATGTCGGTGCCGAACAGGAATGGCTGATAGATGAAGAATGAGATCAGATTGGCAGCCAGCGGAATATAAAAATAGCCGGGGAAGAAAAACCTGTATACGATGGAAAGAACATCTGAAAGGTAAAAATAGCGGTCGTGCGTCTTGGGCAGAAAATAGGGCACAAGAAGGGCGGAAATGAAGGCCAGTTGAACGATCAGATGTTTTGACAGGCGGATGCGACTTTTGAGAACCACCGCCACATAGATAAGGCAAATACTGACCGCGAAGATAACACCGGCCGGGTACAACGCCTCATACAAATCCGCCGGCAGCCAGGTATACATATTCGGGGCATTGTGTACCAGGCCCGCATAGCCCCCCACCTGGCCAACATAGATGGTCAACAACTCCATCAAGGGCCGGCCGGCGATCCAGGCTGGAATGATTGAAATGAGATAGAAGGCCGGGATGGCCAGTAACTGTTTCCAGGAAACAGCCTTCTTCAGGAACAATACGAACAACAAGGGGGCCAAATAGATCGACTGAAGTTTAACGGAGAACGCGATCCCAAAAGCAATGCAGGCAAGCCAGTTCTGTTTTTTCAACAGATAATAGAGAAATGCAACCAGGGATGCCGTATAAATGCTTTCGATCTGATTCCAGGCAGAACTATTAAGGATGACAGTCGGGGCGAACAGAATGGCGAGGAAGGCAAATATGGGAACGGGACCTTTCTCATATTTCAACCGGACAATCCGATAAACATACCAGGCACTAATAAAGTCACAGGCAATGGAAGGCAGTTTGACCGCCGTGACGATCGCTACTTTTGGCAGGAGTATGGATACTCCATACAGTAAATACAAACCCAGCGGGGTGTAGTTCGAAAAATCTTGCCCAAGTGCAGCAAAGCCCTGGTCCTTGATTGCCGAATACCACCAAACATAGTAATTCAAGAAATCTTGCGATTCGAATGTCCTGAGACTGTAGCGCAGGAAGAGCGCCAGCAGTGTTCCCGCAAGGACGATGATAACGTCCACGTATGGAATCTGGCGCACGAACGGGATCCAACGTTCTTGCACGTTCCTCCATAAAGAGGCGAATGTTTTATCGTTGGTTTTCCTGGTCGGTTTCATAGGTCTATCCTCTATTGATTGGGAATTATGGATGAGGGGTGAAGACAAGAAAATTGTCGAAACGGGTCATATCATAATCGCCGGCGGCAACTGGCAGCTCTTCATCATACCGGGTCACGTAAATGGTCCCTGGGAGATTCATAGTGTGCTACTTGGAAAAATCATATTCTCGCACTTACTTACACGACTGGTCGCGTGGTACATACAAAGCGATCTTGAACATCTCATTCTCAAAGATTGGTTCGTAATAGCACAACAGTGGCGCGGAAATTTCCTGTACCCACAGGTCATTCTCCTCACCAAAGGAACGCACACTCCCGTAAAAATGGATGAATTGCGGCTCGGCAATGATCAGGCCAAAGCGTTGAGCGCGCAAGACGGCCTGGAAACGGTCAAGATAAGTACGGTTGTGGCTCA
This sequence comes from uncultured Chloroflexus sp., assembly GCA_964618215.1. Lineage (GTDB taxonomy): Bacteria > Chloroflexota > Anaerolineae > Anaerolineales > Villigracilaceae > CG2-30-58-95. The sequence goes on from CAZTZE010000041.1 coordinate 26,569, forward strand.
TGACCATCTCCATCAGATAGTCTTTTTCATACTCAGGCACCAGTCTAATGTCCAGCATCTTGAGCGCCAGCAAATGCCTCTCCGAAATGAACAACACTTCTCCGCCGTTTCGATCCACCGCTTCTGCCTGGCTGCGGATGGTCACTAATATTTGATTCGCCTGCGCCCGGTCCCAGGTAAAGATCGGGCTGACAAGTTGAATTGCTACCCAGACCGGGACAAGGATGGCAAGGACAGTTATAACCGGCGGATAAGAAACAGGCGCATTCACCGTGCCTGTTTCGGGAGTCATGCGATCAAAGTAAAAATATCCGCCCACGAGCATCAAAAGAATGAAGTATGCATCCATGTTGTGCAAGTCCGACCCGCCACCGATCTTGATGCTGACCACCAATCCACCTAGGAACAGGATCGTCAGCGCAGTAACAATACCTATAAGACGCAAGACATGAAAAGCGCCTTGCTTGCGGCGCAATGCCAGCAGAATGATGACAAGGATAGGCAGTGGGACAAGCAAGACCGAAGTCAGGATCCCAACCGGATTGGTGGCGCTGGGTAACAGACGGTACCAGAGCAGGTCCGAAGTCAAAGCAGAGAAAGACTGACTGGCCTGAGCAATGTTCCCAGAACACAAGACATAGAGGAATTGGCTTGTGAGGGCGGTGATGAGTCCCAGCGTAAACCAAAAGACCGGCTTCCATAAATAGCGCAGCCAGGATCTGGGTGTTTCATACGCAACTTCCAGCAGGTACAGGACAGCGGCGAATAGACCTGGTACTGGATACCAGTTAAGCCGGCTCATCCCTGCCCATACAGAAGCGACTAAGATGACCAGTGTGGTACGCCAGAATTTCTGCGGGACTACGCCCCAGAGGACAATCAATGCACAGGCTTGCAAGTGAATGTGGATTGGTCCCTGCATTAAAAACAGAAAGGCCCAACCTACTAACAGCCAAAACAAACTCCGATTACTCAACTTCAGCCGACGCACAAATACAAAACCAAGGGCGATAGTGGATCCAACCAAAAGAAATGCATACCAGGCGCGGTGCACCCACACAGGAAGATTTCCAAAAAAGAAAGGAATAGCCAGCATAAAATTCAGCGTGGGATGCATGGATGGAAGCGCCAACTTTATGCCATAGATCCGATTGGCAAATAAAATGGACGCCCGGTAATAGTTTGTGGTCTCAGACCAGCCCAGGGAGAATGGATAGGTGCTGATAGATGTGAAAGAGGTGGCAATACTATATACGACAGCCTGAGTAAGGATAGTCACGGCCAGAGCAGCCGGCCAGGAGAAGCGTTTTTGTGCGACTTTCAGGCTTAAGGTGCCGGCCAGAGCCAGTAACCAAAACACACATGTTTGGACTCCCATGCCTTGTAAAAATAAGCTGTAATAGGGA
>CAZTZE010000042.1:0-14806 GCA_964618215.1 uncultured Chloroflexus sp.
GGCTTAGCTTACCCCGTTTTTTGTTAATGTGCAAATGGACAAAGTCCAGCTAAGGATTATGCTTATCCATATCCAAATTCATTCCCGCCGCCGAACGTATCGCCCGCGCCCGCTTTTGATTCACTTATTTTCTTCGGGCGGCTGGATGGATTTGAAACTACGATACAGAAGCAAATCGTAGACGATTTTCAGCCCGCCCGCGAGGAAGAACGGCGCGCTGAACAACGCGGGGATGCCGAAGAATAAACCCGTCAGCGCGGGGGAGAGTGACGCGCCCACGGAACGCGCGATGGCGGTCACGCCCGAAGCGGCGGAGCGTTCGTCCGGCGCCACAACCGCCATAACGTAGGATTGACGCGTGGGCACATCCATTTGCGAGATGCTAAAGCGCAGGAGCAGGAGTCCAATCGCGAGCGGCAAAGTCGGCATGAGAGGCACAAGGATCAACAGGATGTTGGAGGGAATGTGCGTGAAGACCATCGTGTTGATCAAGCCAAACTTCGCGGCCAGCCGCACCGCCAGTAACGCTGAGATGCCCGCCAGAATGTTCGCGCCGAAGAATATGCTTCCCAGCAAGCCCGATTCCACGCCGAACTTGACGTGAAACCAATAGGCGATCATGCTTTGCACGATCAGGCCGCCCGCGAAGGCATCCAATGCAAAGAGCGCGCTGAGTTTCAAGACGATCTTTTGCGAGCGATGCAGGCCGAGAGTGTGTTTGATCTCAGTAGCCGTGTGCGTCACTTCGATGGCAGGCGAGAGCCCCAAAAACAAAAGCATGAGCAGGAGTCCGCCAAGCCCATAACCCATCAACACAAAGCGATACGATTCCAATTGAGTCCAGCCGTTGCCTTGCAAAATTTGCGCCAGCCATCCGCCCGCCAGCGCGCCCGTCGCGGTCGCAAACGAGCCCACCAGGTTGTACCACGCGAAAATTTTCGTGCGCTTCTGGTTTGGGATCAGTTGCGTCAACCCCGCCTGTTCCACGGAAAGGAACGGGCCGATCTCGTTTCCGCTCGGGCTGATGACGCCGACGATGGCCGCCGCCATGAGAACGACAATATTCTGTGTGACGACGAACACGCCTCCCGCGCCGACCATGAGCAGGGCGCCGATTAGCAGGGTTTTTCTGCGCCCCAGCCGATCCGCGCGCGTGGTGAGCCACAGCGAGATCCCCGCGTCACCCGCCAATGTGAATGTAAATAGCAAGCCGATTTGTTTTTCGTCGAGGCCTGTTTCAGTGAGATATAGCGCCAGAACGACCGAGAGAAATCCGTAGCAAAACAAGCGGATGATGCGCGTGGAAAAGAGCAGGCGGATGTCGCGTTGATGTGATTGATTCATGATGCTCATGTTTAAAGACTCGCCATTGCGAAGAGCGATTTTCCCTGCACCAAACGCAGGACGGTGTGCGACGAAGCAATCTCCCTCAATGCAATGGATATTGCTTCTCGAAGATCGCAATGACGGGGTGCTTTTTTACTTCTTCGCCACATCCAAACGACACCAGGCGTAGAGCGCGTCGTAGACTTCAAATTGATTTTCGATGTTTTCGAGATCCTCAGGAAAGCGCAGGCTGTATCCGCTGGCGATGGCTTCCAGTCCGCGCGCGATGGGGTCCGAATCGATATCTTCATCCACATCCGCGGCGTGGACAATTTTCGCCAGACGCAAAAGCCCAGGCTCTTTCAGCCCATACTTGACGATGATCGACTCAAATGAACAGCGTCCGTCCACGTGACCGAGTTCCACACCCGGTGCGTCGTAGGGGATCGCGCCTGTTTCCTTCGCCACTTTCTCGATCTGATTGGCTGGCACGAACAGAAATTCCGCCTCGCTGTCAATGAAACGCGTAATGAGCCACGGACAGGCGACACGGTCAACGTGTACGTGGGAACGGGTGATCCATTTCATGGGGTTCTCCTTGTTGAGTGACTTTCATTTGGGCTGGTTGATTGTACAACGAAATATTTGGTAGCGGCTAATTCCGAAAGTAAAACATATCCGTCATTGCGAGACGGTGCTCTCCCGTCGAAGCAATCTCCCTGCAAAATTGTTACACCTCTTGCCTTTTCTATTTCGCAGTAGAATATCTTTATTCATTTCAAAGGAGCAAGTATGTCCAAACTCATTCCCGCCGCTGAACGCATCCTGCGCGCCCGCGCCTTGATCCAAAAAGCGCTCGAATTTCCCGTGCCTGACGAAGGCGGGCGCGGCGATTTTTCGTACATCGCGCACGTCAAGGACTTTTTGCGGCAGGCGCGCGATCTGGTCAAGTTCATTCCCATGGCCGCCGGTGTTACTGCCGGGATGAAGGAGGAGGTCAAAAAGATCTATCAGGAAGCCGAGCAGGCCGACCGGGAAATTCTGCATTGAGCGCCGGTGGGCTCAAAAACAGGAACTCGTCCGCCACCTGTGGGGCGAATAGCCTGCCCGACTGCTCGCGGATGTAGTCCAGCGCGCGTTTCCTCGTCCACGCTTTTCGGTAGGGACGGTCGCTCGTGACCGCGTCCCACACATCCACGACGGTGAAGAGACGGGCATGGAGCGGGATCTGTTCGCCTTTCAGTCCGTCCGGGTAGCCGGTACCGTCCCATCTTTCGTGGTGGTGATGGGGGATGTCCAGTGCGGGGTGCAGGAACTGGATCTGTGAAAGCATTTTATAAGCGTGCACAGGATGCAAGCGCATCTCGGCCCACTCCTCAGGGGTCAGCGAATCGGGTTTGAGCAGGATGTGGTCGGGTACGCCCATCTTGCCGATGTCGTGCAGGAGCGCGCCGCGGCGGAGGTGTACCAGTTCAGGGCCGGTGATACCCATTACGCGCGCCAGCTCCAAGGTCAGGTTGGTGACGCGCTGGGTGTGTCCCTCGGTCTCCTTGTCGCGCAAGTCCAGCGCATTCGACCAACCTTCGATGGTCGCGTCGTAAGCCATCGCCAGTCTGAAGTTGGATTGTTGCAGGTCATCGAAGAGCTGGATATTGTCGATAACCAGGGCGGCCTGTCCCGCCATTGCCTTGAGGAGGGACTCGCGACCCCCATCCAGCGTATATGGCTTGCGGTGGAAGACTTACAGCACGCCGCGTACTTTGCCTTTCGCGAGCATCGGGTAGGCGAACGCGGATGTGAACCCTTCCCGCTCCAGGATGTGCTTGCAGAGCGGGTCGTTGACATACCTGGAATCCGAGATGCTGACGAGGTGCTGTTCGAGGGCCGCGACACCGACAAGGTCGCCAGCGCCGCCGCCGAAATTGCCGACTTCGACCTGCCCGCCGGATATCGCGCCGATTTCAGCGCCCGCCTGATGGGTTACACCGTTGCAGCCTACCACCCCGGAGACGGACAGTCACCTGTACCTGATTCAATCCGCAGACGAAGCGGACGGCGAAAAACTGGCGCAAATGCTGGATGAACTTGTCCCCGGCACGAGCGACGCGCAAACCCGTATGACCATCGTCGAAAACCTTGTGATTGTTGAGCTCAAATCCGTTGAGCAGATACATCCAGTGCATCCCAAGCAGTTATTGACCTATTTGCGGTTGAGCAATAAGAGATTGGGACTTTTAATAAATTTCAACTCAACGCTCATCAGAAACGACATCACCAGGATTGTCAACGGACTGCCTGAATAAATCCTTTGCATTTTTTGCGGCTTTGCGAGAGACACTCTCTAAGGCTAATTTCCACACAAAGACTCCAAGGCGCCAAGAAGAACCTATATAATTTCCTTTGTGTTCTCTGCGGCTTTGCGAGAGATAAATACAAAAGCTATTCTACCCTCCCATTCAATGCTATACTTAATAATAAGCAAGTTCAGGCGCATGGAGGGCTGCTGTGAGCAAGAAGGATTTGACCGGTCAGAACCTGGGACGCTACCACATCATTGAGCCGCTTGGACAGGGCGGCATGGCCTCCGTTTACAAGGCCTATGACACCAGCCTCGAGCGAAACGTCGCCATCAAGATCATTCGCGCGGATATGGAAGAGGGCAACGAAGGCGAATTCCTCAAGCGCTTTCAGCGCGAAGCTCGCGCGCTGGCACAGCTCGACCACCCTTACATTCTCAAAGTACTGGATTACGGCGAACAGGACAGCGTGCCCTACCTGGTGATGCCCTTCGTCCCCAGCGGCACGCTCAAGGAGAAGATGGGTACCGCCATGCCCTACCAGCAAGCCGCCGCCCTGCTTGCCCCCATCGCCCGCGCGCTGGAATATGCCCACGAACAGAAAATCATCCACCGCGACGTAAAACCTGCCAACATCCTCATGAGCCATTCCGGCGCGCCGTTGCTCTCCGATTTCGGCATTGCCAAGATCATCGCCGGAAGCGGCTCCACCCAGCTCACCGCCGCCGGTGTGGGCATCGGCACCCCCGACTACATGGCCCCCGAACAGTGGATGGGCGTCTCTGACCCCGGCACCGATATTTACTCGCTCGGCGTCGTCTTTTATGAGATGGTCACCGGCCACCGGCCCTACACCGCTGATACACCCGCGGCGGTGATGATCAAACACCTGCGCGACCCCCTCCCCCGTCCCAACACCTTCGTCCACAATCTGCCAGACGTGGTGGAACAGGTGCTGTTTAAAGCCCTGGCAAAAGAACCTGAAAACCGTTACCAGAGCATGGCCGCTTTCGCTGCTGCGCTCGAAAAACTGATGCACAGCGACGCAACCGTTTCATCGCCCATTTCACAGAATATGGAGACCCTGATCGGTACAGAAAAAACCTCGCTGGCCTCCGCAGCGGATCAGCGCAAATTCCACAGCCTGGTAGCCCCCACGGCAGCCGCGCCAGCGCGAAAAAAGATGGAGACCTGGATGATTGTCGTCGCGGCGGTTGCCGGGCTGGCAGTCGTTGTTTTTCTATGTGTCCTTGCCGGTGGCACTTATTTTGCGTCGCGTTCCATACTGGACCCGAAACAGAGCACAGCCGCACCTGGCGGAAAAACCTACGCTGCCACCGCCGGGCCGACCATCAACCTGACCGATTCGCCAGACGCGATGCCCACCGGCGGAACCTTCATCACACCACAACCGCTAAGCGCGGTCTCCGCCGCCGGCGGACCCATCATCACACCGCTGCAGAGCATTGAAGGCTACCCCGAGGATGTCCCGTTCTTAAAGGATAACAACGGCGACCTGCAGACCTCAATCAGCCAGGGCATGCAGATGTTTAGCTTCTCCAGCAACCTGCCGCTCGCCGAGCTGACCGATTTTTACCTGAACGGCATGAAAACCAACGGCTGGGAAGTGGTGAACGAGGTCACCCAGGGAAATTCAAAGATCTGGTATTTTGTGAAGGACACTAACCGCATGGTGATGATCTCGCTCACCACGACTGAGAAATATACCATGATAGGGGTCATGATCCCGCCGGTGAAGTAAAGAAGGACTTGTTTGGCGCGGGTTTACCGGCTTGTGCCTTTTTTGCCGCCAACATTGTGTTCGCACAGCATTCCGCTGATTACGCAGCACGAATTAAAAAAATCCAGGCAATCCGGGTAATCCGCGCCCCAACAGATCCACCGTAAGGGCGCATGGCATGCGCCCCGATTCAAAAGTCTGCGTCCATCTGCGGATAAAGAATGCGCCCAAAAAAATCTGTCTCTCGTTTGGCGCGGGTCTGCAGACCCGCGCTTTTAAATCCAGGCAATCCGAAAATGCCCTTAAAAATAGAAAAATTCGCGTCATTCGATTCATAAAAAGAGGCATGTCTTTGGTAAAATCGTTCCATGCGCCTATTCCAAGTCTTCATCCTGATCCTTGCCCTGCTGCTGAGCTCCTGCACCCGCACTGCCCCGGTAAAGACAGACAGCACGCCTGTCGCCGTTGCCCCCATCGCCCACCCGGACCTGCCCACCAGCCTCCCGATGCAGACCTACCTTCCGCCTACACGCATCCCGGGCACGCCCATCTCCAGCCCCACACCCAATGGAAACGTAACGGCCTTCCCCACCTTCACACCCCTGCCAGACAACGCCGCGTTGCAGTCACTTTCCACGCCCACACCCGGCCCGCAGGCGTTGTCCTGCGACCGCAGGGAGTGTCAAAGGGTTTCCGTAATTCAAGCCTGTCTTCAGAATAAACCTGCGGGACGGAGCGTAACATCAGTAAGCATATTATCCTGCATTCTCGCCGAAAATATCGCGCGGGTCAAAATGCGGCTCATTCGGGTCATATCTCGGCGGCATAGCTGGAGGCGTGATGTTGCGCGTCCAGCGGTGCATGCGCATTAACTCGTCAACGATTTCTTCATCGTCTGCGAATATTTCCATCTGCTTTTTGACCCACTCCGCAGGTTCGCCAGGCTGGCCGTCGTCTTTGTCCAGAAAACTCCAATCCACAAGGGTAGGCAATGACTTTTCATTTTCAAGTTGAATGGATGCCGTGAAGAGACTTGCCAGTTGCGGGTCAATGCTGGGACGATAAGGCGCAGTCCTTTCCTTTGTATTCTCCCTGCGGACGCGGCGAATTTCTTCATCGGCTGATGGCAGTGTCCACTCATCGCAAAATAGTTGATAAACCAGTTCCTTTGCTTCTTCACAATCTGGGAAAAGCGCGAGGACATCAAAACAGATTCCAGCCGCGTCGGACTGAGCCGCGTGCCACTGGCCTTCGTCTCGCGCGCGGGCTAACAGTTGGTGAACGTAATCTGGGTAAGTGGACATCTAAAACAAACCCGGCTGGCTGGGTTGCCGCAGGGGCATACTCGCGGCCTTTTCCTTCATCCAATCAGGTAATTTGACTGGCGGCTCTTTGAACGGATGCGGAAACGCCAGCGCGCCTTTTTGTAACAGCAATTTGTTGCCTTCGGGCATGGCGTCATGTTCCAACACAAAAACAGGCACCCAATTATTTTTGAGCGTCTCGGTCGCACCGGCCCATGTGCCGCCCGTTTCCGCGTCGGAGGCGACGACGATGGCATAATCAGCCAGTGTGTAAATCAAACGATTCCGCCCCATCGCCGCGCCGACGGAGAATCCTGCATTCGGACTATACGGCGTGACCAGACATAAATCACCCCGCCTCAACGCTGGTTTCTGACTTTTGCCTGCTCTCGTTAAACTATCCGCCAGCACGCTGACGGCGGTGCCGCGCGCCTCGAGCGCGGAGTCTGTGCTGATGGTGTCCACGCCTTTCGCGCCGCCTGAATACAAGACCTGACCCGACATGCCGCAGGCGTTACCGACGAAGCGCGCACACTCCTGTCCCGCTTCATCCAAATGACGCGAGCCTACCACCGCGATTCCAGGTTGTCCGAGCAAGGCTTTTTCGCCGGCGTAGAATAAAACGGCAGGCGCGGAGTCTTTCAATCGCTGGCGATAACGTTCGGGGTAATCTGAGTCGGCGCGGGTGAGGGGATAAATGCCGAGGTTGGCGAGTCGATTTAGTTCATCTTGCAGGTCGTTCGCACGTTCTGTCAATTTCGTAATGCGGGTTGCGTGTTCCGTTGGGAGGTCGAGGCGGGTTTGCAAGTCGTCAGTTGAGAGTGATAATAAATCAGCAGGCCGAATGGACACGGCTTGCATTTTGCGCGCAAGCGGATTCCATTCACGCAGGGTCAGCGGTTTGGCAGAGTCTTCATCCAATCCGAGTTGGGAACAGAGAAGAAGTAATGCGAGAGAGTCTTGTGAAAGGGTCATGGGTTTGTAGGACAAATTGGCAATTTGTCCAACGCATCAGCAAATTGCCAATTTGTCCAACGCATCAGCAAATTGTCAATTTGCGCTACGCGTCGGAATGGATGGTGCGCGTGAGAGTGAGAACATTGACTTGCGCCGCGCCATGTCTGAGAAGCAGTCGCGTGATTTCGTCGAGTGTCGCGCCTGAGTCGAATAAGTCATCAACGAGAAGGACACGCTTGTCTTTGACTTCGCCGCGCACAGAAAACGCTCCCGCGACGTTGGCGCGTTTTTGGGCGAGGGTTTTTATCTCTTTTTGCGGCTGGGTCTGGCGGGTTTTGATAACAAGCGCTTGCATCGGTATCCTGATTTTACCCGCCAATGCTTCGCAATACATAAGAACTGGATTCACTTTCCGCTCCGTTGTAGATGGGACAGGGATGATGACATCGGCTTGATTCATTTCAAGATGTCCTTGAAATAAATCGAGTGTTTGTTGTGTCAGCGCGGATAACACAGACACATCGCCATCGTATTTCAAACGATAGGTCAGATCACCGACGCCGCTGCGCGACCAATCCGCGCCAGTGATACGCGAGTGAAATCCAAGCGCCCAGCCGATTTGCCACGCGCCGACGAGAGGGCGGGGATGGGATTTGGTGAGGAAGGATTCGACAGGATCAGTAGTGCGTGTTGCGTGTTCCGTTTGTGGGGCAGACAGAGTCCCCTTTCGGGATTGGTAATCCGCCTTATGTGGGGCGGATTGGTAATCCGCCTTTTTCGTTTGGCGCGCGGTGATGACACAACGGATCATGCCGTAATCAACCGCGTCGGGCAGGAGCATTTTGATAGGTGTGATGGAGTTGACCGCGCCCGCTTTATTAATCGCGTCTTCGATTTGCGTCTGGATATCAGGCGGGATGACCTGCGATAATTCGAGCACGCCACGTTCAATCAACTGCGCGCAATGGCCGTAAATTGTGCCAATCACCAGCCCGCGCTCTCTGGCAATCTGCTCCGGCTTCAAGCCATCCGCAAACAGTTTCGCCGTATATTCCACCGTGCCGCCCGCTTCGAGTTTGGCTTTGGCCTTCAAGACTTCCGAAGTCTCCAAAGACTTCGGAAGTCTCAAGGCGATGCTCTCTTTTTGCTGGACGGCGTTTTCGCCGCGTGGCGTCAGGCTCAAAATCGGATACTCGCCGCCGATGACCTTGATGTATCCCATCTCGATCAACTGCCCGATCAGCGCCTCGATGTCGCTTTGTTTAATCGCCACCAGCCGGCCATAATACACATTTTTATCATGATGGAATTTGAGAATATCCTGCGCCTTCGAGCCGTGCAAAATCTGCGCCAGTTTTTCGCGTCCGACTTTGATGTGGACTCGGCGGATACAATCCAGGATGACCAGCGCGGCGCGCTCCCCATGATTCATCTGCTCCACGTTCCCGCTGGACCTCGGGTCTGCTCGCTGAACCCGACAGTTGTCACAGCAATCGGCCACTTCCGCTTCCCCCGCATCGCCAAAGTGATTCAGGATGATTTTGCGGCGGCAGGAATTGGATTCGGCATACGCGACAATCCCATCCAGTTGCTTTTGGCGATGTTTGAGATGCTCTTTGCTATTGGCAGCGGCTCTTTCGATCTCTTTCGGATTCCACGCGCCTTTGCGAAACAACATGCGCAGGCCTTCGTCGCCGAGGTGCTCCAGCGTACCGGCACGCTCCAATTCGGCCAGTCCCACTTTGATTTGGACAGGATGAAGTCCGGTGATCCGCGAAAGGTCGTCGAGCGTCCCCCAGGTTTGATCTCCGCTGCGGATGGCGTTGTGGATGGCGCGCAAGTCATCCGGCGCGAGGATGCTGTTGGCGATGAAGAACTCGTGCAGGGCGCGGTCTTGCGGGTCGTAGAACAGGGTCACTTTGGCAGGTTCGCCGTCTCTACCCGCGCGCCCGGCTTCCTGATAATAGGCTTCGAGCGAACCAGGCACGGAATAGTGGATCACCTGGCGCACGTCAGCGCGGTCTATGCCCATGCCAAAGGCGTTGGTGGCGGCGATGAGGTTTAACTTACCGCGGATAAAATTGTCTTGGATGCGAGTCCGTTCCTCGGCGGGCAGGCCAGCGTGATAGAACTCGGCGGGGACTTTGACGACTTCGCGGGCGAACTCGGCCACCTCCTCAGCGTCGCGGCGCGTGCCGGTGTAGACGATGACTGCGCCATCTTGTGGCGCAAATTGGCAATTTGCGCTACGGGGAGATAAAAGTTTGGTTAACGCGCGCAGTTTCGAGGGGAGTCCCGAAGCGTATCTCACGTCGAGAGTGAGGTTCGGGCGGTTGAATCCGGTCACGATGCGCGTCGAGTCACCTAATCCAAGAAGTCGAATAATATCGTTCTGGACTTGCGGCGTGGCAGTGGCGGTGAGCGCGGCGGTGAGCGGGTTGCCGAGCGCGGCACGCGCCTGGGCGATGTGCAGATAATCGGGGCGGAAGTCGTGTCCCCACTCGGAGATGCAGTGGGCTTCGTCCACGGCGAGCAGGCCCACCGCTTGGGAACGGAGCGCATTGAGAAAGGGAACGCTTCGCAAACGTTCGGGCGCGACGTAAACGAGACGATACGCACCCTGCGCGAGTTTTTGCAAACGCTGATTTTGCTCTGCTGTGGGCAATGCGCTATTGATGTATGTGGCGGGGATGTTGCGGCGGGTGAGACTGTCCACCTGGTCTTTCATCAGCGCGATGAGCGGGGAAATGACGAGGGTGATAGGGGCGGGTACAAGACCCGCGCCCAACACAAGCGCAGCAAGTTGAAAGATGAGCGATTTCCCCGCGCCGGTGGGCATGACGGCGAGAGTATGATGCCCATTGAGCAGGCTTTGAACGGCTTCTTCCTGGCCGGGACGGAAGGAGGGGAAGCCAAAGTGGGTGTGGAGGCTGGAGAAGAGGTCGGGCATGGTATGGGTTGCAAATTATGGGGTAGTTTGTTGTAAAAAACTGCTCAAATTATGGACGCGCCTACCGCGTCGAAATCCGCTCGCTGGACGAACTGCACAATCAGCGAGACCGCCCTGCTCGAAGCGCACCGCCAGAAAACCCGTCAGGGGCTGGCCTTCGCCGAAAAACGCCTCGCCCTGGCCGAGGCCCTGCTTCTCGGCGGAAGGCGCCTCAATCAGCCAGATGAGCGTCTCGGCGGCTTCGCACTGGCAGAAGAAAAGTTTGCGCTCCCGCTCCGGATTGCCCCAATGCAATAACAGTTGCCGGGTGAGCGGGGTGGCTCCTGGGTAGCCGCGCTCCCGCCAGGCGCGAACGCGCTCCCGAATCTGGTTGACCGTTTCCAGGGGGATGAATTCCTCTTCAAACAAGGAAAGCTGCGGGCCGTGCATGCGCGGCTTGAGGTAGTAACCCGCCAGGCGACGGCCTTCGGCTAATACTGGCTGGCCCTCCTTGTAATCCCAGTATCGAGCGGGCTCTTGAAAAGGAGAATTGAGAATGGGGTTGTCAACAAGAAGAGACATGGCTCTTCACGATTTGAGTTTTGCGAAAACGTCTTCGGTATTCATGATTGCAGACTGAACCAGTTGATTAAAATCCCCCATGATGGTGTCATCGTAATCACAATTATTTCGCCACTGTCTTAAGTCATCCAGATCATTGGCAATATCAATATAACCCCTTTTTCGGAAATGCTCGCGGACAAGTGCATGATCTTGTGGCCCCTTGCTCGGCATGAATCCATGTTGATCATGGGCATAGTTGCGAGCATAACAGTATGCCGCGTAATAGGCCCTGCTCACCGCAGATCGAAAGGCCGCTTCTTGCGAATACCTGACCTCCCTTTTTCCCTGGAGGAAACGCGCCAGATCAAGATACTCTTTCCAGTCAAAGGCCATGGTTTTCTACCTTGGGGGTTGAAAGTCGGTTGTCAGCAGGAACCATCCGGTCTTTCCGGCGAGTATTCCCTCAAAGGATTTTCGTATCTCTTTAATTTGCTTGAGCATGTTCTCATCGTATCGCTTTTGCCTGACATACAATGTCAGGTATTCGTCCTCTATCTCAGGGTCTCGGTAGGATTCAAGGGATAATTGCACTTGCGCGTTGAATCCCTGGCGAGTTGCTTCGCAGATTAAGACTAGCAGCCCTGTCATATCGAGATGGCGAATCAAATAATCGCGGACAGATGCTGGTTGAGGTATCGCAACGCTGAGTGAGCGGAGTATATTGAGCGATTCTTCTATCGAAGGGGTGATGACCACATTTATTTCTTCGTACCAGGGCTTCCAAGTGGCCTTTTCCCACTCAATGGACAATGCTGTGCCACTTGGAATTGGCAGTATCGTCCGGTTTTGCCATGCGAAGAGGTCGGGGGGCGCGGGCTTAGATTGGATAATTCCTGGTTGTTGTCCTATCCAAAGTAATTGATCCTGATATTCAAATCTCTGGGAAACAGGGGTCGCTAACATTACTTTACCTCCCGGAAAATATCTCTGAGAGGTTTGGAAATACAGCCCTCGAAGATTTCCTCAACCTTTTGATGCGCTTCCTCTACCCATTCCAAAGCCTGATTGGCTGAAACCGCCTTGGGCTGGGCAAGAAAATAATCTAAGTCCAGAATAAAGGCGGAGTTATCAGGTTTTTCGGGTAATGCATTGGTTATTTGGACTCTGCACGAATCCCGTCCACTCGAGAAGTGCCAGACGCACCCAACAATAAAGTCCGCCATATGTTGTGGCAAGTTCTGCCCGAGGAAAGGCCTGAATTCAAAGTATTCATCCAATAAGTTGATGGAATGCGCAGGGATTTCAATGTGATTGATGTATCGCAGGCCAATCCTTTGCAGACCCTTTATGTCAATTATTTCCGTCAGCGAACGGAAAGCACTCTCAACCCGTGGTTTGAACCCATTCCATGTGGGATAGGGCTTCAAGCAAGTGACTGCCAAAAGATGGGGGCCTGCCTGGATAAATATTTTTCTATCATTGGTGAGGAAGAGGACGCGCTCCACCGTGCGCGTCTGTTGTTGCACACCTTGGGGAGTCTGAAGTATCTCAATTTCCTGGGCAAGTCGCTGTTCTTTATGAGGGAACTCTTTGCCAACCTTCTCATACATTAAGCCGGGGATGGTGAGATCCCATGGGGTATCTGGCGTGAATCGAAATTCACAGACGGCCTCGATAAGCGGCGGGTTGGCGTATTTTTTACGCATGATCTTCTCCTTCCGTGGACAATTTTATCACTCTTATCACTTCCTGCCCGCGAAAATCAATCACTTCCCAATGAGCCCCATTAAGTCGCTTTCAAGTTCGTGGTAAACTACCCAACTATGACGCTCATCTCCTCCAAAAACATCTCCGAAACGGATATTCGCCTGCTGCCAGTGGACGAGGCAGCCCTGAAAGGCATCAGCGCGGGGCAGTTTGCCAGCCGCGAACTCTACCGTTTGCGTTTGCTGGCCGAACACGCGCTGCTGGTCGGCGGATTCGACGAACTGGTCTGCCTCGAATCGCTCGAGTTTGCCCCGTTCGATTATCAGGTGCGCGCCGCCCAGATTATGCTGCGCCGCTTTCGCGGGCGCGGCATGTTTTGTGATGAGGTCGGGTTGGGAAAAACCATCGAGGCTGGGCTGGTGCTCAAAGAATATCTGGCGCGCAATGTCGTCCAGCGCGTGCTGATTGTCACGCCCGCCGCTTTAGTGGAACAATGGCGCGAAGAGTTGGCCGTCAAGTTTGGGCTGCCCGGTTTCGTCACCAGCGCCGACGCTGAGTTCCGCGCCGCCGGGGCCGAAGCCTGGGACCGCTTTCCGCTGCTGATTGCCTCGCTCGCCACCGCCCGCCGCGCCGAACACCGCGCCCGCATCGCCCAGATTCCCTACGACCTGATCATCGTGGACGAAGCGCACCACTTCAAAAACCGCAACAGCGCCTCGTGGAAATTCGTCAATGATTTGCAGCGTAAATATATTCTACTCTTGACCGCCACCCCGGTCGAAAATGACCTGGATGAATTGTATAACTTGATTACCCTGCTCAAGCCCGGTCAATTGAAAACCCCGCGCGAGTTTCGCAAGCGATTCGTGGCGCACGGCGACCCGCGCTTGCCCAAAAATCGCGGACAACTGCGTGATTTGCTGGGCGACGTGATGGTGCGTCACACTCGCAGCCAGGTGAACATCAAACTGCCGCCGCGCCAGGCCAGCACCATTCGCCTGGGACTTACCCAGGAGGAAACCGATTTTTATCAGGCGGTCAGCGATTATGTGCGCGCGCACCTGAGACTTCCCCGCCACCAATCCCTCCACCCTAACGGGGACACGCCGCAAAAGGAGAGGGACGAACTCCCATCCCTCAATGGGGACCCCACAGGGGTGCTTCGCGAAGGGACTGGGAGAGATGGCATCCGCCAGGTGGACCGCTTCGCACTGCTCACCCTTCAGCGTGAAATTGGCAGCAGCCCCCAATCTGCCGAGCCGACCTTGCGCTCGCTGGCCGCACGCGCCCGCGACGCCGAACATCGCCGCGAACTGCTGGAACTCGCCGACCAATCCACCCGCATCCAGGCCTGGGCCAAGGCCGATGCGCTCGAAAAACTTCTGCTCGCCATCCTCAACGACCCTGCCGAAAAGGTCATCATCTTTACCCATTTCCGCCGCACGTTGGAACGTTTGGCCGAACGCCTGCGCGGGCTGGGACTCTCGTTCGTCACCTATCACGGCCAAATGGATATGCGGTCCAAGAATCAGGCAATTGCAGATTTCGAGCATCACGCCCAGGTGCTGCTCTCCACCGAAGCCGCCGGGGAAGGACGCAATCTCCAGTTTTGCCGCACGATGATCAATTTCGACATTCCCTGGAACCCGATGCGCATCGAACAGCGCGTCGGGCGCATTCACCGCATCGGGCAGAATCGCGAAGTGCGCATTTTCAACCTTTCGGCGCGCGGCACGGTGGAAGATTACCTGCTCGAAATCCTCGACCAGAAACTCAACATGTTCGAACTGGTCATCGGTGAAATGGACATGATCCTGGGGCAACTTTCGGACGAGCGCGACTTCGAAGACCTGCTGCTCGACATCTGGATGCAGTCGCAATCTGCCGAGGAACTACGTGACGGATTCAAGCAACTGGGCGAAACGCTGGTTCAGGCGCGCCAGGCGTACCAGAAAACCCAGGAATACGACGAAGCCCTGTT
>CAZTZE010000042.1:14906-27153 GCA_964618215.1 uncultured Chloroflexus sp.
CTCGAAGAATTGGTTTTGGGTTACTGCCGCCAGGTGGGTGGACTCGCGGAGCCGCCCGCCTATGGGATTTACGAGACGCTGCTGCCCGACGAGGTAGCCGTCCGCTGGGGCGTGGAGGCGCATCAGCGCTTCATCTTTTCAGCCGAGGCGGAAACCGAGAGCACTTTTCTGCACTACGGTCACGCGCTGGTGGAAACCATCGTCAACGAACTGCGCCTGCAAACAGCCAACGGGCGGTTTTTTATCAACAACGTGCGCCTCGAAAAACCCGGCCTGTATGCCATCATCGAAAAGGCCATTTCCATCGCCAACGCAAAACTATTTCCCGTGCCAGGCGCAGTGGAACAGCAACGTCTGCACCATTATGTGCGTTTCAATTTCAAGGTCAGCCTGATTTCTGATGAAAAGCGCGAGTTGATTCTGCCCATTTGGATGGATGTGCAGGGCGGATATGCCATCCGCGGGGATGAAATCGAACGACAGGCGATTCTCGATATGGAGAATCAATTCCAACAGCTCGAGCCTGCCGTCCCATTTTGGATGGAAGGGAAGCCGCTTGCGCCGAAAGTGCTTGCCGCCTTGCTGGAGCGCGCCCGCAAGTCGGTGGCGGACGAACTGGGCGATACGCTGGCAGGCTTGCAAAAACGTCTGCGGCGCTTTTTGGAACTAGATCGCGCCCGCCTGAACGAATATTACGCCGACCTGCTCAAGGATGTGGAACGCCGCCTGCAAAAAGCCGAAGATGACCGCCGCCCCGCGCTGGAAGCCAAACGCGCCGCCATCACCGCCGAGCGCCAGTCCAAACTGGAGGATGTGGAGCAGAAATATCACCTGCGCATCCAGTTGGAACTGCTGAATGTGGCTGTCATCGCCCAGCCCAAACTCGATTTGACGGTGGAAATTCGCAAACGCGCGGTCGTGGTGAAACGGGTGGCGACCTGGGACCCGCTGCTGCATGTCGTCGAGCCGCTGGCCTGCGACGTGTGCGCACGGCCGGGAAAATCTTTATTGCTGTGCGAAAACGGTCACCTGGCGCACAGCGATTGCCTTGCCCCGCAGTGCGTGGAATGCAAGCGCACGTACTGCCAGAAATGCGCCGACCAGGTGCAAAGCTGCGCCGTCTGTGACCGCCCGGTGTGCGTCCACAGCCTGAAGCGCTGTACCACCTGTGGGCGAGTGACCTGCAACGAGCATCTCGACGAATGTCACGCCGAAAATGGGGAGCCGCGCCGCGCCCGCAGCGAGGAAAAGCCGGGTTTCCCCTCCGGGGCTGATATG
Organism: uncultured Chloroflexus sp.; assembly: GCA_964618215.1. Taxonomy (GTDB): domain Bacteria; phylum Chloroflexota; class Anaerolineae; order Anaerolineales; family Villigracilaceae; genus CG2-30-58-95. The sequence continues at coordinate 16,185 of CAZTZE010000042.1, forward strand.
ACGGAAACAAGCCCAGGGGCGAAAGCGTCCAGCCCGAAAACGGAACAGCCCTTCGACAGGCTCAGGGCAACGCCTGCCAGACAGAAAACGGCCGCGAAACGGGAAGCGCCCAAAGGGCGGACATCCCACCCCCCCCTCCCCCCCAAAGAAAAACTGGCCGACCACATGGATGTCTATGCCGACCCGGCGCAAGGCAGCATCACGGCTTACGCCATGCTCAAGAAGCGCGAAGTTGCCACGCGCGTGTGGGAACTGACGGATCAGGGAATTTCGGTTATGTGCTGGTGCGAGAAGGGCCCGCGTTGCAGGGAAAAAGGCCTTGTCTATCGCCCAGCCGAGCCGGAATTCGTTGAATCACAGATGAAGGGTTGGTTGAAATCCTTCCAGCGGGAATACGGCTTGCTTGATACAAAGATTCGTTACCACCAGATTCGTCAGAATGAGACCTATGCTGAACTGAAACTGAAAGTGCCTTCGCGCTGGAAGGAGCCTGCCGCGCTGGAGCAGGCGCGCGCCGGATTCGATGAGTTGAGGAAGCGCAGATGAAGCTCACCTTTTTGGGCGGCGCAAATGAGGTCGGCGCGAGCAGCCTGCTGGTGGAAACCGGCGGGCGGCGCGTGCTGGTGGATTGCGGCATTCGCCTCTCCGCCAAATCACACTGGGGGTTGGGCGCCGACCAACTCCCCGATTTGAGCCAGATTGAATCCGGTTCCGGCAAACTGGATGCCATCCTCGTCACCCACGCCCACACCGACCACACCGGCGCGCTGGAACTGGTGGTGGAGCGTTTCCCGGATGTCCCGGTCTATGCCACCGCACCCACCCTAGCGCTGACGCGCGTCCTGCACCAGGATTCACGGCGCATCATGCAGTCGCGGCTCGACGAGGAAGGCGAACTGCCACTGTTCGACGACCTGGCCGTTGAACGGCTGCTCTCGGCGCTGACGCCGGTGCCGTTTTACACCCGCCTGCCGCTGGGCGAAGGACTGGCGGCGACATTTTTCCCTGCCGGGCATATCGCCGGGGCGGCTATGATCGGCCTCGAAAGCGACGAAGGCCGCCTGCTGATCAGCGGCGACCTGTCCATCTCGCCCCAGCGCACGGTGGATGGAGCGCGCCCGCCAGCCTTCCGCCCGGATGCCATTATCCTCGAAAGCACCTATGGCGGGCGGCTGCACGCCAACCGCGCTGTGCAGGAGCGCAAACTGGTCGAAACCGTCGCCCAGGTTACGGCGGGTGGCGGCAAGGTGTTGATCCCCGCCTTTGCCCTCGGGCGCGCCCAGGAAATTCTGCTCATTCTCGACGAATACCAGCGCCGCGGCGAGTTACCCGCCGTGCCGGTCTGGGCCGACGGCATGGTGCGCGCCATCTGCCAGGCGTATCCCACCTTCGGTGAAGCCCTGCCGCTGGCCTTGCAGGAACGCAACGCCCAGTTTTTCAACGAGCGCATCCGCCCCGTGCAGAGCGCCGAACAGCGCAATGCCCTTGTCTGGAATCCCGGCGCGGCGGTGATCGTCGCCAGCAGCGGCATGTTGGCGGGCGGCCCCTCGCTCACTTACGCCCGCGCGCTGGCCTCCAAGCCCGAACACGCCATCCTGCTTACCGGCTACCAGGACGAGGAATCTCCCGGACGCCGCTTGCAGGAACTCAGCGAGCGCGGCTCACCCTTTGGGTACTTCGCTGGCAGCATCCGCCTCGGCGCGGACAAAGTGGATGTCCAGTGCCGCATCGCCACGTACTCCCTTTCCGCACACGCCGACGAAGGCCAACTCATCAGCCTGACCGAAACGCTCGACCCTGAGCATGTTTTTCTGGTTCACGGAGACGCTCCCGCCCGCCAGAGCCTCGAAAAGGCTATCGGCGCGCGCGGGCGCATCCTCCACCTGCCCGCAGCCGGTGAAACTTTCGAACTGCAATTCGAGAAGCGCGGTAAATTCATCAAGCCTGACCAAGCTGACGACCCACGCGGCAAGTGGGATGCGATAACCCGCCAGCGCCGCGAAAAGATGCGGGGTTTCGCCGAGGCCGCCGGGAAGTGGATTTTGCTTAAGGCAGATGTCGCCGCCCCGGCGCGCTGCCTCGCCATTGAGCCTGACCATCTCTGGGTGGAAGTTGCCCCCGGTCTGGAGCAGGCGGTCTACCCCGAAGCCGTCCTCACCGTTTTCGGAGAAACTCACCCCACCCCGGCGGAGTTGCAGCCTTACCAGCCGCAGAAATCCGTTCCAACCGGCGCGGTGATGGAGCCGAATCAAGCCCTGGCTTTTGCCAACCAGCATTTCCCGCCCGCGAAGTACCCAAAGGGTGAAGCGCGACTGCGCAAAAGCGGCTACCGCCTCGAACAGCGCATCCTGACCCTGACCTTCGACTTCCCCGACGCCGCCCGCGAACGTTATGCAGACGAAATCGCCGCCCTGCAAACCGCCACCGGCTGGACAGTGGAAATCACCCCAGAGGCCAACCAAAATGCCCTGAATGCCCTGGTGCGCGAAGTCCTGCCGGATGGCTGGCAAATTGTCAAAGGCCCGGCCATTCACCGCCAGCAAAAGCGGGTGGCGGCAACGGTCTCGCAGACTTTGCAGACTTCCGAAGTCTTCCCCTTCGGAGACGATGTGGAGACTTCGGAAGTCTCCCGCAAATTCCTCGCCGCCACTGGCTGGACTCTTGACATCTCCCTCGTCTCCCAGCCCGCCGCCGCGCAGTCAACCTGCAAGACCTCCGAGTTTTCCGAGAACTCGGAGGTCTGCGACGCCAAAACCGGCGCACAGATGGAAATCAACGCCACCTACAGCCATATCAAAACGGCGCTGGAAGGCAGCAGCCTCTACCGCACCAGCCTGAAAGGTGACGAAATCATTCTTTCGTTCATCTCGCCTCAAGTAGCAGAACGCCATCAGGACAAAATCAATGCGCTGGTGGAGCAAACCGGCTGGCCGTTGAGCATCAATCCGCAGCCAAACCAGGGAGCCATCCTCGAAATTGCCCGCTCCCTGCTCAATAAATCCGCTTTGACGATTGCCAAAGGCCCCAGCATCTACCCCGAAAAAGCCGAGGTAGCCGTGACGCTTGCCGTCACCTCCGCAGAGCCTGGCCTTGTCGATATAACGGAAACCTTCACCGCCAAAACCGGTTTTCGGCTCGTCGTCACATCCCCCACCATCACCACAACGGAACACGCACCACTCACCACGTCACTCAATGTCGTCGAAATCCCCCTCAACCGCATCCGCCTGAATTCCCACCAGCAATCGCTGAGTCTCGACCCGGCCAAATTGCAAAAAGCCATCCAACGCGCCCGGCTGATGGGCATCACCCCGCCCATCCAGGCGCGCCGTGTCCGCGACGGCTACATCCTGACCGACGGCCTCTACCGCCTGCGCGCCGCCGAAGCGCTGGGGTTGGAGCGCATCCCGGCGCTGGTGGAGTAGCGAGTATGACCGAATCCCTCTCCCGCAAACCGCTGGGCATCAAGAGTTATGGCAGCATCCCCCACCTGCCCGGCAGCCGCGTCGGCGTGGGCGATCACAAATGTCACGAAGGGCAGAAGCGCATCGCCACTGAAAAAGCCCGAGACCGCCACGATCAGGTCATCGTCCAGGAAAAACTGGATGGCTCCAACGTGGGCATCGCCCGGTTAAATGGCGAAATCCATGCCCTGACCCGCGCCGGTTATCTGGCGTCCACTTCACCCTACGAACAGCACCATCACTTCGAGCGCTGGGTCATACAAAACAAAAGTCGTTTTCTGGCTGTACTAAAAGATGGCGAGCGCCTCTGCGGCGAATGGCTGATGCAGGCGCATGGCACACGCTACCAACTGCGTCACGAGCCATTTGTGGCCTTTGACTTGATGACTGGTACCACCCGCAAGGTCTATGACGAATTTATCGAGCAGATTTGCCCCGCAGACTTCATCACTCCGCACCTCCTCCACCGCGGCCTGCCACTGACCATTGAGGCTGCTATGCGTATGTTGGAACCCTACGGCTTCCACGGCGCGCTTGACCCGGTGGAGGGGGCGGTCTGGCGCGTGGAACGGAACGAAATCATCCGCCCCGGTGGCAATGAGCGTCGCTGGCTGGTGGATTTCCTCGTCAAATACGTCCGCCCGGATAAGGTGGATGGCTGTTACCTGCCGGAGGTTTCGGGGAAAGAGCCGGTGTTCAACTGGTGGCCAGGGTGAGTCATTCGTCATCGTCCATATCCCCAAGCACATCGCCCGGGTCAAACGGCGGCGCATTGGAATCATAGCGCGGCGGAGTGGAGGGTGGCGGGATGTTGCGCGTCCAGCGGTGTATACGTTTTAACTCTTCTACGATTTCTTCATTGTCTTCGAACAATTCCATTTGTTTGTTGACCCAATCCGCAGGTTCGCCAGGCTGGCCGTCATCTTCATCGAGAAAGCTCCAATCCACCAGGCTGGGCGGTATCTTTTCCTTTTCGGCGGGAATGGACGCTGTAAAAAGGCTTGCCAGTTGCGGGGTAATGCTGGGACGATAAGGCGCGATTCTTTCCCTTGTATTCTCTACGCGGGCGCGGCGAACTTCTTCGTCAGCAGAGGGCGCGGAGGAGTCAATAAAGGACATCATGGTTGCGCAGTCAGCAACCATCATGCGCTTGTAACGCGAGCCGTCGCCGCGCGGCGGGATCCACGGGATACGGTACACATTGTCGCGCCACCAGACGACTTCGACGAGCAGGCGTTTGGCGTCGGGGGCGTTGAAGCGTGAGCATGATTCGCCGAGCAATTCCATTTTGCCTTCCTCCAAAATTTGGGCAACGTCAGGTGGGCCAAATTTTTCATGTTCGTATCCTTCCAAGTATTCCCGCTTCCAACCTTCCCAGCGACTCATAAAACGAAACGAAAGCGCCAGTCTGCGGCGCTGCTGCCAGGGGCGGTCATCCCACTCATCCATATTGCGCTGAATGGCGACGCGGTTGTCGTAAATTGTCCACTCGTCGCAAAAGAGTTCGTAGACGAGTTCGCTGGCCTCCGCGCAATCGGGGAAGAGCGCCAGCACATTGAAGCACAACGCGGCGGCGGCTTGGCCGGCGTGCCATTGACCTTCGTCACGCGCGCGGGCGAGCATTTGGAGGATGTAGTCGGGATAAGTAGACATGGCTGTTACCGGGCAGCAAGTTATTGGAATTATAGCAACGACTGATTGTGACCAGGTAGTAAAAATACGGATCAGTGAGATGTGCGGGAGGCATTTAAAAAGCAACGACGACCAACCTCACGCTGGTCGTCGCTTACCTTTCGGATGTAACATTTACGACTGTAGCACAGGCCTGAATTTATACCCGTATATTTGATATGTACCGCGCTGGACAAATCTTTGTCGAACTATAGGGTGAGTTGGAAACCATTTATGCTGTCTACAAAACACAGAAGGGACCGGGCAGATAGTCTCTACCCGGTTCTGGTTTCCTGAGTTTGTTTGCAATCAATGTGAGCTTTGACAGAAAAAAAAAAAAACATCAACATGTTGTGTCCGCGCACCAATATATCCCCAAAGTTTACTTCCAATCAACATGCCGGGTATTCAGTAGATTCTATCAAGCTGCCAACTTCTGTCAAAGAGTAAACCGGAAATTCAAGCCATTTTGACAGGCGACCAAGAGCCTCATCTGTAGCTCCAATTTGATAAGAAAAATTTCAAGGAAGAGAAATGAACTTTATCCTAAATAACTTTCTCTGCATCGAATTGCGCGAATTTGGCAAATTTTCTTCGGGAAATTCGTGAAAATTCGATACAAAAAAGGAGATGAACCTTATTACGGATAATGTCCAATGTTTCATTTTCAACTTATTGCTAATATTACAGCGCAAGGTTGCTAAAGTAACTCCGTTAACATGTCATTCTGAGCACCCAGTGCTTTTCCGGGTGCGAAGAATCCCCGTTTTGCGTAAGTGGAGACCCTTCGGGCGCACAGAACGCGCCCTCAGGGTGACACGCTAAAGAGTTTTTCCAGAACATTGTGCTGTAATACTAATGCTCTTGTAATATAATGAGGAATTGGGTACAGTGATGGTGGTCTTGAATAAATTATTATAGAAAGGGCAAACATGGCAACTAACAAAAAAGCGAATTCGATTGTTGTAACTGGCGATGTCACGATGGATTGGAACATCGCCACCTCACATGGGACCAAGGGGGCAATACCTTACTGGAGTCATAACATCGACTCGGGTATTTTCTGGCAGCGCGGGGGAGCGGCACAGTTGGCCGATATGATTGAAGCAGCCTCGAAGAATCTACCTGCCGACCGGCAATTTGTTGTCCACCAGATGGATGCGCCGCGTCAAGAGGTATTCCCTTCTGATAAACGCTATCATCATTCCTTTACAATGTGGGCACCATTCAAGTACAGTGAGAAGACGCCACAAGAGAAACACGCCTGGCGCGTAGAGCATTTTCTGGGCATTGATCGCAGCACTGAAGATGCCGGTCTATCCATGAAAATCATCCAGGATGACCCATCTGCGCAGCTGGTAGTCCTGGACGACGGCGGGCTCGGCTTTCGTAACCAGGAAGAGCTCTGGCCTCAGGCGCTTCACGCCAAGAAAAAATCCGCATGGATTTTGCTGAAGATGGCTCAACCGGTTGCCCGGGGGCCGTTATGGGACAGGCTGGTCAATGATTTTTCCGAGAGGCTGGTGGTTATTACTACGGTGAATGACCTGCGGCAGACAGCAGTCCAGATCAGCCGGAACATTTCCTGGGAACGCACCGCTCAAGATGTGAGCTGGGAATTAACCTACAATCCCCACGTCAACAGTTTGTCGCGCTGCGCTTATGTGATTGTGTCCTTTTATACCGCCGGGGCGATCCTTCTCTCCTGGAAATCCGGTAGGGTAAAGGCAACGTTATTCTTCGATCCCTTTGCCATGGAGGGAGAATGGGAACGACAGTACCCCGGGCAAATTGTGGGATACACATCCTGCCTGACGACGGCCATCGTTCGGCAGATGATGCTCAATCCGGAACAGCCGGACTTTACGCGGGGCATTCAAACAGGCATGGCCGCGATGCGCTGCCTACATGCAGAAGGTTTCGGAGAGCGCGGCATGCCCATCACACAGACAGAACTGCGTTTTCCCATTCGGAAAGTCACGGAAGAAATTTCCAGGGATGTGAGCCCGTTATCGGTCGCCTCTATCCAAGATCCTGCCCAGTATTTGTTAGAGCCAAGACCTCCTGAAGTATCCCGGGTGCAACGAGGTTTCTGGACAATCCTGGAAGATCGGTACACCGACTCGCTCGAAGCAATTGCTCGTCAGATTGTGCAGGCAGGATTCGACAAGGCGTTACGCGAGGTGCCGATTGGCCGCTTCGGAGGGTTGGTTACAGTGGACCGGCGGGAGATCGAAGCCCTGCACAGCATTCAAAGCCTGGTCTCCGAATATTGCCGCTATGCCCAAAAGAAGCCGCTATCTGTGGCTGTCTTTGGCCCACCAGGTTCAGGAAAGTCGTTCGGCGTAGAGCAGGTTGCGAAATCCATCCTGGGTGAGATCTCTGTGCTTACCTTCAATTTGTCCCAATTCGGCCAGCCAGAGGACCTATACGATGCGCTTCACCAGGTGAGAGACGTAGGCTTGTCCGGGAAAATCCCGCTGGTGTTCTGGGACGAATTCGACACTACTCTGAACGGCCAACCCCTGGGGTGGTTACGGTACCTCCTGGCGCCCATGCAGGATGGCTCTTTCCAGGAAGGCCAGCTCGTGCACCCCATTGGGCGCTGCATCTTTGTTTTTGCCGGCGGGACCAGCCATTGCATGGAAGAATTTGGCGCTCAATTAGCCGAGGAAGAAAAAAGGGCTGCGAAATTGCCGGATTTCGTCAGCCGGTTGAGAGGTTTCCTGAATGTCCTGGGGCCTAATCCGCAAGAAAGCACCAGCCGAGATCCTTTCTTCATCTTGCGTCGGGCAATTGTCCTGCGGTCGATCTTCGAGCGAAACGCGCCTCAGATCATACAGAACAAGGTGGTGAGCATAGATCTCGGGATACTGCGCGCCTTCCTGAAGACGCGGAATTACAAACACGGCGTGCGCTCGATGGAATCCATTGTCGGGATGAGCACACTGGCCGGAAAAACGGCCTATGAACGTTCCAGCCTGCCCTCCGAAGAACAACTCAACCTGCATGTGGAGGCACGTGACTTCCTGGCCTTGGTACGACAGATCGAACTCGAAGGAGACCTACTCGAAAAGTTGGCCGCCGCCGCGCATGAGGTCTTTTGTGAAGGGTTAAGGCTGAAGGGCTATCAATACGGAACTCAGACGGATAGCAAACAAAAGATCCACAGCTCCCTGCTCCCCTATGAAAAACTGCCTGAGGACGAGAAAGAACAGAATCGTAGGAACGTTCGGGATATTGCCAACAAACTTTCCCGGGCCGGGTACCTGATGCGCCCGGCGCGCAGCCACGAGCCGCCCTTCAATTTCCCCGGTGACGATTTGGAAATCCTTTCCCAGTTGGAGCACGAACTATGGATGAATGATAAATTTCGCGCCGGCTGGCAGGTTGCCGCTAAAACCGACAAGGCGAAAAAGCTGCACCAGGCGCTCTTGACATGGACGGACTTGCCAGACGAGGAGAAGGATAAAGACCGGGAAATGGTGCGCGGCATACCGAGGATTCTGGCAAGAGCAGGCTTCGCGGTCGAGAAATCAGGAAAGGATTAGATGGCAACCGTCGCACTTGGCATCACCGGTCATCGTTATCTGACTGAGATGGATAAGATCATGGCCGGTGTAGAAAGCGCGCTCCAGCGCATTCTCGTGACATTCCCTGATTCCAATTTTCGGGTTCTCTCCTCCCTGGCAGAGGGGGTTGACCGTATTCTCGTAAAAAGGCTACTTTCGATTCCCAACGTGTGTCTTTGGGCGCCTCTGCCGCTGCCAGAAGAGGAATATCTCAAGGACTTCGAGACCTCCAAATCGAAAGAGGAATTTCTCAACCTGCTTGGAAAAGCCGAACGGGTGATCAATCTGCCGGTCGCTAAAAAACGGGAAGAAGCTTATTTAGCCGCCGGTAAATATGTTCTCGAGAACAGTGATGTTTTGTTCGCCATCTGGGATGGAAAACCCGCTCAAGGGGTGGCCGGGACAGCCGAAATCGTCGCGCTGGCGCGTGAACGCGGCCTGCCCCTGGTCTGGATCCACGCCGGCAATCGCTTACCAGGGACGGGTATTCCCACCTCTCTGGGGCCCGAGCAGGGAAAAGTAACCTTCGAACATCTCCCTCGACCTGGCAGGAAAACAAAATGAAAAAGGGACAACAATTCTGGCGAGATTTATCTATTGTCCTTCCTTTGATCTGGCTCAACCTGCTGTTGTTTGCCGGCTTGATGGCGGGCGGGGCAGCCCTCATGAAGATCTCGGGCGCTTATCCCCAGGCAGGCTGGCCCGGGTTGCTCCTGGATGCGTTCCACATGGCCATTCTCGAACGGGTGGCTCAAGAAAGCGATGGGTTGATGCCCATCCTGCTCTCGTTTGTGCTGCCCTTGGGGACGGCCATCATCCTGGGGGAAGGGGTGCTGAGAGTTTTTTTCATTTACCTTCAAAAGCGTGAACACCGGGAGGAGTGGGATATTATGGTCGCAAAAACTTATACCAACCACATTGTTGTCTGCGGCGTGGGTGAATTGGGCAAGGCATTGGTCAAGCGCATCCATGCAGACCATCCCGAAACCAAGATCGTGCTGGTTGATCTGCGCCCTGGCTTGCTCTCGGAGGCTGGCCTTTTGGGAGGCAACGTCATCTGCATACAGTCCGATATGACCAGCATCGAGACACTCAAAACAGCCAACTGCCACAAAGCCAGACTGGTCCTTCTGGCCTCGGGAAATGACGCCTTCAATCTGGAAGCGGCCTATAAGATCATCCAGCTCAACCCGCAGACCGAGACCTGGGTGCGCCTGCACCACAGCGGCCTGGCCGACCTGATGGACCTCTCGCGCAAGCCCAACCTGCATTTCTTCAGCCCGTACCAGCAGGCGGCGGAGGCGATTGCAGGTCACCTATTACACGAAGAGAAAGTGGAATAACGGTATTTTTCAGGGAGGGTCGATGCAAACCTCACGCACCTTTCGCATCTTTGTCTCTTCCACCTTCAGCGACCTGAAGGCCGAGCGCAATGCCCTGCAGGAGCGGGTTTTCCCGCGCTTGCGTTCCCTCGCCGAGTCCCACGGCTGCCGTTTTCAGGCCATTGACCTGCGCTGGGGTGTCTCTGAAGAAGCAGCCCTCGACCAGCAGACCATGAAGATCTGCCTGGGCGAGATTGAACGTTGCCAGCAGACCTCCCCGCGCCCCAACTTCATCGTCCTGCTGGGAAACCGCTACGGTTGGCGACCATTGCCGTATGAGATCCCGGTGGAGGAATATGAACGCCTGTTCCCGTTGGTTCCCTCCGAGGCCTCGTCTCTCGTCGAGCAGTGGTACCACCGGGATGACAACGCCGTGCCACCTGTGTATGTCCTGCAACCGCGCACAGGCGAGTACGAACCGTATGAAGCCTGGGAGCCGGTCGAGCGACGGCTGCATATCCTGCTAGAAGCTGCTGCCAAGAAAGCGAACTTATCGGAGGCTGACCTGATCAAATACATCACCTCCGCCACGGAGCAGGAGATCATCCAGGGAGCCATCCAGGTGGTGAACGCACGGGAACACATCTTCTGCTTCGTGCGAGAAGTGGACGGCATCCCGCCAGACAACCGCGCGGCAGGTTACCTCGACCTGGAGCATGACGCGCCCGATGCACAAGCGGCCGAGAGGCTTTCGGACCTCAAGCGCCGCCTGAAGGATGTATTAGGGGAGAACTACCATGAGTATGCAGCGCGCTGGGAAAAAGGTGGCCCTTCCCTGGAGCACCTGGATCGGCTGTGTGAGGATGTCTACCGCGAGCTTGAGCAGGTCATTCTGCAGGAGGTGGCTACACTGGAGCAGGTTGACCCGCTGGAGAAGGAG
>CAZTZE010000043.1:0-26751 GCA_964618215.1 uncultured Chloroflexus sp.
ATGAAAGAGTGAAACATATTAGCCTCCTGTGAAAGTGAATGTTGGAATTTTCTTGCCGAGTAGGTGCTGCGCATGAGAATCATACATCGTTTTGCAGGGGGGTGTCCCGGCAGTGTCCTACCAAAACGGAGAGAGCATCGAAAAGATCAGTCCCAGGACAGCCAGGATGCCGAACAACCCGCTGCGCTGCCGCACCAGGGCGGCGCGGGCTTCGGTGGCTTCCAGAACGCTGCGGTGCATAGCGTCTTGCAGCGCATGGACGCCGGACAGCAGCGGACGATTGCGGACGAAGAAATCCTCGATGTCCCGCAGGAAAAGTTCGCTTTCGATGTCGGACGGGTCGGGCAAATGCGCCCGCACAACCTCGATGGCCTTGCTAAAGTCCTCGATCTCCATGCGCGCCACCAGCAGCCCCATCAGATTGCAGAACGGCCCGCCAATATTTGCCGTGCGCCGCAGGGCTTCCTGCGCGCCCATGCCGGCAGACAACAGCGAATTCAGCGTTGCCAGGCCGATCAGCATGTTGCCGCGCATGGCTTCGGCCCTCTTTTTCGCCAGTATTCTCAGGCGGACGTAGTGACGGCGCAAGCCCAGGAAGACGAAGAGCAAAACCAGCGCGGGCGCAGCCAGCGGCATTTCCAGGAACACCATCGCACCCGCCAGCAGGCCGCCAATGACCAGGTAGATGCTGAATGTCCGCATGGCTACCGCGTAAAACTCGCCCGGCGTGTCATACGGATATCCGGCCCGCCTCAGCAGGCTGGTCACTTTTGCGGCATCCTTCGCCTGGGAGACATCGAAGCGGGCTGGAAAAACCGCCAGCAGCAGCCCCTCCCAGGTGGAACGGCGTCGAATTGCGGGCTGGTTTGCGCCGTGCAGGTCTACGCGCGCACCTGTGAGGCGGCTGCGACTGCCGAACGTGCCCAGGGTGGTTTGCAGCGCCGAGGCCAGTTCAAACGCCAGAACGCCCAGGCTGAGAGCGGCGATAAAAGCTAGAAGGGTCATGTTTTACTCCAGCAATAGTTTTGCCGCAGGCCACCCTACGGGTAGTCAGAAGACACTGGAATTAAACCACGAAACGACTGGGGGTGTTTGGTTGGTGTCCTTGTTGCTTCGGGGGTGGTACTCAGGAAGCGCGCGAGCGCATCCTGATGGCGCTTGCGACGGCGCACGCCTTTCGGCGGGCGCGGACTGGAGTCCCTCACTGTCCCACTGCCGTCAGCCCAGGAGCTGCCGCCGTATTCTTGCGGCCAGAGTGGATGTTCGCAGCGATCCCATGGCGGCAGTTTATTTTCCAGCCATGCCCGATGCCATTGCCAGAGCGCCTCGTAACGCTTCCCCCACAGTCCCAAGGCGGCATCCAGGCGCATCGCCTCGCTTTGGTTCCAGCCAAGTCGGGCGGTGCATTTGTGGCATAACGGGACGGCGTTCTCTGGGCGCAGGTAGCGCCAGGCAACTTCGGCAGGCATTCCGCTCGACGCGGCCTTTGGCTTGAGGCGTGTTGGCACAGATGATCTGGATATCCAGTTCCTGCATCGCCCGTCCGAACTGCGTCAGGGCGTCTCCAGTCCCTGCGCTGGGCTGATTGACCCGGAAGATGCTGTGTTTGTCGCTGCCGAAGGCCTACTCGGTAGAAGGCGCCTGGCTTGCCGTAGCGGGTGAAATAGCTTTCGGCTGCCTGACAGTAGCTAAAAAAACTCTCGCTCTCAACGAACAGCAACTGTCCCAATCTGCTGGTGGCATCGTCGATAATGGTTGCCGAAAGCGCAACCATAAACACCAGCAGGTCACAGGCTGGGGCACGTCCTTTGAACCAGTCATGCGGCGATCCATCCATCTGAACCAGTTCACCAAAAAAGGCGCGTCGTTCACGCATTTGGTGGACTGCCACTTTCCGGGCTTTCTTCGCCTTCCACAACCCTTCAGCTATCATCAACTGGCGCACACACTCGTCCGAGATCCTCAACCCATCCAGCTCAACCAACTTCTCTTGCGCCAACGTCGGCCCAAACCCAGTGTACTTGCTCTTCAGCAAGTCCAGCACATTCTGCTTGGTCTCCTCCGCCAGACGGTTGTTGCTCGACCGTCCGCGCCGCTTAGAAACCAATCCTTTCGCCCCTTCCCGACGATAGGCTTTCAACAAACGCTTCAGCTGCCGGATGCTCAAATCCAGTACCTCCGCCGCTTCTGCCTGGCTCATACGCTTGTCTACCAGCCTTTGCATCACTTCCAGTCTGCTTAGTTCTTTGCTGCTCATGGTTAGTAGTTTGTCCACTTTCTTGTCCTCCGAAGGGGACATTTTAACTTTGGTTAAAGAGGACATTACTACTTTGCGCTAACAAGAGAGAACTCAGTCTTGACAGGATTGACTGAATATGCTATAGTGTAAACGATTACGGTAACGTTACCGTAACTGATACCGCCGATCTTTCTGCTTCCCCATCCACCTCTGCAAGCGTTTAGAGGACGAGGCTGATCTATGAGAGTAACAATCACCGACGTCGCCAAACGTGCTGGTGTTTCCAATACCACCGTCTCCCGAGTATCGAATAACAAGCCCGATGTGGATCAGAACACCCGAGCCCGTATCCTGCAAATCATTCAGGAGATGGGCTACGTTCGCAACCCGGCAGCCACGGGTCTGATCGCCGGGAAAACAAACCTCATTGGATTTCTGGTACCCTCTCTGCATCGGCCTTGGACTATAGAGATTATCCGTGGCGCGGCAGAAGGCATTGAGGGCACCCCCTATGAACTCGTCCTGTACACAACTACTTTTGCGGAGAGGAGCCAGGAACTGTTTGGGCGAGCCTTGAGCAATGGGTTAACTGATGGGCTGTTGGTCATGCTGCCGCCCGATGGAAAGCAGTACCTGTCAAGCCTCTTTGACCGGGGATTGCCCATCGTCCTGATTGATGATAGAGTCTCTTTCCCCAAACTCCCCACTGTGATGGCTTCGAGCAAAGAGGGAGCATATCAGACCACCAGACACCTCATTGCCCTGGGACATCAAGAGATTGGGGTTATCGCTGGACCGATGGAATTTGCCTGCTGCCGTGACCGCCTGGAGGGCTACAAACTGGCCCTGACGGAAGCAGGTATCGCCTTCTCCCCCCGATTGGTAGCACAGGGGGACTTTTTAGAGGCCAGCGGTTTTGCTGCGATGAAAGCGTGGCTGGATTCGGCGGACGTTCCTCCCTCGGCGGTATTCGCCTCCAATGACGAGATGGCTTTTGGTGCGATGAAAGCCATCTCGTCAAAGGGGTTGAAGATTCCCGATGATGTGTCCATTGTGGGCTTTGACGATATCCCCTTCGCTGCCTGGACTAATCCCCCTCTCACTACGGTGCGCCAGCCCTTGCACGATATCGGCAGAAAAGCGGTGGAAATGCTCATCCGGCAGATCGAGGGAGAGAGTTTGAGTGCTACCAGTGTTGAGTTGATGACTGAACTTGTCGTCAGGGCATCAACTTGTGAGAGAAGGAGGTGAGGATAAGCGTCTATTTCGATGACTGGAAGGTGTAGAAGGCTCAAAAGTTCGTGCGGACAGCGGTCTGCCACGAGCTGCCCACAAAGTGTGATTTTAAGGAGGATGATGATGAAAAGCACAAGAAACCCGTTCCTGGTAGCAATGGCCATTGTGGCCATATGTGCTACCGTCCTAGCCGGCTGCGCCGCACCTGCACCTGCACCTACGCCGACGCCTGCGCCCAAGCCGGTTACCATCCGCCATGCGGTATTTGTAGCGCCGTCTTTAGTAGAATTGAATGAAGAGCTGGCCAAAAAGTTCCACGAGCTACATCCCAACATAACAGTCAAGATCGAGCTGGTCAGCTTTGAAGACTACCTGGTGAAAATGCAGGTGGACCTGGCAGCGGGCACGGCCGCTGATGTCATCTACATCAATCCCTCAATCAACTTCCCACTTGTCGCCTACAAGGGTTTCGTACTGCCCCTGGACGAGTATGTAAAGAGGGATAACTATGATCTCAGTGACCTCCACCCCCTGGCTGTGGAAACGGCCAGGTTCGATGGCAAACTGTATGCTATCGCCCAGGAGGCCGGAGCCGGCGAGCCGACACTCTACTTCAACAAAGCCCTGTTCGACGAAGCCGGCATACCCTACCCGACGGATGATTGGACCTACGACGACCTGCTGGAGGCCGCTCAGAAGCTAACCAAAGACACCGACGGGGATGGGAAAATCGATCAGTACGGGATCATTCCCCCCTACGAGAGACGCCACCTGTCCAACAACACACTGGTACGCTCCTTCGGTGGCGGGTGGGTGAGCGACGATGGTACCACATCTCTGGCCAACAAGCTAGAAACGATCGAGGCCGTTCAGTTCATGGCCGATTTGGTCAACGTGTACCAGGTATCGCCCCTTCAGCCAGAGCAAAACCAGGAAGCCACCTTCGGTACTGGTAAGATCGGCATGATCAACGGTGCCCTCTTCTCCCAGATCTTCCTGACGGGCTCCGTGGTCGAGGAACACCTGGGATGGGTGCTCATGCCAAAAGGGAAAGCCGGTATGATAGCGGGAGGCGCCGGATTCGGTGGCCTCGGCATCACGACCACCAGCGAGCATCCCGACGAGGCCTGGGAGTGGATCAAATTCCTGTGCTCGCCGGAGAATATCCGCAGGTATGCGGCGCTGGGTTTCCAGCCCGCCAGGAACTCCATCGGTGATGAGCTAATGGCGAGCAATCCAGGGTTCATCCCTTTCTATATGGCGATGAAGAACGCAAAACCATCAGGTACTTCTACCGCCAACCTGCGGGATGCTGAAGTCCTGGACCTGCTCAATCAGGCTCTCGGTGACGTGTGGGCGGGAAAGAGATCTGCCAAGGATGTGCTCAACGAGGTTCAACCCAAGTTACAAGCGATCCTGAACATGCCGCGTCCGTAGCCGTTGCTCAGGAACAGCCTGCCGGTGGTTCTAACAGCACGCTGCTTGCCGGCGCCGTCAAGCAGCGTGCTTTCAGGAAGGAGTTTCTCCATGAAGGCACTGAATCGCAAGATTGATCTCTCTGAGGGCGTGGCTAGAGATAGGATCTTGGCGAGGGTGTTGGTCTTCACACCCAAACTCAAATCTGCCCAACAGGAAGCCCTATGGGGGTATCTTCTGATCTCACCCTGGATCATAGGTTTCCTGGGCCTTGTCCTCTTCCCAATGCTGACTGCGCTATACTTGAGCCTCACGGAGTACAGCCTTCTCTCCTCGGCCCGCTTCATCGGCTTGCAGAACTATATCGACGCCTTTCTCCACAAGGACCTGTTTTGGAAATCGCTGCTCATCACCTTCAAGTACACGGCCATCATGGTTCCCTTGAATGTAGGTGGCTCATTGGCCTTCGCCTTATTGCTTAACCAACGGGTCAGGGGCATCACGGTCTATCGTACGCTGGTTTTCCTGCCTGCCATTGTGCCGCTGGTGGCCGCCGTTCTGCTGTGGACGATGTTGTTCAACCAGGCCTTTGGCCCGATTAACTACTGGCTGGGGAAAATCGGCGTCACAGGGCCCCCTTGGTTTGCCGATTCCGCTTGGGCTCTGCCCTCGCTGATCCTGATCACCCTGTGGGGCGGCGTGGGCGGCACGGGTTGCATCATGTTCCTGGCCGCTTTGCAGGGCATTCCCCAGCACTTGTATGAAGCGGTGGAGATTGATGGCGGAAACGCCTGGCACAAGTTCCGGCATATCACGCTCCCTATGCTGACGCCCACGACCTTTATGATGCTGGTCATCAACGTGATTATGAGCTTTCAAAGTTTCGCCCTGCCATACGTGGCTACCAGAGGGGGACCGAGCTATGCTACCTACTTTTACGGTATCTATCTATATCAGGAGGCTTTCAATCACTACCGTATGGGGTACGCCTCCGCCCTGGCCTGGATCCTGTTCGCCATTCTCGTCGTGTTTACGTACTATCAGTTCAGAACCTCCCGGCGCTGGGTATATTACGAGGGGGAGAAACTGTAATGGTCGTCAGCAAACGTTCTGCAGAGAGACTTGGAAAAGTGTTTGTCTATACCAGCGCGACCCTGGCCGTGCTCATTTTCATGATCCCCATCCTGTGGACCATCTCCAGTTCGTTAAAGACAGCGGCCCAGTTTGTGGCCTATCCACCAGTGTGGTTGCCCGATCCCATTGTCTGGGGCAACTACGTGCGGGTCTGGCAGGTTGTGCCCTTTGCCCTCTACGTTCGCAATAGCTTCCTGGTAGCCATACCTGTACTCGTGGGACGGCTCCTGGTCAGTTCGCTGGTGGCCTACGGGTTCGCTCGCTTTCGCTTCCGCGGACGCGAGGCCCTCTTCATGCTGATGCTGGGCACTATGATGTTGCCCCAAGTGGTCACCTTAGTGCCTGAATTCCTGATCTTCAAGCACCTGGGCTGGATAAATACCTTCCTGCCTCTCATCGTCCCCAGTTTCCTGGGAATCGGCCCAGGCGGGGCTTTTACCATTTTCGTCTTCCGCCAATTCTTTATGAGTTTGCCCATGGAGTTCGATGAGGCGGCCAGGATAGATGGCGCCGGTCCCCTGCGTATCTATTGGAACATCATCCTGCCTCTATCCAAGCCGGCCTTCGCGGCCGTGGCCATCTTTACCTTCCTCTTCACTTGGAACGATTACTTGGGGCCCATGATCTACCTCAACTCCAAAGAGACCTTCACCATCCCTCTGGGACTGACAAACTTTCAGTACTACAGCGCCCACACCGCGCAGGAGCCGATGTTGAACCTGCTGATGGTGGCTGCGCTTATCATGACCATTCCAGTAGTGGTCATCTTTCTCCTCGGTCAGAAACACTTTGTGCGAGGCATGACGCTCGGCGGACTGAAGGGCTAGAGAACATGATGTCAGAACTCAGAGATGAACAGAGAACCTTTCTGACCAGCTTGTGGCACCTGGAGGATTTGCCCCGGCCGGCCTATCAAATTACCCGCGCAGTGCAGCACGAGACGACGATGCTGGAGCGCTTCCAGGATCCGCAAAAGATGCTGGAGGCGCAGTTGAAGGAATTCGAGGCCAACCTGCGTTTCCAGGGTGATTATGTCCCCGCCTTTTTCCCCTACCTGGGCACCGGCGTCTTTGCCTCAGCCTTCGGCTGTCAGGTCGAATGGTTCGAGGACAAGGATCCATGGGCGCTTCCCATCATCACCGATGATCCGCAACGGGTATATGAGCTCGAACCCCCAACGGTCACTGACGGGCTGCTGGGCCGCGTCTTGGAGATGACAGCCTACTTTCGAGAGAAGACCGGTGGCCGATATCCCATCAGGATGACAGACCTGCAAAGTCCTCTCGATACCGCCTACCTGATCTGGAAATCGGATCAGTTCCTGATGGCGATGTACACCGCGCCGCGTGAGGTTCATTACCTATTGGAGTTGGTGACCGATCTGATCATTCGCTTCGTCAAGAAACAACGTGAGGTCGCCGGCAACTTTATCCCTCTTCACTTCCCCTTCGTATGGATGCCCGATGGCTATGGTATTGGCATCAGCGAAGACCTGCTGGCTCTCATCTCCCCCCGCTTGTTCGAAGAATTCGCTCTGCCCTACAACAACCGCCTTTCTGAGGAATTCGGCGGGTTGTTCGTCCACTCGTGCGGCAATTTCGTGCACCACCTGGACGCTCTAGCCAAAATCAAGGACCTGCGGGCCATCAATTTCGGGGCCACAGAGACGCCATTTTCTGCCGTGGCCGACAAGTTCTCCGGCCAGGTGGCGATCATCCCCCACATCGGTTTGAACAGGGAAATCCGCTTCGACAGCGTGCTGGACTATGTGGAATCGGTGCTTAGTAAGAAAAAGACCAATCGCGGTCTGTTCATCATCATTGACATACGTCCGGGCTATCGGGCCCATCCCATGCAGTGGCATGAGGGAGATGAGGAGCGGGTCTACGCCCTGATCGAGAAGTACTCATAGCAACGAAAGGCCGCTTCTATGGACTTTGACAGGATGAGTTTGAATGGCCCATGGCTCTACCGGCTTGACGCCGACGATGTGCTTGATGCCCAGGAGCTTTCGGAAAGCAACGAGGGCCCCTGGGGTGAAATGGTCATCCCCACCAACTGGCAACTGGCCGGGCTGAAGGATTACGCCGGCACCACTTGGTTCAAACGCGAGTTCTCCCTCCCCAGGGGATGTGATGAACGACAGATATGGCTCAGATTCCACGGAGTGGACTATTACGCCGACGTCTGGCTGAACGGACATTACCTGGGACATCACGAGGGCTACTTTCAGCCGTTCGAGTTCAACGCAGTTGCATTGCAGTTCCTTGAAGGAACAGTAAACGAAAGTAGTTTCCAGGTCAGCGAGATTGGAGGTGACACGTAGCCAGCGCAGGATACGGACAAAATGTATTGTGAAGGAAAGCCTTCGACAGAAAAAAGAAAATACCGTGCTGCACTTTTTGACCTAGACGGCGTAATTGTCGATACCGCCAAGTATCATTATCTTGCGTGGAAGCGATTGGCAAACGCGTTGGGTTTTGATTACACACAGGCAGACAATGAGCGGTTGAAAGGGGTCAGTAGAATGAGATCCCTTGAAATTTTGCTTGAGATTGGCGGGCTTGACCTGGATGAGACAATTAAGATTGCGCTTGCCGAGAAAAAGAACGGATGGTATTTAGAGTACCTCAAGGAGATCAACGAGTCCAGCATCCTTCCCGGTGCAAGAGAATGCCTGGTCCGGCTTAGAGATAAGGGAGTGAGCATTGCCCTGGGAACGGCAAGCAAAAATGCTCCGCTGATATTATGTAATTTGAAAATTGTGAGTTTGTTTGATGCCATTATTGACGGGAACAAGGCATCTAAAGCCAAACCAGACCCCGAAGTCTTTTTACTTGGGGCACGTGCGCTGGGGGTAAGCCCCGGGGATTGTGTCGTTTTCGAGGACGCGGAGGCAGGGCTGCAGGCAGCCAGGGCAGCGGGGATGTACGCTGTAGGCATAGGAAAAGCCGCTGTCTTGAAATCTGCAGACTATGTTGCAGACGGATTATGCAATTTTGATGTGAATACGTTGTTCTAAACAGCACTGACGGCTATTTGAAAACCGATTCGCCACTGTAAACCTACAAGGAGTCATGCCAATGATAGATTTGAAAAGCAAGCCGTTTAATTTGACAGATGACGATATCCAATGGGTTAAAGAAACGTTGGCCGGTATAGATCTTCGGGCGAAGGTAGGGCAACTCTTTTGCATTCTCGGGCGTACGCCGGATGAAGATAAGTTAAAGGAGATCCTACAGGTAATCAAGCCGGGTGCGATGATGTTCAGGCCGGCACCGGGAGGGAGTATCCAAAAAGCCCATCGCTTTTTGCAGGAGAATTCGGATATTCCTCTCCTGCTGGCGGCAAACTTGGAACGCGGTGGAATTGGGATCGCCACAGATGGCACGGACTTTGGCTCGCCGTTGCAGGTCGCTGCTACCGATGATGAAACTATGGCTTACCGACTGGGGTTGGTTTGTGGCAGGGAAGGGCGTACCGTAGGATGCAATTGGGCGTTCGCGCCGGTTGTTGATATTGATATGAATTACCAGAATCCCATCACCAACACCCGTACTTTTGGTTCCAATCCCGAACGAGTGCTGAGAATGGCACGAGCCTATATGAAGGGCATCCATAAATGTGGCCTGGGCGTGTCCATCAAGCATTGGCCGGGGGATGGAGTGGACAGCAGGGACCAGCATCTGGTGACAAGTATCAACTCGCTGTCGGTCGAGGAATGGGACGAAACCTATAGACGAGTCTACAAGGGAATGATTGACGCCGGAGCGGACACAGTCATGGCGGCACATATCATGCTTCCTGCCTACTCCAGAATGCTGAACCCTGGCATTAGAGATGAAAAACTGATGCCCGCCTCACTTGCACCTGAGTTGAATTACAAACTATTGAGGGAGCAGTTGGGATTTAATGGTCTTATCGTTACAGATGCCACGCATATGGCTGGGTTTACGGTCGCGATGAAACGTGAAATGGCTGTTCCTGCAACCATCGCTGCCGGCTGTGATATGTTCCTGTTTCCTCTAGACCTTGAGGAAGACTTGGAGTTTATGCTGCAGGGACTTGAGCACGGCATCCTTACAGCGGAAAGACTGGACGAAGCAGTAACACGTATACTGGCTCTCAAGGCATCCTTGCAGCTGCATAGACAGAAGGAAGAGGAGACACTAGTTCCCGATGAAACTGCGTTAGAGGTATTAGACTGCCCCGAACATAAAGCATGGGCGATAGAATGTGCGGATAAAGCCATTACACTGGTGAAGGACACACAGAATCTATTGCCTCTCTCGGCAGAAAAAAACAAACGGATTTTACTCTATGTCTTGGGGGATGTGGGAGGATACCTAGACAATAGCCAAGGCGCCAATGTAAAATTCATACAACTGTTGGAAGAACAAGGCTTCGTCGTGACCAAATACGACTATTCAAAAACTGATGACACCGCGAATCACAAACCGGTCCGGTCACTCAAAGAAGCCTATGACCTGGTGCTTTATTTTGCCAGTCTGAAAACGGCGAGCAATCAGACCGTCGTTCGAATTAACTGGGCTCAACCGATGGGTGCGGATGTTCCAAAATTTATCAACGATATTCCTGCGGCATTTGTTTCGATTGACAATCCTTATCACCTTCAGGATGTGCCAAGGGTAAAAACCTTTATCAACGGCTATACCCCTAGTGGATATGTGGTGGAAGCACTCGTCGCCAAGCTTTTGGGCAAATCACCGTTCAAAGGGATCAATCCGATTGACCCATTCTGCGGTTACTGGGAAGCAAAATTGTAAACGGAGCAAATCAGGAGGAGGTCGAGATGCCGATAGCGCAAATCAATGGCATTCAGATGTACTACGAAGTGCAGGGTCAGGGCCATCCTTTGGTGCTTATCCACGGCTTGAGTGCTGCCAGCACCAGTTGGGCCTCCCAGGTGTCCGAGTTCTCTCGGAGCTACCAGGTGGTCACCATGGACTTGCGAGGCCACGGACAATCGGACAAGCCGGAGATGGCTTACTCCATTGATCTTTTTGCCCGCGACGTGGTCGCTCTGATGGACTACCTGGGCATCGAGCAAGCCCACGTCCTGGGCGCTTCGATGGGTGGCATGGTAGCCCAGCAGTTGGCCCTGGACTACCCCCAGCGGGTCAAGCGGCTGGTTCTGGCCGACTCGATGAGCCACCTGGATAAGAGCCTGCGTATGAAAATGGAGAACGGAGCGTTCATTGCCGAGCGGCTGGGCATGGAGGCGCAGGCCCGCAATGCCATCCCCTGGGCCTTTTCCCCTTCGTACATCAATGAACATTACGCCGAGATCATGGCCATCGTAGGCCAGATAGCCGGACTGCCGGTGCAGTCTTATCTCCAAAGCGTCGAGGCGCTGCTGGCCTACGACGTCAGGGCGCGGTTGGGCAACATTGCTGCTCCCACGCTGGTCATCGCCGGCGATACAGACATCCTGGTGCCCCGCCAGTATGCGGACGTTCTCTGTCAGAGTATCCCCGATTGCCACCTAGTGGTCATCGAGGGTGGCAGCCACGTGGTCAACATTGAACAGCCCGAGGCCTTCAACGCATGTGTGCTGCACTTTCTAAGCCTGTGTGCAACAGCCTGGATTGATAACAAGCAATAACCTATATTCGAGGAGAAACCCGATGAATCAAGCCTCACAGGAGATCTTCAATGCTATCCTCGCAGGGAACCGCGCGATGGCTAAAGAAAAAGTCCAAGAAACCATTGCGACAGGTCTGGATCCTCAAGTTATCCTGAACGATGGAATGATCGCTGCAATGGCTGAGGTCGGTCGGCGCTTTGAATGTGGCGAGTACTACGTTCCAGAGATGCTGATCGCCGCTCGGGCGATGCAGGAGGGGTTAGCCATTCTCAAGCCCCACCTGATCCAAGCCAAAGTGCAGTCCGCTGGGAAAGTGCTGGCTGGCACCGTTCGCGGCGATATGCATGACATCGGCAAAAACCTGGTGTGTATGATGCTCGAAGGTGCGGGCTTTGAAATCCAGGACTTGGGCATTGACGTCGCACCGGACAAGTTTGTTCAAGCCGTGCGTGCAAGTAACCCAGACATTGTCGCATTGTCGGCGCTTCTGACCACGACCATGCCCAATATGAAAGTCACTATTGAAGCGCTCAAAGCGGCAGGCTTGCGCAATCAGGTCAAAGTGATCGTGGGCGGTGCGCCGGTGACAGAAAGTTATGCCCAGCAGATCGGCGCCGACGGTTATGCACCGGATGCAAGTCGAGCCGTGACACTCGCAAGGGCGGTGTTGGAATTATGAACCCCCTTGATGACCTCCGCAACGGCTTCCTGAACCCACCGCGCTCCTATGGGCTTGTCCCTTTTTGGCTCTTGAACACCGACCTCAACACCGACGACATTCGTTGGGGATTGGCGGAGCAAGCGCGGCAAGGCATCGCTGGCGTGTTTCTCCATCCGCGCACAGGGATGGAGGTGGAATATCTCTCCGAAGACTATTGGCGCGCGGTTGATAACTCGTTGAAAGAGTGCGCGGCATTGGGCTTGCAGACGTGGCTCTACGACGAATATAACTGGCCCAGCGGCGTCGCCGGCGGCATTCTCTAATTCGGCGGGCCGCACCTGATCGTGCAATATCTGCCGCACCTGGTCGCGGAACATGCGCGCCAATGTCGCGTCCGCCTCGCCCCAGGCGGGCACGCGCGCGGCTTGTTCCAGCAGGCCCGCCTGGGCGGTGGATAGCAGGCGCAGGTCATCAGCGCTCAAGCCGTAGTAGCCGTCCGGTGACAACGAATGCTTCGCTCTCTGCGTTGGCGGAGCATTCGTTGTCACGGCACGGGTGCCAGCGTGAGCCATAACTTCTCCTTGCCCAGTATGGCATAAGCCACTGCGTCCAGGATCAACCGCACAGTTTCAGGCGGCGCGGCGACGATGATGATCTTCATCGGGCGTGGTTCTGCGCCCTGATTGGCGGGCTGCCCTGTCTCGTCCAGTACGGCGATGACCGGCACATGCGCCACAAATTCAACCACCGGTTCAGGCGTTGGAAGTGCGACCAGCCCGTTATCTACGTAGATGTCCAGCGGTATTTCAATCGCTACGCGCAGGCGGTATATGTTCACCCATTCTCCGATGCGCAACTGGCCGCCCACGCCGTTGACATGCTCAGCGGGGATGGAGACCACCTCCAGCGCCGTATCGGCCAGGCGGAATTGTTCAGGAGGCACAGCCAGGCGAGCGGATACGGGCTGGGCAGCGAGCAGCGTCCCGGCGCTGATCCTGCCTTCAAGGTCGGTGGTCGCAAGCGCATAACCGCTCCCCTGCTCAACAAGCGAGCGCGGGAATTCGCGCAACTCGAACATCGAAGCCGAGAGCAGGGTGTACGGCGGGATGTCGTTCGTCGGCACGGGTAGCTGCACCAGCGTCACGCCTTCGAGGTAGTGCTGCTGCCAGTATCTCGCGCCGTACACTGCCGCAGCAATGGCGATCACGGCCAGCAGGAGATTTAGTAGTCGTTGTTTCATGCCTTTGCCTCCGCATTTCCATTTTGGCGGCCATTCTTCCGCGCCTTGCGTTTTACGCGCTTCGTCCAGCCTGGATAGATCAAGTCCAAGATCGGCTCGGCGAAACTCCCGTCCAGCCGCTGCGCCTTGCGCTCGTCGTATTCGATCCAGGCGGAGACTTGCCCGGCCAGGGACAGCCGCTCGCCCATTGAGCGCACCTGGTTGAGTACCAGATGGATGCGAGGTTGTAGGGTCAAGGCAGCGATCTCGTCTTTTAGTTGCCGCAAAATGGCGTCCGTCTGGGCAAGCGAATCCGTCCTCGGCGCGGTGACCACAACGACATCAGTTGCCAGTTCCAGGGCGCGTCCCCACAGCGGATTGGAGGGGAAGGCGTCGAAGACCGTCAGGGTGTGTTCTCGGATCACCCGGCGCAGCGCATCGAGCGTGCGCTCGTCGGCGGCAAGAGAATCCGCTTCCCAGTTGTCGGATGGATAGACGGCTGCGCCTTCCCACTGCCCAGGCACGGCGGCCTGGGTGACGACCTCGTACAGGGAGGCGCGTTCACCCGGCAGGCGGGCGTTCAGTGAACTGCCGCCAACGCCCACCTCCACGATGGCAGTCGCCAGGCCGGAGGCTTTGCGAAAGTGTTTCGCCAAGGCCAGCGCCAGGGTGGTCTTACCAACACCACCGCAGAAATTCGCTACCATAACGACACGCGGAGGCATGTAGCGCACCCCGGAGCGCAGGCCGCGCACCAGCAGCGCCTCGCCGAACCAACGCTCACTCTCTGCGCTGAATTGCTCGGAGCTGACCACCACCGCGCCATCCTCCCTGACGGAGGCCAGCACAGTTCGCAGCGCCTCGCGGCTCATGGCCGGGCATTCCACCAGGTCATCCATGTCCACGATCAGCAGTACAGGGTCAGCGTGCAGGGCGCTCATCACGCCCAGGGTGGACACCGCCTCGCGCGTCTGGAAATCTGTCGGTATCCCGCTCAGGGCTTCGGGCGCGCGGGTGGCAAGCACAACCGCCGGAAGTCGTTTTTTTGTTTCAACTCGGATTCTCATCACCACGCTCCCGGAAACAGCCGCCAGCGGACGCGGACGGAATAATCAGAGTAGTTCTGGATAATTCTCTCCTCCCAGCGGATACGGAGGAGTTTGGTCGCCAGCAGGATGGCGAAGATGATCAGGTTTCTGAGCGTCCAATGCACAGCACCTACTCGGTCGCCCATCACAGCCCCGGCAATTGCGATCAACTCGCCAGCGTAGATCGGGTGGCGCAGGAAGCGATACGGGCCGCGCTGCACCAGGCCGCGATCTGCGGGAGAGACGCCGAACGACCGACCCAGTATCACGAAGCCCCACATGCAGAGCACCAGTCCTGCGGCGGTGAGCGTTCTCCCAATCCACAAAGCATTCGACGTCTCCATCGCCAGCGGCAGGAACGCCGAACCCCAGGCAGTAAGACGCTGGTAGAGAGGCGCTTTTGTCTGCGCCTGGCTGCGGCGGACAAGCAGGATCACCGCCAAAGATGCCTGCATCGCCAGCAGCACGCCCATCCAGTCTGCGTGCCTGATGGCATATTCCAGGCGGGCAATCGCCAGCGCCGAAAAGAGGAGCGCGCCAGCGAATGTCGGCATTTCTTGCCGAACGAATTTCAGGTCATATTTCACGTTTTGTCTTCTCCGTTTACTGTTCTTTTTGGGTGGGAATAGCAAGGTCGCCTTCCGATGAGAATTTCGTCTTCCCATTCCACTTTCCCATTCTTGACCATCTGGAAATACCACCAATAGACTTCGGTACAGATAATCTTGATCTCCATCTTAAATTTGGCATTCTCCTGTTGAAGCAGCCAGTCAACCAGCCTGCCGTTTGCTCTGCCATTCGTGATGATCCCTTGATCACCAGTGTGGTCTTTGAGCCAGGTGTGAAATTGTTGACAGTGGGCATCGTCCAGGAGCCTCTCGGCCACACGGTTGACCTCTTCCACGAATCTCTTGGCTCTCTTTTTCCTTGCAAACCAGTGATGATTTAGGTGCATTTGTCGTCGTCGGCGATGAGATGGCGTACTGAGTAGGCGCTGCCCTGAGTTCATCGAAGGGTGCTGCGCATGGACATTGCGCCCAAAAAATCAGATTTTGGATAGGGGCGTCGCTGAAATGTCCCCGAAGGGCATTCGTTGTCACCCGAATGGCCGACTGAGTAGGCGCTGTGCATGGTGCGACTGCGTTCACCACCGAGTAGGCGCTGCCCTGAGTTCATCGAAGGGTACTGCGCACTCGGCAGCACTGCCGCTGGCCACGCCGGAAAAGGTCGCCAGATCATGCGGGATCCTGTGCGGGGTACTCACGCTTGATCATGGTGTTTTCTCTTGCCGAAGGCCTACTCGGTGACCGTGATTTTGAGATCGGGTTCCTCGCCAAGCAGAATCTTCAAAAGCAGGCCGATGCGGACGTTTTTTTCACCCATCGTCTGCTCCCATAGTTCGTTCCCGAATTCATCCTGCTGGTTTAGATATTCTTCTCCCGAAAGATATTTTTTGGTGGTCGCGTTCCCAAACGACCAGCGGATCAGGCGGACTAATTCTGCCGGTGACAGCGCTGCGAACTGGTCGAACGCGCCGCCTGCACCGGCCTGCGGGTCTCGTTGCAACTGGCTGAGAGCAAAACTGACCGGGTTCTGAATTCCGCCGCCGTCTCTGCTGACAGCGTATAGCAGCCAGGAAACAAACGCCTTCGCGGACGCAGACTCGAGTTCCAGCCTTTTTTTTCCAGAGATGCGGTTGAGGGTAAACAGGTGTTTCAAAACCCAGCTTGAAGGAACAACCGCCACCAACCGACTTTTTTCGTTTGCATTTGCGCTTGTGGTGGTAGTTATAGAGGTTAATTGGGGTTTAAATATGGGGTTAAAGAGGTTATTTAACGGAGTCTCACATTTTCCAGATTCGAGTCTCACTTTTTCTGCAACAGGAGTCTCACTTTTTCCAATCCGAGTCTCATTTCTTCCAGATTCGAGTCTCACTTCTTCCACCACAGGAGTCTCACTATTTCCAGACAGATCGCTGACAAGCACTTCTTCCTGCCGCACGCGGAAGACAAGCGTGCCATCCCGCTCCCACTCGGCCGGCATCCCGGTGACGTTGATCGGCGCTGCCAGACAGGTAAACTCCGGATTTTGGAGCCATCCTTCAACGGCTTTCTTGGTAACTCCAACCCACGAAGCCAGCGTCTTGATACCGCCGCGGAGGATGGCAAAATCCTTCTGCGTCCCTGTGTCGTAGTCAAACCAGCAGTGGTCACGAAGCGCAATAATCGCCCAGGTCTGCGGGTGGGTCAGCCTAAGAGCCGGAGCCAGTTTTTCCAGGAAGTAATGCGTGATGACAATTTTCCCGAACGATTCCAGGATGCGATCCTGGAGCGCCTCGGCAGCCTCGAACAGGTCGCCAGGCACGTCCCCCTCGAGTCCCAGGATGCGGCGGACAACTTCTACCACCCCGCGCGGCGATTTCCTGCCAGATTGTTCAACGAGCACATCCAGGTATTCGGATGGATTGCGTCCCGCCAGATCGTGCAGCGCAACACACATCGTCTTCGCTGCTTCGGTTTTCGTGGCGCACAGGCTGGCTTCCGCCGCCAACATATTCTCGATGGTGGCAGCGTCTCGCCTAGTCAGGCGTGGCGACATGAGGACCCGGTAACGGTTCGCATTTTGATACCAGCGCCCGTTCTTAAACTGGCGGTCTGGTTCTGGAATACGCTCGATCATTCCTGCGGCGATGTCGTCCTGCCTGCCGACTTCGCGGAAGAAACTTGCCCGGCTCATCATGGCAAACCGAATTGCAACCCAATTGGGGATATTTCGCACCACTCCCCCGCCTTTTCTCCACTGGTGGTATACCGCCTGGCGAAAACCAATCCACAGCGACATTTGCTTGGGCGTCAGGTCGCCCTGCTCAAGAAGACGCAGGCTGTACCCCGGAATAACAACAACCCGGTCAGGCTGCACCTCGTGCTGGTAGCGGGTTGCATCGACAACCTCGACGGGAATCCCCGCCTCTTTTTCTTCCGGTATGCTTTTGTCTTCGACTTCCTCCCCCGCCTCATCACACACCACGAACTGTACTTCCACGCTGCGATCCAGGATACCCATCAGTAGACGCGTCAGTGTGCTGGAGAGACGACTTTCCAGCCAGTCACGGGCATAGGCGTTGCGTGCACCAACTGTAATTATCCCCGCGTCAAAACTAACCAACCTGGTGTCGCGCACCCAGGTGTCAAACGAGGCTTTGGGCATCTCCATCTGGAGTTGTCCGAGAGCGGATTGCCAAGCTTGTTCGGGGCTGAGAGTCATATCAATCTACCTGAAAGAGAATGATTCGAACGGGATGTGCTGCTTGTCACTGACCGCCAGGAAAATGGCTTGTGGGGCTTCCTGGCGAAGGATACGCTGTCGTATGGGCTACCGTCATAAGGTAGCGTATGCTGTTTCTCGATGGTAGCCTATAGGCTTCCATAGAAAGGTAGCGTATGTCTAAGGTTTCTCCAGTTTGGTAAGAACGAGAACGTATTCGAATCGAGCGCAACGGGAGAGCCGTTTGTGAGGGGAAAGGTCGATTTTTCCTCCTTCGTAATCTTCAATGCCGCGCAGCGCGAAGAAGGCCGCCAAGCCGGAGATGGAGATGTGCTCCCTTACCGCAATCTGGCGTAGGGAATCGTGTAGAGCGGGCGGCAAATCCAGCCCGACCTTGTGCCGGACGGCATCCTTCCGAGCCTTGCCTTGCTTGGATTTCGGGAGGTTTGCGATCCGTTTCTTGCGCTCCATATCCGAGAGCATATCAGCCACGGCGGGATCTACCACTGTTCGACGTTGAAGGCTCTTATCCATGCGCAGCACCTCCACCACTCGGCGCAGGGTGCTGGCATACCCACTCTCGTGGCCGTCTTCATAGCCGATCATTGCCGGGGAACGCGGGCAATATTCCCAAAGGCTCTTCCCAAAAGCAGGAGCTTCGCGCGCTCTGGTGTCCTGCGGGATGGGCGGCCAGACGTGGCCGTTGAAGGTTTGCACCAGGGCCTTGAGCTGCACAATCGTCTCGCGCGTGGTGCGGTCGAAGAAGGTCGGCAGGATGCTGTAGCCGATCTGGTGACCGCGCTCGGCCACTTCCCCCATTGAACGCAGGACCTCGTTCACGCCGTCCACAGCCATGGCGTCCAGCTTGGTCGGGATGAGCACCCAATCACTGGCCATGAGTGCCGAGACGTGCAACACGTCCAAGGAGGGTGCCATGTCGAGGATGACGACGTCGTATGGCGCATTCTTGAGCACCCGACTCATAATCTCGGCAGGGAAGTTGGAGATAACAATCGTGCGCTTGGCTTTTTCGGTTTTCTTATCGCCAGGAACGATGTCCAGGTTTTCCCGGGAATAGATGGCGACATTGGTGATCGGTTCTTCGTCCACGACCAGCCGGTAGAGACCGGGAGCCTTGTCCATGCCGAGTGCGAATGCGACATGTCCCTGCGGGTCGAGATCCACCAGTAGGGTATGTTGCCCGGCCAATGCAAGGCCGTGGGCGAGGGTCACGGCGGTAGTGGTCTTTCCTACGCCGCCTTTTTGGTTGGCAATTGTGAGGATGGTCATTTTCAGGCCTTTGAGTACAAGAATAGAGAAAGGCGGTGGTGAACCTTTTTAGGTTCACCACCGCCAACAGCACAAGCTCTTCTCGTTCCTCGGGACCAGACCCCCGTCCAATCTACTGCAATTTTACTGCAATAGTAGTTAGAACGTATGTTCTTTATGGAAACTTTTCCAACCAAAAACCCCCAGAGGTGGGGGCTATGGATTGTCTTACCCCCAGATATAGGTGGGCCCGGCTGGGATCGAACCAGCGACCAAGCGATTATGAGTCAAATGCTGAGTATTACACCCTTCAAATATATCCCAAGTCTCCTGCAGCTTGGAGATTTCTATTACATTGTCAAAAGCCTTGGCCTATACTGCAGTGCTTCCGCCAGATGACTCGGCCCGATGCTCTCACTTCCCGCCAGATCCGCGATCGTGCGCGCCAGCTTCAGCACGCGATGATAGGCGCGTGCCGATAACTGGTTCATCGCAGCACGGATCAGACTCCGCCTGGCCTCGTCCAACGCGCAGAAGCGACGAATCTCTGCCGGACGCATGTCGGCGTTGCACATCGTTGATGGTAGGGGCGGACGACTAACCCACAGGGTGCTTCGCGAAGTCGTTACTACGATTTCGTGATTTACTGATACTACTATAACACCTTATTTCGATTTCAGCCTCAATCCCAAACCCATCCCCAACCCGCCGATTAGCGCGATCAGGCCCACCCAAATGAAAGTATCCTGCCAGAAGCGCACGGGGAACAAACGGATAAGCGTGTCCGAATACAAGAACAGCCAAGAATCGCCCTCAAAGAAAAGGGTGTGGAAATAGGTAAAGAATTGCCAGAAACTGATCCCCGCCAGGACGGCGATCAGCGTCACCAACCCGGCTGTCAGCCAGCCGCCGCGCCCAAGCCCGCGACGATAAGCCGGCCACCAGTTGCCCCACTGCGCCCATAATCCCAGCCCCAGTATGGTGATCCAGACGCCATAACCAATTCCAAGCACAGGCTGGACGACATTCTTGACATCCTGCATGTGAAGCAGTTCGCGGGCATTATAAACAGGGGAGCCATCCGAAAAAGCCAGGTTGCCCAGGAAATCTATATTTGCGTCATTCACCAGGTACTGAAGCGCGATATTCGACCAATGCAGCCGATCCTGGAGGGTGAAGCCATAGTCATCCGCTGGAAAGCCGGAGGTGCGGTATTCTATTTGCATGTAGAGCGGTGTGAGCAGGAGGCGCACGCCGAGGAATACCAGCGCGACGGGGATGAGCAGGGTGATGACAAAGGAGAAGATTTTATAGAGGGTTTTCATAGTTATTGTTATTGTAATGTGTCTATCTCGCCATGCAGCATATAATTCAAAATCATATTATTCGTGATCCATTCAATCGGCGCCAGGTCGTCAGTGAAGACTGTCGTATGCTGCGGAGGGGGTTGGAGGTTCGTCCAGGCCAGGGAGATGGATGCCAGCAGGAGCGGAGGCGCGTCCCTACGCATCGTAAGTGCGCGCAGGTTTTCGTCCAGGCTGGCGGCCTGTGTCGGCCGGCACGTGGCATAGATCATCGAGTTGAACGTTCCGGGAAGGTCCACCACGTACACGGAGGGGAAGATCGTCCCGATGGTAGTCGCCAAGCCATCAATCAGTCGCCGGTCGCCAGGGGCTTGACCGACGTTGATGACCAATGCGCCCTTTTCGGTCAAGTGATCTGCGACGATCTGGAAGAATTCCTGCGTGGTCATGTGCCAGGGGATATAGGGCGGGCGGTAAGCATCCACACCGATCAGATCGTACTTCTCCGCGCTGTTTGCCAGCCCCCAACGGCCATCTTGAAGGATGACGTTCAGGTTTAGCAGGTTCATTCCAAAATACTCGTCGCCGATCCTGGCAATTTCCGGGTCAATCTCGAACCCGTCAATGACCACATTCGGGAAGACATGCGCGGCCTGCCTGGCTGTCGTCCCGGCTGCCAGGCCGATAATGGCGATGCGCCGGACATCTTCAGGGGAACGGTTGGGGTAGAAAAACGGTCCAACCAGGAATTGCTGCCACGGCCCGCCATAATCGAGCGTATCCGGGTGATAGACTGAGTGGATGCCCTGCCCTTCATTCAAACGCAGGTAACGGTAGCCGCCAACCTCCAGCACTTGAATGTAATTGTAGGCCGATTC
Organism: uncultured Chloroflexus sp.; assembly: GCA_964618215.1. Classification (GTDB taxonomy): domain Bacteria; phylum Chloroflexota; class Anaerolineae; order Anaerolineales; family Villigracilaceae; genus CG2-30-58-95. The sequence goes on from CAZTZE010000043.1 coordinate 21,317, forward strand.
CGTCTCGAAGATCTGACCGGTTGTCTTCTTGATGCCGCCGCGACCGCCCAGGAGAGCAACCCCGGCCAGCAGCGCAATCAAGAGAAGATAGGTCAGCATCACCTTGCGTCCGGCGCTCATCCCCAGGCCGGCCAGCGCCACGCAAAGCAGGAAAACGCTGAAAAAAAGGAAGGTCCTGGTTGTGCCAATCGTTGGGATCAAAACCATCACCGGCAGGAATGCCCCGATAAACGAACCGAGCGTCGAGATGGCGTAAATGTTACCGGAGACATTGCCGGCGCGATTTGCCTCCTGGATGCTCAGGCGGATGGCAAAGGGTGAGATCATCCCCAGCAATGTCACCGGGAGGCTGAACAGGACCAGGACGGCCGCGAAAGACCCGAGCAGTATGCTCACCTGCAGCCCATCGAAGGCTGTCGCGGCCGCTTGCAGAACAGGCTGCGCCACATACGGTACGACACCCAGCGTAAACGCACCCCAGGCCAGGATCTGGTACATCGTCTTTGCATGAGGCGAGCGGTCCGCCCAGCGGCCTCCGATGAAATATCCCAGGCTGAGGTAGATGAGGATCAGGCCAATGATCGCCGCCCAGACCAGGTTGCTCGTCCCGAAGACGTTGCCCAGCAGGCGCGAGGCGCTGATTTCAGCCGCCAGTGTGGTCATACCAGAAATGAAGACAGTAAAGTAGATATATTTGCGCATGGATCTCCTGCCTCGCTGCCCCCTTCGTCCATATGAGGCTGGCTGGGGATAGCAAGGATAATTGGCGCAATTATACCCGCCGATAGCCAGCCTGGTACTGTATCTTTAGCCATCTTCGCCCCTTCGCGGTTCGTTTTGAGGCTCTCTGGGGATCTCCGTGGTAACCGCCGAAATGTAGGGCGAGATTAATCTCGCATTACGGATGGCCGCCAGATATGGGGGTCTATCACGGCAAATCCCAGAGAGCCCGTTTTGATAAAATTACAGGATTTTGGTTTATACTTGATCTGGAAAGGTTCTCAGCGAATAACCTATGAGTCCAAAAACGAAACGCAAAATATCGAAAGGTACCGACAAAAGGTACACCTCCACCAGGCCCAGGCCGCCGGTTGAAACGCTGCCGCGCATTCGCCCGCCTGAACCTGGCCAGGCGGAAAAAGCGCTGCGCAAGCGCATTCAGGCATTCGCTTACAAAGGCGACCGCTTCAAGGCAGACTGTGATAAGGCCATCCAACTCTATTTCGAGCAAAAGCCCAGTCCGACTGCGCCGCTCAATTTCAATGATGCTGAAATACCGGGATTTCAAGAATGGTATTTCTCCGATTTCGTCACTCGTACCGGCCGGCGGATCATTGACCTGTTTGTCGAGGAAATGGGACCGGGCCTGAACAGCGCCCAACGCGCCATGTTGGACGACTGGTTGACCTGGAACCGGGCGCGCCTGCTCGAGTTTCAGCAGGTCAAGCCCGGCATCGGGGTGGTGGTTCAGGACCTGTTGAGCGAGGAGATCTTCGAGGTCAACGATATTTCGGCCTCCTACAGCGCCTCTCGCTGGAATTTTGGCCTGTTTCGCCCGATCCGCACGGCAGGACGGGTATCGTTCACCGGCTCGGCGTTGATGCTGATGCCAATGGAAAAAGCCGGCGTGCTTGAAACCGCCCGGGCGCTGTGGGCAACGTACCAGGCTGACCACCCCCAGGCCAGCCTGCCCGATTTCTACCGCGACAGCAGTCTAACCCTCCACCTGGCGATGAAACGCGCCCAGGAAGAAGCCTCCAAACCACCCATTCCGCTCTCAGCCGAAGGGCATGCGCTGGTCATCTCCAAAGCCAGGTATAACATACGCGGCGACCCACACAAGGTCGAGGCAACACTGGATGCCAGCGAAGAGTTTGTCTATGGCGGGCCATCTGAAAACCACCCGGGCGCGCTGCACTATAACTGGCTCCAGCGCGGACGTTCCTTTGTTCCGCAATCTGATTACAAACCGAAGGGACGGGCCGTTTTGCTCAAAACAGAGTGGACCGAGGGGCCGGGCCAACCCAGTTTTCTCAACCTGGGTGACCTTATCCTGGCCGCGCAATGGATCGAGTTGGAATGTTCATCGCGCGAACGCCTGGCAGCCGGGAAAGCCCTGCTCGAAAGCATGCTGGGCAAACAGATCAAACATGCCGGCGACCGGTTCGAAGATTGGGAAGCATATCAACAAAAACCCGCTCCCAGGTCTGCCCGGCCGCACAAGGAACCATCCCGCGCGCAGTCAGAGGAAGCGGAGATTGTCCAGGAAGAGATGTTGCAGCGGATGACGGCTAACTGGCTCGATCAACCCTCCATGGATGGCAAACTCACCCCCCGCCAGGCAGCGCAAACCCCTGAAGGACGCAAAAAAGCAATCGAGGCTCTCAAGCAGATCGAGTATATCAACGACCAGCGCGCCCGGAACGGGGAGCGGCCCACGATGGACGCAGACTACATCCGCAGGGAACTTGGTCTATAGCATCCGCCGCGAGGGCAATCAAGCTGAACCTTGGGAGATATCCACCACAGATTCTTCGCTGCCTTCTCTCTTCGCCTGTGCATCCCCCGACGACAGGAGTCGTCGGATGCCAACAAAGGAGATCAACATGGAACAAAAAGCCGGCGCGCAAATCAGCAAGAAAGCCTTCATCCAGTCCCTCGTCATCCTGCTCGCACTGATGCTCGTCGCGGGCATCCTGACCCGCGTCATCCCGGCGGGAAATTACGCCCGCATCCAGGTGAACGGCCGCGAGACGATTGACGCTGACACCTTCACGCACACTGAGCGGGCTGATTATCCCGTCTGGCGCTGGTTCACCGCGCCGTTTGAGGTCTTCGCCGCTGAAAATAACGTCACCGTCATCGGCATCATCGCCTTCATCCTGCTGGTCGGGACGGCCTTCGGCGTGATGGACAAAAGCGGTATTCTCAAATATGTTATTTCCCAGATCATCCGCAAATTCGGCGGGCGCAAGTACACCCTGCTACTCATCATCACTTTCTTCTTCATGGCGTTGGGCGCCTTCTTCGGCATCTTCGAGGAAGTCATCCCACTCGTCCCGATCATGATCGCCCTGGCTTACTCGCTTGGCTGGGACTCGCTGACTGGCCTGGGCATCTCGGTGCTGGCGACCAACGTCGGCTTTTCGACGGCGGTCTTTAATCCCTTCACCATCGGCGTGGCGCACAAACTCTCCGGCCTGCCGCTCTTTTCCGGCGCGGGACCGCGCATCATACTCTTCATCGTGGTTTATGCGATTTTGGCCGCCTTCCTGACCGCCTATGCCAAAAAGATCGAGCGCAGGCCGGAAGCCTCGCCGGTCTTCGAGGAAGATAAGCCCGAACGCCTGAAATACGGTAAATTCGAACTCGCCGCCAGCGACGATCCCCGCATGAAGCGCGCTGCCATCTTCCTGGGCGTCTTCTTTGCTCTCATCCTGGCTGTGCTGGTCGTCTCGCCGTTTGTGGAAATCCTCTCCGACCTGGCCCTGCCGCTGACCGGCCTGCTCTTCATCATCGGCGGCATCGGCGCGGGAATGATTGCCGGCGCCGGCAAAGCGGCCTGGAAAGCCGCCGGTCAGGGTTTCCTCGGCATCGCCCCGGCCATCCCGCTGCTGATGATGGCCGCCAGCGTGCGCCACATCGTCGCCTCCGGCGGCATCCTGGATACCATCCTGCACTGGGCCTCGACGACATTCACCCACACCAGCCCCTTCGCCGCAGTGCTGATGATCTACGGCCTGACGCTCGTCCTCGAAATTTTCATCTCATCCGGCTCGGCCAAAGCTTTTTTGCTCATCCCAATCCTGATGCCGCTGGCCGATCTGGTGGGCGTCAACCGGCAGATCGCCGTCAGCGCCTACGTTTTCGGCGATGGCTTTTCCAACATGGCTTACCCGACCAACGCCGCCCTGCTCATCACTCTCAGCCTGACGGTGGTGCCTTACGCCAAGTGGCTGAAATGGCTGTTGAGCCTGTGGTTCTGGGTCATCCTGGCGACGGTGGCATTTCTGGCGGTGGCGGTGGCGATCAATTACGGACCCTTCTAGCCCTGCATCGAATTGACACGAATTACACAAAATTTTCGTGTCAATTCGCGAAATTCGATGCTCCGAGAGTCGCTTATGATGACCAATATTCCAGACAGTTATGAAAACTCCCGCGACCGCTTCCGCGCCGCGCTGGCTGCGGTGCGCGACCTGTGGCCGGCGGCGCGTTTATCGAGCCACACCCTGACCCGCGACCCATCCCTGACGATTGATTGGATTTCCGCCAACGCCGCAAAGAAGAAGGAAAAACTCTTCATCCTGACCACCGGCGAACACGGCGTGGAGGGTTACGTCGGCTCGGCGATGATGCAACTCTTCATCGAGGAGTTCCTGCCGCGCCTCGACCCGCAGACGACCGGCCTGCTGCTCGTCCACGCCATCAACCCCTGGGGCATGAAACACCGCCGCCGCGTCAACGCCGATAACGTTGACCTGAACCGCAGTTTCGTGCGCGATCTCTCCGCCCTGGCCGATTTCAACCCCGGCTATGCCCGGATTGACTCTTTCCTGAATCCGCAGAGTCCCATAAAAAGCGTGGCGTTGAGTAAAATCGGCTTTGGGCTGCGAATGCCGTCGTTGCTGCGGCGCTTCGGCGTCAAGCGTTTTCGTGAGGCCGCCTTGATGGGACAGTATCGCCAGCCGCGCGGTCTCTATTACGGCGGCGAAGAACCCCCGGAAGAAACGCGGACAGTCATCGCGCTTTACCGGCAATATGCCCTCCGCTATAAGCGCATCCTCCACCTCGATATGCACACCGGTTATGGCCCGCGTTACCAGATGACGCTGGTCAACTCGGCGCGGGAGAAGATGTCCTCTCAGGAAACGGAGGACAGGTTCGGGGTCGCGCGGGTGGCGGCTATTGATCCGGACGAGTTTTATTCCATTCAAGGCGACCTGACCGATTACTTGTACGATCTCGCCGGGGAGGAATTCCCCGAAAAGCGCTTATACTCGGCAGCCTTTGAGTTCGGAACATTCGGAGAATCACTCAGCGCAGCCGTCCGCTCGATGCGGACGATGATATTCGAGAACCGCCTGCACTGGCACGGCGGGAGTGGGCGGGCGCGCAAATGGATCGAGGCAGAGTTCCTTGAGTTTTACGCCCCCTCAGAACCGGCCTGGTTCGAGAAAGCCAAAGCCGATGCCAGGCAAACCTTTGAGGGAATTTTGAAAGCGGAAGGTTATCTCTGACGCGGTTAGATACCCTTTCAATGACGGCCACCAGCCGCTTGTGACACCTTACATAAAAAAATGGGATATAAGTCTCTTGCGGGAAATTCTAAAACCTGAGAGAATAGTAGAACATAGATAATAGTATTTTCTCAATAAAAGGGGGTGGGGGTGTGGAAAAACGGGCATTGCCCGTTTTTCCACACCCCCCTTCCC
>CAZTZE010000044.1:0-26229 GCA_964618215.1 uncultured Chloroflexus sp.
AAAACGCCGCTTTTTACACACCTTGATCAATCAAGAATGGACAAAGTCCAGCTCATTACTTGTTATGTCCTTCAAAAGTGGCTCTCTGGGATTTGCCGTGATAGACCACCATATCTGGCGGTCGGCGGTAATGCGAGATTAATCTCGCCCTACATTAGGGTAGCCACCACAGAGATTCCCAATGAACCTCAAAAGTCGAAATGACTTGTGAGTGCACTGAAATTACGCGTTTTCGGGAACGACATCCTCCATCAGGAAAGTTTCCTGACAGTTCAGGCATTGCACTTCACGTTTATTGGCAATTACCAGCATTCCCTGGCAGGTCGGGCACGGCTTCGGCAGAGGGCGCTTCCACGAGGTGAAATCACAATTCGGGTAATTGGCGCAGCCGTAGAAGGTGCGCCCTTTGCGCGTCTTGCGCTCGACGATATCTCCAGCGTCCTTCGGGCAGGTCACGCCGATCTTTTCCAGCCACGCTTCAGTGTGGCGGCATTCCGGGAAACCAGAACAGGAAATGAACTTACCGTAACGCCCATAACGGATGACCAATTCCTTGCTGCACTCCGGGCAGGCGCGGCCGATCGGCTCCGGGCCGCTCTTGATCACCGGCATCTCGGCCTGGGCGCGCTTGACCTTTACTTCGAAGGGCGCGTAAAATTCCTGCATCACTTTGACCCACTGGACGCGGCCGGCGGCGATCTTATCCAGGTCTTCTTCCATGTGAGCGGTGAACTGCAGATCCACAATCTCCGGGAAATATTGCAGCATCAGGTCGTTGACCAGGATGCCGGTCTCGGTAGGAAAGAGGCGTTTCTCCTGACGGATGACGTAGCCGCGCGCCTGGATCGTGGACAGAATCGGCGCATAGGTGGACGGGCGGCCAATGCCATTCTCTTCGAGAGCTTGTACCAGGCTGGCCTCGCTATAGCGCGGCGGCGGTTGCGTGAAGTGCTGCTCCGGGATCAAGCGGACGAGGTCTTGCTTCTGGCCCTCGGCAATCGAGGCCGGGATGCGGACATTCATCTCGTCTTCTTCCTCGGTCTTTTTATCCTCATCTTTGGCTTCCTCGTAGACGACCAGGAATCCGGGGAACTTGACCGAGGAACCGGCCACCCGCAGTGTGTAAGCGTGGTCGGAACCTTTGCCGGTTATATCCACCGAGAGCGTATCGTAGAGCGCGGCTTCCATCTGCGAAGCCACGAAGCGCTGCCAGATAAGTTGATACAGCTTGAACATCGCCGGTTCAAGGAACGGTTTGACCTTCTCCGGATCGCGCAGCACTGACGTAGGCCGGATGGCCTCGTGGGCTTCTTGTGCGCCAGCCACCTTCTTTTTGTACTCCACCGGCGTTTCGGGCAGAAAATCATTGCCATAACGCTGGACTATGAACTTGCGGACTTCGTCGAGCGCCACTTCGGCGATGTTGGTCGAGTCGGTACGCATATAAGTAATGAGACCGGTCGCGCCGCCTTCGCCCACATCCTGGCCTTCGTACAGACCTTGCGCCAGACCCATTGTCCGCTTAGCGGTAAAGCCCAGCTTGCGCGAGGCCTCCTGCTGAAGAGTGGAGGTAATGAACGGCTCGGACGGTCTACGCCGCCGCTCGCCACGCTTGACGCGTGAAACGACGTAATCAGCCTTCTCCATATCCACCAGGATCGGTTTGACAAACTCTTCACTGCCCAGTTCGAGGTCTTTGTCGTCAATCTTCACCAGCTTGGTGATGAAGGTTTGCTTTTCATTTTGCGGACGCAACTCCGCGCCGATGGACCAGTATTCCACCGCGATGAAGGCCTCAATCTCACGCTCGCGCTCGACGATCAGCCGCAGAGCCACGGATTGCACGCGTCCCGCTGAAAGCCGCGAGCGGACTTTTTCCCACAGGATCGGGCTGATGCTGTAACCCACCAGGCGATCCAGGATACGGCGCGCCTGCTGGGCATTGACCAGATCCATGTTAATGGCGCGTGGGTTGGCAAAAGCTTCACTAATAGCATGTTCAGTGATCTCGTGGAAGACCACGCGGTGCGCCAATTTCGGGTCAATAGCCGCAGCTTCCATCAGGTGCCAGGATATGGCTTCCCCTTCGCGGTCCGGGTCGGTGGCCAGGTAAATTTCAGCGTGCGCCTTCGCCAACTGCTTGAGTTCTTTGACTACGTCCTTCTTTTCGTTCGGGACGCGGTACTTGGGTTCGAAATCGTTCTCCACGTCCACCGATAATTGCGAGCGCAACAGGTCGCGGATGTGGCCGATCGAAGCCTTAACGGTATATCCCTTGCCGAGAAAGCGGCCCACCGTCCTGGCTTTGGCCGGCGACTCGACGATGACCAGCTTGCCGCTGCGCGCGGCGCCCTTTTCCCGACCGAGTAGGTGCTGCGCAGAAGCTTTCGGCGGCGGCGTCATCCCCTCGTGAGCGGGCGTCTTGCCAATGCGATACACAGCCGTGCCGCACTCGGCGCAGGTCCCGCGCGTGACCGCTGCGCCCACCGCATTGAAAGTCGGCTGGGGATCCTGTATCTCGCGTTTCGTCTTACATTTCATGCAATAGGCTTCCAAAAGACACCTCCGTGGAGCTCACCTAAGTGTAATGTTCCTTATCTGAGTTTTTCAAACTTTCCACCACTTTGCGTACCTGCTGGGCTTGCTCCTTATGACAGACCAGCAGCACGTCTCCAGCATCCACGATGATGAAATCCGAGACGCCAATCGTTACAACCAATTTTCCATCCCGCTTGCCATAGACAAGTGTGTTACGGGTTTCCAACGCCATGTGTTGTGCGCCGAAGACGATATTTCCTTCTTTATCGGGGGTGAGGACATCAAAGAGCGAATCCCACGAACCGACATCGCTCCACTCCAAACCTTTAGCCGGCAGCACGGCCACCCGCCCGGCGCGCTCCATCACACCATAGTCAATTGTCTCCGGCGCCAAACCGGGCCAGACAGATTGCAACACACTTTCCTGGGAAGATGTTCCCCAAGCAGCGGCAATCTTGTCGAGACCAGACTTCAGCTCCGGCATTTGACGGGTAAATTCTTCCAGGATGCGCTCGGAGCGCCAGATGAACATTCCGGAGTTCCAGGAATGATCGCCGCGCGCGAGCATCTCATTGGCTTGGGCTTCATCTGGTTTTTCCGTAAAGCGCAGGACGCGATAGGCCGAACAAGAAAATTGTTCGGGCAGCCGCTCGCCGCGCTGGATGTACCCGTAGCCGGTGGCCGGATTGGTCGGCGTGATGCCCAATGTGACCAGATAATCTTTCTGCGCCACGTCTACCGCGGCGCGCAGGATGCGGTGAAATAAATCCCGGTTGTGAATGAAATGGTCAGATGGCAGGACGGCCATCACAGCTTCCGGGTCACGCTTTTGCAGGACGACCGCCGCCAGCCCGACGACCGAGGCGGTACCGCGCGGCGCCGGTTCGAGCAAGAAGTTTTCTGCAGGAATTTGGGGAGCCTGGCGCATGAGTTCATCCGCCTGCGCGGCTGCGGTCACCACCAGGATACGCTCGAATGGGATCAACCCGTCCAGGCGATCAAAAGTGGACTGGAAGAGGCTGCGCGCCGCTAAAAATGGCAAGGTGTGTTTCGGGTGTTTCGTACGCGAGACCGGCCACAGGCGAGTGCCGCTGCCGCCGGCCATGATGACTGCGTAAGTGTGTTCCAAGATTAGTGTCCTTTACGTTTTACGTTTTACGTCTCACGTCTCACGTTTCACGTCTCACGTTTTACGATACTCCGCCTGCTCTTCCCTCACCGCCACGTAATTCATCCCACCGACCTGGCGCACGAAGCCTTTGAGTTCCATCATCACCAGCGTGGCAGAAACGCGTTCGATCGGCAAGCCAGTCTGGTTACGGATTTCATCCACGTGCATGGGTTCGTGAGCCAGCACGTCTAGTACTTTCATTTCTACCTCATCGGCAGGCAGGACTTTCCGCACCAGGCGCTGCTCGCTGACGCGCGTCAGGTTCAAGGCTTCGAGCACGTCACGGGCGGAGAGTAGCGGGTGCGCGCCCTGCTGGATCAAGCGGTTCGTCCCTTTGCTCTGCGGAGCCAGGATATTACCCGGCACAGCAAAGACCTCGCGTCCCTGGTCAACCGCGAACTGAGCGGTGATCAACGCGCCACTGGTCTCACCGGCCTCGACCACAACAACCGCCAGCGACAGCCCGGAGATGATGCGGTTGCGGGGTGGGAAATTGGCGCTCTCCGGCGGCGTGCCGGGCGCGTAATCACTGAGCAGCGCGCCGTTTGCCAGGATTTGCTCGGCCAGGGCGCGATGCTCAGGCGGGTAGATGCGATCCACGCCGTTGCCCATGACGGCCAACGTGCGGCCTCCGGCTTTCAGCGCGGCCTGGTGGGCAATGGAATCCACGCCGCGCGCCAGCCCGCTGACGACGGTCACGCCGTTCTGGGCAAGATAGGAGGCCAATTCCTCGGTTACCTGGCGGCCATAGGCCGTGACCCGTCGCGTGCCAACAACGGACACCGCCCAGGAATCTTCGCTGGTTAATTCGCCGCGCAGGTAAAGAACTGGCGGCGGCTGGTCAATTTCCTTCAGCCGTGATGGGTAAGCCTCATCCTCCCACGTCAGCACCTGGATGCCTTGCGCGGCGATTTGCTCCATGTAGCCATCCAGGTCCATGCTGGCGCGCGCCTGGATGACGCGTTCGGCGATTTTTTGGCTCAAGCCCGCGGTTTGTAAGGCGTCCAATGGCGCCTGCCAGGCCAGCGACAGGTCGCCAAAGTGTTCACGCAGCGCCTGCAGGCGCACCGCGCCGATGCCCTTGATCAGATTGAAGCCCACCCAGAAACGCTTGTCCATTTACGATTTACGATTTACGATTTACGCTTGACGATTTACGACTCGTTACTCGTCACCCGTTTCTACCTCGACAAGGCCCGGCAACAGGTGAACGCGCATCGTTTTTCGCGGCAGGTCTACGTCCAGCACGACTTCGGAAATAGCCGGGAGAAGAAGCTCACTCGCGTCGGCGCGTTTCACCACGTAAACGTCATTTGCACCGGTTTCCAGGATTTCGGTCAGTTCGCCCAGTTCCTGCCCACTCTCGTCTACCACGCTCAAACCAAGCATTTGATGATGATAATACTCCCCTTCTGGCAATGGGGGGCGCTCCGCAGCTGGGATGTATAACAACTGATTGCGAAGAAGTCCCACTTGCTCTGGTGTGCTGATATCGTCGAATGCGAGCAACAGCCCATCGTTGTGCGACCGGCTCTTGCGGATCGTCAGCGGCTGATGCGCCGCGCCGACAAAGACCAGCGTTTTCGGAGTCAGGCGTTCATGAAAATCTGTATGGATTTCCACCAAGGCTTCACCAGCCAGGCCATGCGGCCGGCGAATTTTCCCCACCACAAAGAGGACAGGCTCGCCAGCAGATGGCGAGCCTGCCGGACGTTCAATGGCGCCGGACATACGGAAAGGGCTAGGGTTCGACAACATCCAGCGCAACCTGCAAGCCCTCGCGCTCGGCAGCCACGCGTAACAATGTCCGCATGGCATTGGCCACGCGACCATTCTTACCAATCACACGGCCCATATCGTCTTTTGCGACTTGCAGTTCCAGCGTGACGCGACTGCCGTGCCGGTACTCGCGCACGTCCACTTCATCCGGGTGTTCGACCAGAGAGCGAGCGATGTATTCCGTCAGAGGTTTCATTATGGTTCTGGATTCTAGCGGCGGGTCTTCGGATTTTCAATTCGGGCGGCGAACGCTTTTTCAGCTTCTTCAAGCAGCGCCGCGCTGTTCTCGCCAGCCTTGAAACGGGCAAAACGGTCAAGTACGCCTGTGGTCGTGAAAAGTTGAGCCACAGACTCGGTCGGCTGAGCGCCTTTGCTCATCCAGTCATAAACACGGTCTTCTTTAACTTTTATTGTAGCCGGTTCAGTGCGCGGGTTATAGAAGCCTAAAATTTCCAGGAAACGACCATCGCGCGGGCTTTCCTTGTCCGCGACGACAATGCGATAGCTTGGCTGACCCTTTAAACCGGTACGGCGTAAGCGAATACGAACCATCGGTAAATATCTCCTTGAATAGATTTTTAATTAGTTTGGTCGCAGATTTCACTGGAAGGTTGAGGGCGCGAAAGGATGCGCGCCTTCCTGATCCATCTGCTAACCGAACAGGCGTGATAATCCACGCCCGCCAGTTTTTTGTAAGGTTGTAAAGAGACGCTGCATCTCGCGGAACTGTTTCATCAGGCGATTCACTTCCTGGACCTGGGTGCCTGATCCGCTTGCGATGCGCCTGCGGCGTCTGGCATTCAGGATGTCGGGGCGATGCCGCTCGGCGATGGTCATCGAGTTGATGATTGCCTCGGTCGTCTTGAGCTGCCGCTCCACATCTTGCGGAGCTATATTTTGCGCCGCCTGTCCCATGCTACCGGGCAGCATCTCCAGCATCTGGCTCATCGGGCCCATTTTCTTCGACGAGCGCAGCATCTCGGCCAGGTCTTCCAGCGTGAACTCTCCCGAGGATAGCTTTTTGGCCTGTTCCTGGGCTGCCTTCTCATCGAAGGCGGCTTCGGCCTTTTCGATCAGTCCGAGCACATCGCCCATGCCCAGGATGCGGGAGGCCAGACGCTCTGGATTATACACCTCTAAGGCGTCCAGTTTCTCGCCTGTGCCGAGGAATTTGATCGGCACACCCGTAACAGAACGGATCGAGATCGCTGCGCCGCCGCGTGCATCTCCGTCCATTTTTGCCAGGATCAAACCAGTCAATGGGACGGCATCCCGGAAACCTTCGGCCACGTGCAAGGCTTCTTGCCCGATCATTGCATCCACAACGAGCAACGTCTCCGCGGGCGGGACTTTCGCGACGATAGCCCGCAGCTCGTTCATCAGCTCGTCATCCAACTGTGAACGGCCGGCCGTATCCACGATCACCATGCCAAAACCGCCGTTTATCGCCTTGGCAACTGCCCTGGCAGCCAGATCGGGCGGCTTGACGCCACTTTCGGTGTGAACTGGAACGTCCAGGCGCTCGCCCAGGGTCTGCAATTGCTGGATAGCCGCTGGCCGGTACGGGTCGCAGGCGACCAGCATGACCCGTTCCCCGTGCGAGCGCAACAATTGGGCTAATTTCCCGGCCGCAGTCGTTTTGCCCGATCCTTGCAAACCGACCAGCAGGAGCAGGCGCGGGCGCGGCCCACTCAGGTTCAGCGGCGCGGGTTCGCCCAGGGTGGCGATCAGCTCCTCGTTGACGATTTTAACGACCTGTTGGCCCGGATTGAGCGCCTTCGAGACCTCTGCACCGACTGCCCGCTCGCGCACACGGGCGACGAATTCCTTGACCACACTGTAATGGACATCCGCCTCCAGCAAGGCCAGGCGGACTTCGCGCATCGCTGCATCCACGTCTGCAACGGAGAGTTTTCCGCGTCGCCGCAACTGGTCAAAAACCTGGTTTAGCCGTCCTGTCAGTGTCTCGAACACGTGCTTTCTTCATCTAATAGTTGGATTGCGTCAAAGCCGTCAGATTTTAGCCTAGAAACAGTGGGTGGTCAAGGAAAACTTCAACAGCGGTTGCGTAACTATCTATATGCAAATGGGTTTACTTTACAGATAAAAATTAAAATCCAACCGTAAGGAGAAAATTATGTCCAAAGTCGCTGTTGTTACCGATAGTACCGCATACATTCCACCCGACCTGGTCAAGAAGCACAACATCACCGTCGCGCCGCAGATCTTGATCTGGGGAGACGAAACCTTCCAGGATGGTGTGGATATCATGCCGGATGAGTTCTACCGCCGCCTCTCCACCGCCAAAGTCATGCCCACTACCTCACAGATATCCCCGGCCGCTTTGAAAATCATCTTCGAGAAATTACTCGACGAAGGCTACGACGTACAAGGCATTTTCGTCTCGACTAAAATATCCGGCACCATCCAGTCAGCGTTGCAAGCCAGGGATATGCTGCCGAAAGCGAAAGACAAGATTTCCATCGTCGATTCGCTATCTATCGCCATGGCAATGGGTTTCATTGCCTTGAACGTCGCCCGCGCTGCCGAAGATGGCGCCAAACTGGCCGAATGCCAGAAACTGGCTGAAAAAGCCATTGGCCATGTTGGCATCTTCTTCGCCGTGGAAACACTCGAATTCCTGCGCCGCGGCGGACGCATTGGCGGCGCGGCGGCTTTACTCGGTACGGCGCTGAACATTAAACCAGTGCTGGAAGTTCGGGATGGACGCGTCGAATCGGTCGAAAAAATCCGCACCAAGAGCAAGGCCATGGACCGCGTCGTTGAACTGGTCGTCGAGAAGGTCGCGGGACGGACGCCAGTCCGGCTGGCCACGCTCCACGCAAATGCCGAGAATGACGCCAAGACCCTGCTCGAGGGCGCTGTCGCTCAACTGCATCCCGTGGAAACTATCTTCGCTGGCGTCAGCCCGGTCGTCGGCACGCACGCCGGGCCCGGCACCGTGGGGCTGGCCTATATGGCCGGGATGTAACAGGAACTTCTCAAAAAAGTGGGGGTTGGGGGTTCGCAAGCGGGTTCAGTTTAACCTGAACCCGTTTTTTTATTTGATTAGTGACAAAAAATGAAATTCGATTTGACGGTTTCCCCCTATACAGGTATAATCCGCCTTCGGCATTATTCAAGAATAGGTCTTATGGAATCACCGAATGGCAAATTCCAGAGAGAACCCAAGACTACCGCCGAAGGCCTACTCGGGAGAATCTATTATGGAAACTATGATTGACGCGGGGCAAGAAAGCGCGCTTAAAGTAAAGTCGCACCTGCAAGGAAAAATTACGAAGACAACCCTGGCGGGGGCCATCGTTGACATCGGCCAAAATGTTCCTGGCGTTGTGCACATTTCACAGTTGCGAGCAGAACCTGTAAACCGGGTGGAGGACGTCGTCCAGGCTGGTCAGACGGTGGATGTGTGGGTGCGCCGAATACGAGACGACCGCATCGAGCTGACAATGATCGAACCACTGGCGATGGAGTGGCGCGAACTAAAGGCCGAGATGATCGTCAAAGGCAAGGTCGCCCGGCTGGAATCCTACGGCGCTTTCGTTGACATTGGCGCAGAAAGACCCGGCCTGGTGCACGTCAGCGAGATCACGCATGGCTACTTAAAAACGCCTGGAGAACTTCTTCACGAGGGCGACGAAGTCGAAGCCATGGTGCTGGAAGTCAATCGGCGCAAAAAGCAAATCCGTCTGAGCATCAAAGCCACCCAGCCAAAGCCGGAGGAGATTCTGGCAGAAGCCAAAACTGAACCCAAGAGGCGGCGCGACAAGAAAGGTAGAAGCGCCAGGCCGGAAGCAGAAGCCTCCGAAGCAGGACCCTCCACGCCCGACCCAACCGCCATGGAAATCGCCTGGCAAGAAGCCATGCAGCGCGCCGAAAGCAAGAGAGCCGTGAAAACAAAGAAGACTAAAGTGTCTTCGTCAAGGGAGCAGGAAGATATCCTAAACCGCACGTTGGTAAATCGCCTGCCAACCGGTTAACCGGTACAACAACAATAACAGCCCTCGCAAAGCGAGGGCTGCGAAGATTTTGTAGCGCGATATTCATATCGCCCTTTGATTGCGGAATGAATTCCGCGTTACGGAAAACAAAGGGGGGATTAATAAACCTGCCCCGTGTGTTGCATCTCGGTCAAAAATTTATCCCGATTAGCGGAACGGGCGGTCTTGCCGCTGGAGGTCTTCACAATCCAATGTGGACCGACAAGGTGAACATAGCGCAAAGCGACGGCCGAACCACGCGTGACAACCTGGCGGATCTGGTCAGCGATTCGTTGGCGTTCAGCAACATCCTGCGCTTCGACTTCAGCCACAAGAATGACATCCTCCGTACCTGTGGTCTCGTTGAAAATGCCGAAAGTCACCACCCGCCCCGGGTGAATGTGCGGGACATCCATGGCCAACTGTTCCAGATCCTGGGGGTAGATATTCTTACCGCCGACGATAATCAGGTCTTTCTTGCGGCCGGTAATATAGACTTCGCCATTCGCAATGTAACCGAAATCGCCGGTCAGATACCAGCCATCCTGAAAAGCCTTCTTCGTGAAATCGGGCCGGTGAAAATATTCAGTCAGCATACAATCGCTTTTTAAAGCAATTTCACCGATGTGGCGCTCTGGAACATCTTTACCATGCCCATCCAGCGCCCGGACAACCACATTGCGGATAGGCCGGCCGGCCGAGAGCATTTTGATGGTCGCCTTACTATCAACCGGGGGACGGGCGATACGATCAATTTGCAGGCTGTCGCGGTCAATCTCGTCTACAACGACCTGTCCCTGGATGCCGCCTTGGGTGATAGCAAAGACGTTTTCGGCCATGGCGTAGCACGTAGTCAAGGTTTCGTAGCGCAGGCCAAAGGTCCGGAAACGTTCGTAAAAGGCCTGGTGACTCTCCCAACGCATCGGCTCGGAACAGTTGATGACCGCACGCCAGGATGAAAGGTCCACCCCTTCCAGGTCGCGATCACGGATTTTTTGGGCGCAAAAGTTATAGGCAAAATTCGGCAGCCAGGAGAGTGTACCTTTATAGCGTGAGACGGCTTGCATTAGACGGTATGGAGCACGCACCCAATCAAAGGGGGAAATCAAGACCAGGGGATATCCGAGGAGAATGGGCATAAGGAAACAGGCGATCAGACCCATATCATGGTACAAAGGCAACCAGGAGACAAAGACATCCTCATCCCTCATGCACAACGCCAAACGGTAACTATCCAGTTGGTTGAGAACCGCCTGGTGGGAAAGCGCGACACCCTTCTGGAGGCCGGTTGTGCCGGAGGAGTGCTGTAGCAGGGCAATGTCCGCAGATTCACGTTTCGAACCGCCCAACGTCAGAAAATCCGTCTCACCCGGCGGCCTGACCTGGTTCGAGATAATTACGCTGCGGACTGAATCATCCGCTTTCAGCGCGGCGCGCACTTCCAGCTCAAAGTCCGGATAAGTGACGAGGGCGGAGGGTTGAGTCACAGAGATCAAAGACGCCAGGTCAGCGCGATAACGCTCCGGGAGCAGTTTTTCGGTCAAGAAAGGCATAATGGCCGGGATTGCGCCATGCAGCACCGCGCCAAAATATGCATAAAGCAGGTCCACGCCATGCTGGAGAATCAGGATGATCACCTCTCCCGGTTGAATACCTTGATCGGCATAGCTTGCCGCGTACCCGGCCGCGCCTTGAACCAATTGGCGGTAAGTCAAAGGGAAATCAGGCCGGCCAGAATGGAGCAGATAAACAGACACTCTGTCCGGCGTTTGCTCGGAATGCCTTTGCAATAGATCAGAAAAGGTGGGCATCTAGGCTTTGGGAAGACGGGATTGGATCAATACGACAAGCTGATTCAAGGTATCGAAAGTTTGGGAATTCAACTCGGAGTCGTCAACGTGGACGTTAAAAGTATCCTCGACGAAAAGGGCCAAATCCACAAGGTGGAACGAGTCAACCAGGCCGCTGGAGATCAGCGGTTCGTCCACTTTCAGGGCGCGGCCAGGCTGTTTGAGGATTTGGATTTTTAGGTAGTTTTCCACAGGGGCAATAATATCGGTGATCACAGTTCCTCCCAGTCTCGAGGTGTTATGGCTGTCCGCTTACACCGCGCCAGACGGCATCCAAGGCTTGTAAAGCGGTTAGATTACGCCAGGGCCAGGCAAACTGCATTATGGTCGGATCACTGAAATCATTCCAGGAATAAGTTAGATGTTCATTATCCACCTGGAGGCCATGCCCCGGTAACGATTGGAGCGCCAGCCAAAAATTCCACAACGGAACATTGTATTCGTCTGCCAAAAGCACAATGATGGCGTTTATCCGGTGATCGCCCTCCAGATTATCGCCCTTGGTTGCCAGAATCGGCACAACTTTCTTGTCCAATAATTTTTGGATGATCATCCGCATTCCGGCTTCAAATTCTTCCGGCGACCGGACCTGGTTAGTCCCTAACGATACGAAAGCAAAAACAGGGGTATTCAGACGGAGTTCACAATCGAGCGGCGTCTCTTCTGGCGCACAAATTGCCAGACGAGCCTCGGCAGGATCAAGAATCATGGCTGTATTAAAGCTGCGCCCGGCAGCCATACTCTGTCGCCTGAATGAACCAGCAAATTGCTGGATAACAGATCCTAGATTATTGTAATAGCCTAAATTATAGAAATATAATTTGGAACCGAAGTCGAAACTGGTCAAGAACCAGGCTGAGGCAACCCCGCCATCGCCAATTTTGGAAAAGGCTTTAGGGTTATTGCCCAACTCGATGCCTTGGCGGTATAGATCAATCATCTGGGCGCTGATAGTTGGAACTACCGACCGGCTCTGCCAGGCATACTCAGGTGAGATGGGAGTGATGGTCGGTGATACCATCGCCGTTGGGGTTATCGCTGGTGGAAGAACAGGAGGAAGCATGGACGTCGCTGCGGGAATGCCGGCGACAACCTTGCCCGAAAGGCCGCGCCAGACCGAATCAATCGCCTGCAAGGCGGTCAGGTTACGCCAGGGCCAGGCCATTTCCATGCGCTTTGGATCATCAAAGAAATTGCGTGCGAATGTCAAATGGAAACCATCCCCATAAACGCCATGATTAGGAAGTGGTTGCACTGCTGCCCAGAAATTCCACATGGGGACATCGTAATCATAAGCCACACGTGCAATTGCAGCGTTTATGCTGTTATCGCCCTCCAAATTATCTGCCTTGGTTGCCAGAATGGGGATTACATTCTGAGCGAGTACATTTTCGACCAATTGGCGGAGATACAGCTCGTAGATTTTAGCCGGCTGCTCGCCCCACCAAGTCTCCATGCTGATAATGGCGATGGTGGGCTTATGCACACGGAACTCACATGTCACCGGGGTCTCACCCGCTTGACACACAGCAGGATCTGACCAGAGCGGCGAGAGAGCCGAGGCGACATTCATTCCGGGTCTTACCGCCAGACTGGTGCGTGACCAGGACCCGGAGAAGTGACCGACCGTATTCTGAAGGTATGCATATTGTTCACCCAGACTGTAGTCACCAGAAGTATCGAACGTGGAAAGGAAGAATGAGGCTACATTCTGGCAATCGCCGATTTTCGAGAAATGCGTGCCGATATTTCCCTGTGCAAGTCCCTGCTGGTAAACATCAATCATGCGCTGTGAAACGGCCGGCACCACCGGCCATTCCTGCCAGCGTCCAGGAGGCAGGCGCGTATCGGGCGTGGCAATGGCAATAATCACCGATTGCGATGTCGCGGTCGGGGGAATCGGCGTCGCCGCTTGAGTCGCTGTAGGATTGAAGGTCGTCCGGATTGGCGTTGGCGTCGGTATTGAGGTGGGCGCTGCTGAACAAGCAACCAGTAAAACAAAGCTCAAAGCAAGGAGTGAGAAATTAATAAATCGGGTGAATTTCATTTTGTACCTGTTTGCCAAGGTTGTGTTGTGACTGCCGTGCAAGTTTTCATCTGAGACAAGCTTCTTGTCTGATAGCCTCGCCGACGCGCTCTGCAAAAATGGCTTCGCCGGCCGGCGTCAGATGGATTGCGCTGTTCGTAAATTCCGTCGCCGGGATGATGTCCCATAGGTCGAGGTACTTCCACCCGTCCAGCTGGCTGCGTGCCGACATCATTTGACGATATTGATCGTAAGCCCAACGCGGGTAGAAGAAATTATACCGGAGGTTGCTGTTTTTTCCAGTACCAATAAGCATCGGTTCATTGACGATCAGGATTGGCGTCTTTCCTGCGGCATGAACGCCGGCTGCAATGACATCGAAGGCGAGTTTGGCTTGATCCAAGAGCGGAGGCTGTTGGTCGTGAAAACTCACATCTGAATCGAACTCAGTTTGGGCAGGCTGATAGTCGCTCGGGTAGACCTGGTCCACGCCAGTAGCTGCCCACAGGACGCCATACAATTGCAGGCGCGCCAGGTCCGCCAGATCGCGTCGCTGACCGATGAAGGTATTATCCCAAAATGTAGGCTGAATCAGGGTCGGGTCATTTGGATCGAATGGAAGTCCATAAGTATGAATCAAGGCCTGGACGCGGGCGGCGTTGTGGGCAACGATCGGCGAGGTTAGCTGCTTGTCGGCAGGAAAAGCTTCAAGGGTCAGCGGCCAGACCACGAGGTCCGGCTGGTAACGCATGGCTTCGGCAAGGATCATCAAGTCTTTGGTCAGGGATATGGTTGGGTATCCCAGATTGTAGACGCGGAGACTGCGTCCGTCACAAAGAGTGAGACCCGCGGCATTAAGACGACCTGCAAGCGTCTCCTCCGGCCGGAGCAGCGTCCCCCAGACGGAGGAATCGCCGACAAGGATAACTCGATATTCGTCTATCGCTTTCGGTGCGCCAGCAATCACGTGGGATGCGAACATCGCGTCCAAATCGAAGAGGCTCAAGTTGTAAGCTTGGGCTGGTATCTCGCCGAAAGGAAAACGGGAACGGCCAGGGAACAAGTGGTTATAAGCAGAAACCTTGCCCAGTCCGGCCGGATTCCAGGCCGCAAATATCAGGTTGAGGGCGAGAAATAACACCAGCCCTTTTATTAGCACGTTTCGGAAAAACCGCCAATCCAAATTAGTATCCTTTACTCTAGCCATCTGACAATTTCAAAAATGGGACGGAGACGAGCGTTGAAAACGCGGAAGATGTGCCCAAAAAAGGCAATGCCATCAGGCCAGACCAAAAAGCCTGAGAAAAACCTGCCACGACGAAACCGGATCAGGCAACGCAAACCAGATCCATCCCAGGGCTACATATTGAAAAGTTAGAAATGTGGAAACGACAACCATTGACATTTTGAGCGCAGGCCGCGTCTCCAGCCTGATCGCCCATGGGCGGACGATTCCAGACCAGCGGTTTTGGATAAATAAGCCGATCCCGTGCCATAATCCCCAAATAATGAAATTCCATGTCACACCATGCCAGAGACCGATAAGCAGCATGGTGCTAATTTGTGTAACAAGAATCACGACCGGTACCGGTAACGGATGCCTGGAAGAACGCAGGAAACGAGTGAAGGGATTGAAGAAGTAGGATCGGAACCACTGCGTCAGGGTCATGTGCCAACTGTTCCAAAACTGGGTCAGGTTAGGCTTGAGATAGGGGTTCGCAAAATTCTCCGGCAAACGAAAACCCAGCAACCCGCCGATGCCGATAGCAATATCCGTGTAACCGCTAAAGTCGAACAATATCTGAAAGGTATAGGCGTAAAGCAATACCCACATCCAACCGGAAGCGCCAGTTTGCGGAGCGTTAATATTATTGAGAGCGATAAGGGCAAGGCTATCGGCAAGAACGAACTTCTTGAACAGACCAACCACCAAGCGTTTGCCGGCTATTGATAAGTCCTCTGCAGAAAGTGAAATGGGCTGACGCCGCAGGTCCTGGACGAAGCGCTCGATGCGATCAATCGGGCCAGCGGTGATGGCGGGGAAAAAGATCACATAAGTGACGTATTCAGGTAACGTGACAACCGGCAGACGACCAGATTGCCGGTCCCGAATGGTATGGATGAGCCGGAAAGCAATATAGGAAAAACCTATCCAGCGTAAATCGGTGGCAGCCGCATTTGCAGACGGGCGTCCAAAAGCAGAACGGATAATTCCGCTAGCCGCCGTCGCCAAAGAAGGCGCCTTCAAGATGCTGAAAATCCCGATCAGCAGAATGATGCCGGAGGCAAGAATTAGAGCCGGGTAGCTGCGTTTGAAATAAGCTATACCAAATAATAGTAATGCAACCAAAGCAAGAAAAAACATCAACGCTTCGAACCTGGGAGGCAAAGTCGCGGTTATCGTCCATCCCAGGCCAAAATAACGGGTTAAATCAGCGAAAACGATAATGCCGCCCAAGATCGCTAATGCGACAAGATTCTGACGCTCGTGCAGCATTTCGAAGGGAGTTGTTAGAATCCAGCCCAAAATCGCCAATAGGATTGTTATCGTCGAAAGCCAAAAGTCGAGGCTGCGGATCGGAAGGGCGGGTTGTAACAAAAAAACCGCCAGCGCGCTGATTCCCATCAGGATATACACGCGCCAGCGATTACGCAGCACCAACCCAATGAGCAGGGCAACTGCTGTAAAGGCAAGAATGTAGGCCAGTGTCATCTAAAAGCCTTGATAGATCCAGATGGGTGCACTACTGGCGGTAAAAATCACCAGCGCAATGAGGATCAGGCACAAGAGCAGCGCCCATAGATTTTCGCGCGAGAAGAAGGATTTCATCTATAACCGCAGACCAAATATTCGCCACCCTCTTGAACGACATGGTAGGTGCGAACGGAGAGGTCAAGTTCCTGGTCTTCGGTATCATACGTGGCCACGATCTTGCCATTGCACGTGACCAACGTAGTTCCGCCATCTGCGCCAGTGGTTCGGCAAGCAAGACCTTCCAGGCGAGTTTCTACCGCCTGTAATGAATCCAGTTCCATAATCGCAGTGGATTCCCAAGCCGCGCAGGAAAGTGATGCGAGACGGCTTGAATCCTTGGCCACAAGCATTTGAAGATAAGTCTCCACCGCGCGAGCGGCAGGGTCACCGCTCGCAGCGGAGCCACAAGCGGAAAGCAAAATAGCCAGTATCCCCAAACATACTAATATGGCAGCAAACAATCGGCGCATGGAACACTCCTAAGCTTGGGATGGTAATCAGGCGGGATTATATACGGGCGGGAGGGAATTCGCAAGCGGCATACCGACCTGACGACCGGACGCGACCTCGTTGACAAATCCAACTAATCCTGATACCATATGTCGAATTTGCTGGCAAAATAGGAGTAAAAATGTTAACCCAAATCGAAATGGACGTCATACAACTATCACCTACTGCCGTTCAGGCCGTGCGCGACTTGTTCGCCCAACGCAACCTGGAGGACGAATACGCTTTCCGGGTCTACGTAGCCGGTCGGTCCTGTTCAGGCCTGCAATACGGAATGGCCTTGGATAACAAACCGAATGAGACCGACATTTCATCCATTACGGATGGGATAAAGGTATTGGTGGATGATATCTCGATCCAATATTTGCGCGGCGCAACAATTGATTTTGTAGAAGACGAACGCGGGAAAGGCTTTGTGGTCAACAACCCAAACATCGAACCTGCATGTGCTTGTGAGGGCGGCAGTTGCGGTTAGAGTGATAACAAGGCGAGAAGAGGCCGGATGAACTCCGGCCTCTTTTTTTGTGCGAACCGTTCATCGCCCTCGCAAGAAGGCAATAATGGCGACAAAGACTCCAATGAACGCCGTTCCGAAAATGACCAGACCCATCGGTACACTCCCTCCGCCGCTTCCCGCGGGTGTGAAGGTTGGAATGACGAGCGGGGGGGGTGGCGTGAAAGTAGGCAGGCGCGTCGGCGTGGTCGGAATGGAAAATGCAGCCGCCAGGGTTGGGTCAATGGTAGGAGTCGTGCGCGGCGTGGCTGTCGGTGGAGGTTCGATGATCGGCAAGAAGCCCGGTGAAAGGGCGACCAATGGCGCGTACACCCAGCCGACGCCTCCCACAACGCCTGGATATTTAATCTGGATCCACTCCCCGCCCGCGGTGCGGCCCAAGGCCGGGGCTTGTTCACCGGGCAGCAAAACGCCGACGGCAGGATAATAGACCGAATGCGGGCCGGCGCGAACGTTGATTTGTTCCGGGTATGTGACCGTGATCATCGGCCCGGAGGGGGTGCCGGTCACGGTGGGAATCGAGCCGGTCGGCTGTTGCGCGGCGACCAGGGAGAGCGCGGGGGCGTAGAAAAGCAAGCCAAGCAGGCTTGCAGGCACGATCAACCAGAACAAGTTTCTTTTCCAGGATTTCATAGAGGAGTCCAATGCCAGGCGATATTTACCACGAAGTCACCAAGACACGAAGATTCATAAATAAAAAGCCTTTGTGACTTCGCGTCTTTGTGGTGAAAAGACTGTTTTTCAGGAGACAGATAAAGGCAACTTTCCAGAGGGAATCACGTAAACCAGAATAGCATTTCCTAAACAACAGGCAAAACGATTATAATCGAAAACATGGAACGACGCGTTTTTCACGGAAATATCATCCCCACTGATGTCGCCCAGGCATTGCTGGCAGAATTCAACCAGGGCAACCTGCGGGCACAGGTACTGGGCGAAAGCGACCATCTCACCGTGCAGATCGCAACCAGCCAGTGGTCTCGCTCCGGCGGGCAAACCGCGCTGGCTGTGAACATCCAGACGATCGAAGACGGCGTGACGGTGCAGATCGGCCAGCAGCAATGGATGGGCGTGGCCGCCAGCCTGGGACAGAGCGCCATCGCGGCGCTCATGAATCCATTGAACCTGCTTGGTCGCTTGGACGATATCGCCCAAGACATCCAAAACCTGCAATTGAACGAGAAGGTCTGGGCGACCATCGCCAGGGAAGTTCAAGCCAGAGGCGCCAGCCACCAGCTTTCCGAACGCTTGAGCCGCCTGACTTGCGAATATTGCGGCGCGGCCAACCCGGTCGGCGAGCCGAGCTGCGTGGCCTGCGGCGCGCCGCTGGGAGCCGTCCAACCCACAACCTGTGGGAAATGTGGATATGTGCTTACGCACGGGGAAAGATTTTGCCCAAATTGCGGGCAACAGCAGTAATCAGTCATCAGTTATCAGTGACCAGTGTTCAGTAAGCACTGGTCACTTTGCCTGATAAACCTGCGGGTTTACACAATACGGCAATCTGTGCCCATCCAGGCCTGCGAGCAGGTTTTCGCAGGCCATTTCAGCCATGCGTTTGCGTGTGCCGCGCGTCGCTGAACCGATGTGGGGGACGATCAAACAATTCGGCAGCGAATACAGCGGATGATCGGACGGCAGCGGCTCCGGGTCGGTGACATCCAACGCGGCGGCGGCAATCCAGCCTTCGACCAGGGCGCGGGTGAGGGCGGCGGTATCCACAACCGGGCCGCGTGCCGCGTTGACCAGGATCGCGGTCGGCTTCATCTTTCTCAAAGCGGACTCGTTGATCAAGCCGCGCGTCTCAGGTGTTAAAGGACAATGCAGACTGACGAAATCACTCTGCCGGATCAATTCAGCGAACGAAAGAAACGTTGCGCCGAGCGCCGCTTCGACATCCGGACGGGGAGAGGTGTCGGTGTAGACGATCCGCAGGCCAAAGCCGCGCGCCCGCTCGGCCACGGCACGCCCAATCTTGCCCAGGCCAAGGATGCCCAGCGTGGCGCCGCGCAAGTCCGCACCCAGCCAGCCGGTTGGCGACCAGGTCTTCCAGCGACCGGCGCGCGCATCCTGGGCGGATTCATACAGCCGCCGCGCCGCAGCCAACAGGAGCGCCATCGTCAGGTCAGCCGTAGCGTCGGTCAGCACGCCGGGTGTATTCCCGACCGGGATGCCGCGGCGGGTGCATTCGGCCACATCCACGTTATCCACGCCGACGGCCATGTTGCTGACGGCGCGCAGGCGCGGCATCCGGTCGAGCAGGTCCTTGCGCACCGGGATGGTCAGCAAACAGAAAAGGCCTTCGGCTTCGGCAAGGTGCTCTTCCAGTTCGGGGGCCAGGCAAGTGGCATCCAATGGGCCGACCACCGCGCGGACATGGCCCTTGAGAGAGACGAGCCAGTCTTCGGGGAGGGCGTGGGTGAGGAGGACAAGTGGAAGTGACATGGTTTTCATTCGGAACGCGGGCTTCATGCTCCTCGCGGTGACAGAATTGTAGCACAAAACCAAAAGGCGCACTGCGGAGGGCCGCGGCGCGCCTCTTGGCTTCTGGGAGTGGGTTATAATTGGACCAGGAGAAACACTGTGCCCAACTGGCAGCGCTTCACTCCCACCGATTTCGAATACGATTAAACAAAAAATGACAGAACTCGAAATTGATGAATTGGTTGAACAACAAGCCAATGATGATTCTGCTTGGGAAAAGCCCGTTCGTGTTCGAAAAACGAAAGGGTCTTCCATCTCGATTCCGCCCGGACTGGCGGCGCGCGCCGCCTTCCTGGCAGAACTCCACCGCAAATCGAACGTGGAGGAATGGCTGACCCGCGTCATCCAAGAGCGGATCGAACTGGAGGAGGCGGCTTTCGTCGGCGCAAAGCAGGAGTTGACGACTAAAGATGGCTGGCATAAACACTTCTCTGCTTGAGACCTGCCAGGTCACAAATATCGAGCGCGATGGATTTTGGCTCTTGACCCGTGAGGGCGAGTATTTTGTCTCGTTCGCGGATTATCCCGATTTCATCGGCGCAACGCTGGAGCAGATCTTCAACTTTCAGGATAATAACGGCGATTTTTATTGGCCTGATCTGGATATTGACATCGAACTGGATGCCCTCCAGCACCCCGAACGATTTCCCCTGAAATTCAAGCGATAGGGGGTTTCCGAAAACCAAAAGGCTCAGAAGAGAAACACGGGCGCATTCGGGAGCGCCGTGTCTTTTTATCACCTTGTTTGGCTGAATTTTACGGAGTCGAAGTAGGAGAAGGGGCGGGAGTCTCCGACGGAGTGGTGGTGTCGGGGCGGTCTCAGACCCGCCCGTACTGGTCGCCGTCGGTTGGGGTGTGGGCGTGCCATCGGTGCAGGCGAAGTTCGATGAGATGTTCGCGCCAAAGGTAAAAGTGAAAGAAACAGTCGGGAAACCGGTAAAACGTAAACGAGTAAAAAGTAAACAAGTAAGTAAGGAAACAAGTAAGTATGAAAACAAGTAAAAAGGTTATCAGTGGGAAGAAAAAGACCGGAGGTGGTAAGCTGAAATAGGGTAGGATTGTTGTATAATATTCGAGAGGCAAAGATCCATCATGCGGAAGGAGGAACCAAAATGCTTGTAAGTGTTCAGGGCGTATATAGACATGGCAAGATTGAATTGATGGAACAACCTGCTATGATGCGTGATGAGACTCGCGTAGTTGTCACGTTTCTCGAAGCCGGGTTGATTGATTTACGGACGCGTGGGATCAATGAAAAGCAAGCTGCAGAATTGCGTGCGCAACTTGCGACATTCGCGGAAGATTGGGACAGCCCCGAGATGAGCATCTATGACAACTATGACGCAGCCAAAGCCAAATCATAAACGCGGCGCGATAATTTTGGTGCTCTTTCCGCATTCGGATTTACGTACTGCCAAAACGCGTCCCGCTTTGATTGTCCAAGCAGATGCCCTTCAGACAGGATTTAATCAAGTCATCGTGGCAATGATTACGAGCAAATCTTTCCGCGCCAATCATCCCAGCCGAGTTCTCGTTCGTCTATCCACCACAGAAGGACAGCACTCTGGCTTACTCACAGACTCGGTAGTGATGACAGATAATCTTGCTACGATTGCAGAAGCCGCGATCGAGCGCGGCATCGGAATGATGCCGATGGCAGATGTGGACAAGGCTCTACAGCACACGTTAGGCTTGTAAGTCCGGTAAGTGCAGACCGAACGTCTTGAGCCAGGCTCAAGACAGGCCTTGCGGCTTTCGTCGGCGCAAAGCAGGAGTTGACGACGCGGGCGGGATGATCTTAGTCGGAAAACCAAAAGGCGCCAGACATGTGGCATCTACGGGGCTAGCAATGGCTCGGACGCGACCCCTCAGGGAAGCGAGCCAGTCTTCAGGGAGGGTGTGAGTAAGAAGGATGAATGGAAGTGATATAGTTTTCATTGACTATAGTAAAGCGCCCAGCTTTTCTCTCCAGCCGCCGTCCTCGGCGGTCAAAAATACAATGTGTTGTGTCTATTGGACTGGCTACGGAAGCTCAATTTTATCAGCAGACATTTCAGCCCCAACAGGCAGGATTATCTGCATCGAGCCGGGGTTCTGGTCCTTTATTAACTGGTCCACCTCGGTTTTCCAGGCTTGATTATAATCCAGCCAGAGTTGTAGAAATTCAGGAGATCTTTCTTGCAGGATTTTGTACGTTCTTGGCATATCTCCTTGGAGATTTAAAGTCAGAGAGATAGAGAATCCCTTTCCCCGTATGTATTCTGCAAAATCACTCTCCCCGTTTATTGCCATTCGTTGTATATCTTGTGTAGCATATCCTTTTACATCCATACTCCATATTTTTCCGCTGGGCAGTCTAATGAGTGCGGGGTAGTATACAAGTTCTCCGCTTGGCATAATGAAAGGATGGCTAATTCGGAAACCGCGCCGGTGTCTGTTCCATCAGGGAATAAAAGAGGTATGGGAGTGGTGATGCGTTCCCCGGTGAAAAAGGCCAGCACCCTCCAATCACCAAACTTTTTATCCTGTTCCCACACGCAGGGATGCTGGTTACAATAATCAAAGACGACTGCTTTTTCGGCATCAGTGACAATAGCTTCGATGACCGGCGTCGGGGTTTCGGTCGGGGTGGCGGTGGCGGTCGGCGTCGGGGGTTCGATGGGTTTTGGGGTGTTGGTGGGCCCTTCGACTTCGCTCAGGGCAAGGGTGGGAGAGGAAGATGGGGAGACTCGGAGAGAGGGAGAGCCCCCTGCTGGGACCTGTCGGCAGGCAGCCAGGCTGGCGCTGAACGCAGTCGAAGCGAGCAAGGCGAGAACAAAAATCAGAAAGCGGTGCATGGGTTCCTCCGGATGAAACGGAGACTTCCGAAGTCTTCGCGCATCGTCCCCGTAGGGGAAAGCACCCCGTAGGGGCAGAGACTTCGGAAGTCTGCAGCGGGGGTTATTTTTCCGGGCGGTTGATGCGTAACTCCCGGCCATGCAAATCCCCCCTCTTCCTGGATTGCCCTTTGAATGCGCTCGGCCTGTCCAAGCACGTCAGGGTCTTGTGAGCAAAGGATCATATTCAGGCTGCCTCGTTATCCCGGATGGCGTTTTCTACTTCTTCGAGATGGGAATCAACGTAAGCCCAGGCATTGACCAGGTCGGCGGCGCGCAGCGTGGGGTAATTCTCAAGAATGGTTGCCTCACTCCACCCCAGGCGGCGATAGT
Source organism: uncultured Chloroflexus sp. (assembly GCA_964618215.1). GTDB lineage: Bacteria > Chloroflexota > Anaerolineae > Anaerolineales > Villigracilaceae > CG2-30-58-95. The sequence goes on from CAZTZE010000044.1 coordinate 22,835, forward strand.
TTTCCAGCGCCCAGACCGGGATGCGCGTGCGCATAATACAGGCTTCGCCGCCTGCCACACCGGCAGTCTTTTCGACCCCCGGCCAGGCATTGACGATATCCTGCATCCAGCGGCGCACCAGTTCAGCTTTTTCGGCGCGGCTCAAGCGGCGCAGGCCAGGTTCCAGTTCACGAATGGTCATGGCATCACCTTCCAATGCGATTCTATCACGGTTGGCAAGAGGTAAAGAGGAAAGTCAGGTCATTGACATTCGTACCGGTGGGGCCGGGTTTGAGCAGATCATCCAGGGCAGCGAAAAAGGTGTACGAGTCATTGCGACGGAGGCATTCCACAGGATCGAGACCCAGGCCATAGGCACGCCCGAAGGTCTCGCCGGTGACGACCGCGCCGGCCGCATCCGTCGGGCCGTCCTCGCCGTCGGTTGCCAGCGTGATAAGCATCACATCGGGACAATTTACCAATTCGGTGACCGCCGCCAGAGCCAGTTCGGTATTGCGCCCGCCGCGCCCATCGCCACGCAAAGTAACTGTGGTCTCTCCACCCGCGACGATGCAGGCCGGGCGCGGAGCCGGGTCGCCGGTCTGCCAAGCCCAGCGCAGCGTGCGGCACAATTCGACGGCAACCTGGCGGGCTTCACCCTGCAAATCGGTTCGCAGCAGGTAAGGATGAAAACCTTCCGCCTCAGCCTGTTTCAACGCTGCCTGAGCAGCCAGCAGGTTGCTGCCGATCAGGATATTATCCACATTTCTAAAAACGGCATCCCCGGGTTTGAGCGTCTCTTGACCGGATCTCAAGGCGCTCATCACGGATTTGGGGGCCTTCCCGTGTATACTGTGCCCGTCCATAACTCGAACTTTTCGTTTATGCACCAAACCCGTCAACGAATCGGAAACGAATAAACGAATGAAGTAGAAGATGGCCTTTGGTCTGAAAGAAGACAGGTATTCGTTTATTCGCTGGTCATTCGTTGACGGAGGTTTCATGGCAAAAAACTCATTTTGTGCCCGTTTGAAGTGTAATTTGTATTTATCAAGCACAGTCAGCGCATCCGCGCAAGTGCTCGGATCGGGCGCAGTCGGGCCGGAAGCAATCGCCTCCAGCGGATTACCGACCACGTCCGAAAGGATCAGCGAAACGACGCGTGCCGGAGAAGCCAGGCGCGCCAGGCCGCCGCCTTTCAGCCGGTCGAGATGGCGGCGCAGGATGTTGATCTCGTTTACACTCGCACCGCAAGCCAGCAGAGAGGATGTCAATGCCTGCAGGTCGGACAGGGTCACGCCCTCGACCGGCGCAGCCATCAGCGCCGAGCCGCCGCCGGATATCAGGCAGAAGAGCAGATCGTCGGCGCGCAAACAGGAGAGTAATTCAATGACACGCTGACCAGCGGTCAGGCTGCGTTCGTCCGGGACGGGGTGGCCGGCTTCCATAACGGCCAGCCGGCTCAGGGTCCGGCCTGCAGCGTGCTTCGGGATGACCAGCCCACCGGTCAACCGGTCGCCGAGGATGTTTGCCAGCGATTCCGCCATCGGCAGGCTGGCTTTCCCAAACGCGAGGATAAAGATCCGCCGATAATTATCTAATGAATAAATATTACTGGCTATACGCAGATCGTCTTTCTCGCGTTGAACAAACCGCGCTACCGCCGCGCCTGGATCCACCGCCTCCAAGCCGGCGGCGAGGATGCGCGCAATCGCCGGGCCATGCGGCGAAAGTTGCAGAGAACGGGTAAGGAAACGCGTGGGAGCGATCATGCCCGCATGATAGCACCCTCTGCGGAAAAGGGCAACAGGCTTGCAGAATCAACCCCGACACTCTATAATAGACTTTATCGGGAATAAGAGAACGCTGCATCAAATTTCACGAATTGACCGAAAATTTTTAGAGAAATTCGCGAAAATTCGATGCAAAACAGAAGGGCCGCTTATTTCCAAATAATGTCCAATAAACTTGAAAATGATGAAACTTGAGAAACTAGAATCACAATTACGCTCACTCATCGAAGACCACCTGCTGAAAGCCTTGCCGGGCAGCAAGTTGGAAACACAGCTCGCCCAGCAACTTGCCGCGGCGATAAAAACGCAGCCGGATGGGAGCGCGCTCGCGCCGAACATTTACGTCATCGTCGCCCACCCCTCCAGCCTGACGCAGTGGCGAGATGAGCCAGGCTTGTTGGACGAATTATTGAACGCGCTGATCGCCGCGGGCGGAGAGGCCGGTCTGCAATTCTCCAGCACGCCAACCCTGACGACGGCTGCTGATACCTCGATGAAACCAGGCGAGGCGCGCGTTCTGGCGTCATTCAGCGCCGAAAGCCTGGTTGAGACTCAGGGCATACCCGCCGAAGCGACCGAGGAGGCTGCCGATGAAATCATTCCCGGAAACGCGTTCTTGATCGTCCAGGGGACGAGAATCTTTCCACTCAACCGCACGGTGATCAACATCGGGCGCAGGCTGGATAATCACCTGGTCATAGACGACCCGCGTATCTCGCGCAGCCACGCCCAGCTACGTGTGGTCAAAGGCCGCTACATGCTCTTCGACCTGAACTCGACCGGCGGGACCTTTGTCAATAACCAACGGATAAACCAATCAATCTTGTACCCCGGCGACGTGATCTCATTGGCGGGCGTCATGCTGATCTTCGGGCAGGATGTCCCGCTCCGGCAGGCCGGGCCAAGCGCCGAAGAGACAGCCGCTTCGCCCGTCGTCAGCGAGATGCCGACGATCATCATCCCAGATTCAGGAAAACATCCCAAATGAGTGGCCCTGTTCTTCTCGTTTTGCGCTTCTTGCTGACATTGTGCCTGTACGCCTTCCTGGCCTGGGCCTTTTTCAGCCTGTGGCGGGACCTTCGGCAGCAAAGCACGCTATTGGCGACCCGCCGGGTGCCGCCCATCAGTCTGACCATCACGCGCGGCGACCAACCAGCGCAAGTCAGGCACTTCAAGCAGCCCGTGATCACGATGGGACGTGATCCCGCCTGCGAATGCCCATTGGAAGAAGAGACTGTCTCTGCCCACCATGCCCGGCTAAGTTATCATCACGGGCAGTGGTGGCTGGAGGACCTGGATTCGACCAACGGTACATTCCTGAACCAGGAACGCCTGTCCATGCCTACGGTGGTCGTCTCCGGTGATGAGATCGGCTGTGGCGAAACCCGTCTGACCATTGCCTTAGCCGGTGACATGCTCATGCCGCTGACGAAGAAAATATAAGGAAATAATCTTCCGTAATAAGGATCATCTCTTTTTCGCATCGAATTTTCGCGAATTTCCCGAAGAAAATTCGCCAAATTCGCGCAATTCGATGCATGGCTGCACTGAAAAAACACCTTATTACCATAGGACTTACGCAAGACACATCTGAACGGCAGGCGATTTGAGTTGCTGGCGCAA
>CAZTZE010000045.1:0-25486 GCA_964618215.1 uncultured Chloroflexus sp.
GCGCTCTTTCTTCACATCCTTGAACGGAACGTCGGTACGCTTCGACTCCAGTTCGATGTCGCCGCGCAGCATGGGCGTATCCACCGAGCCGGGGCTGATGGAATTGACCCGGATGTTGTACGGAGCCAGTTCCCAGGCCAGGGCACGCGTCATGGCAATGATGGCACCCTTCGTTGCTCCGTACATAACGTGATCCATCTGCCCCACGTGACCGGCCACCGAACCCATGTTGATGATCACGCCGCTCTTCTGTTTTTTCATGATGGGCAGCACGTACTTGCATAGCAGGAAATGCCCGCCCAGATTGACGTTCGTGGTACGCTGGAACTCCTCCCAGGTGATCTGGTCGAACGGCTTGACCAGCACGATCCCGGCGTTGTTGACCAGCACATCCACGCGGCCATATTTCTCGCCGACTTGTGCGACGCACGCCGCGACCCGCTTCTCGTCCGCCACATCGCATTTCAGGAACAACGCTTCGCCGCCCTCTTTCCGGACCTCGTCGGCTGCCCCCTCCCCCTCTGGCAGAATGTCCAGTCCGATAGCGGCGTAACCATGCCGGGCGAAGACTTTCATCGTCGCCGCGCCGATGCCGCGTGCCGAACCGGTGATGATTACAACTTTTTTATCGGTCATAACTGCCTCCCGAAAAAATCTTCACCACGGAGCGCACAGAGAACACAGAGAAGAGCCTTTCTCTGCACCCAACAAAACTCTGTGGGCTCCGCGTTCTCTGTGGTGAATATTCATAACCCAATCATCTTCCGCGCCTGCGCGACCGTCGCCAGCGGACGCCCGAGGGCACGCGCCATCTCGGCAGTCTCCTTGACCAGTTCGTGCGTGGACACCAACTTCCCGCTGTGATCGTAGGGGTAATCCTCCGTCCCCACGCGGACGTGGTCGCCGTGGATGATGGCGGCAGCGATGATGTCGCGCTGGCTTTTATCCATAATGCTGACGTTGCAGACACAGCCCTCCGGCATTAACTTCCGGCGGTAGAGGTATTCATCAACGGTAGGCGGGCTCCAGGTCCCGCCCGGCCAGCCGAAGAACAGGGTAGTGACAAAGGGCGGCTTGAGCAGTTTTTTCTCGATGAGGTAATTCAAATTCCAGATGGAACCAGCGTGCCAGACTTCCCACTCCGGGATAACACCGTACTTCTTACACAGCCGGGCATATTCGACCAATTCGTCTTTGGGATGCAGGATGTTGAAATCCTCCCCGACGAAGGCCTCATCATGATGGTTCAGGATGACAGAGATCATGTCCCCTTTGTTTTTGTAGATTTCCATCCGCTCCGGGATGGGCAGGCTGGACATGCCGCACTGGACGATGATGTCGCATTTTGCCCGCACAGCGGCGATGGTCTCTTTCCATTTGCCTTCGGCGTGGGTGTGCAGGATGGTCGCGCCGTTCTGCTGGCAGAGGGCGGCTTCCTCGGCAATGGCTTCCGGCGTGCGCGGATAGTCCACATCCGGGTTCAGCCAGCAGACGTTGGGGGTGGCGATGATGATGAGTGGTTGCATGGGGAATCCTTTGCAGAGAAAGGCGTGCAAGCCAAGTATAGCACCAGACGAAAAAAAGTTCTCGAAGAAACACAAGCCTATTGCGCGCAAAATTCCTTTGTGCTATAGTTTGACCTGTCCGACAAACACACGTTCCTTCGAAAGGACGGCCTATGGCTGAGAAAAAGGTTCGAGTTGGGCTGATCGGTCTGGGGTCCATTTCGTTCGCGCACGAAGCCGGGTATGGCGAGGCGGGGGAAGCGTGTGAAATTGTGGCCCTGTGCGACATCAACGCGGAGGAAGTGGACAGCCGCCTCGGGATGTATCCGGCGGCCAGGGGCTACACCCGCTACCTCGACCTGCTCCACGACCCCGCCGTGGACATGGTGGACATCACCGTTCCGCACGAACTGCACTACGAGACTGCGAAGGCCGCGCTCGAAAAAGGCAAACACGTGCTGGTGGAGAAGCCCATCACGGTTAAGTCGGAACACGGGGAGGAATTGATCGCCCTGGCAAAGCAAAAGGGACTGAAGTTCAGCGTGGCGGAGAACACCCATTTCGTCACGGCCTACCTGAAAGCGGAAGAGATCCTCAAGCAGGGGATTCTCGGCGACATCTTGACAGTCCACACGCTGATCGCGGGGAGCGAGGCGCACCGCATCCGTGACCCGCGCCTATGGCACGGAAAAGCGCCCTACGGCGGCGTGATCCTGGATTCGGCGGTGCACAACTTCTACCTGTACAAGTGGTTGTTCGGCGGCGTGCGCGACGTGCTCGGCTTCGCCTCCAAACTTGTGCCGGAGGGCGAGGTGGAGGACAACGGTCTCATTCTCGGTCATCTCGCCAACGGCGCGGAGTACCAACTGAACACCTCCTGCACCTTCGAGATCCCCTGGACCGAGCGCCTGGAAATCTACGGCACAAAAGGCGGACTGATCGTTGACCAGTTGGCGGACCCGGTGGCGCGCTATTACCTCGGCTCGAACGACTACGAAGGCGTGATCCTGGAGGGCGTGCCCTTCGACCCGCTCGGCTGGAAGTTTGCCTCGATGGTGGCCGAGATCAAGGATTTCGTCACGGCGGTCATCGAAGACCGCCCGCCGCGCGTCGACCCGGCGGACGCACTGTACGCGCTGAAGGCGGTGGAGGCGGTGGAAAAGTCTATTGAGTTAAAGAAGGTTGTTCAAGTCTGATTTTTTTGATGTGCAGGAGAAAAATATGAGTACCGAAATCAAAACCTGGCAAGTCGTTAATGGCAAATTGCAGCCTATAGATACTCGCATGTCAGAAGCGGGGAGGAAAGAGACAAATGATTTAGAAGCATGGATTGTATCTAACCCATCAATCATAGCCCCAGATATTGTGATTATAGGTCGGCAAGTTTCTACTAAGTCGGGACCCTTAGACTTACTTGCCATAGATAAGCAAGGAAATATTGTCATCATCGAATTAAAGCGAGGTTTATTGCCTCGGGAGGCATTAGTTCAAGCAATTGACTATGCGTCTGATGTAACAGAATGGGGCATTGAAAGATTGAGCGAAATCTGTACAAAACACACTGGCAAGAGCTTGGAAGAACAATTAACCGAGAGCTTTCCTGATATTGATTTAGAAAACATTGACATTAATGATGCGCAGCGTTTAATACTTGTCGGATTTGGAATTGAGGGTGCCCTAGAGCGAATGGTTAATTGGCTCTCTAGTAGTTACGGCATCAGCATCAATGCAATCCTGCTCAAATACATCAAAACAAGTAACGGCGACGAGTTACTGACTCGCACTGCTATAATCTCTGAAGAATTAGAGCAACAAAGGGTGGAGAAAAAGAAGAAGTTTCGAATAGCAATGTCAGATGAACCTGGAAATTATCCTCCAGAAATATTGAGGGAGAAGCTAAAACAGTATCTATCTCAGAGCCTGTGGTCCGCACAGCGTATGCGGCATGTGCTATTCCCTGTTCTACTTCGAAATAGCAAGATGAACAGGGAACAGTTAAAGGAGGAGTTAGTAAAATCCGGCAAAGCTGATAGTCCTCAACAGGCAGGCTATTTTCTTTCCCTGATCTCCAGTCAAATAGGAATGGCAAAGAACGATTTTATTCGACAAGTGGTTGGATATGAACATCATCCAGACTTCCCATGGATTAAAGAAATTTACTTTATTCGAGAAGAGTCCAAAGAGATAGTTGAGAGTGTTTTGAAAGAATTACCAAAAAGTTAGCATCGTCCAATAAGGAGATTTCTATGTCATCTTCCTTCCTCCCCATCGGCCTCGACCGCGCCCGCCTGACTGCGATGCTGCAAGCCCGCGGGCTGGACGGCGTCTTCTTCTCCTCGCCGGAGAACGTCTTTTACACCACCGGTTACCCGTGCCTGCCGGGCAGCGGCAACCCCATCATCTACGCCCTGCGCAACCAATTGCCCTTCTTTTCCTTTGCGAGCAAGGATGGCAGTCTCAGTCTGCTGTGCTGGGCGCAGGCAGCCATGGGCATCGAGTACGGCACGGAAGATGTCCGCTCGTTTTTCACCTGGGAGATGGCGCTCGGCGAACTGACCGCCTTCGTCCAGGAAAAACTCAAGCCGGGCTACACGCTGGGGGTCGATTCAACCTTCCCGTATTTCTTCGTCAAACTCATCCAGGAAAACGTCCAGCGGGTGAACATCGTCATCGTGGACGACCTGATCCACGACCTGCAACGGATCAAGTCCGCGGCGGAGGTCGAGCGCATCCGCCAGAGCACTGCCATCATTGACAAGACCGTGCTGGAACTGGCGGACGTTCTGCGCCCCGGCATGTCCCGGCTGGAACTCATCCAGGAAGCCAAGTCCCGTATGCACAAGAACGGCGCGCACGGCGTGGATCACGTCACGGTCGCGTTTGGATCCGCCAACCCGGAGATCGCCCTGGGCGAACTGCTCGAACCGAACCAGATCGTGACCCTCGACCTGGGCGCGGTCTACGAGGGCTACGTCTCCGACAACCGGCGGCTGGTCTACACCGGGACCGTCCCGGAGGCGCTGAAGGAACTGCACAAGAAACTCTGCTGGGTGGTAGCCGAGATGGGCAAGGCGCTGCGTCCCGGCAAGACCTTCGGCGAACTGCATGCCTATGCCTTCGAGTTATACGCCCAGATTGGCGTGGACCCGATGTTCTTGCATGTCGGTCACTCCATCGGCCTGCACGTGGACGAGCACTGGATGATGGCCGACGATCCGACAGTCATCCAGAAAGGCATGGTGCTCAATATCGAGTTGTACTCGTTCAGCGACGAGGCCGTGATGATCGGCGACGAGGAGACCTTCGTCGTGACCGACGGCGAGCCGGAGAAACTCAGCACCCTGCCGGTGGACATCATCGCAAGGCCATTTTAATGTCGTTGCGAGGAGCCCCGAGCGGAGCAAAGCGCAGCCGAGGGGCGACGAAGCAACCCCCTCGCGAGCCAGGGGATTGCTTCGCCGCAAAGAACGCGGCTCGCAACGACATTTAGAAAAGGAGAATACTGATGGACATCCAACCCTATCTGCAAAAGATCGTTGACCGCTTCGCCAATCCAAGTTTGCAGGCCGCGTTCAAGGGCTTCACCAAAACCCTCCAGTTCAAGTTCACCGACACGAACGAGACCTGGCTCGTCCGCGCCGTGGACGGCACGTCCGCCACACTGACGCAGGAAGCCGTCGAGAAGCCGGATATTCTTGTCACCATGGCCACCGACATCCTGGCCGGCGTGATGGACAAGAAGATCAACGGTACCACCGCTTACATGCAGCGCAAGATCCAGGTCAAGGGCGCGATGGAAGACTTGATGAAGTTGCAGAAGTTGATGTTGTAAGTCATCGTGTCGTTGCGAGGAGCGACCAACGGGAGCGACGAAGCAACCCCCGCTGGAGCGATGTGACACATCCTTCTCCGGTGGAGATTGCTTCGTCACCATCCTTCGACTTCGCTACGCTCCGCTCAGGACGGTTCCTCGCGACGACACAAATCTGTAGGAGCCATTCATGACAACTGCCACTGGCACTGCGAAAAGGTCAATCGGCTTCCTGTTCGGCATGTCTTCCCTCATGCTGGGTGCGAACCTGGTCTGGGTGGCCTATAACAGCGTCCTGCTGCCCACCCTGGTCGAGAACGTGATGAACGAAGGCAAGGGACTGGCTGTCGGTCTGATCGGCTTCTTCGGGACACTGCTGGCCGTGATTGTCAGCATCCTGGCCGGCATCCTCAGCGACCACACCGCCAGCAGATGGGGAAAACGGACGCCCGCCATCCTGACCGGCGCGCTGGCTGCCCTCCCGCTCATCGGATTGCCGGCACTCTTCCTGATCCCCGCTTTGAAGACCATCCTCCCGCTGGCGCTGCCGGTCATCATCGTCAGTTATCTGGGAATGCAGTTCTTCACCAACGTCGGCAACGGCGCGTGGTGGCCGCTGCTTGTGGACGTGGTCCCCGAGCAACAGCGCGGGACGGCCTCCGGCATCCAGGGTTTTTTCACCATGCTCGGCTCGGCGCTCGGCATCGTGCTGATCACCATGCTGAACGAGAACGGGCGCACGCTGGAGGCGCTCTGGTTGATCGGCGGCATCTTCGCTGTGACTGGCATCGTCAATGCCTGGGTTATCCGGGGGGTGGACAAACCGGCCGACGCCTCCGACCGCATCAGCCTGGGAAAAGCCGTGCGCGATATGTTCCGTGTGCGCACGCGCGTGGCTGTTTTCTTCTGGATGGTGCTCGCCCTCCTGCTGGCCTTCATGGGTGTCAACAGTATGCAATTCTTTGCCCGCTATTTCTTCGAAGTGTATTTCCCAACCATCAGCCCCGACGCGGCTTTCCGCACGATGGGCGGCATCAGCCTGGTTGTGACTATGCTGGCGGCAGTCGGGTCGGGTATCCTTTCGGACAGGATCGGGCGGCGACCGCTGATCCTGTGGGCGATGTTCGTCAGCGCGGCCACCACCCTGCTGATGGGATTGACCTCCAACTTCACGGTATTCCTCATCATGGCAGCCATCCGCTCCGCCGCCACCGGTCCGCTGCTGGCCATCGCCCCCGCCCTCGCCAGCGACCTGGCCCCACAGGACGAGGCCGGGCAGTACATGGCCTACAACAACCTGTCCACCGGGCTTTCGGGCGCGCTCGTCTCGCTGATCTTCGGCGTGCTCCTGATCACCATGACCAAAACCACCTTTATGTACCTGTTCGTCATCTCGGCCATTTTCTTCCTCTTAGGCGGGATCGTGTTCGCCGTCAAGGTTCCGCAAAAGGAACTGGACGCCCGCATCAAAGGCCACTAACTTGTGGGGACGGGCTCCCATGCCCGTCGCTCGGCGGCATGCCCGTAGGGTGCTGCGCGAGGAGCCGCCTCGACAAAGAAATCAGCAAAATGAAAACCTGGATTTTCCTTTCCGCCCATTTCGACGATGTCGTCCTCTCGACCGGCGGCCTGGTCTGGGAACTGGCCCGGCGCGGCGAGCGGGTCGAAATCTGGACCATCTGCGCTGGCGACCCGCCCGCCGATAAACCGCTGACCGAATACGCTCAACTCCTGCACGGCTTCTGGGGCATCGGCGAGGATGTCCCAGCCAAACGCAGCCTCGAGGACGCGGCCTGCTGCGCCGTGCTGGGCGCGGCAGCTTTCCGCCGTTACACCGTGCCGGATAACATCTATCGCCGCCACCCCGCGACCGGCGAGCCGGTCATCAAAGAGAACGAGGATCAGTTCGAGCCGCTGGAACCGGACGAATCGTATCTCGTCCCGTCCGTTACCGATTTCATCCTGAAGAACCTCCCCGGGACCTGTGAACTGGTCGCCCCGCTAGCAATCGGTTCGCACCGTGACCACGTTCTCACCCGCCGCGCCGCCGAGCGGACCGGTCACCCGCTCTGGCATTACGCCGACCTCCCGTACCTGGTCTACGGCGGTCACACCCTCGCTGACTGGATTCCCGCCAACGCCGAGACCTTCTCGCTGGAAATTTCCCCGTCCGGATTGAAGGCCTGGCAGGACGGCTTTGCTTGTCATCGCTCGCAGATTCCCCTTCTCTTCGTGGACGAGGATGATATGCGCGCTTCGATTGAGAAATATCTCAAGTCAGGCTACGGGTCCACGATCTGGAAATTCTAATGGTTATTGCGACTTTTTCTCAAACAGAACATGAGGCTGTCCAAAAAGTGGGGCGAGATGGTATCTCGCCGCTACATCTGGCGCAAGAATTTTCAATCCTCCCGCAGGCTCTAAAGCCTGCGGGAGGATGAAGTTGTTTTTATCCCAGCGTATGCAGCAGCGCCATATTCGGCGGGCGCATCGCTCCGACCGGGAATCCGGAGATAAGTACGACCTGCTGACCAGGCTGGAGGCTGCCTGAGGCTTGCAAGGCAGTTTCAACGTGCGCGAGCATCTCTTCCAGCGTTTTCAGGAAATTTGCACGATCCCTAACTGCGGAACAAATCCGCATGTGTGCCTGTTCTGGTCAGGGTCAGTTCGTCCTCCGTCAGGAGGTAGACCAGCAGCCAGTCGGGGGCGAGGTGACATTCCCGAAAGCCTACAAATTTGCCCTTGAGCGGGTGGTTGTGATCCTGCTCATCCAGTTTCTCTCCGGCGGCGAGACTGGCAACCACGTTTCGCAGGCGGCTCATGTCAGAGCCGCGCTTTTGGAGACGTTTGAAATCCTTCTTTAACGCGGCCGAGCGGCGGATCAAGCGCATTACGTTTCCAATTCCGCGAACAGGGCGTCCACGCTCTCGAAGGTCTTCAAATTGCGGCGATTGACCACGTCTGACATGGCCTTCAGCGTCTCAGCGTTGGGCATGGCAACCGAAAAGGGCAGTCCCTTCTGCAGGCTGACCTGCTTCAGGAACAGGGTGACGGCCTGGGTGGTGGTGAGACCCAGGTCATCCAGCACTTTCTCGGTATCCTGCTTTAACTGCGGGTCCAGGCGGATGGTGAGAGTAGCAGTCTTGGTCATTGGATTATCCTTTTTTGTACTGCAATTGTATCACCGTTTTCGCGCCCCTCTTCAGGCCGCCGCGTTTTATGGTATCCTTAACCCAATCTTTCAAGGCCCATTGGGAATCGCCGTGATTAAAGCCTTTTGGACACGGATTACACGGACAAACACGGAAAAAACACGGATTTTCTAAGGTTTTTTACCACTTCGTGGCACACGTCCGTGAGATTCCGTGAAATCCGTGCAATCCGTGCCGAAGGCCTACTCGGTACGAATCACCCTGGACTGCCCAGGGCAGGCGGAAAATCCCAAAGATCCCCTTTCAATTCCCGGAGTGCTCATGTACCTTGCCATAGAAGGCGTCATCGGGGTGGGCAAGACCACGCTGGCCCGCCTGCTCCAGCCGGCATTCGACGCCGAACTGCTGCTGGATATCTTCTTGACTCTCCGTTTATTCCGTTATATACTAAAAACGTCTCTCCCTTGTCCAAATAGGAAAGAAAACCAATGTTATGTCGAATTTCGACAAACACGACTCAGCGATCGTCAATCTGCTCATGGAAGATGGGCGGATGAGCGCGGCTGAGATCGCGCAGCGCAGCAGGGGCACAGGGCTTGAAGGTAATTAAGCGCCTGGCCCTGGTGTACCGGGATTGATTGGGCAAGCTTATCCCAATAGACGGTCCTCGTATCAATCCAGTCTGGGAGATAGCTGGAGAATCGGGTATACCGAGCGGTTGGTGCGTATGATCAAAGAAGAGGAGGTGGACCTATCAAACTACATTGACTATGCAGATACCTATGACCAACTCGGACGGTTCCTGTCAGTAATATGAGAATATAAGAAGGAGGATGCCAAATGTTCAAGAAAATTTCAACCCTGATGCGAGAATCCCGTTTAATGCAAGTCGGGCTGGCGCTGGCCATCATTAGCCTTGCCGCTTACAGCATCGGCCTGTTCACTCCGTTGAACTCCGGGGTGCCGCGCGCTCCGGGACGGATCGTCCTGGACTACGTTTTTAACGTCTTTTACGCAGGCCTGATCATTATGCAGTGGGCTTACTTCAAAGACCACAAAACATGGCTTATGCCCTGGTATGAGGAGGGCAAGAAGATCGAAATCTTCTCAAGCCAACGCGTTGTGCGTATCGCGCTGATCGCGGCGGCTACCATTGTCTTCGCTTTCGTCAAGATCCCGGTGCTTGGCTGGTCCATCCGCACTGTGGCGCCGGTGTTTGGGGCGATGTATTTCGGGCTGCTCGAAGGATTGCTTGGTGGATGGATTGGCTATATTCTTAGCACCCTGATCGTCGGAGGCTACGCGGACCCTCTGGTCACCATGCCGTTATGGATGAGCTCGGATGCCGTTGTAGTGGCGCTCACCAGCATAATCTACTTCCAGTGGATCCGCGACGAACCTGCTGCCTCAAAACGAAGCCAGCGCTATGCCATCATGCTGACCACCATATTCATCGTCTGGTATGTGCTTATCGTGGCCGAGTCGATCGGTTACCTGGGCGCGGCGGTCGTGCTGCCTTATGCCTTTCAATACCTGATCGGCGGGCTGATCGTGTTGGCGGTGATAACCCTGATTGCCGTTGGCGCTGTGGAGGTGATGAACCGAACACGGTGGGGAAAGGCTACAAAACCACCGACGGAAAAAACCTAGATACGGCCACATATCTTGACCGTCGAATTCCGCGACGTCTCTTTCACGTACTGGCAGGCGGACAAGCCGGCGCTGCAGGATATCCGCGTCCATATTCCGGCGGGGCAATTTGTTGTGCTCACCGGACCCACGGGCGCGGGCAAGTCCACCTTCCTGCAGATGCTCAACGGGCTGATCCCTCATCACATCCCGGGACGTCTGCAGGGGGAGGTGCTGGTAAAAGGGAGAAGCACAAAGAACGTTAGCGTCGCAGAACTATCCCGCCAGGTGGGCCTGGTCTTCGAAGACCCCGACACCCAGATCGTCTCTCTCACCGTCGAGGACGACGTAGCCTTTGGCCCGTCCAACCTCGGCCTGAAACGCGAAGAGATCCGTGTCTGCGTCCACGAGGCGCTCCAACACACGCGGCTGCTCGGCTTCGAAGACCGCAATCCTTTCACCCTCTCTGGTGGAGAGAAGCAGAGCCTGGCCATGGCGGGTATCCTCGCCATGCGGCCTGACATCCTGGCATTGGATGAACCCACTTCGATGCTCGACCCTATCGGGCGCGCCCGCATCATTTCCATCCTCAAGTCCCTGGCGACTAAAACAAACACCACGATCCTCGTCGTCGAACAGAATCCGGAACTGGTCATTGAACTTGCCGACCGGGTTCTGCTTTTCGATGGAGGGCGGATCATTAAGGACGGAACACCACAGGAAGTCTTCGGCGATGTGGAGACCTTGCTGCGGGTTGGCGCCAAGCTTCCACCGGTGATTGAGGTCTTTTGGGAACTGCACAAGCGAGGCTGTTGGGAAGATCCGTTGCCTTTTACGGTTAATGAGGCGGCTGCCGCGCTCCAACCAAAACTCCGCTCCGCAGATGGCGCCACGATCTCTCCGAAGATTGGCGCCGGCGTCTCCAGGCGAGTCAATGACCTGATTGTAGATGTCCAGAACATCGAACACAACTATGGGGACGAAGTCAGAGCACTGAAGACGGTAAGTGCCCAATTTCAGCAGGGGGAAACGACAGCCATCATCGGGCAGAATGGATCCGGCAAGTCAACCCTGGCCTACCACCTGGTCGGCATCCTTCACCCAACCAACCCAGAAGGGCGTGTGTTAGTGGACGGACTTGACGTTCGAAAAACACCTCTGCGCGAATTGATCCGGCACGTGAACTACGTTTTTCAGAATCCCGACGACCAGCTCTTCCAGGAAACCGTAGCTGGAGAGATCGAGTATGGATTGAAGAACCTGGGAATACCTCTGGAGGAGCGTAAGCGCCGCCTTGAATGGGCCGTTGATCGGTTTGGTCTGCAATCGTACGTTGACTTGCCACCCAAAAGCCTTAGTCGTGGATTGAGAACCAAGACGGCTATCGCTTCCATTGTTTCTATGCAGCCGTCGGTGCTGGTCGTTGATGAGCCAACAACCGGACTCGACCGGCGCGAGTCGCTGGAAATCATGCAGGTCTTGGAGAGCCTGGCAGATTCCGGCTCGACGGTGATCTTCATCACCCATGAGATGGACCTGGTGGCGCAATTCGCCCGGCGAGCCGTGGTGATGAACGCGGGAAATATCCTGACTGATGGTCCGCCAGCGAAAGTTTTTTTAGAATTACAGGTATTACAACAAGCCTCGCTATCGCTGCCTGATATTTATCGCCTGCCCATGCTGCTAGGCTGGAGCGATTTTACCGGCCTGCGTACTCCAGCGAACCTGGCCGACCTGATTGCAGGTATGATGTAACCACTATGGCTCTTTTTGTATACACTCAACGCGCAACGCTGCTCCACAGGCTCCATCCGGCCTCCAAGGCGGTCTGGGTCATTGCCATGGGTCTAATCTTATCGATCTACTTCGATCCTTTGCCCCTGGTCTTCTTGTTCCTCATCAGTCTGCCTTTCTTTATTTTGGGACAGATCCCATGGCGGCGCTGGTCGAAACCGTTCGGTTATGTGTTTCTCCTGGGAATGGTCGGTTACTTCATCACGAGTCTTTGGTTGGGCCGCCCGGGCGTTTTTACACGCTATCCAGACCTGGTGGGCATCACCCTTTGGAGAATCGCTGGAGAGCGTTTTATTCTGGGGCCTATGGCAATCACTATCGGTGGGTTAATGTACACTGCCGGGCAGACATTGCGCAGCATCACACTTGTGCTCATGGTCGCAGTGTTTGTCTACAGCACTCGCCCCAACGACTTGGTCTACTTATTAAGCAAGGCGCGCCTGCATCCGAAATTGGTCTTTATCGTAATGGTGGCATACCGCTTCTTCCCCCACATTTTCAAAAAGCTTTCCACCGTGATCGCGGCCCAAAGACTGCGCGGCTGGGAGTTGACCTTAGGCAACCCTCTCCAAATGGCACGTCAGTTTCTCCCGATAACGATCCCAGTCTTGACCGAGACCGTCCGCCTGGCCGATTACACGACCTGGGCCGTGGAATCCAGAGCTTATGGAACCAGTCGTTTCACGCTGCACCACGAACTAAAGATGACAAAAGCTGACTGGCTGTTCTCCGTTTTCTGGATAGGGGTGATGAGCGTTTTTCTTTGGTTGTACATTGGTTATGGGATTGGACCATTATAGAAGACGTATTGTTCAGCGCAACGCGCGCGCAGGCTGTCACTTAATAGAAATCATCACCGGAATTGAATTTCTCATCAGGAGGTCGTGGTGTTAAAGATTATTGATTTGGGGCTCGAGCTGCCGCAATCCACTGACGAAATCGAAAAAAAAATAAGAAGTGTTTTTCTCGATAAGGACACGCGTGGGATGGCCAATTACCGGCGCATCTTTGGACCGCGTTGGGCGGCAGCCATGGGGACGACTCTTGAGGAGATCGACGCGAAGCGGAAGGAGCTCACTGAGGCGGAATTTACATCGCTGCTCGCTTCCATCGCGGAGATGCTCACCGTCACGCCTGAGGTATTCATCAAGGAGCTTGATCAGGCCGGGATCGAGTGGGGTCTCGTCGACTCTGACGATATCGATAAAACGGCAAAATTCGTACGCCGATGGCCAGAGCGATTCAAGGGGATGGCCCTTATCAACCCCTTTGATGGTATGAAGGCTGTCAGAGAACTGGAGCGAGCGGTGCGAGAGCTTGGCCTGGTGGCGTTTTACGCCTCCCCCTTCGACTGGAAGATAAGAGCCAACGACGCGCTCTTTTATCCACTTTACGCCAAAGCTGCAGAGTTGAATATACCTGTGTTCATCTATACTGCCATGAACTACAATACGGAGCTCCCGATGGACCTTGCCCGTCCTCTATATTTGGATGGGGTGGCCATGGCTTTCCCGGAGTTAAAAATCGTGGCGGATTGCGGCGGTTGGCCATGGGTGCCAGAGATGATTGGGGTCGCTCGTCGGCATCAAAACGTGTTTATAGATACAAGCTCGAACCGTCCCAAGCACCTGACAACTCCTGGCTCGGGCTGGGAGATGCTTCTGCAGTTTGGCAATTCCCTCCTGCAAGACCAGGTCGTCTTTGCCTCCGGTGCGGGCGATTTGGGCCTGCCCATTGGCCTGATCGTCGAGGAGATGAAGTCGCTACCCCTGAAGGAGGAAGTGAAAGAGAAATGGCTGTACAAGAATGCACAAAGGCTCTTCGAATTGGAATGACTAACACGGAAATCAAAAGGAGGCAAACATGGCGAATTTAGACCTGGAGAAGAACATCGGCGCCCTGGTAGAGAAAGCCGCTGCTCGTTTTGGCGACAAAAAGTTCCTCACCATTGATCATGAAGGCGTGAGCTACAGCTTTCAAGAGTTGAATGCCAAGATCAACCAATTCGCCAATGCCCTGCGCCAGTCAGGAGTCCAGCAGGGGCAGCATGTCGGCGTGATGCTGCCAAACTGCTCGGAGTTTCCCATAACCTGGCTGGCTCTGGCCAAGCTCGGGGCGGTCATGGTGCCTATCAATAACCGCTATCAGGTCAAAGACTTGGAATACATCCTCAACGATTCAGATTCCACCGCCCTCGTCATCTACAGCGATTACATCCCGATCTTCCGCAAGGGTTCACCCCAGAGCCACAGGGTTGAGAAGGTGTTCCGGGTTGGTCATGGAGAAGCGGATGTCGGCATACCTTTCCTGGAATTGGCGGGGAAGATGCCCACCGAGCTTGCTAGCGCGGCTACAGCCTTGGATGATGTTATGAACCTGCAATACACCTCCGGGACAACAGGCTTCCCAAAAGCGGCAATCACGGCCCATGAATATTGGCTTGTCCTGGGAAAATTTGCCGCGCAATCTATGACAGAAGAGGATGTCTTTCTCACCATGAGTCCATTCTATTACATGGACCCACAATGGGAGCTGCTCATGGCTTTCTTCTCGGGTTGCAGTATTGTCCTGGTGGATAAAATCACCCCGGAAAGTTTCGCGCGTTGCATAAAAAAGTACCCGATAACCGCCTTCTGGGCTTGGCCAGAAATGCTTTATCTAACCGACTTTAAAAAAGACAGAGAGCATCATTTGAGATTTGCCCTTTTGAGCGCCTTCCCCCCTTCTCTGCACAAGGAGCTTGAAGAACACTTCCATGTAGTGGCGCGCGAAGTATACGGGATGACAGAGATAGGAGTTGGCACGCAGATGGCCTTCGAAGATAAACACATGGTTGGATCTGGATCCGTCGGAAAACCGCCTGATTTTCGTGATTTGAGAATAGTTGATGAAAACGAAAACGATGTGCCCCAGGGGCAGGTTGGAGAACTCCTGGTCAAAGGGCGAGGCATCTTCAAGGGATATTACAAGAAGCCCGAAGAAAACGCCAAGGCCTTCATGGGTGAGTACTTCCGCACCGGCGACCTTTTCCGGCAGGACGAGAACGGCTACTACTACTTCGTGGGCCGCAAGAAGGATATGATCCGCCGCATGGGCGACAACATCTCCGCCACCGAGGTTGAGCACGTGCTCATGAGCCACCCCAAGATCGCTGAAGCAGCCGTCGTCCCGGTACCTGACGAGATGCGGGGTGAAGAGGTGAAGGCGTACATCCTGCCCGCGCCGGGAGAAACATCAGAAACCATCCCGCCGTCGGAGATTGTTGCTTACTGCTTGGAGAGGATCGCCAAGTTCAAAGTCCCGCGTTATATCGAATATGTGAAGGAATTTCCCCGCAGCGCCAGCGATAAGATCCAAAAACAGATATTAATCAACCAGAAAGAGTACCTAACCGAGGGTTGTTACGACCGATTTGGAGAGCATAAGTAAGGAAAAGCGACTCATTACTGACCTTTCGCTGAAATTAAAATGACTTTCGCGAATTTCGTACTTTTGACTGCTATTTTCGCCAGTTTCACGGCAAAAGCGGAAAACTTATCTGGAACGATTTGCAGATTGGGCAGTTCCTTGGGTTAGACCAAATAGCGACCCACCAAATACAGGTTGTTCAGGAAAAAGTCGGCATATATGGTGATGTGATGTGGAAATTCATGATTTAGCCAAAAATTTCAGCGAATGGACAGTAAAATCTCCTGTAATTTCCGCATTTCGCTCGGAAGTTGTTTTTCAATCCTCCCGCAGGCTTTAGAGCCTGCGGGAGGATGAAGTTGTTTTTATCCCAGCGTATGCAGCAGCGCCATATTCGGCGGGCGCATCGCGCCGACCGGGAATCCGGAGATGAGCACAACCTGCTGACCAGGCTGGATGCTGCCTGAGACTCGCAAGGCAGTTTCAACGTGCGCAAGCATCTCTTCCAGCGTATCCGCAAACGGGACAATCTGGGGAATCACGCCCCAGAACATCGCCAGCCGCCGGTAAGTGTGCATTTCGGGTGTAAAAGCCAGAATTGGCACACAGGGACGCGCCTTGGCCATTAAGGCCGCCGTCCGCCCGCTGCGGGTGAAGACGGCAATCGCGGCCACATCCCGGTCATGAGCCAACTCTCGAGCTGCATTGGCGATGGCTGCGGCATCCTCATTCAGGGAGACCTCCATACGCTGGACATGCCCCCACTCATTGATACCCGCTTCCGCCTGGCGGACGATGCGATCCATGATGGCGACGCTCTCAAGCGGATACTCCCCCACCGCGGTCTCCGCGGAGAGCATGACCGCATCGCTGCCATCGAAGATGGCATTGGCAACATCCGAGGCCTCTGCCCGCGTTGGGAGGGGATTATGGATCATCGATTCGAGCATCTGCGTGGCTGTGATCACCAATTTACCCGCGCGATTCGCGGCCTGGATGATTCGTTTTTGGGCTATGGGTACCTCCTCGGGTGCCATTTCAACACCCAAGTCACCCCGCGCCACCATGACGCCATCTGCGAGCTCCAGGATTTTTTCCAAGTCCTCCAACGCTTCGGGACGCTCTAGTTTCGCCACCAGGAAGGGGAGGTTATGGGGCGCCAGTTTATCAATGGCTTGCCGTACACGACCAACATCCTGTGCACTGCGTACAAAAGAGACGGCCACAGCCTCCACGCCCAACGAGAGACCAAAAGACAGGTCGTCGGCGTCTTTTTCGGTAAAACTTGGTATATCCAGCCGGACGCCGGGCAGGTTGATGCCTTTATGGGATAACAATTCGCCGCCGGTTTTGACCTCGGCCACGATTATTTTGCCGTCGGCTTCCAGGGCGGTCAATTCGAGGCGGCCATCATCCAGCAGGATACGATCGCCAGATTCTACGTGCCGGAACAATTCGGGGAAATCAACCGGAATGGAGGCTCGCGGCGCGTGCTGCGAAAAATGTAAAACGTCTTCTTGCGGGTAAAGCACTACCGTCTGACCGGCCTTCAAGTTGAGCGGGGCAGCCAGCGCGCCGACGCGGATCTTCGGGCCTTGCAGGTCTTGCAGAATCGCCAAAGGCGCCGATAAACGTTCGGAAACGCGGCGCAGGCTCGAGGTCCGCGCGGCGTGTTCGGCCTGGGTACCATGCGAGAAGTTCAGCCGCGCCACATTCATTCCAGAAAGGATCAGGCGTTCGATGACTGATTCATCCTGGCTGGCAGGCCCGATCGTGGCGATAATTTTGGCTTTGCGTTCCATGTGTCGGTTGAAGGTCGGATGTCAAAGGTCAAAGGTCGAGGGGATGACTTTCGACCTTCGACTTTACGACTTACGAATTTAGGACTAGAGATAGCAAAGTTCCTTCGCCTGTTTCTCCAAATCCGCCCGGAAATCGGGATGGGTGATATTGATCAACTGCCTCGCCCGCTGGCGGATGGTTTTGCCGTACAGGTCGGCCACGCCGTATTCGGTGACGACATAGCGGACGTGGTTGCGGCTGGTGACCACGCCGGCGCCCTGCTTGAGCATCGCCGCGATGCGGCTGATGCGCGTCCCATCCCGCAAGGTGGCTTCGCTGGGCAGGGCAATGATCGGCACACCCTCCTTCGAGCGGGAAGCGCCATAGATGAAGTCCAATTGACCGCCAGCGCCGCTGTAAAGTTTCGCGCCGATGCTGTCCGCGCAGACCTGGCCGGTCAGATCCACTTCGATGGCTGAATTGATGGCAACCATGCGTTCATTTTGAGCAATCACAAAGGGGTCGTTGACGTATTCCGTGCGATGCAGCTCGACAAGCGGATTGTCATCCGCCCATTTGTACAATTTGTGCGTACCGAGCATGAAACCGGCGACGATCTTCCCCGGGTGCAGGGTTTTGCGGGCGTTGGTCAGCACGCCAGCATCCACCAGCTCGATGACGCCATCCGAGAATAGCTCGGAGTGGACGCCAAGGTCCTTTTTATGGCGCAGGTATTTCAAAACCGCGTCGGGGATTTCACCGATGCCCATCTGCATGGTAGCGCCGTCGGGAATAAGTTCGGCAATGTGCTCAGCAATTGCCTCCACAATTTCGGATGGAGACTCGCCGCCCATCGGGAGTTCGGCAATCGGGTAGTTGACCGGCACGATGTAATTCAGGCGGCTGACGTGGATGAACGAATCACCCAGCGTGCGCGGCATCTGTTCGTTGACCTCGGCAATTATGATCCTGGCCGACTCGGCAGGCGTTTTGGTCAGGCCGACTTCCACGCCCAGGCTGCAAAAACCATGCTCATCCGGTGGGGAGACGTGAATCAGGGCGACATCCAGCGGCAATATGCCGCGCTTGAAGAGCAGTGGAAATTCCGAAAGCATCACCGGCGTAAAATCGGCGCGGCCTTCGTTGACGGCTTTGCGGATATTGGCGCTGATGAATATGGTGTTGACCCGTAAGTGGCCTTCCATGGCCGGGCCGACATAATCCGCCGGGCCGATGGTGAGCGCCTGCACGATTTCCACATCCTTCAGATTGGGCGCATGGTTCACCAGCGCAGCCAGTACGGTCTGCGGCACCGAAACATTACCGGTCATGAAAATGCGGTTGCCTGATTGAATGGCTTTGACCGCTTCTTCAGAGCTGACGACACGTGATTGGTAGAGTTTTTGCCAGTCCATTGTCGCTTCCTTATGCCTCAGGTTTGAAGCGGGTGATCGAGCAAAGTTCGCCGTGGTAAATCACCGTGCCGTCGGAGATGGCTGAATTTTCCTCCCTGGCGCGCTCCAAACCTTTGTTGGCGATTTCCAGGATATATGGGAAGGCTGCATTGGTAAGGGCATATGTGGATGTCCGTGCAACCACGCTGGGAATATTGGGGACACAGTAATGGATGACGCCTTCTTCGACATAATGAGGGTTTTCGTGATTGGTCGGGCGGGAGGTCTCTACACATCCACCTTCGTCAATATCGATATCCATTATTATTGAGCGCTCCTTCATCGAACGCACCATTTCGCGCGTGACGATGATCGGCGGCCGCTGGCCGGGGACCAGGATTGCCGTCACGACAATATCCGCGAATGTACATACCCGCGCGATGTTGCGAGGATTCGAGACCATCGTCACCACTCCGGGAAAACGCTCATAGATCTTTTGCAGGGCGGAGAAGTTGGTGTCCAGCGCATTCACATGCGCGCGCATGCCCACAAAAGACTGCACCGCGCATGTCCCGGCCAGCCCGACACCGATCACCGCCACTTCAGCCGGCGGGATGCCGGGCAATCCTCCCAGCAGAATGCCTTTGCCGCCGGAGTTATTTTGCAGCAAGCGCGCCCCGATTTGAGCCGCCAGATGACCGCCGATCATGCTCAACGGCGCCCGCACCGGTACCGAGCCATCCGGCAGGCGAATCTGCTCATAAGCGATGGCCGTTATCTCCTTTTCCTTGAGCAGCTCAATTTTCTCGTGCCGCGCCGAGGCAAGGTGCAACAAACCGGCAATGCTCACGCCGGGACGCAGCCACTGCAGCTCTTCGTACAAAGGGCGCGCCACTTTGAGGACGAGGTCAGCGCGACCGAAGGCTTCGTCAGGCGAATAAACAACCCTAGCACCGGCTTGTTCGTAGTCCAGGTCATTGAAACCTGCGCCGAGTCCGGCCTCGTGTTCAACATAGCAATGATGTCCGAGCCTGGTCAAAGCCTCCACACCGGCGGGCGTTAGACCAACCCGGAATTCAAATGGCCTTCGTTCTTTTGGAATGCCAATGTTCATAGCGAATTCCTTTCCACGCATCATGTGCGCTAAGTGACGAGTGATGAGTTTTACGTTTTACGTTTTACGTTTCACTTTATATTCAGCACTTCACGGATGCGCGGCAAAGCCCAATCAATCGTCTCTTTATCAATCACCAGCGGCGGCGCGAAACGGATGACGTGCTCGTGCGTTTCCTTGGCGAGGATGCCTTTACCTAACAACGCCTCGCAGAAACGCCGCGCTCCGCCGGACTCCTTCTTTAACTCCACGCCGATGAGCAGGCCGCGCCCGCGCACTTCTTTGACGTGGCGGCTGGGGATTTCGGTCAATTGCTCGACGAAATACCCGCCCATCTCAGCCGCGCGCTCGGAGAGTTTTTCATCCGTGAGTACTTTAATGGCCGCCCGCGCAATCGCCGCCGCCAGCGGGTTGCCGCCAAAGGTGGAGCCATGCTCGCCGGGCGTGAACAGGCCGAGGAGTTCTGCATCCGCCAGAATGGCCGAGACCGGGTACACGCCGCCGGACAGCGCCTTGCCGATCACGGTGATATCCGGACGCACATTCTCGTGCTGGCAGGCAAACAGTTTGCCGGTGCGTCCCAGGCCGGTCTGGATTTCATCCGCGATAAACAGGATTTTGTTATCCCTGCAAACCTCGGCCACTTTCGTCAAATAACCGCAGGGCGGGATAATTACGCCGCCTTCGCCCTGGATGGGTTCGAGCATGACCGCCGCAGTGTTGGGTGTAATCGCCGTGGCAATCGCTCCCGCCTCCCCGTACGGGACAGTGACGAAGCCGGGCGTGAACGGGCCGAAGTCCTCGCGGTAGAGCGGCTCGGTCGAGAAAGAAATGGTCGTGATCGTTCGTCCGTGGAAATTTCCGGCGCAGGTGATGATTTCGGCCTGATGCCGCGGCACACCCTTGACCTGATAAGCCCATTTGCGCGCCAGTTTGAGCGCCGTCTCGACGGCTTCCGCGCCGGAATTCATCGCCAGGGACATTTCGTAGCCGGTCAGGTCGGAGAGTTCCTTATAAAGCAGCGGCAACTGGTCGTTGCGGAAAGCGCGCGAGGTCAGGGTGATTTTCCGGGCTTGTTCCTGTAGCGCGGCAATAATCTTCGGGTGAACGTGACCCTGGTTGACCGCCGAATAGGCGCTCAGGCAGTCCAGATATTTTTTGCCGTCCACGTCGTAGACCCAGACGCCTTCGCCGCGTTCAAGGACGACATCCAGCGGGTGGTAATTATGCGCGCCGTAGCGTTCTTCGAGTTCGATGTAATCTTGAGTTTTCATGATCTCTACAATTATGCCACGCCAAACAGCCGCGCCAGGATTGCTTTTTGTGCGTGCAGGCGGTTATGCGCCTGAGGAAAGATGACCGAATGCGGGCCATCCGCCACTTCGTCGGTCAGTTCGTGGTTGCGGTGCGCCGGCAGGCAGTGCATCACGATCACATCTTTATCCGCTTCGCCGACCAGTTTCGAATTGACCTGAAAGGGCGGGAAAACTTTCTCGCGGATGGCGGTCTCTTCTTCCTGGCCCATGCTGGTCCACGTGTCGGTATAAATCACCTGCGCCTTGCGGACGGCTTCGTGCGGGTCGCGCAGGAAGGATAGTTGCGAGCCGGTTTCTCTGGCGACTTTCCGCGCCGTTTCGATCGCTCCGGCCGGCATGTCATAATTCTCCGGGCTGGCAAGCGTGAAGTTCCAGCCCAGCCTGACAGAAATTTGCATCAGCGAGACGGCCACGTTATTGCCATCGCCAACGAAGGCAACCTTCAGCCCTCTCGCCTTGCCAAATTTCTCCTGGATTGTCTGGGCATCCGCCATGGCCTGGCAGGGATGGCTGAAATCGCTCAAGCCGTTGATGACCGGCACCGCGGACCATTTCGCCAGTTCGAGCACGTGGGCATGCTCGAAGACGCGCGCCATCATGGCCTGGACGTAACCCGACATGACGCGGGCGACATCCGAAATGGCCTCGCGCTTGCCCAGGCCGATTTCATTTGGCGAAAGGTACAGCGCATCGCCGCCCATGTGACGCATGGCCATATCGAACGAGACACGCGTGCGCAGGCTGGGCTTTTGGAAAATCATCGCCAGCAACTTGCCTTTGAAGAGCTGCGGGTTGCCGCCGGCAAAGTATTCTTTTTTGAGTTGGATGGCTAAGTCGAGCAGCTCTTGCAATTCTTCCGGCGAATGGTCGGAAATATCCAGAAAGTGCTTCATAAAATTTATTCCTCATCTCTGAATTTAGATTGAGAGCGTTCGGCAATTAGGATTCACCGGAGATAAACAGAGATGAACAGGGATAATCTGATAAACATGATGACTTTGACGTTTTTCCGCTCGCAAGAACCCGTCCCTTTCGCAAAGAACGCTCAAGGCATGCTTTACCGTTTATCTGACCAAAACTCCGTTTATCTCCGGTTGGACTTTGAGTTTCCAAACGCTTTCAAGTTGTTATCAACGTTAGTATCAAGCCGGTTGACGATAACGTCAAGTGCCAAGAGGCTTGTCAATCAGGTGAAAAACATCACGCCCTTGCGGCAGGATACGCCGCCATGCGCACTTTCCGCCAGTAACGCTGCAATCCGTCCGCGCCCATCCGGGTTGGGTTGGCGATTTCGTAGGATTCGATGATCGCCTCACTCAAGCCAAAAGAGCGCGCCTGCTCTTTCTGCAAATCCATGAAACTGGCGCGCAGCTCCTCAATCGGTGGGTCGGCGGGCATGACCGCTTCCAGCCAACGCTCGGTCTCGTCAATGATGCGCCGGGCAGCGGCCAGGTGCGAATCCGCGTCGTCGAAAATGCCAAAATGGGTCGGGACGATCTGCTTGAAGCCGGCGTTTTGCAGCCGGGTCAGGCTGGCGCGCCATTTCCCCAGGTGCAATTCCGGCGGGACGAACGGCATTCGAATATACAACGGACCAGGCAGGCGTACGCCGCCGGCATCCCCGCTAAAGCACTTATCTTCAAATAACCAGGCGATGTGATGCTCGGCGTGACCGGGCGTGTGCAGCGCGGTAAAACGCAGGTTGCCAGCCGCGATCGTTTCACCATCCTGGACCTCGGTCAGTTTCTCCGGCGGAACGGGCAGGAACTCGCCCCACATATATTGCATCTTTTCGCCGTAGATCCGTTGCGCACTATTGAGCAATTTTTCCGGGTTGAGCATGTGCGCCGCGCCGACCGGGTGGACGCAAATTTGCGCCCCCATCCGGGCCAGATGGCCGGCTGCCCCGGCATGGTCGAGGTGGATGTGGGTGAGCAAGACGTGGGTGACATCCCGCAGGGTCAGGCCGTGGTTATTGAGATTAGTCTGGAGCGATTCGAGTGTGGAGCCGGGACCGGATTCGACCAGCACTGCCCCACCTGAGTACCGAGTAGGTGCTGCGCACGGAACAAGATAGGCGGCAATTGTGCCTTTCCGCTCGAGGAAGTTGAGATCCAATGGGTAAACAGGATTTTGAGTCATTTTGAGGAGTTACTCGTTATACCACGTAGGCAGCCGGATTGGGGAAAACCGGTCTCTGGAAATAGGAGGCGGTCTGTGCCAACGCCCGGCCAAGATCGTCACCACAGCCGATCTGGCAAACAGGAATATTCCGATTTAGCAAGGCTTCAACGATGGTCGCATCTCCTTGCCTGCCACCAAATGTTTCTGCTTGCAAGATGACCACCATCGGACGAAGATTCCAGCGCTTCAGGTTTTCAATCGCCAATAAAATATCTGCTTGGATCGAGGGCGTGACCAAGATCACGCCGCTTCCCATGGGCAACAATTTGGCCTGCATGGTGACCAATCCGAGCAGAGGCAGATTGCCTTCAGCCTGGATGAACGCCAGGGTTTCCAGGATTTTTCCAATCTGTCGCTCGCCGCGCTCCGCCGGCACGACGATAAATTTAGCCCCGGCGCAAGCTAATCCCACGACGCGCCGATCGGCGAGAAAGTGTCGCGCCAACGAGGCGGTGACGCTGACAGCATATTCAAAGCTTTCCGCCGGGAGTTTGATTTGGACACGTTTTTTCAACCACCAGAACTCGCCAATGGGCTGAATTTCATGTTGAGGCAGTTTTGAGTGGATGCCGCGCTGGGCGTCCAAAAAAAGCCATATCTCAGCCTGCGGGTCTTGTTCGAATTCCTTTACCATCAAGCGTTGACGCCGGGCCGTGGTCGGCCAGTGGATGCGCTTCATCGGGTCGCCCGGCACATATTCCCGGACACCAGCCGCGTGAGGGGTCACGTCCAGGGTTTTTTGGCGAATAGCCTTCCCACCGGGCAGCAGACCAGGAGGAATTGGAAAAGCCGATATGGGCACCGTCATTGGTAAAACGACCAGCATATCTTCCGCGGGAATCTGTTTCTGGACGCTGAATAATCCAAATGGATCGCCGGAAGTAAGCACGGTCGGGCCGAGCGGAAAGGCGCCCCGCCGCGTCAGCCAGGTGCGGGCTATAAACGAGCGCTTCTGCCGCCCTCCAATATTGGTCAGCAGATGGGAACCTTCCGCCAAAGGCAAAGGGGACTGGTTGTCAATTTCCAACCAGGCGCACGTTTGCCGCACCGAGTTTCTGACTTCAAAACGTTCTTCAAAAAGGTCGCCCATGCTTGCACGCAGGGTGCGCACCCGGCGGGTGAGCTGCAAGCCGCGCAGGGATATCAATGACCATAAATAAGTCCCGGCGATGAGCATCACACCCACGTAAACCAGACGCGCATAAAGCACCGAACCGTCCACGATCCAACCCAGCAGCCCAAACACGATCAGCGCCACGAACAACCAGCGCATACCTTTGGCAGGTGTCACCGGGAGGGTACCTCGTAATCCCCGCCTGGGACAGACATGTTTTCCAAAATCTCTGTCACCAGGCGCTCCGGGCTGAGTTCGCGCAGGCGCGCCGCCGGGTTGAGGATGATGCGGTGGGCTAAGACTGGCGCGGCCAGCGCCTTGATGTCATCCGGCAGGACAAAATCGCGGCCAGCCAGCGCGGCGCGGGCCTGTCCGGTGCGAAAGAGCGCCAGGCTGCCGCGCGGGCTGGCGCCCAGGTAGACATCATTGTTCTGGCGAGTGCGATTGACTAACTCGACGATATAGCGCTTGACCGGTTTAGAGACGTATACTTTCTTGATCGCCTCCATTGCCGCCAGCAATTCTCTCACTTTGATGACCGGCGCCAGATCTTCGATCGGGTGGCGCAGTTGTTGGCGCTCGAGCACTTCGATCTCGTCCGCCGGGCTGGGATAGCCCAAGCGGACACGCAACAGGAAGCGATCCAGTTGTGCTTCAGGGAGCGGGAAGGTGCCTTCGTATTCAATCGGGTTCTGCGTCGCCAGGACCATGAAAGGTTTCTGCATGAGGTGTGTCGTCCCATCTACCGTGGCCTGGCGTTCTTCCATCGCCTCCAGCAATGCAGATTGTGTCTTGGGTGTGGTGCGATTGATTTCGTCCACAAGCACGATCTGGGCAAAGATCGGGCCTTTGCGGAATTCGAACTTGCCATTGGCCTGGTTATAGATCGAGACGCCGGTCACATCGCTGGGGAGCATATCCGGCGTGAACTGCAAGCGGTTGAAAGTGCAGCCCAGGGATTTCGCCAGGCTGCGCGCCAGCACCGTCTTGCCCACGCCGGGCACATCTTCGATCAAGACGTGACCCTGGCAGAGCAAACCGATGACGATCAGCTCAACCGTTTGCCGCTTGCCGACTATGACGCGTTCCAGGTTCTCGATCAAACGTTTGCCAAAGGATTGGAAGTCAGTCATCAGGATTCCCTTAGAGCCTATCCGGATAACCGGCTCCCGGTGGCGTCCCCGCCGCCGAGGACGGCGGCTGGAGCGTTTTTCGGATAGGCTCTTATCTGGACTTTGTCCATTCTTGATTGATCAAGGTGTGTAAAAAGCGGCGTTTTTCAG